>CAJYLO010000023.1 GCA_913776245.1 uncultured Chryseobacterium sp.
CTCGTCTTTGTGGACAAGAATCAAGGGCAGCCGATTTGCTCTTCTTGGCAAGCGTGGCTCTTCCTTTTCTTACTAATTGTTGAATAGTAGGCATTTAATTGCTTTTTATTTTAGGGTGCAAAAATATGAATAATTTTTTAATCCACAAGCAGTTAGAAATAAATATTCGTTTTGACTAAAATCTTTTTATCTCATTCTGGCATTTTCATTGATATAAAAGATAAATTTCGTTTTAAGGAATAGTTTAAAACTATAGGAATAAAGATCAATATATAAAATCAAGTCTTTAATTTTGTAACAATCTAAATATTAAATAAATTATGAAAAACGCAGCATTAATCGGACTGAAAGAAGCCGATTGCCAAAAAATTGCAGAAAAGCTCAATGTTTTATTAGCTAATTATTCCGTGTTCTATCAAAACACAAGAGGTTCTCACTGGAATATCAAAGGAGAACAGTTTTTTACCCTTCACCCGAAATTTGAAGAGCTCTACAACAATCTCGTTCTGAAAATTGATGAAATTGCCGAAAGAATCTTAACTCTGGGTGCAACTCCGGCTCATAATTATTCAGATTATCTAGCTGTTTCTTCAATAAAAGAAAGCAAAGAAGTGACTGACGGAAATAAAAGTGTAGAAATCATTCTCAATTCCTTTAAAGTGGTTATAGATTTACAAAGAGAACTTCTGGATATTACTGATAAAGCGGGTGATGAAGGAACCAACTCACAAATGAGCGACTATATCACAGAGCAGGAAAAAGAAGTCTGGATGTACAATTCTTATCTTGGAAAATAAAACTCCAGATTCAAAAAAATCCAGCTAATATGCTGGATTTTTTTTTATTTATAAATATAGTAATATTGCGTTACATTTTTATTAAGGTCAAATCTTTTTAGGTTTTTCGATAAAGTTTCTGCTTCCTTTTTATTCATTGCATACCAAACAACAGTCTGATTTGCCACTCCCATTTTCTTTTGAATAGTCCAAGATGCAATTGGCATCCAAGATGCTGGAATACCGTTAGGAAACCATTTTGGATAAATAACAGCTACACTTGATTGTTTTTTTAATATTTGACTTGCCATATAATTATGATAGTTCTTATTAAAAATTCCTGGATCCAAATATTTATTTTTATAATAATATCCCGCAACATCTGTAGTAGCAAGACCTGCAATATCATAGATCTTAACATCAGAAAAATAAGCTATTGCACCTATGTCATTAACCACAACATTCTGATTTTTATAAAATCGCCCTAATAGTCTAGACATTTCTATTTGTTGTTCTTCAATATTCTTGGAAGCATATTTTATTACCTTATAATTAATTGATGTAATATAAAAACAATAAATAATCATTACGGAAAATGCCGATATAGTAATTTTTTTATAAGTCAGATTTCCTTTACCAACATTAAATTTAGAAAAAAAATAAGTAATCATAGGAACCGTGACCATCACAATAGCAGCCATAAGATAATTTTCATACCGGTAACGTATTACTGCAAATAAACTATGTAAAATTACCGTTCCAACAACAGTAAGGGAAACAGTTTCATTAAGAATAATTTTATGCCATTCCGAAATTTTATATTTGGATAGAAAATAAAACACAACTATAACCAGCGGTGCTACAAATAACTTGTAAAAAGAAATATTTAATAAAATTCCCTTTTTAAAAATGCTCCAGAGACTAAAGAAAAAATTGGATTCCGGATAATTACCTTTCATCAAAAGAGAATTAGGAAAAAAATACCCTCCATGCTCTATGGAATAAATTCCAAACAATAAAATTGGAAGAAAGCCAACAAAAAATATAGCCAATGCAATTTTCCAGTTTTTTCTTAATGCTAACAGAAGAGATAAAATAAGAATAAAGAACATACTTTCAAACCTTACTGCTCCTAATAAAGCAGTAAATAACAGCAATTTAAAAATATGTTTTTTGGAGAATCCCAATCTCAAACTATCAGTCAGATAATAAATCATTGTTATCGTGAGCAAAATATGAAGTGTTTGCTCCATCCCTATTAATACCATTAAATTCATTTGACAAGAAAGGATAAAAAGGGAAACTCCCAATAGAAGCTCATTCTTTCCAAAGTAGTCATAAAAGTATCTGAAAATATAGTATATGGATAAATACCCGCAAATGATATTGATAAATAACGGATAGTAAACATTATCCCCGAAAATTTTAATAAATACACTAAGCAGTAAAGTATAAAGGATAGAAGATGACGCACTATCAAAACTGTTGGGATTAACTCCCCAAATCCCATTTTCAGCAACATTCCTTGAAATTGCCAGATGAATATATGCATCATCCAGCGGGTAAATGAACTGATTGCCTGAAAGATTAGAATAAGAAAGATAAAAAGAGAATCCTAAAATCAAGGTAAATACACCAGCAAAAAAATATAAATATTTATACATCCTAAATAATTTTTGCACGAAAATAATCATTAATTTTTTATAAAATAATCCAAGCGATTCTATTATCTATTATATTTGCGTTTTAATTTTGCACAGATTTGAAAAAAATATTACTCTTTTTGTTGATTTCCAATTTCGTTTTTTCCCAATGGAGCATTTCCAATTCGGAAAGAAATGCATTGATCAGTATTTACAACTCCACCAACGGTGTAAGCTGGAACAGAACCTGGAATCTGCAAAACGATCCCCGGACTTGGTTTGGCGTAGTCGTGAAAAACGGGACAGTTACGGAGCTTAACCTTTCCGGTAACGCATTGAAAGGCAGTTTCCCTGCAAATATTGCATCCTTATCCAAACTTACAAAGCTGGATCTCAGCAACAACCAGCTTGCCGGGGATGTTGCCGCCGGAATATCTTCCATCAGCACGCTCACTAAGTTAGATATCAGCAATAACAGGCTCACAGGGAATCCTGCCGCAGCGTTAGCCGGCCTTTTCAATGTGGAGGATCTGGCGTTGGGAGGTAATTTTTTTGCGATAGCAGATGCCAATGCGCTTTTGCAGAATTTTAATAATATCAGGATTCTCAATATTGCAGACCTTGGACTCACCAATATTCCCGCAAAGATCATAGCGTTTGCCAATTTAGAAAGCTTAAATCTGGACAATAATCTGATTCCGGCCAATGCTTTTGCCAATATTGCCAATCATCCGAATCTTAAATCACTGTCACTCTCCGGGATGCAGCTTACCGAGATTCCGTCTCAGGTTTCTCAGCTTACACAACTCACAACGCTAAACTTAAGTAATAATAAATTAACGGAGCAAAATGTATCCGGATTGTCCGCACTTACCAATTTGCAATGGTTATCTCTGGAAAGCAACCAGCTTGCTCAGATTCCTGCTCAGATCGCTCAGCTTCAGAAACTTCAGACACTTAATTTAGGAAGAAATAAAATCGCCGGAGGCCTGTCACTATTGCCCAACCTGAATAATCTTCAGCAGCTTTTTCTAAATAACAATCTTTTGTCCGGAAACTTTCCTCAGGAATTTCTTTCTATGCCAAAATTATTGATGCTGAATCTTAATAGCAATCAACTTTCCGGTGATCTTTATGACCGTTTGCCAGAAATCACACATCTGAGTAACAATCGTTTCAATAAAGCTCAACTTTCCAATTATATTACAGATTACAATCTCCAAACCGAGCTGGATTACTCGCCGCAGCGATACGATTCGGAAAAAGAAGTGCTTGGCGTGATCGGGCAGTTTGCAAAGCTGGATCAGTCCCTTTCCGGAAACGAATATACATTTAGCTGGTATAAAAATCTGGATCAGAAAGTCAACAATAATTCTGCAGATCTTACTTTCAACAGTGTTGCGGAAGAAGATTATGCAACCTACACAGCAGAAGCCTACACCTATTCCGTTTTGGACAACAATGCATTTTTTGAAGTTTCGCTTTTCCGCGAACCTATTTCGCTTGTAAAAGTTCTGGGAACAGCAGAAACCGCAAAATATTTCAACATCTATCCGAATCCAACTTCGGATGTTCTGAATATTGTAAGCAGTAAATATGACATTCAGAAAGTTCATATTTATGATTTGAGTGGAAAACAGATGCTGTCGGAATCCAAATCCAGAATTGACGTTTCCAAACTACCAAGCGGTGTGTATATGCTGATTATAAAAACTCAGGAAGGCAACAAAAATTTCAAATTCATCAAGCAATAATTTTTAGGAGCTTTATCCCGCTAATAGTTTATCCTGAGCTCGTCGAAGGGCTGTATCTTTTTTGTTTTTAAGAACATTTTTATCTTGAAAGAAAGGTGAAGAAGAAAAAACAAAAAAGGATGCCGCTACTATCGGGGCTACGGATTCGTGTTTCCAAAGTACGACAAAAAAACTAAGACTCTATCACTCTCAAACTCCTATCCCCTCAAACTCCAGAATCCTTTCCCATTTCTTAAAAAATATTATCTTTGGGCACAATCGTTTTTACTAATGGAAACCCAAAAATATACTCCAAAAAATAAAGTCAGAATCGTGACGGCTGCGTCATTATTCGACGGTCATGATGCTGCTATTAATATTATGCGCCGTGTCATTCAGGGAACAGGATGCGAAGTCATTCACCTTGGACACGATAAATCGGCAGAAGAAGTGGTGAACACCGCCATTCAGGAAGATGCGAACGCAATTGCTTTAACTTCTTATCAAGGCGGTCATAATGAATATTTCAAATACATCTACGACCTTTTAAGAGAAAAAAACTCACCGCAAATCAAAATTTTTGGCGGCGGCGGCGGTGTGATTCTGCCGGAAGAAATTGAAGATATTATGGCTTACGGCATCGACAGAATTTATTCTCCGGATGACGGCCGCGAACTCGGTTTGCAGGGAATGATCGACGATTTGGTTCAAAAATCAGATTTTCCGACAGGAAAAGATGCTGATGTCAAAGATCTGGATTCTATCAATTTTGAAAATCCGACAAGTATTGCCAAAATCATTTCTGCTGTTGAAAATTTTTCAGATGAAAAACCTGAACTGGTAAAAGCCATTGATGAAAAATCAAAAGATCTAAATATTCCGATTATCGGGATCACAGGAACCGGAGGAGCGGGAAAATCATCTTTAACAGATGAATTGGTAAGGCGTTTCTTACGTTCAAATCCTGATAAAAAAATTGCCATCATTTCGATTGACCCTTCAAAGAAGAAAACCGGAGGAGCGCTTCTGGGAGACCGAATCCGTATGAACGCGATCAATGATCCTAGAGTCTATATGCGTTCAATGGCAACAAGAGAAAACAACGTTTCTGTTTCCCCGTTCATTCATTCCGCATTAAATGTGTTGAAACTGGCTCATCCTGATGTGATCATCTTAGAAACTTCAGGTATCGGTCAATCAGGTTCAGAAGTTTCGGATTTTGCTGATGTTTCAATGTACGTGATGACTCCTGAATACGGAGCTTCTACACAGTTGGAAAAAATCGATATGCTGGATTATGCGGATTTGGTGGCTTTAAATAAATCTGATAAAAGAGGAGCGCTTGATGCGCTTCAGGCGGTTAGAAAACAGTTCCAGAGAAACCATTTATTGTGGGAACAGCCGTTGGATGAAATGCCGGTTTATGCTACAAAAGCATCTCAGTTCAATGATCACGGAACGACTGAATTATACAACAGACTGGTTTCTAAAGTCAATAATAAATTTGCTGATTTAGATCTAAAAGGTTTTGTTGAACAGGAAATTACAGATGAAGTAACGATTATTCCGCCAAAAAGAGTACGTTACCTTTCCGAAATCGTTGAAAACAACAAACAATATGATGCGAACATCGAAAAACAAGCTGAACTTGCAAGAAAAATGTATCATATTGATGGTGTTAAAAAAATCATATCTAATGAAACTTTAGACGCCGAATATCAAAAAGCTGAGAAAGAACTTCAACAGGAAAACATCGACTTCCTGAAAACCTGGGACGATACGAAAAAAGCTTTCCACGAAGAGTTTTACTCCTATTTTGTAAGAGGAAAAGAAATTAAGGTTGAAACCTCAACAGAATCTTTATCTCATTTAAGAATTCCAAAAATTGCTTTACCAAAATACAATGATTGGGGCGATTTGATCAAATGGAAAGGACAGGAAAATCTTCCGGGAAGCTTCCCTTATACTGCGGGAATTTATCCTTTCAAAAGAACCGGAGAAGATCCAACGAGAATGTTTGCAGGAGAAGGAGGCCCGGAAAGAACCAACAGAAGATTCCATTACGTTTCTGCAGAAATGCCCGCAAAACGCTTATCTACGGCTTTCGACTCGGTAACATTGTACGGACAAGACCCGGCTTTACCACCTGATATTTATGGTAAAATCGGAAATGCGGGAGTTTCTATCGCCACTTTGGATGATGCGAAAAAACTATATTCAGGATTTGATTTGGTGAATGCATTGACTTCAGTTTCAATGACGATTAACGGACCAGCGCCGATGTTGTTGGCTTTCTTTATGAATGCAGCGATTGACCAGAATGTTGAAAAATATATTGCTGAAAATAATCTTGAGGCTAAGGTTGAGGAAGTTTTAAAAGCAAAATTCGACGATAAAGGTTTAGCAAGACCAAAATATAACGGAGAATTACCACCTTCCAATAATGGTTTAGGTTTAAAATTATTAGGAATCACTGGCGATGAAGTAATTCCAACTGATGTTTACGCCGAAATCAAAGCTAAAACCATCGCAACCGTTCGTGGAACCGTTCAGGCAGATATTTTAAAAGAAGATCAGGCTCAGAATACTTGTATTTTCTCGACTGAATTTGCATTGAGATTAATGGGTGACGTTCAGGAATATTTCATCAAACAAAAAGTAAGAAATTTCTATTCGGTTTCTATTTCCGGATATCACATTGCGGAAGCAGGAGCAAATCCGGTTTCTCAGTTGGCATTTACGTTGGCAAACGGTTTCACGTATGTGGAATATTATTTGTCAAGAGGAATGGATATTAATGATTTTGCTCCTAACTTATCGTTCTTCTTCTCCAACGGAATCGACCCTGAATATTCAGTCATCGGACGTGTAGCAAGAAGAATCTGGGCAAAAGCAATGAAACTGAAATACGGAGCCGACGAAAGAAGTCAGATGTTGAAATACCACATCCAGACTTCGGGACGTTCTCTTCACGCGCAGGAAATTGATTTCAACGATATCAGAACAACTTTACAGGCGTTGTATGCAATTTATGATAACTGTAATTCTTTGCATACCAATGCTTATGACGAGGCGATTACAACTCCGACTGAGCAATCGGTAAGAAGAGCGATGGCAATTCAGTTGATTATCAATAAAGAATTAGGTTTAGCGAAAAATGAAAATCCGCTTCAGGGTTCATTCATTATTGAAGAATTAACAGATTTAGTGGAAGAAGCTGTTTATGCGGAATTCGATAGAATCACTGAAAGAGGTGGCGTTTTGGGTGCGATGGAAACGATGTATCAACGTTCAAAAATTCAGGAAGAATCAATGCATTACGAATGGCTGAAACATACCGGAGAATATCCGATTATTGGCGTAAATACGTTCTTAGGAAAAGACGGTTCGCCAACAGTTCGCCCGGGAGAAGTCATCCGTTCGACTGAGGAGGAAAAGCAGTTCCAGATTGAAATGCTTCACAACTTCCAAAAATCTAATAATGATAAATCTGCAGATGCTCTGAAAACTTTACAACACGCAGCCATCAATCAGCAAAACTTATTCGAAGTGATGATGGATGCCGTGAAATACTGTTCTCTTGGACAGATCACCAATGCGCTTTTTGAAGTGGGCGGAAAGTACAGAAGAAATATGTAGGCGAAGGTCGCCAGCCAATTATTAAAACTAACCTCAAAGGAAATTCTTTGAGGTTTTTTCATTCTAAAAAATCACGGTTTACTTTTTGATTAGAACAAAATTCAAATCAGAAATAAACTATATGAAACTAAAATCTCCCGAACCATTTTGGTTGGTAAAAGATGGATTGAAACATTCTTATCCATCGCTACGGGAAAATATCGAAACTGAAATACTCATCATCGGAGGCGGAATTACCGGTTCGCTTCTCGCCCATCAAATGATAAAAGACGGGTATAAAACTGTTTTGGTTGACCGCCGCGAAATAGGAAACGGAAGTACAAGCGCCACAACATCGATGTTGCAATACGAGATTGATGTTGCACTGTTCAAACTGTCTGAGATGATTGGACAAGAAGGTGCGGAAAAAGCCTATTGGGCGTGCTACAATTCCATTGATGATTTACAGAAAATCTCTAAGGAAGTTAAGTCTGATTGTGGCTTTGCGAAGAAAAAATCTCTTTATTTTGCGGCATTGAAAAAAGATGTTCCGCTCCTGAAAAAAGAATTCGAAGCCAGAAAAGCGGCAAAGTTTCCTGTGAAATGGCTATCTGAAGACGAGATTAAAAAGCAATTTAAAATCGAGAATACTTTTGGCGGAATCCTATCCGAACAAGGCGGCAGCATTGATGCGTTTTGTCTGGCACACGACATTTTGCATTTCAATCATAAAAAAGGCTTGAGGATTTTTGACAAAACTGATATTATCAAATTCGATTATAAGAAAAACGGCGTTACGGCAACAACTGACTATGGAAATACCATCAAAGCCAAAAAAGTAATTTTCTGCAACGGCTTCGAAAGCACGGAAATCATCAAGGATAAATTTGTCAATCTGCTTTCAACTTACGCCATTGTTGGTGAACAATGCGATAAGGAATACAATAAGGAACTCAACGGTTTACTCGTCTGGAACACGGCGAATCCTTACATCTATATGCGTACCACGGATGACAACCGAATCCTGATGGGCGGCGAAGATGAAGAATTCGTGGATGCAAAAAAACGGGATTATTTACTGTTTGACAAAGAGGAAAAGCTGGTTAAAAAAATCAATAAATATCTGCCGGACAATAACTTCAGAACCGACTTTGTTTGGGCAGGCACATTTGGTGAAACCAAAGACGGTTTACCATACATTGGGCAACATCCCAACTTTCCCAGCGCTTATTTTGTCTTAGGTTTTGGAGGAAATGGGATTACATTTTCGGTCATCGGGATGGCAATGGCTTCCGATTTTCTGAAAGGTAAAGAGCACGAATTGACGGAATATTTCAGATTCAGGAGATAATTGTCTTATGCCAATTTCAGATTTCATTTTTTATTCTAAATTTGAGTAAAACTTCAAAAGATGAAATTACCATTTGCTTTTTTTTCCCTGATTCTATTTTCGTCATTCACCAATGCTCAAAATAAAGAATTCGATCAGAAGCTCGCCGACTCTCTTGGCGCAGACCAATACGGAATGAAAACCTATTATCTCGTGATTCTCAAGAAAGGAAAAGCTGAAATTACAGACAAAGTAAAAAAATCAGAATTGATGAAAGGTCATATGGAAAATATCGGAAAGCTGGCAAAAGCAGGAAAACTGATTGTCGCCGGACCAATGCAGGAGAAAAACGAAAGAGATTATTCCGGGATCTTTATTCTCGATGCGAAAACCAAAGAGGAAGCAGAAAGTTTGGTACTCACCGACCCTTCTGTCAAATCCGGAATTTTTGATGTAGAGATTTACAAATGGTACGGTTCAGCGGCTCTTCCACTCTATCTGAAATCTCACGATAAGGTGACAAAAACAAAATTCTGATGAAAATCTACAAAAGCTTTGAGGATTATTTTTCTGATTTTGATAAGGAAATTATTAAGAAATTAGAATACATCAGAACTGAGATTAAAAATGAAATCCCGCAGGTTGAAGAATGCTTCAAATATGCGATGCCAACTTTTACTTATCAGAACAAGAACTTAATTCATTTTGCAGCCTACAAAAACCATATCGGAATCTATCCCGGTTCAGAAGCGATTGTTATTTTTGAAAAAGAACTCAAAAATTACAAGACTTCAAAAAGTGCAATTCAGATTCCGTTGATATCGGAACTTCCGTTAGAATTAATCAGAAACATTGCAGTTTACAGAAAGTCCAAAATTCTACAAAGCACAAAAACCACTAAAAAATAGTGGTTCAATTGAAAATTTAGTTTCTATGAATTTTGATTTGATTTTTCTCTGTAGCGTTAATGATTTTTGAGATATCATCCGGCGTGAATTTGCCTTTCACATCCACGAAAACACTTTCTTCATTGTCATCATTAACTGTAATAATCATTCTTTTGATAATGTCTTTAGATTGCTGTGCATTGATGCTGATCAATTGCCCTTGCTGTTTCACAGACATCCATTCTTCATAATTGTTCTTTGCAAGATATTTCTGAAACTCTGCTCTTACAGGTGTTTTGGATTTTTCTACAATCAGAATTTTCACATCGCTGATTTTTTTGATAAGATCTATCACTTCCTGGCTTTCGCCGTCTTCTTTCAAGGCTTGTTTCACATAAGATTTGGCAAGGAAAGTCGGAACATTGATACTCACAAAAGTAGAGTTGTTCTTGAATCCCGGATTGTCAAAAAAGTCGGTGTGAACTTTATTTTGGGAAACCATACACGACTGAAGAAAGAAACCGACAATCGTCAAAATAATAAGGTATAAGAATCGTAGCATAATAGTTTAGTTTACTGAGGTTACACTTGCGCCCGTTACTTCCTGGGCAGATTTAGTTACTTTGGACGGATTGCCTCTGTATTGTACAGATGCTGCCGAACTTGCACTGGCGGTAATGCTTTGGGTCGTATTGACTTTCACACTGGCACCGGAAGATGCATCTACTACTGCAGACTTCGTCACGAAATCACTTGCCGAAACCGAACTTCCGCTGCTGGCACTTACTGCGCTGGATTCCGCCTTGCCGGAAAGTTTGATAGAGCTTCCGCTGCTGGCTTCCAAAGCAAGGGATTTGGTTTCAAGATTCATTTTGACACTCACGCCGGAAGCGACTTCCAGAGCAGTATTTGTAGAGATTCTGAAATCTCCGGAGACTTGAGAGCCGGATGTGCAGCTTGCAGCAAAAGCAGACTCACTCACAGGTGTCATTGTTTTAAATGAAGAACCTGATTTTGTCACTAATTTAGACAGATTCGGGCCGTTTACAATTACTTTCAAGTTATTGAAATTAAGATTTCTGGCACCTCTGTTTCTGATAAATATTTTCAGAACACCGTTTTCTACTTCCGTAATCACATATTGCTGTTTTTCCGGTTCTGTTTTTACCGTGACACTCTGGTTCGGAGTCTGGCTGAACTCTACATCAACGCCTGATGATGTTTCGATGCCTGTAAAAGCGGGCACATTTCTCACACTTCCAACATTGACATTGTCTGATTTAATAGTAGACACCGGATTTAATGAAGTGACATTTTTTGTTTCAGACATCAGGTTATTGACATCATCCATAGAAATCTTTCCGTCCAGCATCATCAGCACTGAGCTGTCATCTGACATAATGTTAAGGATCAGGTTATCCATCACATTGGCCGTAATATCCTGAGCCATAAACTTGATCTTCGCATCTTTACTGTTTACAGTTACCAGCTCTTCATACTTCATATTTTTAAGTGATGCGGCAATATCTTTCTCGATCTTTCCTTCGTTGATAATCGGATTCTTAGATGTTCCGGATTTCTCAAGAACTAGCATTTTCAGTCCGTTTACTTTGCCTAAAAGCGGCTGGATCTTCCCTAGTTCTTCATCATCTATTTTAAGATTATTCAATAATTTGAACATAGGTTTCGCAATCTTGATAGAGGTCACACCTTCGGTGTCCTGATATTTATCAAAGAGCTTATTGAGTTCTTCTGTCTGTCCGAAAATATTAGTAGACAGGAGAAATAATACGATTAATAATGCTATTTTTTTCATAAGTAATTTCTAATTGGTTTAAGGTCTTTCCGTTGGACGGAAATCATTTCGGATTGGCAATGCGTTTAGTACTATTTCAGATTCGTTGATTGCTTTTCCGTCTGTTTTTTATAATTTAAAAATTCAGAATCTTGTATAAATCTACCTGACTCTGTGCAGATTCTGCGTGATTTATGGTTTGTGTAACGTTACTTGCAAAATAATTAAAAGTGTCCTCTGTTACCGCAATTGCTTCCTGCTCGCTGTAGACAGGCTTGCCATTGATGATCACATAATTCGGGTTATAATCCGAATCCGTGGCTACTTTTGGCTGGTTTTGATTATCTGTATCAATTTGTTTTGGCTGATGAACAAATTGCGTTTTTGATTTCTGATGTTGAGTTAATATTTTTACTTCTTTACCGGCTTTTTCCTGTCCGGAATTATTCTGAGCCAGAACCTCTGACGGATTTTCTGTTCCACTGTCCGGAGTGACTTCAATGGGCTCAGCCGGCATTGACTTGTTAGTATGTCTGGCCATCTGTGGCTCTAAAGTTTCCGGATTATTAAACATCCAGACTCCGCTGATTCCCATTAGCAAAATCAAACTCGCAGCCATCCAATATTGTGAATATGTTTTCTTCCTTGTAACTGGCATCGGAATGATCTTCGGCTCTTCCGTTTTTTTCAGAAAATCCTCGAAATTAAGATCCATTTTTTCTTTTTTCTCTTCTTTAAGAAAAGAGAAGTACGGGTTGTTGCTTTCGTTTTTCAGGAACAAATCTTCTTCAGGCGTCAGCTCTTCGCCTTCGAAGAATCTAGATTCCCAATCCTTGTATCTGTCGGTTTTCATACGCATAAAGCTTGTTTATTGACTCTTTCACTTTTTGTCTGGCTCTCATCAGATTCACGCGGACCGCATTTTCTTCCATTTCCATAATCTGTGAAATCTCCGAAATTTCATATTCTTCGACATCTTTCAAGTGAATGACCATTTTTTGTTTTTCAGGCAGCTGGTTGATAAATCCCAGAATCTGCTCTTTCATATTATTCGTTTCTATCTGATAAAGCTCTGACTGGTGCCTCGTCTGGCTTGCAAACCCGAGTTTGACCTCGTGATGCTTCAGCCGGTTCAGGCATTCGTTTTTGACACTTCTTAATGCAAAACTTTTCAGATTTTCAATGACGAGAAGTTCTTCTTTTCTTTGCCAGAACTTCATCATCAGGTCCATTACCACATCTTCGGCTTCATCTGCACTCATCAGAAATTTTTTCGCAAAACGGAACATCTCATCTTTGAGAATAAATACCGTTTGTTTAAAGATTTCCTGAGTCATAGATTTTCAGTTTAATGTTTTGGTCTCAAATTTTTAGTTTTGAAAACCCTTGGATTCCTGGTCGTTTAAAGATAAGACATTTGCCTGTTATGTTTTATTACATCTAAAATAAAAAAAGAACCTTAATATTTATTAAGATTCTGATTATCAATTTATTATTTTTTATAATATTTTTAGGTTTTCGCCGTTAATTGTATTTTTATTACAATTTGTTTTTATTTTGAAACTGCGCCCCGACTTGAGTGGACTCTTCGGCAAGTTCAGAGTGACAAGCGGAAACGGAAGGCGGATAAAGGCGCCCCAAACCTAACAAAGTGGTTCGAAGTAATAATTCTACAATTCTCCGTTTCCGGCAGATGCCGAATCTTTTTCACTTGTTCCTTTAGGATTCATTGTTTTATTGAGCTTTTCCATCTCAAAAGGAAAATCTTCAAACAATCCTGATAATGCCAGCGCAGAATAAACCCTTTGTGAATACTTGTTCCCGATTGCAACGATAGTAACTTTTGACTTGAGAAGGTGCGCGAAAACGGAATTAGTTCCGTGCCACCAGCCATTATGATACGTCAGCTTTTCGCCGTTATCAAATTCCTTCATCCGGAAGCCCAGGCCATAATTGTTGATTCCTCTTTTCTCATTACTGTAAGGTTCGAAAATCTTGCTTGCCAGTTCCGGTCTCAGGAAATCTTTTGAAAACAGCGCTACTGAAAAATTCATCAGATCTCTTGGCGTGGTGTAGACATTTTTATCACCATAAATAAGATCCAGCCTGTCTAACGGATATAATCTGTATCCGCTGAAAAATGACTGAGCGGCGGTAGGAATATCTTTTTTCTGAAATATAAAAGAGTGGTTCATTTTCAGCGGCTTGAAAAGAATCTCCTGCATAGCCTGCGGAAATGGTGTTGCCGTAACTTTCTCAATTATCAGAGCCAGCATCGCAAAGTTGGTATTGCAATACATAAAGCCTGTGTTGGACATTCTTGCCAGTTCCGGCTTATATTTGATGAGCATATCCAGCACATCCTGATTGGTGAGAAACTCTTTTTTTAATTCTTCCGGTGCCGGTTTTATACTCTGGTCAAAATGCTCGTACTTCGGAAGCCCGCTTCTCTGGGAAAGCAGGCTGAAAACGGTAATATCTTTATACGGAAACTTTGGGAAAAACTTTGTTATATTATCTTCCATTTTCAGTTTTCCGGCCTCAATCAGCTTTAAGACAGCCATTGCGGTCATTGTCTTACTGACGGAAGCTACGTGAAGCGGTGTGTTTTCATCAATTGGCATTTGCTTATTTTCTCTGCCAAATCCCCGGTATTTTTCGAAAACGATTTTATTGCCTTTTGCAATGAGAACACCACCACTCAGGTCGCCCTGTTCCCATACTTTCTGATAATAGTTATTGATAACCGGTAAAATAGTCGACTCATTGGCAAGCGTAGATTCGGATGTGGTAAACACTTTTGTAAGATCTACATTACCGTAATTGGGAAGTTTGGACTGATAAGATTCAGCAGATTCTTGTTTTTCTTTTTTGCAGGAATAAGTGCAAATAACTGCTAAACCAACAGTGACTATTTTTCTAAAATTCATTTTTTAACCAGCTTCTAAGGAAGCGCAATTTAACATAAAATGAGTTTTTAGCAGACAACTATTATCTTAAGAATTGTTAAATGTGGAGAAAAAAATCTTTCAAAAAATGGCTTAATGAAAGTAAATATTACTAATTTAAAATTATTGTTTGATGAACTTCTTGGTTATTGTATTACCAGACTTTGAAATTGCTGTTATGATATAATTTCCTTTTTCTAGATCAGAAACATTAATTTTTGAAATTGAAGTTTTGTTTCGTTTTATCAATTTTCCTGAAGAATCTATGATGATAATATTTGAAAGTTCATCTGAAAAGTTAATAATATCCTTCGCAGGATTCGGATATATTGTTAATTCACTTTTACTAACATCCGCGACTGACAATCCGCAATTTATATTGTACGTTGCTATTGTATCTTTTTGCCAGTCGGGATAGTTTTCACTTGCTGTAGGATTATCAACTTGGATGCAAGTCAGGTTTGGATTATTGGTTGCTCGGAAAAATGAAATCAAATTATTTGTTCCGTTCTTAATATTAAGACTATTTAGTTCATTATCACTAACTCTGATAAAAGTTAGACCAGAATTTTTGCTTAAGTCTAAAGTTGTTAACTTATTTCCCCAACAAGAAAATTGTGTCAATGAAGTATTGTTAGTGACATCCAAATTTGTTATTTGATTTCCTCCGCAAAAAAATGTTTGTAAAAGTATATTTTTGCTTACATCCAAACTAGTTATACTATTATTAACTACAGAAAGATATGTCAAAGCAGTATTTTTACTTACATCTAATGTTGTTATCGATGGATTATCAAAAACTTGTAAAATCTGTAGATTAACATTTTTACTAACATCTAAGTTGCTCAATTGAGTTGCACCGCAATAAAACTCATTCAAATCTACATTTTGGCTTAAATCGATATTTGATATTTGAGTTCCTCCAATGTCTAAAAATTTCAGCGATTTGTTTTGAGTCAAATCTAAAGAAGTTAAAGCTGTGCTAGAAGAATATAAAAGCTCTAGATTCGTATTATGACTAACATCAAGATTATCTAAGAATTGATTGTGAGAAGAATATAAAGTTTTTAATGCTAAATTATTGCTTATGTCTATAAAAGTCAGTCTGTTACTACCACACAATAACTCTGTTAGTTCTAAACATTGGCTAACTTGTATATCTTGAATACCTGAACCATTACAGTTTACTTTTTTTAATTTCTCGTTATAGAATAAGTTTAAATAACTGAAATTGTTAGAATAGCAGATTAATTCTGTAATATTTTTAAAATTTTCAATTCCCTTCAAGCTTGTAATATTCCTGCTGTTACAATCAATTGTTCCAGTAAAAGCTTCCGCTTCAGAAATTTGTATTTCACTATCTCCATTAGTATTTATGTTTGCATTTCCAACCAAATATGCTTTAAAATTAGAATCATAGAATTCTACATTCTGAGCGTTCAGCGAAACATTTAAAATAAATAAAATTGAAAGGTGTAGTAATTTTTTCATTATTAGTTTTTTTGTAAAGATAAAATTAATTTCCAAAATTTTCAAGAATCTTATCTACAATAATTTGCGCCAATTTAATTTTACTTTGCTGTGTCCAGCCAGCAATATGCGGTGTAATAATCAATTTTTCAGAACCTAATAAATATTTTAAATCCTGATTTTCTGTTTCGATATTTTCGAATGATGACTTTTCGTATTCCAAAACATCCAGGCAAGCGCCTAAAATTTTTCCCGACTGAATCGCTTCTACTAAAGCTTTAGTTTTCACATTTTTTCCACGAGCCGTGTTGACGAAATAAAAATTTTTCTCCATTTTAGAAATGAATTCTTCATCGATCAAATAATTCGTTTCCTCCGTCAACGGAATATGAAGACTCAGAATATCGGCTCTTTTCTGAAGTTCTTCCAATGTAACCTGCGTTGCAAATTTATCCGAAAGATTTTGCAAAATATCGTAAAAAATAACCTCAACGCCAAAACCAGAAAGTCGCTTTGCTGTTGCTCTTCCCATATTGCCGTAACCAATGATCCCGAATGTTTTTCCCAGCAATTCATCGCCTCGGTTTTCTTCACGTTTCCAGATTCCGTTTTTGACCTCATTCGATGCAATGAATAACCTATTCATCAGAATCAACAACATCCCGACAACGTGTTCCGCTACAGAATCCCGGTTTCCTTCCGGCGAATTGATCAGTTTAATCCCAAGTTGATGAGCTGTTTCCACATCAATATTTTCCATTCCGGCGCCTACTCTTGCGATGAATTTGAGATGGGACGCTTTGGTCAGAAAATTTTTGTCCAATGGAATTCGGCTTCTGATAATAATGCCTTCATAATTATGGATTTTTTCTAAAATCTCATCGTAACCGGAAGTATAATCGGCATCGAAAACAAAACCTTTATCAAAAAGCTGTTCTTCTATCAGCGGATGATTGGTATCTAATAATAAAATCCGCATAACTTGATTATAATTCATAATTGATAAAAAAGAAACGGAAGAAAATTCTTCCGTTATTAATTAAATTTCGATTTCTCCCGCAAATAATTTTTTCAGTTCAATAGAATCCGCTGGTTTCATTCTTCCGGAAAGGATCAATGATAATTCTTTTCTTCTGAGTGCAGCATCAAAACGTTTTTTCTCTTCTTCGGTTTCCGGTTCCAGCGCAGGAATCGGAATCGGGCGATTGAACTCATCCACAGCGACAAAAGTATAAATTCCTTCGTTGGTATGGATCTTTGTCTGGTTGATAGGATCATCCAGCCAAACATCTACATAAATCTCCATTGATGTTCCGAATGCTCTGGAAACTTTAGACTCCAGCACTACAATTCCACCTTCCGGAATCGGATGATTAAATGACACGTGATTTACAGAAGCGGTCACCACTCTTCTTTCACAATGCCTTGTCGCAGAAATAGACGCTGCTCTGTCCATTCTTGACAACAGCTCGCCTCCGAAAAGATTTCTTAATGAATTGGTTTCGTTAGGAAGGACGATGTTCGTCATTACCGTAAGGCTATCTGCTGGTTTTTTGGATTTTTGCATTCGTTGTAGGTTTTATACTGTCTGTTTTTATAGAATCTTGTTTTGGAACTACCGGTATTTTCGGTTTCTGAATCTTTTTAACAGTCTGTTTGGAAGGGATATTGGAAGATTTTCCGAAAATCAGTTCCTGGTCTCCGAAAAGATAAAACAAAGCCGAACCAATAGCAATAAGGCTAAGAAAGGCCCATATAACGCCTTTATTTAAATTGTATCCGGCATCCGGTTTCTGAATTGGTCTTTTTGCTTTTAGCTGATTCAGATTAATTTCCTCGAAGCCGAAAGCGTCAGTTTCTTCATTATCTTTTATGATCCGGTTTTCTTTATCCAGAATCAGGCGTCCGATATTACCCAGTTGTAAAAATCCGTCGGACTGCAATTTGTTTTTCCATTGATCCGACTGATTTTTCAGCTGAGATAATACTTCTGATTGTCCAAGACCTGTGTCTGCAGAGATATAATCTGCCAGATCCAGACCGGAAACAAAAAAATCCTGTTCAAATTCAATTGATTCTTTCGGAGGAAGAATGACAGAATTTTCAGCATCTATTTTCGCCGATTCTCTTATGAGCCTAAAAACCCCAAAATCAGGAACTTCCGCTGTCTGACGCTTCAGAAGATATTGATATAATAAGTACTCAAAATTCATTGTCGCAAAACTACATAATTTTTGATAGTATAGAAAATATAAAAGGTTGCTTTTGCAAGCAACCTTTTGATTTGATTTGAATTATTGAAATTAGTAAGCAAATTTAACAACCTCTGATCCGTTATCTGATAAAATCTTTACCAAATAAAGGCCTTTTTGATTAAGGTTAAGGTCTATTGGATTTCCGTTTGCATTTGTTTTCATTGTCTTTATAACCTTACCTCCGAAATCGTAAACAGTCAGTTCTACATTTCCTTTAGCAGAGGTGAACAATTTCCCTGCAGCCACCTGAGATTTAGTTTTACCATTGACATCCGCTACAGCTAAGCTAGGAATAGTGGAAGACGTAAAACCATAGCTAGTTCCTAACTTATCACCTGTCTGGTGTCCGCCGTTACCCGCAGGAGCTTCTGTAAAAAGAAACCTGAGTTCATTTACTTTGGTTCCGGCAGGTAAAACCCCTCCTGTATTGTTAAAATTGTGGGTATTAAGATTAATTGTCCCTGAGTAATTCGTCCCATCCCAGTTAAGCGTTGTTGTAATATTACCCCAGGCATCGTTAAATGTTCCGCTTGGCGTTGTATCTCCGGGATTTATAAACAGATAAACACCGATGGGCTGACTAAATGGGTCATAAAATGCCCATCCGTTGGCAGAATCATTGTAAGTCATTGTATAAACACCTTCCGCTGTTTTTACAATGTTCAAAAGAGCTTGCGCAGAAACTGTGACACTCGCCAATAGAGCCAGTGTCAGAAAATAAAATTTTCTCATAAATGTAAATTTTTAAGGTTTATATATGATTTCAAAGGACATTATACATGAACTTGAAATTGTTGTAAATTTAATATTAATTTCAAATCAACAAATAAATTATTATATATAAACCTTAAAATATTTACAACAAATTGACAATCAAAATATTAATTTTTATCTAAACATCATAGAAACACCAAAAATGAAGTTAATTCCGGCTTGCGAGAAGTAATACGGACCACTAAAACCGTTATTGACATACTTCGTATTGGTAAAATTATTTAACAGGAACCTAAAAGTAATATCCTGTTTCTCCAGCGGGAGTTTATAGGACGCATTGAAATCCGGGACAAAATAAGAATCTAGCTGATTAACAGGATCTCCCGTATTATCAAGAAACTGTTTTCCTACAAATTGCCCTGTAATTCCAAAATTCAGATCTTTGATTGGAGAGTATTGTAAATTGGCATTGGCAATGATTCCCGGAGAAAAAGAAATCTGCGTGTTTCCAAAATTCTGCAAACCAGTTTCTGTTTCAGAATAGAAATTCCTGTTCTTATTTTCGCTGAAGGTTGCATTGGCAGAAATCTGAAACTGATCAGTAATTTTAGACAGAATTCCTAATTCCAAACCCAGCCTGTAACTTTTTCCGCTGTTAGTCCGGATGAATTCGCCCACATTATTGATCTGGCCATTGAGAACCAATTGATTTTTGTAAAACATGTAATATGCATTGGCTGTCAGAGATACTTTTCCGATTCTTTGCTCCCAGCCCGCTTCGAAATCGTGCAGGGTTTCTGCTTTTGTTTCCGGGTTGGCAAACAGATCATCCCTGTTTGGCTCACGGTGCGCATTGGCATACGAAACGAAAACTTTTCCGTTTTCTACATTAAAGTTAACACCGGCTTTCGGATTGAAAAAAGTCCATTTCCTGTCAAGATCTGCGCCTTCGCCGTCACCTGATAAGATGATTTTAGTATCATAATTGATATTTCTCAACTGAAGATCTCCGAAAAACTCAAACCGGTTAAGCTTATAGATCGCTTTTGCAAAACCCGAAATTTCATTCTTCACAGAACGGTTTCTGTAATATTCATATTCATCGATCTGAGGAAGAAAAACGCCCGTCACATTCCCAAAGTGCCTTCCATAATACTGATTGGCTACTGCTCCGAAATTCAGGTCAAGATTTCCCAATTTTCCGTATAAAGTAGAAATGATGCCATAAAAATCATTGTCCAGCCATTTTTTTCTGATGAAATCTGATGTTTTAATTTCCGTGCCGTTTTCTATGATATTCGGAAGATTATATTTAGAGAATTTTGCATCCTGCTTGTAGTTCTCATAATAGCCTTTTCCTTTGGTGTAATGAGCCGTTGTCTCGAGTTTCCATTGATCAGACAATTTCTGATTCCATAACAATTGATAATGGTTTTGCCTGTAATTATCAGTTTCGTTGTCATAAAATCCCACAATTTTTTCCCAGTTAGAATCATAGATTGCTCCTGAATAATTAAATTTCGGATCAGTTTCCCAGGTAGCTTTATCCACACCATTCCAGGCCTGGTAAGTTTTTTCTTTTCCTCCGAAAGCTAAAAATCTCAACTCAGTATTCTTCTCTTGAAACAATGCAGAAAAATTGTACGACTGAAGTTTGGAAAAAGCCCTGTCAATGTATCCGTCGGAATTGATATAAGTATATCTTCCAATCACGGACATCCTGTTTTTCCAAAATTTGCCGGAATTGACCTCAGCAGAATATTTATAAGTGTTGAATGAGCCATAAGAATCATCCGACCTGACTGAAAATGTTTCCGAAGGATCTCTTGAGATCACATTCACGCTGGCTCCAAAGGCAGAAACGCCGTTTGACGAAGTCCCAACACCTCTTTGAATAACAATCTGCGATGCAGAACTTGTAAGATCAGGAACATTCACGAAAAAAGTGCCTTGCGATTCGGAATCATTGTACGGCACACCATTCAGCATTACATTAACACTTGTTCCGGCTGTCCCGCGGATTCTGAAACCTGTGTAACCAATTCCGTTTCCGGCATCTGATGTGGAGACTACAGACATCTGATTTTTCAGAAGAATGGGCAAATCCTGTCCCAGATTTTTGTCGGCAAGCTCTTTCTCGACATTAATGATAGACTTGGCAACCGGGGTTTTTTTGGTAAATTCGACAGCAGGAATTGATGTGATGTTTGTAGAATCCTGCACTGTCTGCGAAAGATAGAAAGGAGCAACCAATACTCCTAAAAAAATAAATCCTTTCATTCGTTTAAATTTTTGTTGTTAAAATTTATTGGAATAAAAGGGGCGACTATGTTTATAAATGATAAATTATGATTGATAAATGATTTTTTATAACGTTATTATTAATCAATTATCGTTTATCATTCATCATTTATAATGAATGTTTCCCTAAACTCGTTACAAGTTCCAGGTTCATTGGGTATAATCTCAGCTTTTTACAGCACCCCTTAAATTTCTGATCGCGAAGGTACAACTTTTTAATTAATAGGCCTGATTATTTTGATCGATATAAAAATAGTCTGTCCCGTTTCTGGAAACTTCAAACAGATTGGCCGTTTTCCAGCTCAGGTTGGTTTTGATATCTTCATACTCAAAAGGAATTACAACCTGATTCTTTTTATTGATAATGCCGAATTTATTCTTTCTAACAGCAATAATCATGGGATCTTCTGTATTGCCATCCAGCACATAAAGCATCTGATACTGCGGATAGATTTCAAAATCCCGGAAGTTTCTCACATCTGCATCCACTTTGCTGGTGAGGCCAAAAAAACCATCATAAACAAAGGCTTTATATTTAGGAGATTCATAAGGTTTCAGGCATTTGCCGAGATCATTTTTCCGGTATTGATAAACCCGTTTACCTGTTTTATCAATCCTGTAAGTAATTTCATCTTGTTCAACCGTTGCAAAATCTGCAGAACCGAATTGCCGCAGGCTTTCTTTAGGCGAGTTAAGAAGGTTGCAGTCTTCCGAAAAGAACATTGCAATATGATATTGAGGTTCTATGACTACATTTCCTTTTTGATCTATATATCCTGTATTCTTGTCGATGGTTTTCGGAATAAGCTCCGGAATATCAGCAGCCTGTCCGGAAGTCGATATAAAGAAATACACGACTGTGAAATTTAAAAATCTTTTCATCAGTAATCAGCAATTATAAATTGTTAATAAAAGCTTTATAACAATCTGTGTTTTTGAGCAGCGAAAATAAGAAAACTATTATTATCAAAAAAAATAACGATTTTTTGCTAAAGAAAATATTTTGTAACATTTTATTGTTTCTGAAAGATTCAGAATACTTTAAAATAATCAATAACAGAACGTATAGAATTGAAAGTACGAATAATGCATTATATTTAAAAGCTTCTATGAAACGCAAGTGTAAAATTGAATGAAAAGACCTTTGGACGCCACATCCTGCACATTCATAGCCAGTTAGTTCTTTTAGTGGACATTGCGGAAACCATCCGTTGATGGACGGATCATAAAGATAATAGATGATAATTAATGCTAAAAAAATAGCTAAAACCGCAATCTGTCCGATATATTTTTTTAATAAATATTTGATTTGCAACGCCATAAATGAATTTGCCTGGTTTCAAAATAAAAATTATTCCGGTAAAAATAGAGAATATAGAAAAAAGATATATAATTTATTTTTAATCTAAATTATAAATTTATTATAAAAGTTTTGAAATTCGTAAATTTGAGCGCATTTTGAGAGACGGTAATTAACATTAACGTCATCAGAATTTTTATTCAGGTGACTGTAAAACGTTTGTATAAGACGCTATTAGAAATTTTTACAATAGGATCAAAAATTTAAATCTTAAGCCACCAAAAATCGAACCATAAAAATCGAAACGATAAAAAAATGAATATTTACAAAGATTATCTTAAGGAAATTGAAGAGAGAAAAGAACAGGGTTTACATCCGAAACCGATTGACAGTGCAGAACTTTTAAATGCCATCATAGCACAGATAAAGGATAAGAACAATGTTTACAGAGCAGATTCTCTTCAGTTTTTCATTTACAATACGCTTCCGGGAACCACAAGTGCTGCAGGTGCAAAAGCCCAGTTTTTAAAAGAAATTATTGCTGGCGAATCTTTGGTAGAAGAAATCACGCCGGATTTTGCTTTCGAACTGCTTTCGCATATGAAAGGCGGCCCATCCATCAAAGTTTTATTAGACTTAGCTTTAGGAAATAATCCTGAGATCGCAAAACAAGCCGCAGATGTTCTGAAAACACAGGTTTTCTTGTACGAAGCGGACACAGACAGGCTGAAAGAAGCGTTCAAAAATGATAATCCTATCGCAAGAGAGATTCTTGAAAGCTACGCAAAAGCAGAATTTTTCACCAAGCTCCCTGAAGTTCCGGAAGAAATCAAAGTCGTTACTTTCATCGCAGGTGAAGGTGATATCTCCACTGATTTATTATCTCCGGGAAACCAGGCACACTCCAGATCCGACAGAGAATTGCACGGCAAGTGTATGATCACGCCGCAGGCTCAGGAAGAAATCAAAGCTTTACAAGCACAACATCCGGATAAAAGCGTCATGCTGATAGCAGAAAAAGGAACAATGGGTGTGGGTTCATCCAGAATGTCCGGCGTAAACAATGTTGCACTCTGGACGGGAAAACAGGCAAGCCCTTATATTCCCTTTGTTAACATTGCACCGATTGTAGGCGGAACCAATGGTATTTCCCCGATTTTCCTGACAACAGTCGATGTAACCGGCGGTATCGGAATCGATCTGAAAAACTGGGTGAAAAAAGTAGATGAAAATGGTAATCCTATCCGGAATGAGAATGGCGACATTATCCTGGAAGAAGCTTATTCAGTAGCTACAGGAACCGTTCTTACCATCAACACCCAAACTAAAAAATTATACAAAGACGGTCAGGAACTGATTGACATTTCAAAAGCTTTGACGCCTCAGAAAATGGAATTCATCAAAGCCGGAGGTTCTTATGCGATCGTTTTTGGTAAAAAGATACAAACCATTGCAGCACAGATTCTAGGTATTGAAATTCCTACTGTATTTGCGCCTTCAAAGGAGATCTCTGTGGAAGGACAAGGTCTTACTGCAGTTGAAAAAATATTTAACAAAAATGCAGTTGGGCTTACGCCGGGCAAAGTTTTGCACGCAGGTTCAGATGTCCGAGTTGAAGTTAATATTGTTGGATCTCAGGACACTACTGGTTTAATGACCGCTCAGGAATTGGAATCAATGGCAGCAACTGTCATTTCTCCAATTGTAGATGGCGCTTACCAGTCCGGATGTCACACGGCTTCGGTTTGGGACAAGAAAGCTCAGGCGAACATTCCGAAACTGATGAAGTTCATGAACGATTTCGGAGTAATCACTGCTCGTGACCCAAAAGGTGAATACCACGCAATGACTGACGTAATTCACAAAGTTCTTAACGATATCACGGTGGATGAATGGGCCATTATCATTGGTGGAGATTCTCACACCAGAATGTCTAAAGGTGTTGCTTTCGGAGCTGACTCTGGAACTGTAGCTTTAGCTTTGGCAACCGGTGAAGCTTCTATGCCGATTCCTGAATCCGTAAAAGTAACTTTTAAAGGCCAGATGAAAGAACACATGGATTTCCGTGATGTCGTTCACGCTACACAAGCGCAAATGTTGAAGCAATTTGACGGCGAGAACGTTTTCCAAGGAAGAATTATAGAGGTTCATATCGGAACACTTCCTGCCGACCAGGCATTTACGTTCACGGACTGGACTGCCGAAATGAAAGCGAAAGCATCCATCTGTATTTCTGAGGATGACACACTTATAGAATCATTGGAGATTGCAAAAGCAAGAATCCAGATTATGATTGATAAAGGAATGGACAATGACAGGCAGGTTCTTCAGGGACTGATTAATAAAGCAGATAAGAGAATTTCCGAGATTAAATCCGGAGAAAAACCAGCATTGACCCCTGATGCCAATGCCAGATATTACGCTGAAGTTGTAGTTGATCTTGACGCTATCAATGAGCCAATGATTGCTGATCCGGATGTTAATAATGACGATGTTTCCAAGCGATACACACACGACACCATCAGAGATCTGACTTATTACGGAGGTGAGAAAAAAGTGGATCTTGGTTTCGTAGGTTCTTGTATGGTTCACAAAGGTGACCTGAAAATTGTTTCTCAGATGCTGAGAAACCTTGAAAAACAAACTGGCAAAGTAGAATTCCAGGCTCCACTTGTTGTTGCGGCTCCTACTTATAATATCATTGATGAATTAAAAGCGGAAGGCGACTGGGAATTACTGGAAAAATATTCCGGTTTCGAATTCAATGATGCAGCTCCGAAAGGCGAAGCTCGTACGCAGTATGAAAATATGATGTATCTTGAGCGTCCAGGTTGTAACCTTTGTATGGGTAACCAGGAAAAAGCTGAGAAAGGAGACACAGTTTTGGCTACTTCTACCCGATTGTTCCAAGGAAGAGTAGTTGAAGATTCTGAACGTAAAAAAGGTGAATCTTTACTGGCTTCAACTCCGGTTGTTGTTTTATCAGCCATTAAAGGTAGAATTCCAAGCATTGAAGAATACAAAGAAGCCGTTGAAGGAATTGATTTGACGACTTTCGTTCCATCCATCAAAGAATTGGTAACGGTTGGTCATTAATTTTTAGACTAAAATTTAAATATAAAATGGAAGATTTTGCGAGAAGTCTTCCATTTTTTGTTTAGAATCTTTCCATTTTAATTGCTTTAATATTATTTTAACTTAGGTCAAGATCAACGACTTTATTTTTTCCTTAACTTCATACTTTAAAAATATTAATATCATTCGTCATATTTATCCTTTATTAACAAGTATAGGAATGGAATTTGATGAATTGTATTGATTTAAAATTTCCTGCTTTATTATAAAAAAGCGGAACCAATAAGAATAAAAAATATCGAGATATGACTTTTGACTTGGATATGATCAAAAAAGTTTATTCTGATTTCGAAAACAGGGTAAACGAAGCGAGAGCTTTTATGGGAAGACCTCTTACTTATTCAGAAAAAATCCTCTGCGCACACCTTTTTCCGTCGCAGACCAAAGAAGCTTTCAAACGAGGCGGATCTTACGTCGATTTTGCTCCGGACAGAGTGGCAATGCAGGATGCGACAGCCCAGATGGCGCTTTTACAATTTATGCAGGCCGGCAAGAAGAAAGTCGCAGTTCCGTCAACCGTTCATGCAGATCACCTGATCCAGGCAAGAGTGGGCGCAGCAAAAGATTTGATTGAAGCTGAAAATAAAAATAATGAGGTGTATCAATTCCTTCAATCGGTTTCCAATAAATATGGAATCGGATTCTGGAAAGCCGGCGCAGGTATCATCCACCAGGTTGTTTTAGAAAACTATGCATTTCCTGGCGGAATGATGATCGGAACCGATTCTCATACGGTTAATGCAGGCGGGCTTGGAATGGTTGCCATCGGTGTTGGTGGTGCAGATGCTGTGGATGTTATGGCAGGAATGGCCTGGGAACTTAAATTCCCGAAAATGATTGGAGTAAAATTAACAGGAAGACTCAACGGTTGGACTGCTCCAAAAGATATCATCCTGAAAGTAGCCGGAATTCTTACTGTAAAAGGTGGAACAGGTGCAATTGTAGAATATTTTGGCGAAGGTGCTAATTCATTATCCTGTACCGGTAAAGGAACGATTTGTAATATGGGTGCGGAAATCGGAGCGACAACTTCTATTTTCGAGTACGACCAGAATATGAGCAAATATCTACGTTCAACTGACCGAGCAGATCTGGCTGATGCTGCTGATGCGATCGCCCACGTTCTGAAAGCCGATCCGGAAGTTCACGCCAATCCGGAAAAATATTACGATGAGGTCATCGAGATCAACCTGGACACATTGGAACCTTATCTTAACGGCCCTTTTACACCGGATCTGGCAACGCCTATTTCCCAAATGAAAGAAATTGCTGAGAAAAATGGATGGCCAACAAAAATCGAAGTAGGATTGATTGGTTCCTGTACCAATTCTTCTTATGAAGATATTGCAAGAGCAGCTTCTGTGGCCAAACAAGCGAAAGAAAAAAATCTTGAAGTAAAAGCAGAATATACCATCACGCCAGGTTCCGAACAAGTGCGATTTACGGTAGAAAGAGACGGTTTCCTGAAAACTTTTGATGAGATCGGTGGGAAAGTTTTTGCCAATGCCTGTGGACCTTGTATCGGGCAATGGGCCCGAGAAGGTGCTGAGAAACAGGAAAAAAATACAATTGTTCATTCATTCAACAGAAACTTTTCCAAAAGAGCAGACGGGAATCCGAACACTTATGCTTTCGTAGGTTCACCGGAATTGGTGACGGCAATGGCGATTGCGGGAGATTTGAGATTCAATCCTCTGACTGATAAATTAAAAAATAAAGATGGTGTTGAAGTAATGCTGGACGAACCAAGCGGAGATGATCTTCCGAAATTAGGATTTGATGTTGATGATCCGGGTTACATTGCACCGGCTGAAGATGGTTCCAATGTGGAAGTCATTGTTTCCCCAACATCTGACAGATTACAAATCCTGGAAGAATTTCCGGCCTGGGACGGACTGAATATCACAGGCGCGAGATTACTCATCAAAGCGTATGGTAAATGTACTACCGACCATATTTCTATGGCAGGACCTTGGTTGAAGTACAGAGGTCATCTTGACAACATTTCGAATAATATGCTGATTGGTGCTGTAAACGCTTTCAATATGGAAACCAACAAGGTCAAAAATGAACTGGACGGCCAATACAAACCGGTTCCGGATTCTGCAAGACAATACAAGGCTGCAGAAGTTCCGACTATTGTAGTGGGTGATGAGAATTACGGTGAAGGTTCTTCCAGAGAACACGCCGCAATGGAGCCCAGACATCTTGGTGTGAGAGCGGTTTTGGTTAAGTCTTTTGCCAGAATCCACGAAACGAACCTTAAGAAACAGGGAATGCTGGCACTGACATTTGAAAACAAGGAGGATTATGATAAAATCCAGGAAGATGATACCATTAATTTCTTAGACCTTGACCAATTTACACCGGGAAAACAGCTTACTTTAGAATTTGTTCACGCTGATGGAAGTAAGGATGTCGTAAAAACAAACCATACCTATAATGCGGGACAAATTGCCTGGTTCAAGGCCGGTTCTGCACTTAACCTGATTAAAGCAATGGAAAAAGAAAGCTAAATACATATAGCTTTTGAATAGAAAAGTCTCACAAATTGTGAGACTTTTTTTATGCTTTACTTTCTTCTGTCCGAGGTTCTTCCGGTTTGCAGAATTTGGATTCAAACCGCTGCTTCCACATTTCCTTGAACTTTTCACGTTCTTCCTCGCTGCCACAAAACTGGGTTTCGAATTTTTGTTTCCAATTTTCTTTCATATTATGATTATCAAAATGATGTTGCCTTACGATTTTTTTCTTGCCGCCAAAACCGCCAAACAAAATCTTCGATAACACTAAAATACCCAGAGACTGCCAATAGTTAATGGCTTTCACACCTAAAATATCCGGCAAGAGGATATTCCAAAGCCATTGAAAAAACCAAACAAATAAGCCTATCGCTGCAATGATGCAGGGAATTGCTAACCAAAATTTCTTTTTATTTCTTTTCATTTTATTCTAAAATTAATCGTTCAAATCATCATAAAGACTTTGCAATCTTTTGCGCAGATGCTTTACGGCATAAGATTTTCTGCTAATGATTGTTTTTATCTTTTCGCCCTCTTCGTCAGCAATTTCCTGTAGTGTTTTGTCTTCCAGCTCATTTTGAATATAAACCCGTTTTTGTTTTTCCGGCAGCTCATCCAAAGCCTTCATCAGCTCATTCCAGAACATTTCTTTGAAAACACCCAGTTCGGGACTATTACTGTCGTCAGCCAAAAGAATATCTTTTACATTCAGTTCGCCGTCTTCGTCCTGATAGACAAAATCTTCCAGAGATTCGCTCTTCTTTTTCCGGTAACTGTCGATGATCTTGTTTCGGGTAACCGAATACAACCAGGCACCGACGTTTTCCAACTCATTGAGATTGGTCAGCCGGCTGGTCTGAAACCAGACTTCCTGCAGAATATCTTCCGCATCTTCAGTCTTTGCTACTTTAGAGTTGATAAAGCGCAAGAGCTGGGCGCCGTAATTTTTCACGACTTCCGTAATCGATGCAGATTTTTTTTCGGCCATTTGCTGTAAAGATAGCGACTCCATATGAATAGGACGCAGAAGATTTTTTTTTACTTTAAAAGTTTATATTTTTTTCTTAAGTATTTTTAGAACATCGAATTACACGCAGCCCGGCTTGAGTGGAGCTCTTTTTCTGACATTGCGATTGTACAATAGTTCTAAAGACTGCTTCATTTCGTTCGCAATGGCAGAAAAAAGCGGGAACGGAAGACGGAAAAAGCTGCCCAAATAATTCTACATCAAAGGCAACCTCATCAACTCGTGCTTTCCGAAGATGATGGAATTGGCCGGAACGTTCCTGGAAATAACGCAGTTGGCACCGATGATACAATTATCACCAATTGTTACACCTTTCAGAACGGTAACATTGCTGTAAATTTTCACATTTTTACCGATAATGATTGGCGCAGTATTGAATTTGGTTTTGTGCCAGATATATTCCGGCTTGGTGTCGAAAGCATGGTCGTGATCGTAGAATTTACAGCCTTCAGCAACGCAGGTATCATCGCCTAATTCGATCCTGTCCAGACAATTGATGGAAATGTAATGGCTGAGATCAACATTATTTCCGAAGATCAATTTACCGCCATTCCTGATTCTGATGGCATTATGATCTCTCCAGATCACTTTTTTCCCAATCTCAAACTGTGCATTATCATCCAGCTCAAATGTTGTTGACTTCCCAATCCGAAGGTCAGCGTGTAATCTCACACCTGAATGAGAGTTCAGAACACTTAATGAGTACAGCTTCTCAATTTTAGAAATTGTTTTAGGGATGATATTCAGTGCTTTGTATATTAGATTTATCATTTTTTTTATAATGTGCCGGAATCAACAAAGATTTCCTGGCCTGTAATAGATTTTGATTTTTCCCCGGCTAAAAATAAAACGGTTTCTGCAACAGATTGCATATCGGTTTCCTTTTTTAAAGCAGTTCTTTTGAAGATCCTGTTCTTATGATCCTGAGTCAGTTTCGCGTTCATTGCAGTTTCCATATACCCCGGAACAACAATATTGGAACGTATGCCGCGCTCGCCCCATTCTCTGGATATATTTTTGGAAAAAGACTGTAATGCGCCTTTAGAAGCGGCATACATAGAAAGACCTTTGTAGCCTGTGTGGGCACTGATGGAAGATATATGAATGATGCTGCCGGAAATTCTATTGTAAATCATATTTCGGATAGCATATTTAGTAAGAAACATCGGCGAGTACAGATTAACATCGAACATCGTTTTCAATTCCGGGTAATTAAGATTCGTAACGATATCATCGTAAGCCATTGCCGCATTATTTATAAGGACATGAATCGGAATATGATTGGTGATAAAATCTTTGAAAATATTTTGTTTGATATTTTCCGGATCAGAGAGATCAAAATTTTTGAAAAAAAGATGATCCGGATATTGTTTTTCCAAAGCTTTCAGCTCATCAGACTCCGTTCTGCTGATGCCATAAACCGTGTGTGCGTTTTCCAGAAAAAGTTTGGCAATCTCAAAACCAACACCTCTGGAAATACCTGTAATTAATGCGTTCATACAATTTTCTTTTTTCCGGTTCTGGTAAGTTGTATCTTTTCTACGAAATTTATTTTTCTCGGTATCTTGAAATTCTGAATGGTTCCGTTCAGAAAAAGCCTGATATCCTTTTCCTGTAAATCAGAATCCGCATGCAATTCTACTTCGCAGCAGATAATATTTCCTAAAACTGCATTTGATTTGCCATACACTCTCACATTCCGGATTTCGGGATGTTTTGTAAGTTCTTCTTCCACTTCGTAGGGATTAACTTTATAGCCGCCCACGTTGATCAATTCATTTTTCCGGGAAATAAAACGGAATTTTCCTTGTTCATTATCTGTCCATTCTATAAGATCTCCGGTTGCATAAAAACCGTCTATCAGCTTGAGCTGGGTGGTTTGTCCGAAAAGATCTTTGTGAATGTATAGCTCATCATCTACCATTTTTATCCGCCCAATATGTTGTTCAGTAATAACGAATTCATCATTCTGAGAAGAGAACAATGGTCCTGTTTCGGTAGATCCGTATACATTGTTGATTCTTGCATTGGGAAATGCTTTTACCACCTCAGAGATCAAATGGCTGTCCGATTTTTCTCCGCCAATGGTTATTTTCTTTACTGATTCAAAAGTTTCTTTCAGTGGAAATAATAGCCTGTAAAATGTTGGTGTGGAAGATAAGTTGGTAATGCCGTACTTTTTAATAGCATCTAACACAAAATCTTTAGGCGACATAAAAACATTAACCATAAGATTCTGATTGAGAACAGCCTGAAAAAAAACCTGAACACCTGCAACGTGTGTCGGGTTAAAAGCAAATCCCCAGACATCATTTTTCCTGTCTTCTGAAATATTGATCTTGCGGATCAGGTTTTTCAGAGGATGGGTGAATTTTCTGGTAAATCCTGTTGTCCCGGAGGTGAAAAGTGTGATCTCCGACCCCGAATCACCAATGATGCCGATCAAATCTTCTATAGAACTTATTCTTTTCGGATTTTCTATTTCAATGACTTTATTGATGATTAAATTATTGTCTTCAATTTCTTTTTCGGAAATATCCGCATCTACAAGTGCGATATTTTTTTCATTGACCAATGCAAAAATCCAGTTAAGAAAAAAAGATCTCAGATCAGGATAAATAAAGCAGTCTTTGTAAAAGTAGGATGTATTAATATGGTCCAGGATATCCTGATAAGACAATGAATGTTGCCTATCTGAAAGAAATAGCATTACAGCTTATTGTAAATTTCGTCTATTGAGCTTACAAGGCCGTCTTCAAAGATATCCACCCCAAACTCTTCTTCAATTTTCACCGTGAGTTCAGCAAGATCAAAGGAATCAAAGTTGAGATCTTCTCTTAGTTTCTGCTCCGGTAAAATTTTTGCCACCGGTTCTTCAAATTTATTATTCTTGATGGAATTTATGATAAAAAGTAATTTTTGCTGCATAATCTGTGTTTAAGCTATGCAAAAGTACAAAAATTTAAATATTTTCAATTAATTGATGACTATGAGTTAGAATTCGAAGATTCTGAACTATTATTTTTTAAGATTCATAAAGAGTTCAGCTTTATAGGTTTCACCTATAGGAATTTCCTTACCAGACAAAAGGATTACATTCTTTGGATCAATCCTTTCAATTTTTTTTAAATTGAGAATGTAGGATTTATGTATTCTTTTAAAATTCCCAGGCAGCTGAATCTCAAGAGACTTCAATGTATCAAGAACAATATATTCCTGCTTTTCGGTTTTGATATTGACGTAATCTTTGAGACTTTCTATATAATCAATATCATCAAAATTAATGCGATGCTGCTGACCGGAAGATTTTATAAAAAAGAAAGAATCTTGAATTTTTTTTGCAAAACGCTCCTGAGCTTTTACAGCACTTTTCTCAAAACGACTAAATGAAATCGGTTTCAGGAGGTAATCTATCACATTATGTTCGTAGCCTTCCAAAGCATATTCTGCATAGGCCGTCGTCAGAATATATTTCAGCTTATTGCCCACAATTTTCATAAAATTGATACCTGTGAGTTCCGGCATCTGAATGTCCAGGAAAATCAAATCCGCTTCCTTCGTCTGGATAAATTCCATCGCTTCAATCGGATTTTCTGTGGAGAAAACCAGCTCGAAAAACGGAATTTTTGCCACGTAACTCGCCAGCAAAGAAACCGCCAGCGGCTCATCATCCACAATGATGCATCTAATTTTATTCATTAATTGAAAATAATTTTGCTTCTACAAACATTTCGCTCCTGCAGAGCTGTCATTCTATTGTAAATATCAGTTTAATTAATTGAGTTATCTCTCAAATCAATTGTCAAATCTACGCTAAAATCAGTTGCCGATTCAGTAATAGCAAGCTTATGTTTTTGTGGATAAAGGATTTCAAGGCGCTTTTTCACATTGCCGATCCCGATTCCTGAAACCGAATCTTTGGATTTCTGCTTTTTGAAATTACGAAGATAAAAATGCAGCTTTTGATGGTCATCTGAAATATCCAAAGTGAAGCCTTTGCCGGTAAAATCGCCGTGCTTAAATGCATTTTCCACAAACGGAACGAGAAGCATCGGCGAGATATTAAGATTCGGGAAATTGATTTTTTTTCCGATAATGAGCAATTCAGGATTTTTGATTCTCAGTTTTTCCAGCTCGATCAGGCTGTCCAGATAGCCGATCTCTTTATTGAGCGGGATAAAATCTTTTTCCAGATCTTTTGTGCTGTATCGCAGTAATTGGCTCAGTTCTTCAATTGCAGGCAATGCCTTATCAGAATTCTGATAAACCAAGCTGTAAATATTATTCAGCGTATTGAAGATAAAGTGCGGATTGATCTGGGTTTTTAAAGCCTGCAGTTCAGAATTTTTTTTCTCTTCAATAAGTTTTTGTTTTTCGACATCGATTTTAAAGAAAATATTAAATAATGAAAATGCTGTACTGATAAAAAGCGTAGAGGAACTGTAGAAAAAATTATCTGCAAAATAAAATCCTAAAGAAGTGCCTTCTGCATAGTTACCATGCCCTGCAAATAATGGCAATAAAACTTCTTCCACCAGATAACGAAAGAAAGCAAAACAAGCGACACTGACAAAAAAACCAACAATGGAGAAATAAAGCTTTTTAATATTAAAGAAAAAAGGAACTATAAAAAAGTAGTTAATATAAAACGTGATGACGCTAACTAAGAAAAAGGTAATATTTAATACAAAGGTTTGATTGTATTCTGATAATAATGGTATTAATATAGAGTAACTGAAATTAAAAGCCCAATAGAATAAGTGCAAAAATAGAAGCTGTTGTTTTTTCATAATTCAAATCTAGGCTTCTTCATCTTCATCAACAAAGCATTTCCGACAAAACCCATTTTTTTATCGATGAAAATAATTTGATCGGAATAAAATCCTGTCAAATCTAATTGCTGTTTCATAAAAATAATGGTGAAAATACATTTGCATCAACAAATCAAAAATTATGAACCTGAAATATCTTTTCATCGCCACACTACTTTCAACAGCCACTTACGCCCAGACTAAAAATGACAGTCTCAAAGACATCGAACAAGTAAACATTTTGGTTAAGAAAAAATTACTGGAAAGAAAAGCAGACCGGTTAATTTTCAATGTTGACGCATCCATCGCTTCACAAGGAATGGATGCAGGCGAAACGCTTTCCAATGTTCCGATGCTGAAAGTGGATGAGAATATGGGAACGGTCTCGATTATCGGGAAAAGCTCTGTCAATGTGATGATTAACGGAAAAATGCTGAATCTTTCCGGAGCATCGCTCATCAACTATCTTAAAACGATCCGCTCGGAAAACATTTCTAAAATCGAAGTGATTACCACGCCGCCAGCCAAATATGAAGCACAGGGAAACAGTGGACTCATCAATATTATTCTGAAGAAAAATCCTAATATTGGTTTCAGCGGAAATATCAGCACAGGTCTGACGCAACGAACTTATTTCAATGGAACTACCACCGGAACACTAAACTACCAAACCGAAAAACTAAGTTTAAGTTTAAAGACCAACTATGTAAAAGGTGCCAAACGATCTAACGAAAGATATAACATCATCGGCAAATCCCAAAATTACAGCGAATCTACCCGCAAAGACTTTTGGGAAGACCTGACACCAAGCCTGAGCGCTTCTTACAAGATCAGCAAAAATTCCGAAGCTGGATTGGAATATATTTTTGACAACGGAAAAAACGGAATGGACATCCTGAATACAACCAGAAACATCAATTCGGAAAAAGATGAAACTAACTTTATTACCAATACCTTTCACAGGGAAAAATCACCGACGCATACTTTCAGTTCTTATTATGATCTGAAGCTGGATTCGCTTGGAAAAAAATTGAGTCTCGCAGGCAATTTTTATCAGAATAATAATCCGACGGAAGTGAATTTTTCTACATTGACTTTACCGGAAAACACCATTCAGGATGTTAAAACGCTTTCAAAAATAAAGCCTCAGATTTTATCTGTTCAGGGAGATTTGGAATTACCTTTCAAATTCGGAACTGTAGAAACCGGTTTAAAATTCACACAATTCAAAAATACTGCAGATTTGAAATATTTTGACTTGGAAAACAATCAATACAATATTGATCCGAAGAAAAGCAGCACATTTCATTACCGTGAGCAAAATTATGCTGCTTATGCAAGCTTCTCTAAAAATTTCGGTGAACACTGGGAAGCCAAAGCCGGATTACGCTATGAAAACACGGTGGTGAAAAGTTCTGTAAAAGATTTTAATTACAGTCAATGGTTTCCGTCTGCCTACATATCCTACAAAGAACAAAAAAATGTGTTCAGCCTGTCTTATTCCAGAAGGATCAACCGGCCGAGCATGAGCGAGCTGAATCCGTTCCGCTGGTATGAAAACCCCAACTCCTACTCTACCGGAAATCCGCTACTGACGCCATCATACATCAATAATTATGAATTATCTTACACCTATAACAGTAAACTTTCGGCAAGCGTCTATTATCTCCGGCTGAAAAATGCTTTTGGGCAGGTTTCTGACTTAAATGAAAAATCGCAGACCGGCACTTACCTCAATTATTATAACAATAGCTTTTATGGCGCCAATCTATCTTACACGGACATTCTTCTGAAATTCTGGGAATCTGCAATTTCTATGAATGCAAGCTACCAGACTTCTGATGTGTTCAACATCAATGCTGATACGAACAATGGCTATTCTGTGAGCTATTCTGTAAACAACACGTTTTTTCTTAATAAAAATAAAACGATCGCATTATTTCTAAATTATGAACATATGCTGCCTTATCGCAACGTAAATACTCATTTCAAAAATTTTATGGAAATGAGTTCGGGAATCAAAATTTCATTGATGGATAAACAGCTTCAGATCAATGCTACCGTTAATAATATTTTGGCAATGCGCTACAGAGCAGATATTTATTTCAGGGACAGCACGCAAAGCTTCAACAATTACTGGGACGGACGCGCTTTCCGGCTAAGTGTAAACTATACGTTTGGCAATAAGAAAAAACAGATTCAGAAAAAGAACATCAGCTTTGAGGAAGTGAATCGAGCCAATTAAAAAAATTATAAAAGCGGATCTGATGTAACAAATCCGCTTCTCGGTTGTCTAATAAAGTACAAACTAAACTATGAATATTAGATCTACTATTGCGATTGGCGCATTATTCTTTGGCCAGGTTATCCTTGCACAGGAAAATAAAAAAAACGAGACCAAAGAAAAACAGATAGACGAAGTTACCATTACCAAAACTAAAAAAGCCGTTGAACAAAAACCGGACAGAACCATTTTTGATTTCTCCGAACAGGCTCACCTGAACACAGGAAACCTGAGCGAAGGTCTTAAAAAACTTCCCGGACTCATTATTTCTGATGTTGCCGGGATGATGTATCAGGGAAAACAGCTGGATGTGTATATGGACGGAAGACCGCTAAACATTGGCAGCAATGACCTCAATACTTATCTGGAAGGAATGCCAGCCAATTCCGTGGAACGTGTGGAAGTCATCACCCAGCCCGGCGCCGAATTTCCGGCAACTTCCGGCGGTGCGATTATCAATATCATTACCAATAAAAATGCAAAAAATTATCTCTCGGCAACTTATTCCGGGCGATACGCTTTTACCAATTATGATAAATGGAGAAACCGGACCAGCAATTCGCTTCTTCTCAATGCGAAGAATAAATTTTTCGGCTGGCAGCTTAATTTTGGTCAGAACTACCGTGAGAACTACACCAACAGTATGACTGATGTTATTGCACAGGTTTTCAGCGAGAGAATCCAGCGGGGTTATTTTCTGAAATCGGCTGTGACTTTCGATATTGGAAAAGACCGGTTGCTATTGAATTATGACATTAATAAAAATAATAATGACAATCAGATCCAGAGTTCCGGCTATTTCCCATTCCTGGAAGAAGGCAAGGACACCCGAATCATAGATTACACGACACGTGACCGAACTAATAATGAAAACCTTCGTCAGGAAGCGAGTGCGACTTACCAGGTAAAATTTGATGATAAGGCAAAAAAACTGGATATCAATTTCACATATAACCGCTTCGATTCAAATTTTGACCAGAGCGGATATAGATATCAGGAGAATTCTCAGAATTTTGAACAATCGGCTAACAGCTCCAATCAGAACGTTGGCGCTTTACGTATTGATTATTCTCAGCCGATAAAATTACTGGATGAAGGAAAATTATCTTTTGGTGGAATCTATGAGAAACTGGATTTTAATGCATTCAACGGCAGTTTTACCAATCTGGATTACAGCAGGCAAACGGCTTCATCTTACCTGGAACTTCAGACCAAACTGAAAAAATTTGACTTTATTTTAGGTCTTAGAGCAGAGGATTACGACATTTCCGGTATTGTTCGGTATTTGGATAAAAATAAATCAATTGTTCAGGATGATATTGTTCCGTTCAAGCAGTTCAGATTTTTCCCAAATGCAACAGTTCAGTACAACTTCGCCAAGCAGGTCTATTTTATGTTGAACTATAATAAGAAAATCCAGCTTCCGAATATCAATTCCCTCAACCCGAACAATACCAATTACCAGAATGGAAGTATTCAGTTCGGCGGAAATCCGAATCTTCAGCCAACAGTTTTCAATAACTTCGAGGCGAAGATTTCTGCTTTCGATTACGCATTCATCGGTTATAACGTAAGCGTTGCGAGCAACCAAAATGCCCAAATTGCAGAGAAATTTTACCCTGATCCAAACAACAGAATCATTAATGGAAGAGATGCTTTCACCCTCAGAAATGGTTTTGTGAATCTTTCCGAGATGCGAATCCATAATTTCAATTTCGGGTTACCTATCCCTTTTATGCTTTTCACAAAAGGATTAGGAGAAACCCTGAAAATGAATGTAAATCCTGACACGATGAATTTCCTTTATGTATATGCCGCTTACCAGGTTCACGATATTCCGGATTTCAAGGCAAAAGGTTTCTGGAATTATAACCTGATGGCGCAATTGATCCTTCCTCAGAAAATCAAATTTGTAGCCACTTATAATAATATGACGAAAGGAAACTGGTTCTATTATTTCATGGAAAAACCCTGGTATCATAGTTTGGATCTCACTGCAACCAAGAAGTTCATGAAAGACAGACTCAGCGTTTCCATTTTTGCTAATGACGTTCTTAAAACACAGGAAAATGCGGTGCGTTCGGTTTATAAAGATGCCAATATTTTCTTAGGAAACCGTTTCGATGCTCAGAATTTTGGAATCTCATTTAACTATAAAATCCCGACGAGAAATAAACTCGCCAAAGAAAACCCGAACCTACTGAAAAAGGACAGTCAGGATAACAATGGCGGAATTGGCGTGCAATAAACAGATAGAAGAAATCAGATAAATGAGAAAAGACTTACGATTAGTGTTTACATCTACTAAAATCTCAAATTAATCTACAGAAAAAGCCAAAAGAATCAGTTTCTTTTGGCTTTTTTATGCTTCACAAGCTTTCCAAATCGCATCATTCTGCGGCACAGGCGCAATAATTTCGATTGGTTCTTTGGTCACAGGATGAATCAATTCCAGTTTTCTGGCGTGGAGTGAAATGCCGCCGTCTGAATTAGAACGCGCTGCGCCGTATTTCAGATCACCTTTGATGGGAATCCCAATTTTTGAAAGCTGCGCTCTGATCTGGTGATGCCGCCCGGTTTCCAAATCGACTTCCAGCAATAGATAATTGTCCAAAGTTCTGATAACATTATAAGTCAATATTGCTTCTTTAGCACCTTCGGTTGCTTTCGGATAGACAATCGCTTTGTTATTTTTCTCATTTTTTTTGAGGTAATGAACCAATCGCCCTGAGTGTGGAATCATTTCTTTGCTGACAATCGCCCAGTAGGTTTTTTTGACCTCACGGTTTTTAACCATCTGGGTCAGTCGGGAAAGCGCCTTGGAAGTTTTGGCGTAAATAACCAAACCTGAGGTTGGCCTGTCAATCCTATGAACCAGACCAAGGAAAACATTGCCCGGTTTTTCATCTCTTTTTTTGATGAAATTTTTAATCAGCTCTAATAAAGATAAGTCACCAGTTTTATCTCCCTGAACCAGTTGCCCGGCTTTTTTGCTGATGACAAGCATATGATTGTCTTCGTAAACGATCTGAGAATCGTCGAAATGTTGATTCATTAATACTTATATATTATAGTAAATGTTGTAAAGGCTTAAAAACAGCTTCATCATAAATACCTTGTTTTTTAAGATAAGCGATCACTTGCCGTATGTCATCCAGAAATTCGTCCGACAAAATGATCTCCTCTGATCCATTCTTAGAAATCATCTCTATCCACCTATTTATTTTTTGCTGAATTAATTCAGATTCAATCCTTTTTTCCTCTTTTGCGGCAAGCGTGTCAATAGTAAAATCCTGAATTCTTTCTGCCAGATCATCCAATTCCTGTAAATCTCTCAATGCATCAAAATCATCATTTTCCAGCGCAATTTTTTGCATATAGCTTTTGTATTCGGAAATGAGAGTGGGAGCTTCTGCAATTGGACATTCGGAAATCCATTCTTCAAAGTCTAAATTTTCGTCCTCTAAAAATCGTTGTATTTCTTCTTGATAATTCATCATAATGTGTTTTAAAAATTCTTATTAAAAATAATAAAAAAATCTAAAACTATTGATGTTGCTTCAGAAGCCATTTTGGGATCTCGTCCACAAGTCCCGTCGAAAGAATATTATTATGGTACTTATCTTTATATTCCCAAAGGAAAACCTTGCCTTTGGATTTCATTTCATCAAAAAATCTGAAATTACTCTGAGGAAAATTATCGGTATCAAGAGTTCCATGAACGATCCAGATTGGCATTTTGAAAAGCAAATCCATTTTATCGAACTGGGAAATGCCTGATATATTGATTGCGGCCGCAAACAAGTCCGGTCTTTTTGAAATGGCGTTCATTGTGGTTGCGCCACCCATAGAAAATCCCATGACATAAATCCTATTGCGGTCTATATTTTCGTTACTCAACAAAGAATCGATAGATTTCAGAACCAGATCCAGGTGTTCATTGGGTTCGGAAGCTTTTACATTTCTGCTTTCATCGAGATGATAATTGGATGAGCGAACCGGAAATTGTGGTGCCAGAACATAAACCGGATATCGCTCTCTGTTTTCCGGAAGCAGCCACATTTTGGACAAAACGCCCATTTGGGAAGTGTTATTAGTTCCAATTGCACCAGAGCCGTGAAATACCAGAATCAACGGATATTTCTTATCCTGCTCTATTGTCTTTGGCGTAAGGAAACGATAATTGACCGTTAGTTTTCCATTATCAAATTTCCCAGGCGTAAAATCGGAAAAGTCAAGATTTTTAATTTGTTTAATTCGGGCTAATGATTGTAGTGAATCTGCTTTATCATATATTTCCGTTTTTGTTCCGTATTTCATTTTCTGTGATGTGCAGGAGAATATGAAAAATAATGAGAATAAAACGGGTAAAACTTTAAGATAACTGGTCATTATTTTTAAATTAAAACCCTTTCAGAGTTTTGAATTCTGAAAGGGCTGTTTTTATTTTATATTAACTTAATAACTCTCTTTTTCATTAGGAAAATCGGAGCTTTTCACATCTTTCACATATTGGGAGACAGCGCCTGTGATTTCTGTATAAAGGTCGAGATATCTCCGCAAGAATTTCGGAGAGAATCCCTGATTCATTCCCACCATATCGTGATAAACCAAAACCTGGCCGTCACAATTCTGTCCTGCTCCGATTCCGATGGTCGGGATGGAAATGCTTTCTGTCACTTTTTTGGCAAGGTCTGCCGGGATTTTTTCCAGAACCAGTGCAAAACAACCTAGCTCTTCCAAAAGCTTGGCATCAGAGATCAGCTTTTCTGCTTCTGCATCTTCCTTTGCTCTTACTTTATACGTTCCAAACTGATAGATGCTTTGAGGTGTGAGTCCAAGATGTCCGCAAACGGGAATTCCGGCATTCACGATTTTCCTGATGGATTCTTCAATTTCCTTTCCGCCTTCAATTTTGATAGCGTGCGCACCGCCTTCTTTCATCATCCTTACTGCAGAATCCAGCGCTTTTTCAGGATTACTCTGGTAAGTTCCGAAGGGTAAATCGGCCACCACCAAAGCTCTTTCCACGCCCCGAACCACACATTGTGTGTGATAGATCATCTGATTCAGCGTAATCGGCAAAGTGGTTTCGTGACCTGCCATTACATTTGCTGCAGAATCTCCGATTAATATAGAGTCTACACCGCCTGCATCCACCATTTTAGCCGTTGTGAAATCGTAAGCCGTCAGCATTGTGATCTTTTCCTTGTCGAATTTCATTTTTCGCAAGGTTTCAGTTGTGATTTTTTTTATTTCGGAGTGTACAGACATATTTATGAATGATAAATTATAGTTGATAAATGATTAAACCGGATAAATGACTTGCGCTTAATTGAATCAGCCATCATTCATCAATTATCATTTATATTACAACGTGACCCAGCTTGATGAGCTTTTCCCTGTTGAGGATTTTAATATTCCTTCCTTCCACAATGATCAGATCATCCTGCTTGAATTCAGAAATCAGGCGAATGGCGCTTTCTGTCGCGGTTCCAATCAGGTTGGCGATTTCTTCTCTTGTGAGTGAGATTTTGATAAATCCTTCTGGATCCGTTCCAAGCTTTTGCTCAAGCAAAACCAGGATTTCTGCCAGCCTTTCCCGCACTGTTTTCTGAGCCAGGAATGTTACCGTATTAGCAGATTCTCCCAATTCATAAGCAATTTTCTGAAGCATTGCATAGGATAATTTCGGATCTACTTCCAATAATTTCAGGAAAACATCAGATGGCAGAAACTGAACTTTCATTGGTGTCATAGCCTCGGCTTTTGCCTGAAAATTCTCACCACAAAGCAGTGAACGGTAACCGATCAGATCATTTTCCTTGCAAAATCTCAGAATCTGATCTTTTCCGTAAACACCGGATTTTGACAGCTTAGCCGTACCCTTTTCTATAAAATACACACCTTTTGGCGACTCGCCGTCTTCGAAAACAGTTTCACCTTTGGAAAACTCAAGGATCTTCAGGGCCTTTTCATAAACTTCGAAATCTTCCTGAGAAAGGTTTGCACGTAAAGAATCTTTGTGAAATGCTTTTGAGAAATTTTGTTCTATAACCAATTGTTGTTCAAGAGACATACCTATGACATTTATCAGCAAAAATAAGATATTTTAACACGACCTACAAGGATTTTTGCCGTAATTTTGTAGTCCAAATATCTGAGAGTTTTTTAATGGCAGAACAATGCTTTCACTGCGGTCAGAAAATCGACAAAGAACAAATCCTTTTCGATGATAAACTTTTTTGCTGCAACGGCTGTCAATCGGTTTACGAAATCCTGAATGTGCATAATCTGGAGAATTTTTATAACATCAATAAAAGTTCCGGTGTGCGCCCCAGCAATGAAAACAATGCGCAATTTGACTATCTGGATACGCCTGAAGTTTTTTCCAAGGTTGTTGATTTTTCTGAAGGCGGGACTACGCTTGTCACTTTTAAAATCCCGGTAATCCATTGTTCATCGTGCATCTGGCTTCTGGAGAGCCTTCACACCATCAATAAAAATATCAAATATTCTCAGGTCAATTTTACAAGAAAAACGCTTCAGGTTTCTTTTAAAGATGAGGAATTAAAGCTAAGTGAGCTAGCCAAATTCCTGACTAACCTCGGCTACAAACCCGTCATTAATCTGGAAACGGCTGATAAAAAGCAAGACAAGCTTGACAAAAGTTTACTTATTAAGCTGGCCGTAGCGGGATTTGCCTTCGGGAACGGAATGTTCTTCAGTTTTCCGGAGTATATTTCAGGCAATGACGTCTGGCTTCATTCGTACAAAAACCTGTTCAGGCTGATCATGTTTTTATTAGCAACGCCTGTTGTATTTTATTCTGCTTCAGAGTATTACAAATCTGCATGGTACGGACTGAAAAACAAAATCGTTAATATTGACGTGCCGATTGTCCTTGGAATTTTCGTGCTATATGGAAGAAGCGTTTATGAAGTGGTAACAGATTATGGTCCAGGCTATTTCGACACCCTTTGCGGGTTGTTGTTTTTTATGCTGCTTGGAAAAACATTTCAGAAAAGGACCTACAATTCCTTATCCTACGACAGAGATTACAAATCTTTCTACCCGATTGCTGTTACCAAAGTTGATTTTGATGGCAAGCAGGAAAACATCCTGCTTTCGGATCTTGCAGTCGGTGACAGAATTATGGTACGAAACCAGGAAATCATCCCTGTAGATTCGATCTTAATCAAAGGGGAAGGAAATATTGACAACAGCTTTATTACAGGAGAATCTGCGCACATTTCCAAAAAACCGGGCGATAAGATCTTTGCCGGCGGGAAACAATCCGGTTCTGTTCTGGAGCTCGAAGTTATAAAAAGTGTAGACCAGAGTTACCTGACGCAGCTTTGGAATAAAGAGGCATTTAAAAAATTCGAGACCGGGCTGGATACGATGACCAATACGATAAGTAAGTATTTCACATTCATCATATTAGGAATTACTCTTGTTGCCGGAATATACTGGTCAAGGATCGATATGGAGAAGATGTTCCAGGTGGTTTCCGCCATTCTGATTGTAGCCTGTCCTTGTGCTTTGGCTTTATCCGCACCGTTTACCTTCGGGCATATTATGAGAATTCTTGGCCGGAATAAATTTTACGTCAAGGATACACTCACGATTGAAAGGCTGGCCAAAGTTGATACACTTGTTTTTGACAAAACAGGAACGATTACTGAAAATAAAAAAACAAATATTCACTACTCAGGAAGCGAAATCCAGGAATCTGATCTTAAGAATATTAAGTCATTGCTAAAGAACTCAAACCATCCGCTTTCCAAGTCACTTTATGAGTTTCTGAAAGTGAATGACGATTATTTTGAAGTGGACGATTTTGAAGAGATTTCCGGAAAAGGCTATCAGGCAAGAGTGAGAGGAATTGCTTATAAAGTAGGTTCTGCAAAATTCACAGGACAGGAATCCCAAAACCTTGAAACTGCTGTTTACATCAATAAAAACAATGAATTCATAGGAAAATTCATCTTTAAAAATGAATACCGGAATAACCTTGCTCGATTATTTCAAAACCTGAGAAACTACAGCGTTAATATCCTGAGCGGCGACAATTCTTCGGAAAAGCCAATTCTTGAAAAACTGATTCCGGCGGTTTCGGAAATGAAATTCAACCAAAACCCTGAAAATAAGCTGGACTTTATTAAACAGCTTCAGGAAAATGGCAAAAAAGTAGCAATGCTTGGTGACGGGCTAAATGACGCAGGCGCACTTAAACAAAGCAATGTCGGGATTGCTATTGCAGATGACAGCAATTCTTTCACGCCTGCTTCCGATGTGATTATGACCGGAGATAAAATCCCGGAACTGGACAAATTCCTGAAACTTTCGAAAGATGCCATAACGATTGTAAAGATCACATTTATAATTAGTTTATGTTATAACATCATCGGCATCGGCTTTGCAGTTTCCGGAAAAATGCATCCGCTGTTCGCCGCCATTTTTATGCCTATAAGCTCTATTACTGTTGTGACATTCACAACGCTTTCTACATGGCTAAGGAGTTCAAAATATTTTAAAATAAACATTTAAACTCTTTTATTTAGAGTGATTATAAATTAATCCAATTTATGCTCTTCTGACCAAAGTCAGCAATTTTAACTAAATTTGGCAACTGTTTTATTGTAAATTTGTAGCTGATATGGAGATTCTCTATTTGATGATCATCTGCAGCGTTTCCTTAGCTGTCATTTTCCTGATTATTTTTATAATCGGTGCAAAAAAAGGTCAGTTTGAGGACGATGAGTCACCAGCCGTCAGAATATTATTCGATGACGAAAAAAAGACAGAAGAAGAAGAGACAGAAACTCTGAAAGAAGACAAAAAAGAATAATTGCTATTGTAAATATGGAAACACAAAAATTTAGTTACGACAACGGAATAGTCCGCGCCTTTCTTATAGCGACGGTTGTTTTCGGTTTAGTAGGTTTTTTATTGGGACTTACGGCCGCGTTGTTACTATTTTACCCTGAACTGCCGGAATTTTTCCTTGGAACAGATGACCCTACGATCAGAACTTTAAGAAGCGAAGGTCTGCAAGGTCTTGTCAATTCACAAGGAGCGTTCGGTTTCGGACGTATCAGGATGCTGCATACGAGTGCGGTTATTTTCGCATTTGTGGGTAACAGCTTTTTCTGCGGATTTTATTATTCAATCCAAAGGCTACTTAAAACAAGAATGTGGAGTGATACATTATCCTGGATCCATTTCTGGGGCTGGCAGCTGATGCTGGTATCTGTTGTCATCACTTTCTTTATGGGGATCAACACATCTAAAGAATATGCGGAACACGAATGGCCGATCGATATCCTGATTACTGTAGTATGGGTTATTTTCGGTATCAATATGTTTGCTACAATCGCAGTAAGAAGAGTACGACATCTGTATGTGGCGATCTGGTTCTACATCGGAACATGGGTTGCGGTTGCAATGCTTCATATCTTTAATAACCTGGAGGTTCCGTTATCTTTCACAGGCTGGAAATCTTATTCTGCTTATGCCGGAGTGAAAGATGCTTTGGTACAATGGTGGTACGGCCACAATGCTGTTGCATTCTTCCTGACGACTCCTGTTCTAGGAATGATGTATTATTTTGTACCAAAAGCTGCTGACAGACCCGTATTTTCCTATAAACTTTCTATTATCCACTTCTGGTCACTGATATTCGTTTATATCTGGGCTGGGCCTCACCATTTACAGTACACTGCCTTACCGGCTTGGGCTCAGGCATTAGGAACAGGATTCTCTATTATGCTTATTGCTCCTTCCTGGGGAGGTATGCTTAATGGCTTGCTGACATTGAGAGGTGCATGGGATAAAGTACGAGAAAATCCGGTACTTAAGTTCTTCGTGGTAGCTGTAACGTGTTATGGTATGGCTACGTTTGAAGGACCACTTTTGGCAACCAAAACCGTCAATAAGGTCGGTCACTTTACAGACTGGGTTATTGGTCACGTACACTTAGGTGCGCTTGGCTGGAACGGATTTATGGCATTTGGGGTTATTTACTATTTGGTGCCAATCCTTTGGAGAACAAAATTATGGTCTGTAAAATTAGCTAACTGGCATTTCTGGTTAGGAACATTAGGGATTATCTTCTATGCCGTTCCTCTATATATCTCAGGATTTACTCAAGGATTAATGTGGAAACAATTCAATCCGGACGGAACTTTGGTTTATAAGAACTGGCTGGATACTGTGACTGCGATCTTGCCATATTTCAAGATGAGATTTGTTGGCGGACTCCTATATTTTTCAGGTGCCTGTTTAATGGTTGTAAACCTTATTGCTACTGCCAGAAAAGGTTCTTTCCAGAAAGAAGTTCCGGTAGAAGCTCCAGCATTGGCGAATGTCAAAAAAGGAAGAAAAGAAGGCGAAACATTCCACTTATGGCTTGAGAGAACACCACTTTATCTTTCCATATTATCATTCTTAGTATTAGCAATTGGTGGTGCTCTGGAAATCCTCCCGACTATATTTGTAAAAGATAATGTTCCTACAATCTCAGCTGTAAAACCTTATTCTCCGCTGGAGCTGGAAGGTAGAGATATATACATCAGAGAAGGATGTAATGCCTGTCACTCGCAGATGGTTCGCCCTTTCCGTGATGAGGTTGTAAGATTCAACGGTAAAAATGGTCAGTATTCCAAAGCCGGCGAGTTTATCTATGACAGACCTTTCCTTTGGGGTTCAAAAAGAACAGGTCCGGATCTTCACAGAGAAGGTGGCGCAAGGCCGGATTCCTGGCATTTCAAGCATATGTATAATCCTAGATCTACTTCTGCGGGTTCAATTATGCCGAGATATCCTTGGCTGATTGAAAACACTCTGGACAGAAGCAAAACCAAAGCAAAGCTGGAGCTGATGAAAAATTCGTTTGATGTTCCATATACAAAAGCCCAGATTGATACTTTGGATTCGTGGATGAATCATCAGGCCAATAAAATTGTTAAAAATGTATTTGCTGAAGCTAGTGATGTTAAAAAATCTTTTGATGAAACAAAAGCGAATAAAACAAAAGCTGGCGAGCAATTTGTACCTCTTGAAAAGAGAGAGATCGTAGCATTGATATCTTACCTACAGAGACTTGGAACTGACATCAAAACCACTGAGGTAAAAACAGCTAGTAATTAAAATTTAAATAAAATGATTCCGCAAAGTTTTAAAGACATCGTCTCCAATGTGGAAAACGCAGGTTTTTTCCAGACTTTAGCAATGATCATCTTTATCCTGTTCTTTTTAGTCGTAGTTTACATTGTAATCAACAGACCAAAAAAATATTACAGCGAAGAAGAGAATGCACCTCTGGAAAAAGATGAAGACGAGAATCAGACTTTGTAGTTTATAATATAATTAATCATGAAAAGAAGAACACCTGTTTACATTAATATTCTAATCGTTTTGGGATTATTACTTGTTGTGTTTTATATGTTTTCGCAGACATCAGATTTCCTGACATCTAAATATTTCCTGGGAACTGCTGTTATCAGTATCATTGTTGTATTCATCCAGGCTGCAATTGGTGATCTGATCGAAAACGAAAAGTTTAAGAAACTGACAGATGAGGAAAAAGCTTCTTATCTTTCAGAAACTAAAATCCCTTACTTCCAGTACCTTTGGAATGGTGCATTCAAAAGCCAGTCTGAGAAGGAAGAAAAAGACATCCTCATTGACCACGGATTCGATGGAATCATGGAGCTTGACAATCAGCTTCCTAAATGGTGGTTAGGTCTTTTCTACTTTGGTGTGGCCTATTGCATTCTTTATGTTTCATCTTATTTCCTAACGGATTTTGCACATCCTTATAAAGAATATGACCAGGAATATAAAGAGCAGATTGCTGCTGTGGAAGATTATATGAAAACAGTCCCACAGGCTACCATAGAAACTGCAAAATTCTCTGAAGATAATGTAGAGGAAGGAAAAGTAATTTTCCAGACTAACTGCGTTACCTGCCACGGAGAAGGCGGAAAAGGAGGAATTGGTCCAAACCTGACGGACGGTTTCTGGATCAACCAGCCTGAGAAAACTCTATATAAAAATGTTTTCTACATGGTAGAAAACGGTAGTAAGAATAACCCTACGATGCAGGCTTGGGGTAAAAACGGTATCCTGACCGGAAATGATATAGAAAAAGTGGCAGCTTATGTCTATCATATCAATCAGGAACAAGCTCCGATTACACCTGCCCAAGGTGGAGCCGCTCCTCAGGGAACTGAAGCGCACTGGGAAAAATCTAACTAAAATAACATAAAAAAGAGATTGTCAATGATATTGTTCCTCCGGAATAATATTTGAAAATTGAACTTATAAAGATTCAATTTTCGGGACAATCTCTTTTTTTTATCTAATAAATAAAAATGAGTACAACAGAAAAAAAATACAACGAAGCCGAAAGCTGGGTGGTAGAAGCTGAAACATTCAGAGACTCTGTTGGGACAATGGATAATACCGGAAAAAGAAGATGGGTATATCCAAGAAAACCGAAAGGAAAATATACCAACTACAGAGTTTTAGTCAGCATTTTATTATTAATCATATATTTCTCAATACCGTTTCTTAAGATCAACGGGAATCCTGTTTTACTAATTAACATTATAGAAAGGCAATTCTACATTCTTGGTCAGCCTTTTTATCCTCAGGATTTCTTTATTCTTGCTTTAGGTGCCATCACTTCTCTTGTTTTTATTATTCTTTTTACAGTGGCCTTCGGAAGGATTTTTTGTGGATGGATATGTCCGCAGACCATCTTTTTAGAAATGATCTTCCGTAAAATTGAATACGCCATAGAAGGTGACCGAAATAAGCAGATAAGACTTGATAACCAGGCCTGGGACACTGAAAAGATCTGGAAAAGATCTCTAAAATGGTTTATTTTTATATTGATATCACTCATCATTACCCACATTATGTTTATGTATATTGTTGGTTATGAAGAAGTATTCCATATAATGCAGCAAGGCCCGTTTGAAAAACCAACCAATTTTTTGGTGATGGTTTTATTTACTGCAGCCTTTTATTTTGTATTTGCCTGGTTCAGAGAGCAGGTTTGTACAATGGTCTGCCCATATGGCCGTTTGCAGGGTGTATTGATAGACAAAGAAACCATTAATGTCTTCTATGATTACAAACGTGGTGAAAATCGTTCCAAGTGGAAAAAAGGCGAAGACAGAAGAGCCGCTGGAAAAGGCGATTGTATAGACTGTAAACAATGTGTGGTAGTTTGTCCTACAGGGATTGATATCCGCGACGGTCTGCAAATGGAATGTGTAAACTGTACAGCCTGCATAGATGCTTGTGATGAAGTAATGGTAAAAGTAGGGCTGCCAACAGGACTGATAAGATATGCGTCAGAAAGAGAAATAGAGGACCAGGCAAGATTCAAATTTACTACCAGGATGAAAGCTTATTCGGTAGTTTTGGCAATACTTACCGGATTCTTAGGATTTCTTTTATATAACAGAGGCGATATGGAAGCTAAATTCCTGAAACAGCCCGGGTCCACTTTCTTTATCAGAGATGGTAAAATCACCAATACTTACAATTATACTTTCCTCAATAAATCGAATGAAACCAAAACTGTTATTATCAAGATTATTGAGCCTAAGAATGGAGAGATCACTTCCAGCGCTGCCAACAGAATTATCCTGAAAAGAGATGCTATGAGCAAAGGAACTATCAATGTAAGCTTCCCGGAAAGCCAGATCAAGCTGTCTAAGCAGAACCTCACTTTGGGCGTCTACGATATGAATGGAGAACTTTTGGATTCTTACAACACCTATTTCGAAGGTCCCTTTAAATTCCAATTTTAATTAATTATGAAAAAATTACATTGGGGGCACGGACTGGCCATCGCTTTAGGCTGTTTCATCCTATTTATCCTGTTTTTGATCTTCATATTCCCGATGGGAAAGCAGAATTCGGAAATGATATCCAATAACTATTACGAAGAAGAGCTGGAATATCAGAAAGTAATAGATGCGAAAAAGAACGCGGCAAAACTGGAAAGTCAGCCAATTTATAAAGTGACAAATGAGGGAATACAAATCACCTTTCCCGAAGCTGTAAAACCTGATGGGAACAAAGCCGAATTTGTACTGTTCCGTACCGATGATTCTAATCTGGATGTTAAAAAAGAGGTTGCAATTTCCCAGAATTATTTTATAATTCCAAAGAAAGTGATCGTAAAAGGTTCCTATACGCTTAAGCTCAAATGGACAGAAAATAAAATACCCTATCAGATAGATTACGATATCTTATGGAAATAACACTCATAATATCAGCAATAGGACTCGGTTTCGCATCAGGATTTCACTGTATCGGAATGTGTGGTCCTATTGCTATATCAATGGGTCTCACGAAAAATCAGAAGGCCAATTTCTATTTACAGAATGTAACCTACCAGTTCGGCAGGATTTTCACCTACTCGGTTTTAGGAGCTGTTCTTGGCATCATCGGCCAGAGTTTTGAATTAGCAGGATTTCAGAAATACCTCAGCATATTTGTAGGTATTTTATTGATTACTATGGCGGTCTTTTCATTTGGCGGAAAAGACTTCGCTTCAAAAATTCCGTTGATCTCAAAAGCATTACTTAGAGTTAAAATCAACTTGGGAAAAATTCTCCAAAAGCCGGATTACAAGTCACGTTTTCTCACCGGAATCCTCAATGGTCTCCTTCCCTGCGGAATGGTCTATATGGCTCTTACAGCATCTCTAGCAGCAGGCGGCATATGGCAAAGTTCTTTTTTTATGTTCCTGTTTGGAATCGGTACTTTTCCATTTATGTTTGCAGTTGTTTTTCTTGGGAATTTTCTTACAGCAACATTACGGGTAAAAATGCTGAACATAATTCCGGTATTGATGATCTGTCTTGGAGGTTTATTTATAATAAGAGGACTGGAGCTTGGCATACCTTATGTGTCCCCGAAGCCGGAATCCCTGAAAGTCAATCACATGTCAAAAGGATTTCATACGGATCATACGAATTGTCATTAAGCTCTGATAATTTAGCCGATAAATTTGTAATTTCAGAAAGAAATAACTGATCTGCCCAATCAAAATCTAACCTATGAAAAAGAAAAAACTCCATTTCCTGAATCTTATTTCCGTTTTTTCGGCTTTATTTTCAATGTACGCTTGTTCCGTTTCCACCATCAATCATTATTATGCTGATAAAAAAATGAGCTTTGCTACAGATATTGATATGTCACAGGGTTTGGAAATGATGGATGGCTTCATGCCGGATTCTCTAAAGCAGAACAGCGATTTTATGAATACGGATAAGTATCCGAAAGAATGGAAATCTCTCTATGACCTCAAGAAGGAAGAAGGGAAAGTCACTACCAATCCGGATTCTATAAGACTTCTGAAAAAGATTTTCTTTAAAGGAAATTTTAATCAGGATAAATTCTCCGGATTCTCCGTTAAGACAGAAGCGCTCACAAAAGATGAGATCGCATCTACCGGTAAACTGATGGGAAAAGATGCGGCTATGATGAACAATTCGGCTTTTGATGACTGGAACGGAAAAACCTTGACAATCAGCACAAAAAAGCTGCAGATATCCCAACAGGAAATTCAGGATATTTTCAAAACAGGAGAACAAAACAGCGGAGAAGATAAGGAACAAATAGAGTCAATGCTTGGAATGATGCAGATCGACTTCAAAAATAAACTTATATTTGATAACAAGATCAAATCCGTAAAAGGCCAGCACGACTGGATCAAAAAAATTGATGACAAAACCATGGAAGTCTCCATCAATCTACAGGAAATGATGGATAAAAATCATCAATTCAAAAACAAAGATGAAATCATTCTTATAGAAACAGAATAAAGAAACCGGCAGATTTGCCGGTTTTACTTTTTTAGAAACTGATCTCTGCCGTTTCTTTTCCTTTCTGGAAATTAACGGTTTTCAGGGTTCCTTTGTAGGTGACGTTCATAATATTAACCTGTTTCGGGAACTGCCCGATAAGAATATTATTTCTGATTCTGAGACTTGATATTTCCGGAACATTTGAAATCTCGTAATAAATCCAAACCGATTCACCATTGACCTGGCTTCCTGTGAAAGTTAAAGTTTTAGGAGCACCATTTACAGAAACATCAACATTATTATTGATATACTTTTTAAGCTCAGCTTCGAAAGCAGCCGTATTCGGATCTATTTTTATGGCCTGGGAAATATGCGTTGTATTCAGTTTAGTCGTAAACTTAAGGGTTTTACTTCCGTCTATATAATCCACTTTGGTCATAGAAGAAAAGAAATCAAAATCCCTGAAGCTGAATAAGCTCAGAAGCAGCACTCCAAGGCTTAAGATAAATATCGATTTTTTCATTATTGTAATATTTAATAACTTTTATTGTTCATTTTTGGTCAAAATATATGCCATCTCTTAGAAATTGACACTCACCGAATATTTGTCATAAAATGCTTTGATATGGGCAACCGCATCATCTGCATTATCCACCACTCTGAAAAGGGACAGATCCTGTTCTGCAATAAGACCTTCTTTTAGCAAAGTATCTTTGAACCACTCCAGCAAGCCGCTCCAGAATTCACTTCCTACCAAAACTATCGGGAACTTCCCTATTTTATTGGTCTGAATAAGGGTCAGTGCTTCCGACAGTTCATCCAGAGTTCCGAAACCGCCAGGCATCACCACAAATCCTTGAGAATATTTGACAAACATTACCTTTCTAACGAAAAAATAATCAAAATTGATATTATAGCCTTTATCTACATAAGCATTAAAATGCTGCTCGAATGGCAGTTCGATATTAAGCCCGATTGATCTTCCGTTTCCGTTAGCACCTCTGTTTCCTGCTTCCATAATTCCCGGGCCGCCGCCAGTAATCACACCAAAACCAATCTCAGTGATTTTTTTGGCAATCTCCGATGCCATCTTGTAATAATAGCTGTCTTCTTTAAGTCTGGCAGATCCAAAAATGGAAACACAAGGTCCTATTTTCGCCATTTTTTCATAGCCGTCTACAAATTCGGACATAATTCTGAAAACCATCCAGCTGTCCTTGGTGATGGTCTCGTCCCAGGTTTTCTGCCGAAAACTATCGTGCAGTCTTTTTTCTTCGTCTTGTTGTGTCATCTGAATAATTTTTCCGCTTCAGCAACAGATTCCGGCTTCCCTACATCTATAAGATTTGCCGTGTGCTGATAACCAATAATAATATCTTCTTTCATCAGGTCCATATATTCATCCATAATGGAGAATTTTCCTGTTCTTGTGATTTTCCCGAATATCTCAGAATTAACACAATGAACTCCGCTGAATGCCAGTTCTCTTAATTTGAAAATCCCGCCAACCACAGTTTTTTTATTAGTTGCGAGGTTTTTCCATCCTTTGAGATACATTTTGTCGTTGAACATCAGTTTCCTGGAGCTGTCTCTGTCGGAAACTGCCAATGTAATCATTGCTCCTTTTGTCTCGTGCAATTTCACAAAGTTGGTGATGTTAAGATCTGTCAGGATATCAACATTCATAATCAAGAAAGTTTTTTCGTTTTCCAGGAATCTTCTCGCGAATAACAATCCGCCTCCGGTTTCCAGAAGTTCGTCAGATTCATTGGAGATTTCGATATTCGCCCCGAAATTATCATTCTCTGCCAGAAAAGCTAAAATCTGACCTCCGAAATGATGTATATTAATAACGAAATCATTGATCCCGTAACTCTGCAGATATTTAATATTCCTTTCCAGCAGCGGAACACCGTTTACCTGTGCTAGCGCTTTCGGGTGATTATCCGTGAATGGTTTCAGTCTTGTTCCCATTCCGGCAGCAAAAATCATTGCTTTCATACTTTATAAATGATATTTTGATAATTGATTGATGATTAAATAATTAATGAAAACCAATTATTAATTATCGCTTATCGATGATAGATTAAGATGCAGCTGTTCATCGTGATGAATTCTTACATCTGCTTCAGGAAAATTTTGTTGGATGAACGCCGCTGTTTTAATGGCAGAATATACCGAACGGTGCTGTCCGCCTGTGCATCCGAAATTGATCTGCAGGTTTTCAAACCCTCTTTCCAGATAATTTTTAATGCTGATAGAAATAAGATTCTGAACACTCTTCAAAAATGCCGGCATTTCTGTCTTCGTCTCCAGATAATCCTGAACGCCGATATCGTTGCCCGTCTGTGATTTATATTCTTCTATTCTTCCCGGATTCAGAATCCCGCGGCAATCGAAAACGAAACCACCGCCATTTCCGGAATCATCCTTCGGAATCCCTCCTTTTTTGTAAGAAAAACTATGGATATCAATAACCAATTTATTCTGCATTAACTCTAATTTTCCGTAAAGTTACTTTTTTTAATTTTCTTTGGAAAATCGGAAAATTATAAATTTTAAATTTAATTTTGCACATAAATTGATTTAGGACGAGCAATTCAAACTTATTTCTTATTTTTAAAAATAAATCTACTGAAAATGAAGTATCTAAAATATGCCTTTTTAACAGCTTTGCTGATTCTTACCGTTAGCTGTAAAAAAACAAGCGTGGACGGCAGCAGCCGGAAAAGCTTCCAGGAAAGTATCAATGACATGGCTTCCAGCCTGCCGACGCTGAAGCAGGTCAAATTCAATGAAGCGTTGTATATCCTAAAAACGTTTGGTGTGGAAGCGGACGGCGATGTTGCCGAAATTGCAGCACTCGGGAAACTCCTGGACGGTAAAAAGACAAACGAAATCTTTGCGATGGCAGACGATGTTGCCAAGAAAAACGGAATCGCCTGGAGCAGCACAGCGCCGCCAAGTCTGGGTGAGATGAACATCTTCGGCAATGAAATCGCTTCTGAAAAAGACCCGAATGACATTGATGCAGCCAGTCTGGGCGTAGTCGTAAGAAATATTGCCGGCGACAGTCTTACCGGATCAAAAGGTTTGGTGATTATTCCTCAATTACTGGACAGCAGAGGTAATAAAGTAGATTTTGAAGGCGCTGCACTGGAAACTATTATGGAGATTTCCAGCGGCGGAAATAAAATATCAACATCCAAAAACCTGATGCAGGATCCTGCTTTCCGCGGTTTTACGATTATGTATTCCAAGCTTCCCAAAGAAAAAATATTCGAAGATAAAATTGACATCAAAGTAAGTGTCAAAACAACTAAGAAATTATTACAAATGATAAAAGCCGGTGTGGCAGTTAATGGAAATGCCCTTTACACACCACCACCGCCGGCAGTTTCAGATTCCACTCAGATTCAGAATCCGGAAACCAATCCAACACCTGGTACAGAAACTCCGGCCGCTCCTGCAAAAGTGACGGCTGATCCTAAGAATACTGTGACAAAATTCCTGAGCAATCTTTCTTCACAGAATTTTAAAGCGGCCTATGAAGCCGCCGAAAATCCAAACTGGGGCTCTTATGATAAGTTTGCTAATCCGAATTCAGGTTTTGGTTCTGTGAAGAATATCAATGTAAAAAATATTTCTGTTCCTTATAATAAAGATAATTCTGCCAATGTTAACGTCACTTATGACGTCACTGATAAAAACGGAAAAACCACATCGCTTAATGTTACTTACGGTTTGAAAGCTGTAAACAATATCTGGAAAATAACCACTTATAAAATCAACAATCAGTAAGTATGGCATCAGCAGCATTGATAAAAAAGCTGGAAGAAACAATAGAAAACATCCCGGATTTCCCAATCCCCGGAATTCAGTTTAAAGACATTTGCCCTATTTTTCTTCAGCCAAAACTTTACGAAGAAGTGATTGCAGATCTGACTGCTTTCAGCAGAGGAAAAGTAGATGTAGTCTGCGGAATAGAAAGCCGGGGTTATCTTTTCGGAATTGCAATTGCTGTTGCCCTGGATGTTCCTTTTGTTCTTATCAAGAAAGCGGGAAAACTACCTCCGCCTTTCATCGGACAAAAATATGACCTCGAATATGGTTCAGCGGAAATCGAGATGAAAACCGGTCATCTGAAAGAAGGTCAGCGGGTTTTGATTCACGATGATTTATTAGCAACTGGCGGAACGACTGAAGCCGCCGCAAAGCTGATCTCAAAGCAAGGCGCAATACCTACACAATTCAGTTTCCTCATCGATCTGAAAGATCTGAACGGCAGAGAAAGACTAGAAAAATTCAATGCAGAAGTTTATTCTATTCTGGAATATTAAAATATTTTAACCAACAGAAAAAGAAGTTTTTGCATATCAAAAGGAAAACATTAAATTTGCACTCTATTTATTAAAAAAATTATGGCAGACCTGCATAACAAAAAAAACGAACAGGAAGGAAAAGAAACTGTAGAATTCTTTAAAGACCTTGACAAAGAAGCACTTAACATCGAATCATTTTTGGAAAAAAATGCAAGAGCTTTGAGCATTGGTTTCGGGGTTTTGATTTTGGCAGTTTTAGGATGGTTCGGATACCAGCAGTTCATCCTGGGACCTAAAAATGAAGAAGCCACAAAAAGTTACCTGGCTGCTCAGAAAAACCTGACAGACGGAAAAGAAGACCTTGCATTAGGCGGGAAATCTGTTGCGAATCCTGGTTTCGTAGGAACTTACGAAGAATATGGCAGTACTAAGGCAGGAAAACTTTCCGCATACAACGCCGGTCTTATCGAGTTCAAAAAGGGAAATTATCAGAAAGCTTACGATCTGCTGGACAAATTCAGTTCAAGTAATAAGATCTTAGTTGCGCTGAAATATGGTGCAATGGCAGATTGCCTTTCTAACCTGAATAAAGCGGATGATGCCCTTTCTATGGCAGATAAAGCTGCTTCTGCTTCAGACGATGCTTACACCACTTATTACTTTACAAAAAAAGCAGGAATGCTTGCATTGGCACTTAAGAAAAATGCTGACGCTAAAAAATACTTCGCTACAATCGACGAAAAATACCAGGACTATGACAACGGACAATCCGATGCTTTCATAGAAATGACAAAATATTACTAAACAATGGCAACCACTAATCTATCCGATTATAAGCCGCTCAACATATCCAATGCCGATGAATATTCAATCGGCATTGTTGTTTCTGAGTGGAATGATTTTGTGACCTACAACCTGAGAAACGGAGCTGTAGAAACGCTTAAAGCAGAAGGCATAAAGGAAGAAAACATTCACATTTACTATGTTCCGGGTGCTTTTGAATTGAGCTTTGCGACTATGAAACTTTGCCGATCGAACAAATTTGCAGCAGTCATTGCAATTGGCAATGTCATCCGCGGAGAAACGCCACATTTCGATTACGTTTGTTCAGGCGTAACGCAAGGCATCAAGGATTGCAACATATTGACCGATACACCTGCGATTTTCTGTGTTCTGACAGACGACACCAAAGAACAATCCATCGCCAGAAGCGGCGGAAACCTTGGAAATAAAGGTGTAGAAGCAGCCGTTACAGCACTCAAAATGATTGACTTTAACAATAAGATTTCATTCTAATCAATTAGGAGCTTGATCCCGCTATCCGCTGTATCTTTTTTGTTTTTCAGAACATTTTTATCCCTGAAAGAAAAGGTGAAGAAGAAAAACAAAAAAGGATGCCGCTTCTATCGGGGCTATTGACAAACTACGGCATAATTTTTCGTTGTTTCTATAAAAGAAATTCCTAATTTTAAAAACACAAAATATTCATTATGAAATGGACAAACGACAGAAGTGATAATGTAGATGACAGACGCGGATCAGGCGGCGGCGGAATGCTGGTTGGTGGCGGATTAGGAACCATCATCATTGCAGCCATCGTATTTTTTCTCGGCGGTGATCCGTCCGCTATTCTTAACAGCGGTGCCAGTTCCGGACCGCAGACAGAACAGAGAGACCTCACCCAGGAAGAGCTCGGCATCCGAGAATTTGTTAGAATGCTTACCAAAGAAAACGAAAAAACCTGGGCAAATGTCTTTAGCCAAAACGGTATCCAATTCCATCCTGCAAAAGTGGTATTATTTGAAAGTGCTACAAGTTCGGGGTGTGGAACGGCCCAGTCAGAAATGGGACCTTTCTATTGCCCTAATGACGAAACGATCTATATGGATATGAGCTTCTTCAACGAGTTGCAGTCAAAATTCGGGGCAAAAGTCGGACAATTTACCGTAGCCTATGTCCTCGGTCACGAATATGGTCATCACATCCAGAATCTACTCGGAACACTAGGAAAGATAGACCAATTGAGACAAAGCGGAAGATACTCCGAGACAGATATGAACCGAGTTTCTGTCGCAAATGAGCTACAAGCCGATTTCTATGCCGGCGTCTGGGCAAAACAGACCGACAGCAGGGAAAAGATACTGGAACCAGGCGACATTCAGGAAGCCATGAGCGCAGCAGCAGCTGTCGGTGATGATAATATACAGAAAAGAGCTCAGGGTTATGTGAATCAGGAAAGCTTTACACACGGCTCTTCTGCCCAGAGGGAAGAATGGTTTATGAAAGGCTATAACACAGGCGATATCAGACAAGGTGATACGTTCGATGCACTACTGAAATAATCTTTTTCTACGATACAAAATAAAAAGCCTCAGATTCTTTTTCTGAGGCTTTCTTTATGTTATTTTTTCTTTGTCTTAATCTTCTTCACCTGTTCTTTGATGAAAGGATATTTCTGCTGCATATCTTTACTCAGAGATGGATCAAGTTTCAAAGCTTTCTCCAGCATAACGACACCTTCTGTTTCGTTTTTAAGATTAAAGTAGCAATTGCTCAGCTGATAATATAATTCAGCTCTCTGATGGCTTAAAAGGGCTTTCTGTAAAACAGCAACAGCGTCAGCATATTCTCCTATCAGCATCAGCATTTCAGAAAATGCGTACCAATTGTAAAACCTGTTAGGTTCCGTCTCTACAAGCTTTTTGAGACAGGCAAGACTTTCCTCATATTCACCACAAGTAATGTAAAGAAATGCCAGCCTTTTTTGGTACTCAAGATTGCTATCATTCAGAGCCACGGCTTCGTGAGCAAAATACAACGCTTCTTTGGTATTACCCATATCTTCGTAGATATAGGATTGCTCCATCATCGCCAGATAAAACTGCGGATCCTCCTTCAGAGACTTCTGGAATGACGTAAGCGCCTGAACAGGTTTCCCTGCTTCTTTATAGCAAAGCCCGATTTTATAAAATGTAAAAGCTTTTGTATACTCTAGCTCCAGCATTTCTTCATACACTGCAATGGCATCTTCCCATTTATTAAGCGCTTCGTAAGAAGATGCTTTAAACGCATAGACACCAACAGCTGTAGAATTGATTGCTATCAGGTAATCAAAACCTCTGATGGCCTCTTCATAATTTTTCTTGTTGAAGAAATATTGTCCATACTCATACCAGGCTGTTTCCGAAAAAGGAAATCTGTCAAGATACTGATTCAGAAAATCCAATGCTTCCTGAGGTCTGTTCAGTTTGTTATAACAAAGCATTACATTTTCCAGAGAATAATCGTCATAAGGATCATGTTCAAGCGCAGCACTGTAATGCTTCAACGCATTAAAAGGATCATCCAGATTAATAAATTCATCGGCAATAAAATTGTGCAGGAAGTTTTCTTCCTCTTCCAATTCCAAAGCTTTCTGACAATATTCTATTGACTTTTTCGGATTTCCGAGATTTGAATAATATTTTGCACAGCAAACCAAAAAGTCTGTGTCCTCCAGAGAAGACTGGTGCAGCTCATCGATCAGATCTTTTGCTTTTGTATAGCGTTCCAACTCCAGGAACACCTCCAATTGTTTGGTTTTGATTTCCAGAGAATTAGGATGGATTTTGAGCGCATGATTTACAGCAAGTTCTGCATAGCTGAAATCTCCCAGCTCCAGGTAATAAATAATGATGTCTACATATTCTTCTGTATCGAAATAGAACTCTTCATTATTTTCTATCATTTCTTCGAACTTTTTCGCAAGTTCGTTTTCAAAAAATTCTTCCAATATGTGTGATTTAGATTTGAGACTTAGCTCCGCTCAGACGGCATTTTCGCTTAGTGTGAGGTTCGTAAATTCAATTACAATCAGCCGGATCTTAAATCTTTATATAAAGTTAATCAATTTTAATCTGAAAATAAACAGTCTTAAGATGACAATTTATTAACATTAATCGTTTTTCTGTTCAGAGTATATTGTAGTCAAAAACATACCAAACGATTTTTCCAGGCCGGTAATATCTCCGGATTTCAGATTAATTCCTCCGTAAATACTGTCGTTGCTACGGATCTTGAAATTGCTCAGTGAAAAATATAACGCTGGCTGCCCATCTTTACCTGACAATTTTACCGAAGAACCCAGTAATTTCCTTGTTGAGACTGTCAATACTTCATCATTTCTCAATTGAAGTTTCAGAAAACTTCTCGGATGCATTTCCAGAATCTTATTATTGACCGATATTTTCTGATTTTTATCTACAGAAGATACGAGATAAGCCACATTCTCTTCCGCCGGAATATCATCTGCTTTTGTATAATACAGATTCAGAATATAATAAGCGGGATCAAAGTTCTGAAAAGTTCCGTCTACCTTTTCAATTGGTTTTAGAGAAAAGGTATTCGCTCCTACCTGTTTCGCTTTTTTATAAACTTCTCCGAACATTTTGACATCGTCATTTGAAAATCCGTTCACCAGAACTTCTCCAAGATACTCGGATTTTGAAATATCAGAAATCGTATAAAAAATCTTGTCTTTGTTATCATTAACTTTATCAACTTTATTTAATGTAACTTCCTGAAGATAAAATAATTGAAAACAAAAGAAAAGAATGATGAATAATAGTTTACGCATTCGTTAATTTTAAAATTTCTATGCAGTCTCTCAGACTGTTTTCCCAGTGTTTTGGCTCTATTTTGTAATCCTTTTCGATTTTTTCCAGAGCCATTGTGCTTCTTTTCGGGCGTTTTGCCGGCGTCGGGAATTCTTCGGTTGTGATGGCTTTTAACTTAACGTCAGAACCGGAAAATTCTTTTATTTTACTGGCAAATTCAAACCACGTTGTTTCCGGATAATTGGAAAAGTGATAGATCCCGAAAGTCTTTTTTGGAGTTTCAATAATATCCATAATCGCTTCGGCAAGGTCATTGGCATTGGTAGGCTGTCCGTGCTGATCTCCTACTATTCCCAACTCATCTTTTATGTTGAACAGGTGGAGCATTGTTTTCACAAAATTCTTGTTAAATTCTGAATAGAGCCAGGATGTTCTCAAAATAACAGTTTCGGGGTTGTTTTCTAAAGCCAATTCTTCGCCTTTTCTCTTGGATGCACCATACACTCCGATAGGATTGGTAAAATCATCCTCAGAATAACTTAAATTGGTCTCGCCGTCAAAAACATAATCTGTGGACACGTGGATTAGCACCGCATTATTATCGTTACAGACTTTAGCCAGATTTCCGACTGCATCACCATTCACGGCAAAAGCACGGTCTGATTCTTTTTCAGCAAGGTCTACAGCTGTGTATGCCGAAGCATTGATCACAAAATCCGGCTGATACTCAGCAAAAGCCTCATCCACCTGATCATAATTTGTAATATCTACAACAGCAGATCCTGTAAAATTAAAATCATACTGATTATGATATTTTGGTGCTATTTTCTGAAGACAATGGCCAAGCTGACCGTTTCCTCCGATAACAAGAATTCTTTTCATTCCTAATTTTTTGTTTTATTCTGGCTTCTGAAAAAAGAAACCCTTTCCTTAAAAGTTTTCTGATCTATATCCACAAGAAAATGGGCAAACTGAGTTAAGGTCTTTTCAGGCATTTTTTCAGCTCTCCTCGCTTTCATATTAAAGTAAATAACTGTGAGCCAGAAAACAGCATGTACCACACCTTTATCATCTTTCATCAGCAATTCTACCACCGCTGTAAGGTCATCAACAAAAATGGTTTTGCTGGTAATAGTTACCGTAGAATTATATCTTACTTCTTTTAGATAAGCAATTTCATTCTGGATGGTGACCCAGGTACAGCCTGTTTCTCTTGTATATTGCTCGTAAGTAAACCCGTAGTTCTGTTCTACGTGATCTTCCCTGGCATTAAGCATATATTCGAGATATTTTACATTATTCAGATGACCGATAGGATCACAATCTGCGAAGCGGATCTTTACAGTAGATGAAAATTCTTTTTCCATAATGCAAAAATAAAAAAACCGCTCCGAATAAGAGCGGTTTTATCATTTATTAAGATAATGTTATTTTAATCCTAATTCTTTCTTAACTGCCGGTGTAGCATCAGTTCCTGCTTTGTAAACTAAAGCAGGGCTGGAAGCATCGAATACGAATTCATACCCTGCAGCTTTAGAAACTTTTGTGATAGCCTCATTGATTTTCTTTTCGATAGGTGCTAATCCTGCATCTCTTTTTTCTGCGATATCTTTCTGCGCTGCAGAATACATCTGCTGTAGGTTATCCTGAAGTTTCTGAACTTCCTGACTTCTCTGCTCATTGATAGCCTGAGTCTGCTTAGGAGCTTCATCCTGATATTTTTTCATAAGATCCTGAAGAGATTTTCCCTGCTTTTCCAATTCAGTTTGTTTAGCTGTCTGAAGTGTCTGCAACTGTGAATCCAAAGCTTTCATTTCCGGCATTGCAGTGAATATTGAGTTGATGTCTACAGATGCAATTTTCTGTGCGTTTGCAAAACCTGTAGCAAAAACCATTACAACAGCTACTAATAATACATTTAATTTGTTCATTTTAAAAAGTTATGTTTATATATTTAAATTATTTTATTTCATCTCAGAAGAATCACCAGGACTCCTTCTCTGCATCGATTTGATTTTACCTTTAGGAGATGTTCTTCCGTTTTGTTCTTTTCCATTTAACGCGCCAGATGAGGCGCTTCCAGCATTCGCTTTTTCATCTTTAGCAAGGTTTTTCCCGAGTAAGCTGAGAACCGCATCTGTATAGTCATATTTCTTATCTAAAAATATCACACTGATGTTGTTGCTTTTATCAAGAACTATGCCCAAGCTATTCTTTGTAGACACCGTCTTAATAGCGTTCCAGATCTGATCCTGGAACGGTTTTGTAAGGTTTGAACGCAGCTGGTTTACTTCCCCGTTGGTCCCGAATCTTGCACCAATTGTATTTCTGATGCTGGCTTCCATATCTACCACTTCTTTCTCACGCATCTTAAGCTGCTCACCTACAAGCAGTACTTTTTCATTTTCAAAGGCTTCCCTTTTCCTCTCATAATCTGCCTGCTGCTTCTGAAGATCAGACTGCCATTGACTGATCTGTGAATTGAGCCTGCTCTCGGCATCTTTATACTGAGGGAGTTTGCTAAGGATATAGTTGGTATCCACCACGCCTATTTTCTGTGCATAGATTTGTGTCGCTGCAAAAAGAATTGTTACAAATATTGCTAATTTTTTCATCCTATAAAAATAGTATTTTTTTTATAATGGCTGATTCATCAGGAAGTGTGTCTGCCAGCCTGATGGCTCACTTCCTCCTAAGGTCTTATCGAAACCATAAGCGAAGTCAAAACCGATCAATCCGAATGCGGACATTGACACCCTGATTCCGATCCCTGCAGATCTCTTTAATCTGAAAGGATTATATGTTCCGAAACTGTTCCATGCGTTTCCGGCCTCTACAAATGTTAAAGCAAAGATCTTAGCGGTCTGATTCATAGAAATCGGATATCTAAGCTCTGCAGCAAATCTGTTATAGATCGTTGCACCACCATAAGGCGTGATATCATATGGAGAAGATGAGCTGAATCCCGTGGAAGAAGCATTCTCATACCCTCTTAACGGAACCAGTTCTCTACCATCAAATCTACCATTGAACAAACCAACACCCCCCACATAGTATCTTTCAAACGGCGGTGGTCCCAGTTCTTTACTGTATCCGTTCAGGAAGCCCATTTCACCTGTAGTTCTGAGAACAAGCTTACCGATCACTTCATTATAGAAATCCGCTTTTAATTTCACTTTATAAAACTCCATCCATTTGTACTTATCCAAAGTACTCATTGTAGAATAATCTTTATTACTGAACCAGGAATATGGTGGTGTAAATTTCAAAGATGCTTCAATGTTAGATCCATAAGTCGGAAATACAGGATCCAAACCTGCTGAGTTTCTGCTTAAACCAATATTGAAACTGAATGATTTTGTACTTCCGTTATACTCCAGCGCATCTCCAAAGTAGAATGGATAATTGCTGAAATTATAGCTCTGGTACTGAATCCCTGTGTAAAGAGAGAAATAATCATCCGGCCATTTTAAATATCTTGTTAAACCTGCCGTTGCTGAGAAAATATTCATCGTCTGATCTCCAGTCGAGTAAGAATAATTCACTCTTGAGTAATTTAATCCGACACTCAAAGCAGTAGGTCTTGTTCCAAACAACCAAGGCTCTGTAAAAGAAACTCCATAATTGGTAAAATATTGTCCTGCCTGTGCCTGAAGTGACAATGTTTGTCCGTCACCCTGTGGAACCGGCTTAAAATCTTTGAATTTCAGGAAGTTTCTCAAAGAAAAGTTATTAAAAGTCAGACCGAGCGTACCAATAAATGATCCTCCTCCGTAACCCGCCTGAAGCTGCACCTGAGAAGATCCTTTTTCTACCAATGTCCAGTGCATATTCACGGTATTATCCTGCGGATTGGGCTTCACATCTGTCCCGATCTGCTGAGGATCGAAAAACTGCATTCCCGCCAGTTCAAAATAAGTTCTTTTGATATCTGATTTTGCAAACAATGCGCCTGGTTTCGTTCTGAGTGCTCTCAGGATAACGTGGTCATGCGTTGTAGTGTTTCCGGACCAGGTTACACGGTTCCAAGTTGCTTTTTCCCCTTCGCTGATCCTGATCTCCAGATTTATAGAATCTCCTTTTACCGATTTTTCGATAGGTGTTACTGTAGAAAAAAGGAAACCGTTATTCATGTAGATCGATTTCAGGTCAGAGTCATCTTCCTTCCCGCCATCTTCACCTACTTTTTTGTTGAATCCAACGGCATCATATATATCACCTGTTTTATAGCCAAGGATCTTTTGCAGGAATTCTGAAGAAAATGTTGTATTTCCGATGAAGTTAATATCACCAATATAGTATTTCTTCCCTTCGTTAAGTTTTACATTGATGTTATATCCTTTCTCGTTTCTGTAAACAGAATCAGAAACAATAGTGGCATCTCTAAAGCCTAAAGAGTTATAGTAACTGATCAGGTTTCTCTTGTCCTCATCATATTTGTCCTGAACGAACTTCGATGGTTTGAAAATACCTTTGATAAATCTTTTCTGCTTGGTTTCTTTGAAACCATTTTTTCTAAGTTTTCTGCTGGAGACGTTCTCATTTCCTTCAAAAGTAATCTTATCGATCTTAACTTTTTTACCTTTGGAAACTTCAATCGTCCAGTCTACCAGATTAGAATCATTTCCGTTGGCCTTTTCCTGGATATTGATCTTTGCATCTGCAAATCCTTTTGAGACGTATTCCTGAGGGATTTTATTCTGAAGGCTGGAAATAAGATTACTGTTGATCTTGGTTCCCGGTTTCAGATTGTTATCCTTAATCAGTTTTTCGTTTTTAGATTTCCCGATGCCTTTCCCAGTGAATTTAATTTCACCAAGTTCCTTAAGGTCCTGAAGCTGGAATTGCAAAATAACATTTTGTCCCTCAACATCCTGGACATACACTTCAACTTTAGAAAAGGATTGTGTTTCCCAAAGCTTTTTGACAGCATTGCTGACTCTCTGCCCCGGAATTTCTAACTTCTCTCCTTTCACAAGACCTGTAAAACGTAAAATCTGAGCCGGTGTATATCTTTTGACACCGTCTACAACGATATCCTTCAGAACATACTCCTGATTTTGATTTCCGCTCAGTTCTGTGTTATCTGCATTGTTACCCTGTGGAACAACCTGTGCGTGAAAATACACGGAGGCCGTAAGCAAAATAATGGGTATAAATCTTAATTTCATTCTTCTTGAAGTTGTTCTCTTTTCTGTAATTTATTTTTGTGAAAGAATCTGATCACTGGTCATCCCGTATCTTCTTTCTTTATTTTGATAATCTATAATACACTGAAAAAAAGTGTCTTTGGTAAAGTCCGGCCAAAGCACATCCAAAAACTGAAGCTCTGCATAAGCAATCTGCCAAAGCAGGAAATTGCTGATCCTCACTTCTCCGCTGGTTCTGATCATCAGGTCTACCTGCGGAAAATCCCTGGTATAGAGATGGTCTTCGAAGACTTTTTCATTGATATCATCAGCATTCAGATTTCCATTTTTTACTTCCCGGCTGATCTCCTTTACCGCTTTCAGAATCTCTTTCTGAGAACCATAGCTTAATGCAAGAATAAGATTCCCGCCTTTGTTATCCTTTGTAAGATCCACCACATTCATCAGCTGGTCTCTTACCAAATCCGGCAGTGAAGATATATCACCGATTACGTGCATTCTCAAGCCTTTTGTAAAAATCTCTTCGGCTTCCAAAAGCAGTGTTTCGGATAAAAGATTCATCAGTGTATCCACTTCATCTTTCGGACGGTTCCAATTCTCTGAAGAAAAGGTGTAAAGCGTTAGATATGGGATATGGATCTCATTACAGGCATTAATAACATTACGCACAGCATTGATAGCATTCTTGTGTCCAAAGGTTCTTTCTTCTCCTCTGGATTTTGCCCATCTTCCGTTTCCGTCCATGATTACGGCAACGTGCTTTGGCAATTTATCTTTATTTATAAGCTTTTTCAAATCCTGCATAAATCATTATTTGCAATAACAAGGAGGTCTCCCGAATGAATAAGACAAAATAAGCGTTGCCGAATTGATCCAGTCTTTTGAATTAAGATTACCGACATTGCGCTGGTCTTTGAAAGCCTGCACAGCCGCTGCGGTCTGTTCTTTTCCCAATGAGCTTTTCACTGTGATATCACTGTCTTTCAGCATACTGTAATCTACCTGATCTGAGAATGTTGGCCTGAAAGTAAATTCACCGGATAATGCCCAGTTATAATTAAATTTATATTTAAGCCCTACTCCGAAGGGAATACCCATCGTAAAGGCTTTATCTTTTGTATAGACCACATCAGTTCCCGAATTTTTTATAGTCAGCTGAGCTTTAACTGTACTCATATAAAACCCGGATACACCCCCAAATATATACGGACTGATCATACTGACCTGCTCATCATTAACCGGAAGAAAATTATACTCGAAAAGCAAATCTGCAGATATTACAGAATTGCTCCCGGACAGCTGTCTCACTCTGCGGTAATTTTCCTTTGCATTACTGTCATTGAACTGAATATTATTGTAACCCACATTAAGCCTGACTGTCTGGTAGGGATTAAAATTCATCCTGTACATCACGCCACCATAGAAAGGCAGTCCGTAATCCGAGATATTTCCTACGGGTTTCTGAAGTACATAGTTGGTACTCCCTATATCGCCTACAAGATTACTCATACCCAACTGTACTCCAATCTCATGTCTCTGAGCTTTTGCTAAACTCAAAAAACAAAAAACTGCAATAAAGGCATAAGTTAACTCTCTCTTCATTTTCAATATGCTGAAACGTCTATTACTCAAAAATTTGGTGCAAATATAAAACATTTTTAGATTAAGGAACTTCTTAAAGTTTAGTTAAATAAAAACAAAAAAACATAATTTCCTGTTATAAAAACGAACTTATTGTCAAAATAGTCTATAAAAAATAAAAGCCTTGAGAAAGGCTTCTATTTTCTATTAAAAAACTTTTTCAGTTGATTCCTTATTTTTATGATGGTTGGTTCTTCATAATTCTTATCTTCATCAAAGTAGCCATAGCCGTATCCGTATCCATAGCCATAGCCGTAACCATAGCCGTAACCCTGCTTAGCAACATAATCATTATATACCAGACCCAGATTTGAAACTTCTTTATTGAAATACTTTTCCGTAATCATCCTCACCATATGTTTTTCCGTATACTCGTGGCGAACAACATATATTGTAGTATCCGCTTTTTTAATCAGTTCAAAAGAATCGGCTACCAATCCCACTGGTGGCGAATCTATAATAATATATTCATAAAAATCTTTCAGCCGGTCTATGAACTTCATATTATTATCGCTCATCAGCAGCTCAGATGGATTAGGAGGAATGGGTCCTGACGTGATTACATCCAATCCCGGGATGCTCGTATGATTGATAATGTCGTCCAGTTCAACCTGACCGGTAAGATAATTAGAAATTCCGTTTTTATTATTGATCTTAAAATCGCCGAAAATTTTAGGCTTCCTTAGATCCATACCCAATAAAACGGCTTTTTTACCACTAAGACCTAGAACAGATGCAATATTAATTGACACATAAGTTTTTCCTTCTCCACTGATGGAGGATGTAACAAGTATCACCTTACTTTCCTGCTCCTCATCAAACAAAAAGCGGAGATTGGCACGTATGGCGCGGAATGCTTCTGCTATTGAAGATTTTGGCTCCTCCAGTACCGTAAGATTATTGTCAAAGTTATTATGCCCAACGACACCCAGTAAAGGAATTTTTGTTACGGTCAGCAACTCCTTGAGGTTTCTGATCTTATTGTCTAATAACTCTGCCAGAAGCAGAAATACAAGCGGAATGAGTAGTAGACCTCCAATAATCTGCGCCTTGGTTGCATTGACGTTTGGAGCAATAGGACCTTGTCCCAGATTCTTTGCTTTATCAATAACCGTGAGATTACTTTGATTGGTAGCAACACGCATCTGTGATTTTGCCTGCTCCGTAAGAAGAGTATTATAAGTATTCTCTATAATATTATAGCCTCTCTGCGCATCCAGGAAGATTCTTTGTTTCTCCGGAAGTGTCACCAGTTCCTGATCAATTTTTCCTATTTGCGAATCAATCTGAGAGAGTCGGTCATAGTAACCCTGGAAATATTTTCTAAGGCCGCCCTGAGACGAATATTTTGCTTCATTGATCAGCCTGTTGATTTCTCTCATCGGTTCCGAATTTGGCGTGTAGATCTGCGCAAGCTCCCTTCTCTTGGCATAAAGCTGCTTGAGCTCGGACACCGAGGCGGTAAAACTGCCATCTTCTATTCCCGCAACATTAAGGCTGATGATTTTCTCAAGATTATTGGTATTGACCGAATTTCTAATATCATTAAGAGAATTGATTTTTGTCGTAAGTTCTGCTTTCTGATTTTCAAGATTCGTTAGCTTTTCCAGGGTTTTAGAATCTATATTCTCCATATCAAAAAGCCTGTTATTGATCTTCAGATTATTGAGAACATTAGCACTTGAGTCCAATTTTTTCCGGATCAGCGTAAGATTTTCATTCAGATACTTAACCGTATTTTGGTCTACGGTATTCTGATCCGTCAGTCTTTTTTTAATAAGCTCTTCTACAGAGCTGTTAAGAAAGTTGACAGTATTATTAAGATTATAACCGGTTTTGGTAATTACCATAATCGATGATAATTCTTTATCAAACTCGACAAACAAACTGTTTATAATGCCATTTACCGCCTGATTTACAGGAATCAATGTAACAATTATATTCTGAAGGCCCAAATTGCTGGAAGTCGAATTCGGAACAAGTTTGAATTTCAGATTAGGCGATTCGTACCATTCATTCAGTTTGAGGATCCTGTTAGCAGGCCTGGCGTAGGAAGAAACGGTTTGCATACTTTCCGTCTCATAATTATAGAGATACGGTGACTGCCCTTCTTCCGGAAGAATAATTTCGTATGCGTCTTTTCCCTTCGGAATGATTGTTATCGGATAATTGACCTGCTGAAGATGTCCTCTGTCAATTTCCAAAAAAACAGGACTATCTTCCCTGTCCAGATAAGTTGTTTTTATAAGACCCTTCGTGGTATAATTGGTAATGAGATTCAGTTTTTTTACAAGGTATTCATTGTGGCTTCTTGATAATAAAATCTTCTTCAGGTACACGCCATCCTGATTACCACCTTGCCCCCAGATAAAGTTAATAGACTGATTTGGCGTAAAATAACTTGCCGTATTATTAGAAATACTGAGTGAAAGGCTGGAAGAATAGATCCTTTGCGCATAGTACTTGCTATAAATATATGAAACGCAGTACCCTATAAAACCCAATATCACAAACCAATACCAGTTCCTGATGACACGCATTAGAAAATGTGCAGGATCGAACAGGTTAAAAGAACCCATTTTTTCAACCTGAGATGTGGCTGCGGTTTTATTGTCGTTTTTATCCGGAATCATGGTTATAAACGGGTTAGAATTAGATAAACTGACATAACTGTTGTGAGTAGGGAAACACCGGTTGTAAGCGTCTGAAGCGGCTCCTTTCCAAATCCGTTGATGCTCTTGCCATTGGTATTGAGATAGATGATATCACCATTCTGCAACCAATAATATGGTGAGTTCATGACATCTTCTCTGGTGAGATCCAGCCTTGCGGTTTTAATACCCTCAGGATATTTTCTGTGAATCATTATATTTTTACGGTCTACTGTGCGGTTAAGACCACCATTCATAGCCAGCGCCTGCATAATATTGAGCTGTGTCATATATGCCGTTTTTTCCCCGGTTATATTTACCGTTTCCATATCGCCCAATATGTAATAGCGTATTCCGTCCAGATTAAGCCGGACTTCCGATTTACCCTGAAGAAAATTCTCGTTGACTTTCTCCTGTATTTCTTTGGTCATGTCTTCCAGAGTTCTGCCTTCCGCTTTGATATATCCAATTCCGAAAATATTGACATCTCCTTTTGAATCTACCTTCAGACCATTGAAATAAAACGTTGCATTTCCGCCGGATCCGCTGCCAGATTGTCCGCCAGAAGCGCCGCCAGCCTGTGTAGTACTGTTATTGGCACCATTGCTGGAGGCATTAAGAGAGGAATAAAACTGAGCGGCATCGCCTTTTGGCGTGGTTACAACATTCAGGCTGAGTATGTCGCCTTTGGTCACTCTGTACTCTGGCACATTATAAGGAACTAATCCTTCTTCATTAATAGCAAGACTCTCACTTGGCTGGAGATACCGGATATCCTTTCTGGAAATGCAGGAAATGCTGGCACTGATAATAAAGAGTGATAAAAAAATATTTAAAAGATGTTGTTTTCCCATCAAATTGTTTTTTTTGCAAAAATATAATAATTTAATCTTTTCTGAACCTTAGTAAAAAAATAGGCAGATAAGCGCCTAAAAAACCAACAGCAACAATAATAATTAATAAATAGTTGACATTAATATGTCTCAGTGAATAGGCAATTGCTATTATGAATGCATAATAAATTATAATGTAAGCGGTTGATCTGCGATGTGTGAGACCAAGATTCAGTAATTTGTGATGGATATGATTCTTGTCCGGTGACAGAACTGACTTGCCATGATACATCCTGGTTAGGATCACCGTCAGCGTATCAATAATAGGCAATATAAGAATAGCAACTGCTATAACAGGCGCAGACTGCAGATGATAAAATACCTCATCCCTTTTTGCAATAAATATCTCGATAAATGAAATACCGGTAAAGGCCAGAAGGAATCCCAGAATCATAGATCCTGTATCACCCATAAAAATTTTTGAACTTCTTTTATTAGACAGATTGTAGATCAGAAAACCTAATGATGCGGCAATCAGGATAGCACAAAGAATCACAAGAGGATCATTTGCGGGTCCAAGCCTGAAAAAGCTGATCCCGAAAAGGATACTGGTTGCGATGGTATAACTGCCGGCAAGACCGTCGATTCCATCAATCAGGTTAAAGGCATTAATAAGAATGATGAAAGTCAATATGCTAAACGCCACACTCACATAATAATTAATCTCATAGACACCGAAGACGCCGAAAAGACTTCTTATCCGCACATCGGAGCCAACTACCAGCAAAGCCGAGACCAGGATCTGAGCCAGCAGCTTTTTGTAAGCTCTCAGAACCATAATATCATCCATTACCCCTACAAAAAACAGGATAATAAATGAAGCAAATAAAAACTTATAACGGTCGAATAACTCATAGGCAAAAATCGGAGCGCACACTCCTAAAGAAAAAAAGATAGCGATACCGCCAAGATTCGGGATCTTTCTGAGATGCGAGCTTCTTGCACCGGGCTCATCCATCAGATTTTTTCTCCTGGAGATCTTGATAATTGTTGGTATGGAAACAAAGGTGATAAAAAATGAAAATACAAAACCCGCAACCAGCTTAAAATAAAAGAAGGATATTCCGGTGCTTTCTAAAAAAGTTTCGAAGTTGTTCATTTTGTGTTTTTGACTAAGTTACTTTTTGATTGTCAGCATTCTGACAACACGCCTTAGCCTGAATATGCTAAGTACGTAATAAACTTTTTTTCCTATCGGCAAAGATAATAGATAATTCTTTCCAAACCGCTTATATTGTAAGATATCTTTGGTTTTTATATTATTAATGCCTAGAAACAGATCCAGTTCTTGTGACATTCTGAAATAATCCGCTTGATTTTTTACAAATGCCAAATAGGCCAAAAATGTATAAAACCCTTCCAGGATCTGAAAATTTTTCAGCGCCGCCTTATGATCGCGGTAAATACTTTGATCAAATTTCACAGTCACCGTTTCTACCGCTTTTAGAATGTCCAATCCTTTTAGTGTGTGCGTTTTGCTAATGGATGCCGATCTTTCAAGATATTGATAATGATAAGCCGGAGTAAAGCCGATAATATTGGATGCCAGAAACAACTGCGGTATCAGCTCGATATCTTCAAAATGAATTCCTTTTTTGAATCTTCTGTTATTAAATAATTCTCTTCTGAACAATTTATTACAGGCAAAATAAGAGATATCAGAGAAAACGGACATATTATTTTCCAGAATGATCTTTTCAGGAAAACCAGGCAGCTGCGTTAGCTTTTGTGTGACATTTCCTCTTTCATCTACTTTCTGAAGATTGCATATTGTTATTTCTGCCTGATGTTTCTCGGCAATGTTCAGCATCTCTTCAAACATCGTCTCCGAAACATAATCATCGCTGTCCACAAAACCGATATACTTGCCTCTCGCACGGTCGATTCCAAAATTTCGCGCATCGCTTAATCCGCCATTTTCTTTTGTGAAGCCAAAGATCTTTTCCGGATATTCCTGTTGGAATTTTTCTATAATTTGTTGAGAATGGTCTTTGCTTCCATCATTCACCACGATTATTTCAACATCCTGCAAAGTCTGATTCACCAAAGACAAAAGGCATTTTTCCAGATATAACTCGACGTTATAAACTGGAACAATAACAGAAACTTTGATTTCGGGATGCCGCATGATTTAACTTCTCGTGAATCTGGAACTCAAAAAACCCTTTTTGGCCTCATCAAAATCCGAACGGGAGCAAGGGATGCAGTTATCGATATTATCATCCTCCCCAAAATACCAGAGATTGCTGAAAACTTCCCTTTTAAAGGCATATTGTTCATCATTAATCAGTACATAAAATGTTTCGTAGGATTTTTCCTTCGGGTGAGAACGCTGGATGTTGATACCTTCTATGAGATACCAGATCATCTGCGCCAGCAGCTGGTGATTGAGCTGGGAATCAGAATAAATATTATAATTGAAAATCCCCACAGATTTCAGTTTTTCGCTCAGCCCGATCTCCTTCATATAAGCACAGACTTCTCTTCTGTTCAGTCCATTGACCTGCGGATTCATCGAAAAAGGTTCGCCAAAGCTTTCAATGGCATCACAATTAATGGTTACCAGATCGGCTTTCCGGAAATAAGGCTCGGTTTTCTCCGTAGAATTCATCATTTCTGCCAGCCGGATGATATCAAACTGAACTTCTTTGATAAGCCTGACAGAATCCGTTTCATTCAGATGTTTCTGATAGCCGAGATGATGGTAGTTTTTAATCGAAAAATTTTTGGAGCCTAGTATTTTGCTGAGGAAATTAGACTCGTGGATTTCCTCATCCTGTTTCAGTGAAACAACATTGCTGATCTGCGTATAACTGATATTATTATGATGAAAATTAAGCGCAGAAAAAAGCGAAAATGCAAAATCATTACTACCGCCCACAATTACAGGAATTGCATTTTTATAATGACAAGCCGATAGGACTTCCTGCAAAATATAATGCGAATCATGACTTGTTCTCCCGGAAACCAGGTCGCCAAGATCTATAACCGGAATATCAAAATCCAATTGTGACAATTTATAAAATTCTCTTCTTACGCCTGTAAAATCCTGGCTATCGGCATCACCGTCTGCACCTCTGTAATCTGACACAAACAGTATAACAATGCCATCTTCTTTGATATCATTAGTGATCCTCTCTCCGATCTGCCATTTCTCGGTTCTGATTTGTTTTGGCGGAATGATAAAGTCTTCAAAATTCATAATTAGTGTGCAATTTTTATAGTAACGTCTTTTGGGATCTGTCTCGAAAAGGCAGCCAGCTGGTTTCTGAGTTTATCCGCATTTTCTTTTTTCACAGCGTAAAAAGAAACTGTAGTCCCGCCACAGATATAATTATTATTAATGGTAAGTGTCCCTGCTTTGGAAAAATAATCCGGCATTTTTACCCATTCATCGAAAACCAAAGCAACATCAAAATTTCTATTTTCCGCCGTTCTTGCAATATAAGCCTGAAGATTCTTATTGTCCAGAAACTTGCCGTGATCGTTCTTTCTTAATCTTGCTGCTTCAATAGTTCCTAACCCATAAGTATCCAGCAGCTGAATGTTATTATAATAAGTAATGGCACCGATGTCGTTGGCAATAATTCCGGACTCGGGGTAATACTGATGAACAAAATCCGCAAGCTGAATCTGCTGGTCAAAAATGTTTTTGGAGGCTATTGGCTGATATTTTAGCATCGTTATAAACCGCATATAAAATGTTATCAACAGCAAGCCGATCATTAAAAATTTGAGAACAGGCTTTCCTGTTTTTTCCCGGAAAAGATCATCCGCAAAAGGAGCAATTGCAAATAAGATAAGAACAACCAAATACGCTTCATAGCGAATCAGCCATCCGAAATTAGCAAATAAAAGGTGAACCAAAAAACCCGCTGAAACTACAAGCGTAACTGCATTTTTAGGTAGTTTGAGTGTCTGAGTATCCGCGTGTTTGAGCGTTCGAAAGTTTCTGAAAATCTGTGCTATCAGAATCAGCATCAGTATCAAAACAGAAATTCCGCGGTAAGCATTGCCTGCAACTCTTGTTATAAAACCTGCGATTCCGTCATTCGTATTACCTTTAAGAATCAAAGAATTCGGGAGAAAAAATGAGCCGTGATCTATTGAGATATAGCCATATACCAAAACCGGCATAAGCGCAAATAAGCCTAAAAATATACTGATGACATAATCTTTTTTCATAAAAAAAAGATACACGCAGATAAAGAAGATGAAAAAGAGGCTCTCGTAACGGAATCCTGTTGCTATAATAGAAAACAAAGCCAGATTGGAAAAATGTCTCGGGCTTTTATCTTCCAGATATTTCCGGAAAGCTAAAAAAACCAAAACCATCGCCAGCGTGTGAAACACATGCTCCATTCCGGTCATTATCATCAGATGCAGCGGCATCAGAAACACCAATGCTGCTAAGAAAACAAAGCGTGTTAAAACAGAAAATGGCTTTAGATATTTATTAAATACTAAAATGAGTGCAGCACCAGCAACAATGTTTGCAACCAAAGGAATATATTCCCAGTTACCAAATATTTTGATCAGTACAGCCAGAAGAAATGTAAAAAGCGGAGACGATGTTGTAGATGAGAACTCGTACTGTGTGATGCCCCAGGTTCCGGCTTCTGCAAAGTTCCTGGCCATTGAAAGGTGAATATAAGCATCATCCAGCGGATAGATATAACGCCCTGCAAATACCGATACCGCCTGAATATTATAATATATCAGCGCTGCGAGAACCACAAATATAATCAGAAGTAGTGTATGTTTTTTCATCATTTTTTTAAATTAATCGCTCCACAAGAAGTTCTGATATTTATCCGGAGTGAATCTTCCGGCCTCTCC
>CAJYLO010000024.1 GCA_913776245.1 uncultured Chryseobacterium sp.
GTTGCAAAATTGTAACATCCTGATATTCTTTGGCGAATTTCAGCATATAACTTAAATTCCGTTCAGAATAACCTTTCATATTTGGAAATTCCAATTTCAAATCCTTTGCCAATTGCGGAATAACACCGGAAGACCAGCCTTGTTCATTTTGTTTTTGAGCAATAGAATTACCAATTTGCCAATACAGAAAAATCATTTCAGCATTTACAGACAAAACTGCCTTTAGCTGTGAGCTGAGGATTCTTTGTTTGATGTCTGCGAAGAGATTTTGGTAGATATTGAGCTCCATCAATTTATATCGAAGATGAAAAATTAATCCTCATCAATAAAACGTTTTGTAATCGGCGAATAAGTCTCGATTCTTCGGTCTCTCAAAAACGGCCAGTGCTTTCTCATATAATCGGTTTGAGCAAGGTCAACTTCTGTCACTGCAACTTCTTCTTTATCGTGAGAACCAAGATATAAGAGCTTTCCTTGAGCATTGGTTACGAAACTTCCGCCCCAGAATTTCATTGCACCATCTTGTTCGAAACCTACTCTATTCACAGAAACCACAGGAACGCCATTTGCGACCGAATGTGACCGCTGAATGGTCTGCCACGCATTATATTGGTCTTGATTCGTTTCTTCATCCTGGTCTGTTGCCCAGCCAATTGCTGTTGGATAGAACATAATATCAGCTCCCATTAACGCTGTGATTCTGGACGCTTCCGGATACCATTGATCCCAGCAAATCAGTACACCGACTTTCCCAAATTTCGTAGGAAAAACTTTGTAGCCTAAATCTCCAGGCGTGAAGTAGAATTTTTCATAAAAAGCCGGGTCATCCGGAATGTGCATTTTGCGGTATTTTCCCTGATAAGTTCCGTCTGCATCAATAACAGCTGTTGTATTATGATATAGACCTTGTGCTCTTTTTTCAAATAACGAAGCGATAATCACCACGCCTAATTCTTTAGCAACGGGAGAAAGCGCATCCGTTGACGGACCAGGAATCGGTTCTGCCAATTCGAAATTATCATAATCTTCTACATCACAAAAATACAATGATGTAAAAAGTTCCTGCAGACAAATGATTTGAGCACCTTTTGCAGCTGCTTCTTTTATTTTTTCAATGGCTTTATTCAGATTCGTTTGCTTATCCGCAACACAAGACATCTGAACTGTTCCAATTTTTACTTTTGACATTCTAAAAATTTTTACAAAAATACTAAGAATCTAGGGAATCAAAAATTCAACCAAAATAATTTACAGATATTTCAAAAAATTAATGTTATTATCCATAGTTTCTATATTTAGAATAACTGGATTGTTCAATTAATTCTAACTTTGCAGAAAATAAAAATGAGTAAGAATTATGATGAATTATCACACCAGAAAATGGATAAAACCGGAAGACCTTAATCCTAACCATTCACTTTTCGGAGGACGGTTATTGCAATGGATTGATGAAGAAGCAGCACTTTATGCGATTATTCAGCTAGAAAATTCAAGAACTGTTACAAAATATATTTCTGAAATCAACTTTGTGAGCTCTGCAAAACAAGGCGACATCATCGAAATTGGAATCGAAGCGGTGGAATTTGGGAAAACATCATTAACACTTCGCTGCGAGGTCAGAAATAAAATGACGCATCAGAAAATCATTACAATCGACAAACTTGTTTTTGTAGCATTGGGCGAAGACGGAAATCCGAAACCGCACGGTAAAACAAAAATTGAATATGTGGAGGACAGACTGTATGTGAAAAATATAACACCAGAATTATAATAGAATCTAAATCAGATTCTATTTTTTTGTTCGATAATTAGGCGGTGTTACATAATCTCTTCCGAAAATTTTGATTAAATTCGTGAAATTTTAAAAGTTTCAAATGAAAAAAATCTTAATAGCAAGTTTGTTTCTATCCGCAGGTCTTTCTTTTGCGCAGCAATACGGCGGAATGTGGATCCCGACGGAAGTGAATGAGAAAGAAATGAAAGATCTGGGAATGAAAATATCTGCCAAAGATATTTTTGACCCAAGCAAAGCAAGCATCAAAGATGCGGTTGTACAGTTTGATGGTGGCTGTACAGCGGAAGTCATTTCCCCAAAAGGGCTTTTGCTTACGAATCATCACTGCGGTTATGATAATATTCAATCACATTCTACTGTCGAAAATGATCTACTGACCAACGGTTTCTGGGCAAAGGATATGAATGGTGAATTGCCAAACCCTGGTGTGACCGTCGATTTTATCGCTGACATCAAAGAAGTCACCAAAGATATTTTAGCAGGAACTGAAAATCTTAGTGGAACCGATCTTTCCAAGAAAATCAATGAAAATATTGAGGCTTATAAAAAAGCTCAGAAAATAGAATCTTACCAGACCATTTCTGTAAGACCAATGTATTATGGAAACAAATATTATGCTTTCGTGATAGAAACCTATAAAGATATTAGATTGGTAGGTGCACCGCCTTCGGCTATAGGCAAATATGGTTCTGATACAGACAACTGGGTGTGGCCAAGACATACCGGCGATTTCTCAATGTTCAGAATCTATGCCGATAAGAATAACAAACCGGCAGAATATTCCAAAGACAATATTCCTTATACACCAAAACATTTCCTTCCGATTTCCATTAAAGATAAAAAAGAGGATGATTTCACATTCGTGTTCGGATTTCCGGGAAGAACTACAGAATATCTTCCTGCTATTGCAGTAGAAAAAATTATGCTGGAAACAGATCCGGCAATGATTGCCGTGCGTGATGTTGCACTTAAGACATTGGATGAAAAAATGAGAATTGACGCTGCAACTAAAATCAAATACGCTTCCAAATATGCCAGAATCGCCAACTATTGGAAAAAATGGATCGGCGAAGTAGAAGGTCTTAAAAAATCCAACGCCGTTGAAAAGAAGAAGCAATATGAGCAGATGCTGATTTCCAAAAATCCTGCAATCAAATCTACAATTGATCAGCTGAATCAAAAATATAACGAACAGGCACCTTATAATCTGCACAGAGCTTATTACTCGGAAATTGTGAGAAATTCCGACACCTTTACCTTAGCCGGAATCTTCAATAATTATATCCAAAGCTATGAAGCCGGAAAAATGGACGCCAAAAATGTAGAATCTCTGAAAGAAAGACTGAAAGAAATCTACAAAGATTATGATGCCGAACTGGATGCAAAAGTGACTGCAAAAATCCTTGCGCTTTATGTCAATAAAATCCCGGCTCAGTTTATGCCAAAAGATTTTGAGCAGCTGAAAAGCGAAAGCAGAAACATTCCTATGATGGATAATGTTTCAAAAATTTCTATGATCACTGGAAGATCTAAAGATGATAAGAATATTGCTAAAGACATCGATAAAGCATTTGCGGATCAGAAAACATTGGTTGAGAATCTGAAAAACGACCCATTGATCCAGATGTTTGGCGCTTTTAAAACTTCTTATATGAATACTACTGACAAGCAGGTTACAGCTTTACAGACTGATATCGACGCTTTACAGAAGAAATTTATGGCGCAGCAAATGGAAACTGACAAAGACAGAAAGTTTTTTCCGGATGCCAACTCTACGCTTCGTGTCACTTACGGGAAAGTAAAAGGCTCCAATCCAAGAGATGCAGTCTCTTACGGTTATCAGACACACCTTGCCGGAGTTATGGAAAAATACATTCCCGGAGATTATGAATTTGACCTGCCAAAAAAATTGATTAATCTTTATAATTCCAAAGATTATGGCATCTACAAAGATAAAAGCGGTGATGTTCCTGTGAACTTTACAGCGACCAATCATACTACAGGCGGAAACTCTGGAAGTCCGGCTTTGGACGCTTATGGAAACCTGATTGGTCTTAATTTCGACAGACAATGGGAAGGAACAATGAGTGATATCAACTATGACCCAAAACTGTGCAGAAATATAATGGTGGACACCAAATATATCCTTTTCGTGATCGATAAATATGCCGATGCCAAATGGCTGATTAATGAAATGAAAGTGATTAAGTAATTATATCTTCAAACCAATACAGCTTAGCCAAAGATGATTATCTTTGGCTAAGTTTTTTTAGATGAGTTTTAAAAATAAGTTTTTTCGCATTTGTAATCCGCTTGGTGAGCGTTTTTCTTTCAGGCAATTTTCTGGGTTGTTACCTTTTGATGATGTAATTGTGGTTTATCATTTGGTTTCCGATGAAGATGTGAAACACGCCAAACATCTTTTTCCTTATCGTTCGGTAAAGCAATTTGAAAATGATCTCGACTTTTTTTCCAAACATTTTGAACTGGTTGACTGGAATGATTATCTGAATAAAAAAAATACATCCAAGCCAAGATTATTACTGACTTTTGACGATGGGTATTCGGAATTTTATGATATCATTTGTCCGATTCTCGTTAGAAAGGGAATTTTTGCGATGAATTTCATCAACCCAAAATTCATTGATAATAAAGAAATGATGTGGCGAAACAAAGCCAGTATTCTGGTTTCGAAAATCAATGAAAGCGATGAACTTCAAGATAAAATATTCCAATGGACTAATGATGAGTTAAAAGAAAACCTTTCTTCCATTTTGAGCATCAGTTTTGAAAATCGAAATCAGTTAGATGAAATTGCGGATTATCTGGATGTTGATTTTGACAAGTATCTCAAAACCAATCCTGTTTATATGACTCTTGAACAACTTAATAAGCTTAGAAATGATGGTTTTGGTATTGCTTCTCATGGCTGGGATCACCCGTTGTACAATCAGCTTTCTGTAGAAAAACAGTTAGAAAACACCCAAAAATCACTGGATTATATGAAAGAAAATCAATTCTATAATGATTCTTTTGCTTTTCCATTTACGGATCATTTGGTTACCAATCATTTTTTCGATTCGGTTTTTGCGCAAAATCCGGAGTTGAAATTTACTTTCGGAGCGGCTGGCCTCAAAAAAGATTCTTACTCCAGAAACATCCAAAGAATCCCGATGGAAACAGGAAATTACCTAGCGGAAAAACTACTGAAAAACGAAATCATCTATTATCATTTTCTAAAATTATTCAATAAAAACATTATCAATAGAAGCTGAAAAATTATGCTTTGAATAAAGTGTTTGCTATATTTGCTATAAATCAATGAGCGGTGATTAATATTGTAGGATTAAATAAAACAAAGCTAAACGGATTTACAAAAACAGAGGAATTCAGAAATTTTGAGTTTGCACCAATTTCTGAGCTAAGACAACAATCACATATTCATAATCCTCGCGCCCAAGACGATGATATTTTACTATTTCTGGTTTATGATAATCAACAGTTAGCAGGCTATCTCGGTATCCTTCCGGATGATGTATTTATAAAAACCGGCGAAAGAATACACTTCGGATGGCTTTCTACTTTGTTCGTTTCAGAAAAACACAGAGGAAAACAGATTGCTCAGCAATTGCTTTACGCCGCAGAAAAATCCTATAATCAGAATTTGTTAATTACTGAGTTTACGCCCAGTGCAGAAAGACTTTATCGAAAAATAGGTCTGTTCGAGGATCTTACTTCTAAAAATGCCGTCCGCTATTATTATAAATCTAATCTTGCAGAACTTTTACCTTCAAAGAGAAGCTTGTTCGATAAAAATAAAGACTGGTTAAAACGATTTGATCGTCTGATCAATTTTTTTATTCCTTACCGCTCTAAAGGCATTGATAATCTTTATAAAATCACAACATCGATTGATACAAATCTTAGCGATTTTATTAATCATCAACATAAAAACCCGATTGCAAGAAACGCAGAAGATTTTCAATGGATGCTTCATTATCCCTGGATTTCCACAGAAAAAGAGCAGCCAGATTATCTATTTTCCTCCTATTCAAAAGATTATAAGATGTTTTGGGTATCTGTTTATGAGCATCAGAAAATAGTATCAGCGATGCTTTGTTCGCTAAGAAACGGTCATCTGAAAGTGCTTTATTATTTTGGAAACACTGAAAAGGTTTCGGGAATTCTTCCAAAAGTGATCAGAAAATATAAAATCAAAATGATGACAATCTATGATGATCATCTCAATATGGTGATATCGAAAAATACAACACCCAAGCCAATTTATAAGCGTCCATTAAAACGGAATTACCTTATCCACAAAGCATTCAAAGAAAAACTTGGAAAAGATTTTAATTTTAGTTTTACTGATGGCGACGGCGATTTTTCTTTCACATAAATTATTTTTCACAATCACACTTTTTTCTTCGGTGTCGCTTCAATTCGTTATCCCAAAATGGATATAATTTTATAGCCATATAAAAACTTGCTGCGTGGAGTTCTTTATGTTTAAATACCAGAGGAAATGCATTCTCACTCCCCAAAATAAGCGGCCCGATCCTGAAATAACCACCAAACTGAAGATTTTTATACTCTGATAAAGTCGTCGAAACGCCATAACCAATTGCAGCCTTTTGCACAGAATAATTAGCATTAAGAATATTATTCCGCTTTACAGAATTTTCGAAAACCGGAACCCGCTGGATCCAGTTGAAATTAATATAATGATGTTCTTTTACTCTTTGGCCATAGTTCAGGTTTATACTTGTGGGCAATCCTATTTTGAAACCATAGTCTTTTAATGATGCATTAGCATCTCCGTATGCTTCGGTACTCAAAGTCTGAAAAAATTCTTCCGGGCTGTCAAATTTTCTGTTTTTGAAAACAGGATTATTCTGAAGCCAGACTGTATTCCCGTCTTTGAAAACATGATTAAGTCCCTGCTTAAAATTAACATAGCCAAGATCAACAAGATTAAAGGCAATTTTGTAATTATACTCTTCTTCACGCTTATCTTTATCAATAACTGCTATTCCCAGATCCAGTCCTATTCCGCTTCCGTTTTGCTTGTATTCATAGCGTTTGCTCTGGAAATTGTAATTAGTTATATAACTTGCAGATAAGTCATAATCTGTAGCATAAACATTTCGCAGATTGGTGTTTTGAGCGACAGTTGGTTCTGATGAAGTAAGCTTCAGATCACGGCCGACAACATTAGCTGCGTCCAGGCCAATTTCATATTTAATGTTAGCTCCTAAAATCCATTGTTTTTCGGATTCCGGAAATATGGTTGTTGCCAGGTTTAGCCCGATTTCGCCCCAGTTCATCACAGTTCCGGAAAAGGGTTTAAAAGCATAATCATCAGGTTCCGAAATTCTTTCATTATTATATCTAAAATAATTATCCAGATTTAAAACTGATGCCTGTGTTCTGAGCCTGCTGAATATTCCAAAAGCATATTTCTTTTCCTTGATTTTAGCCGTCATAGATAATGAAGGTCCCAATATATCAGAGCCGAATAATAGGTTAGCCTTATTTTTATTGTAAAAATCAAGAACATTGGGTTGTGACTGTCCGGAGATATTTTTATTCGGATTTGCAGTAACAATGGTTGCATTGCTTAATCCCATAATGCTCTGCTCAGAGATATAAGCATAATCATTCTGCAAAAGAATATCTGCAGCAATCAGATTAGCATCCCACGGATTTGGATTCAGGAATGGCTGCGTCGGAGCAATGACTGCTGAGTTTATACCGCTATAGCTATCATTCAGGAAGCCCAGATTATTTTGTGCCGATATGCTCATTAAGCATAAAAACAGCAATATGATGCAGAAAATTTTCAACATTAGCGTGGTCTATATTCGATAAACTAAATTATCTATAAAATATTGTTGAAAAAATTAAAAGCAGATCTATTTTATCTATTAAAAAAATTCAAACACTTGCTTAAATTTTAAATTGTTTTTACTAGATTGATTTATGTATATTTATTTAAAATTTCAAAATGTTATTAGCAATTTTACTACCATTTGTTTCTTTTTTCGTCCGAGGAAAAATTATTACATCCATTATCTGTTTTATTCTGCAGATTACAATACTCGGCTGGCTTCCGGCTGCGATCTGGGCTGCATTATCGCTCAATAATGCGAGAGCAGAAAAGAGAAACAAAGAATTGATACGCGCCATTCGGGAAAATCGATAATAAAAAAAGTGAAGCACTTCTGCTCCACTTTCATTTTTTTAATTCTTTTCTGAATAAAATTAATATCCGAAAATCTCTTCAAGACTTACTTCTCTGAATTCGCCCATTTTGTTGATAGAATCCATATTCAGATTTTCTCTCTTTCCGATAATGGCCGTATTATATTTTAACGGCTTAATATCAGAATTATAAAAATCTGTGAGCTGAGGTAATGTTAAAGTCTGAATCTCTGCGTAAACATCTTTTCTGACATCATAATCAATCCCTAATTTCTTCAGGGCCATTTGGTTATAGAAAATATTGGTTCGGTTGATTCGGTTTGAAGCAATCTGCTTCAAAGCAGAACCTCTCGCATTCTCAAACTGTGCAGGAATCTGTGGCAATTCCACCATCAGGTCATTCATTGCAGCTACGGCAAGAGGCAGCTTATTGGCCTGCGTTCCGATATAATTGGTGACGTAATTCGGATGATTCTTTTCTGTAGCATTGGCATAAGAAACATAAGCCGAATAAGCCAGAGACTTGCTTTCTCTGATCTCCTGAAATACGATAGAAGACAACCCACGCCCAAAATATTCATTAAAAACACTCGCTTTTCCGAAGTTGGTAATATTCACGTTGCCGGCTTTAGCCACTTTTGACATTTCCATCTGCACCATATCATAGTTGGTGAAATAAACTTTGCCTTCAGTTGCCGGTTCAGGATATTCTTTTGCTTTGGCAGGCTGGATTTTTGTATTGCTGATAAATGGTTTTACCGCTTTTTCAAGGCCTTTCTGATTTTCGCCGTAAAGGAAAACCTCATATGGATATTGATTCAGGTTTTTGATTTTGGACATCAGTTCATTAACATCAATATTCTGCAGACGCTCTTTTGAAATCACGTCGGTCATCCTGGAATCTTTCCCGAATTTCGCATAATTAGCCAGTGCAGACATAATTCTGTTCTTATCTTTCTTTGCCACTTCCCTGGATTCCAAAATGGTTTTAACGGTCTGGTCATAAATGGCTTTATCCGCTTTCACGTTATTGATCCAATGGTTCATCAGCTCAACACCTTTTGCCATATTGCTTTCCAGTCCGCTTAATGTGATGATCATCTGGTCATTGGAAGTTCTGAAACTATTGGTAATCCCAAGTTTATAGAACTCTTCTTTCAGCTGTTCAGGTGTATATTTATCAGTACCCAGATATTGAAGAACGGTCACACCAAGTGCCAGTTCTTTATCATTATCTGTTCCGAACGGAAAAATGTAATTAACCTGAGCCACCTCATTATAATTATTTTTTACAAAGCTGATCTTCTTGTCTTTGATCTCAGATGTGGCAATAGCCGTTTTGAAATCAATGAACTGTGGCTTGATATCGGATGATTTCGTGTTGATGATCTCTTTCAGAAATGCAGATTGCGCTTCTCTGTTCAGTTTGATTGGCGTGATGCCCGGATTTTCAACACGTACCAGCTTGTCGTTAACGCCTTTTTCCTTGTAAACCACCACATAATTATCTCTGAAAAAATCATTGGCAAATTTCACCACATCTGCCTTAGTAATCGCTTCATACTGGTTGATCTCATCCAGCTCCTGTTCCCAGGTTCTGTTTTTGATATATGTCGAATACAGCGTTGTAGCCAGTCCGTCTGCAGTTTCCCAATTTTTCATTCTCTGCACTTTCATATCATTGATAATCGCATTCAGCATCCAGTCCGGGAACTGCCCTTTCTTGACAAGGTCGATCTGTTCCAGCAATAGCTTTTTGGCATCATCAAAGCTCTGACCTTCTTTTGGAACTACACTCAGAACAAATGCGCCATAAGTTTTAAAAGGTGATTCATAAGCTCCCGCTCCTAGTGTCTTTTGTTTTTGGTTGATGTTAAGATCTATCAGCCCGGCGTCACCATTATTGCTGAGTATTTCTGCGACAATATCTGCCAGTCTGGCTTCTTGTGTTCCATAAGAATCCGTTCTCCAGGCCATTGTCATTCTTGGTGTGGTCGGGCTTTTTACAGTTCTGGTCACGATGCTGGTCATTGGTTCTTCCGACACCATTTTTTTCATCGGCAGCTCTTTGTATTTGAAGGTTCCGAAGTACTGATCTACAAGCTTAATGGTTTTGTCAAAGTCCAGATCACCTACCAAAACTACAGCCATATTATTCGGAACGTAATAGGTATCAAAATATTTATGAATAGCCTGCATAGATGGATTCTTCAAGTGTTCCGATGTCCCGATAGTCGTCTGTTGTCCGTTAGGATGTTTTGGAAAGAGCGCTTCCATCATTGCATAGTTCACCAGTCTTCCGTCATTATCCTGCGCCCTGTTAAATTCTTCATATACCGCTTCCAGCTCGGTGTGGAATAATCTCAGAACCAATTCGGAGAAACGTTCTTTTTCCACTTTCAGCCATTTTTCCAGCTCGTTGGATGGGATGTTGTTTTTATAAACTGTTTCATCCAGCCAGGTGTGGGCATTAGTTCCTGTTGCGCCAAGAGATGATATCGCCTTGTCATATTCATTAGCAATCGCATATTTAGAAGCTTCCTGGGAAACTTCATCGATCTTCTTGTATAACGCTTTTTTCTTTTCCGGGTCTTTTTCAGTTTTGTGCTGCTCATAGAGATCAGAGATCTGATTAAGCAACGCTTTTTCCTTATCCCAATCCTGAGTTCCGAGGTGGGATGTCCCTTTGAAAACCATATGTTCAAGGTAATGCGCCAATCCTGTGTTGTCACTTGGGTCATTGTTAGATCCTGTTCTCACAGGTATGTAGGTCTGAACTCTTGGAGCATCATCATTTTTAGCAAGATAGACTTTCAATCCGTTTTTCAGGGTGTAAAGTCTTACGCCGGACTGGTCATTTTTTACGGTTTCATAGGTGTAACCTTGTTTATCGGTCTGGGTTTGGGTTTCAAATTTCTGTGCCATTGCATTCATCATAAATAATAGTGAAACTGAAATAAAAATTTTCTTCATATACTATACTTTTATTTTTTTAATTTTTATTCGGGGCGTAATTTACGCAACAATTTATTAGTTGACAATTATTGTTGATTGTTACTTATGATGTTTATGCTGACAGCTCGCAAAGAAAAATCCTGTGTGAATAGAGATTTTATAGAAGTAGACAAATAATTTTTTGATTGTTTGATGAAAGAAAATAAAAAAAGACAAACTATATTAAAGTCTGCCTTTTTAATCAACGTAAGATTATTTATTTGACAAATACAGTAATAATTTTTTCATCTATGCCATCGCCATCCACATCATCATAGTCATCTACAAACTGAAGTTCGTTATTGGTTCTGCTGATAACTTCCACATTCTTGCCATCTATCACCAGTTTTTTGGCATTATGGTAATATGAATAGAATACTGTTTCAGAACCAAGATTTTCACAATCCAGCGTTGCATTCAGATCGTAGATTTGTGAGGTCATTTTATTATCAGCCCTGAAATCAAAGGTGCTGGCCTTGTAACACGCAGAATAATCTGTATTTGAAAGCGTTGTACCATTGTTTGCTACCACAATTTTTCTGGAGGGACTCCAGACACCAATTATTGAAAATTCTTCCGTTCGGTCATCATCTTTAGAGCAGGCGTTCCACAGGAATAAAGCAGCGCATAAGGGCAACAGCATTTTTTTGTTCGCAGTCATTGAATTTATCATCCTATAAATATAGAGAAAAATATACAAATGCTATATCACACTCAGAAAAGCCATCGTATCTACATTATCCGCATAAGTATCTAACGAAGGATTTTGAGTCTCTCCAAAGCGGATCGCATCTAAACCTGATTCGGATTTTGCAACAACAACCTGGATATCATCTTTGTTCTCTTCTAGATATTTTACGACGTCATCAAAATTATTATAACGAGAAAAATTGATCACGGACAAAGGACTGAATAGCTTTTCATCTTCTTTCAGCATCACAAAATTATTATCCCAGAACACATCCTGATTCAGAAGGTAAATTGCTCTGTTATAATCATAGTTATTGGCGTATTTATGATGATTAATGATATCACTGTAATGTACAAAACTTTCAAAGAGCCTGTCCAGACTGAAATTTTCAGGAATCAGAATTTTAGTAACGTTCCTGCATCCTAACCCGAAGTAACGGAAAATATCATCCGCTAATAATCTCAGTTCCTCATCTGTTTCATCACCTGTGAGCACCGCTATAGATGTTCTGTTTTTGCGGATAATACTCAGGCTGTCCTTGAAATAGTACTCCAGATATCTGGCGGTGTTATTACTTCCGGTTGCAATCACAGCGTCGAAGTTCTCGAGTTTTTCCACGATGTGGTATTCGATGTCATTATTGGAAAACTCATTCCATAATTGCAAAAGATAAGGCAGCATCAATCGGTCTTTTGATGATAATTTAATAACCGGAATATGATTGCTGAGCACCACTGAAATAATATCATGAAAACCAACCAGCGGGATGTTTCCGGCCAAAATCAATCCTACTCTTCTGGGTGTATTGGAAAGCTTATACCCGGAAAGCCAGTTTTCGATATTGTCCTTCGTGAAAAGCCCTGACCATTGTTTCAGATTATATCTTTGGTTCTCCTGGGTAAACCATGGGTTTTCAAGTTCGGAACGTGTCATGAGATAAGCCAGTCGTTCTTCCTTTTTATTATAGTTATCATCATTTTTCTGAATAAAATCATTAATGAATTGACCTAATTTTTCAAGTCCCAAAATTTTGTTTTCGTTCAGCATAGCTGGCTTTTTTTTTGTAATTTTGCACAAAAATATAAATAAATATAGCAATGGCTATTAAGATAACAGACGAATGTATAAATTGTGGCGCTTGTGAACCGGAATGTCCGAACAATGCCATCTATGAAGGAGCAGTAGACTGGAAAGCATCAGAAGGAACAGCCCTGAAAGGAATGGTGGTTTTGTCATCCGGCCTTTCTGTAAATGCAGATGCCGCTCAGGAACCCGTTAGTGATGATTATTACTTTATAGTTACAGATAAATGTACGGAATGTAAAGGTTTCCACGAAGAACCACAGTGTGCCGCTGTCTGCCCTGTAGACTGTTGTGTGCCAGATGAAGATCATGTAGAATCTGAAGAACAGCTGCTGGCCAAGAAAGCATTTCTTCACAACGAGTAATTCTGCTTCTGGCCTATTGCAATTGGCTTTTAGCTAAAGAACTATTACCTAAATCCTAACACCTAATTACTTACAATAAATGAAAAAACATAATTTTAGTGCAGGTCCCAGCATTCTTCCTCAGGAGGTTTTCCAGAAAGCCGCAGAAGCTATTCTCAATTTCAACGGAATGGGACTGTCTATTCTTGAGATATCACACAGAAGCAAAGAATTCGTAGCGGTAATGGATGAAGCTAGAGCTATTGTAAAAAGGCTTATGAATCTGGGCGATGATTATGAAGTCCTTTATCTTCAGGGCGGCGCAAGCCTTCAGTTTCTTATGGTTCCTTTTAATCTTCTTACAACCGACGGGAAAGCGGCTTATACTGATACAGGAACCTGGGCATCAGGCGCAATAAAAGAAGCTAAGAAATTAGGAAATATAGATATTGTGGCATCTTCAAAAGACGCGAATTACAATTATATTCCAAAAGATTATAAGGTGGGTTCAGAGTATGATTATTTTCACTGTACATCCAACAATACCATTTTCGGAACTCAGATCAAAGAATTCCCAAAAGTTGATACTTTGATGGTTTGTGATATGTCATCCGACATTTTCAGCAGACAGTTGGATTTTTCACAGTTTGACCTGATCTATGCCGGTGCACAGAAAAATATGGGTCCTGCCGGTGCAACACTGGTAGTCGTGAAAAAATCGATTCTCGGAAAAACGGGAAGAAATATTCCTACTTACTTGGATTATGCTGTTCATATCGATAAGGAATCTATGTCCAATACACCTCCGGTTTTTGCCGTCTATGCATCTTACCTTACTTTGAAGTATCTGGAAGAAAACGGAGGAATAGCTGCTGCTGAAGAAAAAAATAACGCAAAAGCGAAATTGCTTTATGATGAAATCGACAGAAATCCTAACTTCCAGGGTGTAGCTGCGGTTGAAGACCGTTCTTTTATGAATGTGACATTTACCCTGACCGATGAATCCAAAAAAGAAGCTTTTGATACGGCCTGGAAAGCAGCAGGAATCAGCGGACTAAACGGACACAGAAGCGTTGGTGGTTACAGAGCAAGTATATATAATGCAATGCCCATAGAAAGTGTACAGGTTTTGGTTGATGTGATGCGAAGTATATAAAATACGGCTTATAAAATTCAAACGTTCTCAGGTAATTGAGAACGTTTTTTTGTTAAATTAATGTTAATTCAGATAAATTCCGTATCTTAGCCCACCTTTATTTTCAGATTAAACAACATAAGGGAACCCAGTTATAACAGCATTTTTTCATTAAACAAATGATTGTATTAGCCAATGACGGAATCTCGGAAAACGGGATCGAGCTTTTAAGGAAAGACGGTATTTCTGTTTTAGATGCCAGAGTATCCGCTGAGCACCTGAGCAAATTCATCAATGAAAATAATGTTGATGTTCTTCTTGTAAGAAGTGCCACACAGGTCAGAAAAAAGCTTATTGATGAATGTCCCAATCTCAAAATTATTGGACGGGGCGGTATCGGTATGGATAATATTGATGTGGAATATGCCATTGACAGAGGTATTTATATCATCAATACTCCTAAGGCTTCCTGCAAGTCTGTTGCGGAACTTGTATTTGCGCATTTTTTTTCATTGGCAAGATTTCTCCACGAAAGTAACAGGCTGATGCCTCTGGAAGGTGAGACGAAATTCAACACGTTAAAAAAATCTTTTAATAACGCTACAGAACTCTCCGGAAAAACGCTGGGTGTTATCGGAATGGGAAATATAGGACTGGAAGTGATCAAGATGGGAATCTCACTGGGGATGAACATCTTAGCTTATAACAGAACACAGAAGACCGAAACTGTTGAAATTTCTTTCTTCGATGGACAATCTTTGCATTTCGAAATTAAATCCGTAAATTTAGATGAGGTTTTAAAAAAATCTGATTTTATAAGTATCAACATTGGGAAAACAGATCAATATCTTATCGATGACAGGGAGATTAAAATGATGAAGGATGGCGTTTTTATTGCCAATACAGCAAGAGGCGGCATTTTGAATGAAGTTGCACTGATTGATGCTATTGAAGCTGGTAAAGTTGCGGGTGCTGCTTTGGATGTTTTTGAGAATGAACCCAACCCGGAAATAGAAATCCTCATGAATCCTGCCTTATCGCTATCTCCGCATATCGGAGGCAATACGCTGGAAGCTCAGAACAGAATTGCAGAGGAGCTAGCAGAGCAAATCATAAAAATAAAAGACGAACTATAATATATGCCAGTATTTAAACCATTTAGAGGAATCAGACCAAATCCTGATTTTATTGATGTTTTTCCTACTTACTCTTTAGATAATTTTACTCAAGAAGAGATCAATAAAAAAGCACAAGTAGATGATTCTTATATACAGATGATAAAGCCTGCTGTTGTAAGCAAATCAAAAGATGTAGACCGAAACCTGCGGAAGATAAGATCTAATTTCGAAGAGCTTTTGCAGGATAAAAAGATTACGCAGGATGATTCTGCTTATTATCTTTATGAGCAGACGCTGCCGGACAAAACAAGTTTCCGAGGCCTGATGGGGCTTGTAAGCGTGGATGATTTCTGGGACGGAAAAATAAAGAAGCACGAATCTACCATAACAGAAAGAAGAATGAAAATGGCGCATTATCTTGAAAAAGTAGGCGTACAGGCAGAGCCGGTTCTTCTCACCTACCATTCCAACTCCAAAGTAGAGCTTCTGATGAATCACGAACAAAAAAATGTTCCCATCATCAACTATACCGACGATAAAGGCGTGAGGCATAAAATCTGGAGAATAGACAATCGCCTCAAGCTGCAGCAGTTCAAAGAAGTCTTGGATCCCATTGATTCATTCTATATTGCAGACGGGCACCACAGAATAGGTTCTGTGGCAGAATATGCCAAAAAGCAGAGGGAAAAATATAAAAGATCACACGGGACAGAACATTATAACTTCGTTTACAGCTTCATTGTCTCTAACCAATCTATAAAAATCAATGATTATAACAGGCTTCTTAAGGATCTCAACGGTCTTACGGAAGAAGAATTTCTCAATAAACTCAGAGAAGATTTCCAGATCCACGATAAAGGTGAAGCGCCATATTTTCCTTCTCAGAAATTTCATATCAGTATGTACCTTGGCGGAAAATTCTACAGTCTCCATGTGAAGCACAGCATCCGCGAAGAGCATAAAAATGGCAATGACCTAGACCATCACCTGGTAAACAAATATATTTTTGAAAATATTCTTGGAATTGAAAATGCCAAACATACCGATAAAATTATTTATCAGAAAGGTACTTCCGATATCAAAGGTATTACAGAGCTGAAAGAAAAAGTAGACAGCGGAGAATATAAAGTAGGATTCGGAATCTATCCCATCAGTTTTACAGACCTTCTGAAAATTTCAGATAAAGAGATCAAGATGCCTCCAAAATGTACATTAATAGAGCCAAAATTGATCACAGCTCTGATAATGTATGATATGAAATAAATTTTTCCCGGTAAAAATTACAAGACAGCATACAGCTGTCTTTTTTATTTTAAGTTTCTATTTTGGCTGTCAAATATTTAGGCAAAGATATTATTATTAGCATTGAGAATTGAAAAAATAATTAACAAGAGTTAATTTTTATTTTTATCTTTACTCAGCAAAACACAAAGGATATATTAAAACTAATAATTATATATGTATCCGAAAGAATATATCAATTGTGACCAGGAACCAATACATATCTGCGGTGAAGTCCAGGAATATGGATTTTTACTGGGTTCACAAGATTCTAAGATCACTTTTTACAGTGAAAATAGCTTAGATTTTTTTTCCGTAGAGTCTGATTTTCTTTTGGGAAAAAATATCCGTGTACTGTTTGCAGAATTTGGAATCGATGTTAACTGGGATAATTTTTCAGACAATGAAACACTTGCTATACAACACATTAGTTTCAAAAATGAAGAATATACTTTAAGTATTCATACCAATAAAGGTTTTACTTTTTTCGAGATTGAGAAAGTGCTTCCAAATCATAAAATCAATAAAGAATACGCAGCAATACAACATATACTCAGAAACTCTAACGAAGAGAACATCTGGAAAATCCTGCTGCAAGAAGTTCAGGAAATCATTGATTTTGACCGTGCGATGATCTATCAATTTCTCTATGACGGAAGCGGACAGGTCATAGAAGAACTTGTAAAACCGAATCTTGAAAGTTATCTGGATCTGCATTACCCGGAATCTGATATTCCGGCACAGGCCAGAGCTTTATATCTGAAAAATCCTGTAAGAATCACATCCCACGTTTCCGGAAAGACGTATCCAATTGTAGGCATCATTCCAAAAGAAGCAATTGACCTTACCTACAGTGTCACCAGGGCATCCTCTCCTGTTCATATCCAGTATCTTAAAAATGCTCAGGTTGAGGCCAGTTTCAGCACGTCAATAATTGTGAATGGCGAACTTTGGGGTATGGTTGCGTGTCAGAATTCAAAACCAAAGCATTTGGATCTGCAATCCAGGCTTCTTGTAGAAACCCTTACCAGAACATCTGCCAACGCCTTTGCCTCCTACAGATCTCTTGAAACATTGCAGGAATATCAAAGAATCAATCTTAATAATATCACGCTCCGCCAGAACCTTCTGAATGATGAAAGCTTCGGGAAAGCTCTGGAACACAACATCAAAGAGATTATGGACACCTGCGATGCTGACGGCATTATTATAAAAATCAACAACGAGATCCTGACTGCCGGCAAAACGCCAAGCCACACCGATATAGAAAGAATCATTGACTGGAGCCGAGAAAACAATCATAGCTTTGAAGAAAACATGTTTGTTTCCAATACATTCTGCCGCACCATAACAGATCTTGAAAATCCTGAAATCAGCTGTGGTATTATCATCAGTGTATTGGGAAATAATACATCGGATATGCTGATATGGCTCAGAAAAGAACAGGGACAAAAGATAAAATGGGCCGGAAAACCGGAAAAACAAACAATTTCTGAAATTAAAGACGGCGTAGAGATCATTAAATTCTCGCCCAGAAAATCATTCGAGGTCTGGAAAGAGTATGTGAAAGGAACATCTCTGCCCTGGAAAATTAAAGAGATAGAATCCGCAAAATGGATAACATCCGTGATTCTGAAAGCTTCGCACACCAAATCTTCGCAGATTCAGGATCTTAATAATCAATTAAAGGAGCTTAATGGTGAGCTGGATTCTTTCTCGCACACCATTTCTCATGATCTTAATACACCTCTTACCGTTATAAAACTCAATGCTCAGCTTGCTAAAAAGCTCCCGGATCAGGAAAATGTGCATAAAACGCTTGATAACATTATCAATCAGGTAGATACTATGAGTGACATGATACGGAATGTTCTGGAGCTCAGCAAAATTAAAAAGTCTGAAATTGAACTTAGGAGTGTAGAAGTGGATTCGCTGATCACAAAACTCGCAGAGGATTCTAAAATAAGTTTTGAATCTCCGCACACAGATATCATCATCCAGAACACACCAGAGGTTTTAGGAGACCAGACTATGGTTTACCAGGTGTTTGGAAATGTGATCGGCAATGCCGTAAAATATTCTTCAAAATCCCACCAGCCGAAAGTTAAAATTATTGGCGAAATTGCTGACAATGTTGTGATCTATAAGATTACAGATAATGGAATCGGTATTGATAAAAAAGAATCCAAAAAAATGTTCAAGATCTTCAGCAGAATGAGTAATGCAAAAGACTTTAATGGCAATGGCGTCGGTCTTAGTATTGTTCATCATCTGATGGAAAAAATGGGCGGAAAAATATCCTATGAAAGCGAAAGCGGAAAAGGAACTACCTTTATTTTAAAATTTCAAAAGCCCAATTATGATTTCCTCAATTCTTAAAGAAGAAACAAAACAAGAACACGATAAAACCGAAGAAACCTTACAATCTAAAAAAATATTTGACAGATCTTACACACTGGAAGATTATAAAAAACTTTTAATTCACAATTATTTCCTGATCAGCAAATATGAACCTCAGGTCAATAAATTATTAAGCAGTTATCCTGAGCTGAAGCTAGATGTACGTACAAAAATCAATGCAATAGCTAGGGATCTTAGCGATTTGGGAGTAGGAATTAATTCTGATAACTCAGCTGCTAATGATCTTAATAATGAAGCCGAGGCTTTTGGGGCGCTTTATGTGATGGAAGGATCTACATTAGGCGGAAATGTGATTGTAAAGCAGCTTCGGAAAAACCCGGCGTTCGAAAATATCACTTTTAATTACTTTGGAATCTATGGTGAGAAAACCGGATTATTATGGCAGGAATTCAAAGCTTTTTTAGATGAAAAAATTAATGAAAAAGATTATGAAAGCTGCATTTCCGGTGCAAGAAAAGCTTATCAGATATTAGCATAAAAAAAGAGCGAAAATCAACTTCGCTCTTTTATTTTTTTTATTTACTGATCTTTACCAGTTCAACATCGAATACCAACCAGGCATTTGGCGGAATAACACCACCTGCGCCTCTTTCGCCATAACCAAGTGCCGGCGGAATCAGCAATGTTGCCGTTTCACCTTCTTTAAGAAGCATAATACCTTCATCCCAACCTTTGATTACCTGTCCAACGCCGATAGGAATATCAATTGGCTGGCCTCTTTTGAAGGAATTGTCAAACTCATCACCATTAATCAGCTTTCCTGCATAATGTACAGCAACGGTCTGCCCTGCTTTCGGTGCTCCACCGCTTGTAGTTTTAGTTACTTTATAGTAAAGTCCGGATGGTGTAGACTGCATTCCGGCTTTCATATCGTTTACCAATTTTTCCTGGTTTGCAGCAAACTCCCTTTCTTTTTTCAGTTTCTCTTCTTCCGCTTTTGCAAGATAAACTTTATTCTTCTCCTGAATTTTGGATTTTCCTTCGTTAAAGATTTTAGCCGCATCATAATGCTTATACTGATCTCCTTTGCTGAAAATAGCAACTTTGCTCAGCACAATATCAGTTTTTGGTTTGTCCTGAGGACCTTTTTCTACTTTGGCAATAGAATCAATCACGGCTTCTCCTTTTACGACTTTGCCAAAAATAGTATGTCTTCCGTCCAGCCAAGGTGTTGCTACTTCTGTAATGAAAAACTGTGAGCCATTGGTATTAGGGCCGGAATTAGCCATAGAAAGAATTCCTTTTCCTGTATGCTGAAGATCATTTTTCTCATCATCAAACTTATAGCCGGGATCTCCCATTCCTGTACCCTGAGGATCGCCTCCCTGGATCATAAAATCCTTGATAACTCTGTGAAAGATGGTTCCATCGTAGAATGGCTCACCTTTTTTCTTTGCTTTGTTTTCTATTTTCCCTTCAGCAAGTCCGACAAAATTAGCAACAGTTACAGGAGATTTTTCATCTTCGAATTTTACCAAAATGTCACCTTTGCTTGTTGTAAGATTACCATACAATCCGTCTGGCAGGCTTTTGTAAGTTTCTTTGTCTATTTCCAATGTTTTACAATTTAATAATGTTAATAATGTTATAGATAATGCTATAATTTTTTTCATTGTTTATAAGCGTTTATATTTTTACAATACTTTTACTTTGATGATAAGTGGCATATCATTAGATATTTTTTTATTGTCACCATAAGTTCCGTAAGCCAGAACAGATGGCACCAGGATCTCTGCCTCCTCTCCTTTTTTAAGATACCGGAGAACATCTTCTACAGCATCCATTTCCTGAAAGTGGCCAAATTCTACATCAATATTTTGGACAGGCGTTTCATAGAGTTTAACTCTGTCAAAATCATAAATAAAATATTGATAAGAGACTTTTTCACCGTTGTTTTTTCTGGGTTTATTTTCCAGACCCGCAATATTGACCCAGTAATTCATTCCCATAGGATAATAGCTTATTTTTTGGGCCTTGATCCAGTCTTCAATCTGTGCCCTTTCTAATGTATTCAGGTCTTTGGATCTTTTTTTAGAAGTCTCCAGTTCATTATCTGACATAAACTGGTCTTCCGGATGCTGAGCAGGCTGCTGCTTCGCACAGGAAACTAATGCTATTAAAGATATATAAATTAACTTTTTCATTGTTTTTAGCCTTACGAAAGGTTGGGAAAACTTTTGCGAAATTAAGAATTTAAAAGGACTTATCACCATCATAAAAAATAAAAACCGGAAACTAATTTCCGGCTTTTATCTCTTAGAATATTTCAATTACTTAATTCTGTAAACTGTAGGCTTTTTCTTCTACCAGCACTCTCCATCCAAATGGATCTTCTGACTGATTGGTCTGGATATTTACAAGGTCATTCTTCAGCATAGCCGCAAAGCTTTCTTCTTCTGCAAGCTGAGGCAATAATAAATGTTCCCCCTGATATCCCAAAGCCTGGAATATGCTTGTAACCACAGCCGTTCCTACACCCCAGACTTCTTTCAATGTACCGTTTTTCTGAGCTTCTATCACGTCAGAAACTTTTACGTTGTCTATAACAACTTCGATTCCTCTTTTCTTAGCAAGCTGAATAAAACTGTCTCTAGTGACGCCATCCAGGATTTTGTCCGAGGTTTTAGGCGTATAAATCGTATCATTGATTCTTACAAAAACATTCATTGTTCCGCTTTCCTCAAAATATTCGTGGGAACAGTCATCTGTCCAGATAATTTGCTCATATCCTTCTTCTATAGCTAATTGTGTCGGATAAAATGACGCTGCATAATTACCGGCAGCTTTTGCTGCACCCACGCCACCACTTGCCGCTCTGGAATAATGGTCGGCAATTTTCACAGATACTGGTGCGGTGTAATAATTCTTGGCAGGTGTAGCCACAATAGCAAACATATATTTTTCAGAGATTCTTGCTTTCAGAGCTTCTTCTGTTGCAAATAATAATGGTCTCAGATATAATGACATTCCTTCTCCGTGCGGAATCCAGTCTCTGTCTATATCTACAAGAGCTTTTAGGCCGCCTATAAACATTTCCTCTGTAATCTCCGGAATAGCAAGCCTTTTAGCCGATTTATTGATACGCTCGAAGTTTTTTTCCGGGCGGAACAGGAAAACCTGATTGTCCTTATCCTTGTAAGCTTTCATCCCTTCAAAACAAGCCTGTCCGTAGTTTACACCCATCATTGCGGGAGTAAAACCAATCGGGCCATATGGAACCAGCTGCAGATCTCCCCATTTTCCGTTTTCATATTCACAAATAATCATATGATCTATAAAAGTATTTCCGAAAGAAAAATTATTTGGATCAAATGAAGAGACTCTTGGGTTTGAAGTTTTTTGAATTATCATTTTTTAATTTTTTAATGAGGTATTACAAATATATAATAATTTTTTAATAATCAAAATTTAGTTTAAATTTGTAAAAAAATACTTTGAAAAGAGAATTAATAGACACTAAAGACGGAAGTAAAACTTTATTAATCAAAGATTTAGAAGAAACCTACCATTCAAAACATGGAGCTTTGCAGGAAGCAATTCATGTATTTATTAAAAATGGAATAAATTTAATTAATGATTGTGAAATTAATATTTTAGAGTTAGGTTTTGGGACAGGTCTTAACGTTTTAGTAACATTTGATGAATATTTGAGAAATGATAAAAATCATAATATCAATTATTTTGGCATCGAAAAATATCCGATTTTTTTACAGGAAGCTGCAGAATTGTCTTATTCTGAATTATTTCCGAACAAAATCCTGAAAGATCTTTCTTTAAAAATTCATGAAACTGAATGGGAAAAACCTGTAAAAATTGATGACAATTTTACCCTCACGAAGATCAAAGATGATTTTTTTAACATAAAAAATCTTAATTTACCTCTGATTGATATCGTATATTTTGACTGCTTTGGTGCGAGAGTTCAGCCGGATCTTTGGGAGCAGGAGATTTTTGAGATTGTAGCTTCTAAGATGAAGACGGGCGGATTGCTTACAACCTATGCATCTAAAGGCAGTGTAAGAAGAATTCTTAAAGAACTTAATTTCGAAGTAGAGAAAAAACAGGGGCCTCCCGGAAAAAGAGAAATGATCAACGCCTGGAAAAAATAATTTTACTAAATTAGGCATCACAAATCCGCATCTATGATAGATAAAATTAACATTCGTGTTTATGCACTCTGTATAAAAGACAAAAAAATTCTCGCTTTACACGAGGAATATGCAGGAGATTTCCTGATAAAATTACCTGGTGGCGGACTGGAATTTGGCGAAAGCACGATTGAGTGTCTGAAAAGGGAATTTCAGGAAGAACTAAATCTGGATATAGAAGTTAAGGATCACTTTTACACGCAGGATGATTTTCTGGTGTCGAGATTTCGGGATAACGAGCAACTTTTAACCGTTTATTATCTGGCAGAAATCCTCAATGAAGAAGATCTTCTGATTCTTGATCCTTGCATAGAAAAAACCGAATGGATCCCTTTAGAAGGCGAAAATCCTTTTCCTTTACCTATTGACCAGCGTGTTTTTGAAATAGCAAAACAAAGATTTCTGAATTGATACTCAGTTTTTTTATCGATTAATTATTTTACCTCTTCAAAATTAATATCACCTTCATATTTCCTGTCAATAATAAGAATCATTGCTGTCTGAGAAGTATAAGAACGGTCAGCACCGACTATTTTCCTGTATTTCACTTCGAGAATGTTTGCATTTTTTCTTACCGAGACTGGTTTTAACTCAATATTTTGAGTTGAAGGATCTTCAACCTGAGCTACCACAAACTCTCTTGAAAAATCTATTGGTGTCGGTTTTCCATTCTCTCCCATTGTGGTTGCCATTCCAAAAACTTGGTCAAATTCCTGCCGGCTTTCAAATTTCGGACTATCAAGGGCGGCGTCAATATTATTCTTTACAAAGTAGTTTTTCGCTTCCTTGTAAGGAATTTCCTCGTTAAGCCTTGCATTTCCTGGTTTTCCCGAACTGCAAGAGACTATAAAATAAATTGAGAATATAAGTATTGCTATCTTTTTCATTTAGATTATGTTAAATATTCCAAAGGAGATCTTCATATTTCTTCAGGATAATTTCCTTAGAAAATCTGGATTTTATGGACTCTTTAATATTTTCCTTATCTACGGTTTTATAAAGTGCATGTTTTATCCTTTCGGCAAAATTATCATAATCTTCTATGCTTGCAATTTCTCCGTTGATCTGGTCGATTATAATTTCGTCTATGCCGCCCGGACAGTTATTTGCCAAAGAATAAACACCGCAAGCACCAGCCTCCAGAAGGACATTGGGAAAACCTTCGTATCGTGATGACAGTATAAATAAGTCAGCATATTTCAGATACTGATATGGATTACTTTTCTTTCCGTGAAAAATAACATGATCAAGACCCAACATTTGCTTCATATCATAAAGCATATCTCTATCCTTCCCGTCTCCCAGAATATGAAGCATAATATTCTGATTTTTCAGCCTGCTGAAAACTTTGAGAAGATTATCAAAACCTTTTCTTGCAGACAGATTTCCAATGGCTACAATATTTTTATGCTGATGGGAAAATTCTGCAGGTCTCTCTGATTCATTCAGTTTTTGTTCTATAAATGTTATATCAACAGGATTATTGATCTTTACCAATTTATCTTTTTTAATAGAAAAATTGCTTATCAGATCATTTTGCATGTCATTACTTTGCGCAATGATTCTGTCATAGGCATTATAAAAATTATAAAAAAACCGAATCTCTTTCCTGGTAACATGCTGGGAGACAACATTTGTTTCCCTTGCTATAAATTTAGTTTTCGGAAAAAGCTTTATGAATAACGACAGATATGCGTTCACTTCGCCAAAACCGGAAAAGACAATATCCGGTTTTCTTTTTTTGATTTCAATTAAAATGGGTTTCAAAGAATTTCGGATTCTTGGCGTATTGATGTCGATAATCTCTACATCCGGTTTCAAAAAATCCAAATAAGCGCCTTCCTTTCTTAGCAAGAGAATTGCAAGGGAAAAACGGTCTCTGGGAAGATGGTTCGCAATCGTGGTTATGATGCGTTCCGCTCCACCCGTTTCCAGATCTGGCAATATGAAAATAACTGATTTTTTCATTGTTATAATAATTCCGGGAAATCCTGAGAATGATTGTTCAATATATAATTAACAAGGAATCTGTTATCTTTTCTGTCAAAGAAAATGTACCAGGTCGTGTTTTCGTTAGCCTTATATTTAAAGTAGAATGTTCCAAATTTTATAAACTTATCCGGAGATAATTTTGAGATGGGTTTATCGATATTATTTCTTATAAAATCATAAATTCTTTCTCCGTATTCAAAAGCATTTTCCTTAAAATTGAAATAGTTATTTTCAAATAAAACATCAATAATCTGGTTAATCTGACTCTCAAATTTCGGACTATAGAAAATTAATGTTTCCAAGGCAAATTGCTGATATGGTTTAAGGTTCTGCTTTTCATTTCCTGATGAGAAATTGCTTTTTCCCATCTTTCTTCAAAATCATCCTTGACAGTATATTCTGTTCTGGCTTCATAAACAGAATTTTCGACATCATATTTAATATCTAATAATTTCTTAATGACGTCTTCGTTTTCCAGATTTTCGATCCAATCTAAGATCTCTTTTTTTTGTTTTTTAAATATTTCATTCATTTGTTTTACGTGTTTTTAATTAGCTACATCACTAATGAATTTAATTCTTAGAATCCTGACTTCTTCATCTGTAAGGTCATCCCCATATTCCGCAAGCAGTGTTTTCATACTGTCACTTTCTGAATTTTTCATAAAATCCATAAACTCATCTATAATGTCTTCATCAAAATTCTCATCAATATAATAATCAATGTTCAATTTTGTACCCTGATAAACAATGCTTTCCATTTCAGAAAGCAGTTCGCTCATAGAAAGATGCTTCGCTTTTGCAATATCTTCAAGATCAATTTTTTTATCTGTATTCTGAATGATGAAAACTTTGTGACTGGACTTGTTCGCAACCTGCTTCATCACAAGATCCTGCGTTCTCTCAATATTATGATCTTCTACATATTTCTTGATAAACTCAGCAAATTCTTTTCCGTACTTTCTGGCTTTTCCTTCGCCAACACCATAGATTTTGGCGACTTCCTCAACTGTAATAGGATACTGAACCGTCATATCTTCCAGGCTCGGATCCATAAAAACGGTGTAAGGCGGGATTCCGTGTTTTTTTGCAACAGTTTTTCTGAGTTCTTTCAATTGTCCGAACAAAATCTGATCCAGACCGCCACCAGCCTGTATCTGTACCTGTTCACTGTCTGATTTTGATTTGATCTGGTTAAGATCATAAGTTCTGTCTTCCGCTATCAGGAAAGAGTCCGTATAACTACCGTTTACAACCTGATTTCCTTTTTCAGAAATCTTAAGTACACCATAAGTTTCTATATCTTTTCTAAGAAAATCCTGAACAGTAGCCTGTCTGATAATAGATTTCCAATAATTATCAGATTCAGACTTGCCAAAACCAAAAAAATCTGTCTGCTCCAGTTTATAAGATTTTGTGACCGCAGATTCTTTTCCTACAATAATCGATATCAGATCCTTTGTGCGGAATTTTTCTCCCAGCGATTTTATCATTTCAAGAACTTTTTTCAGGTCCTGCGTGGCATCTTTAAGCTTTGGCGGATTGGTGGAATTGTCGCACATATTAGCACCTTCACCTTTTACCGGATCAAATTTTTCTCCAAAGTAATAAAGCAGATATTGCCTCCTGCTCATTGACGTTTCAGCATAGCCGACAACTTCATTCAGCAGCTGAAGACCGATTTCTCTTTCAGAAACAGGTTTCTGAGCCAGAAATTTTTCCAGTTTCTCGATATCTTTTGGATCATAAAACGCAAGACAGTAACCTTCTCCGCCATCTCTCCCGGCGCGTCCGGTTTCCTGATAATAACTTTCCAGAGATTTCGGAATGTCATAATGGATTACGAACCTAACGTCCGGCTTGTCAATTCCCATTCCAAAAGCAATGGTCGCAACAATCACATCCACCTCTTCCATCAGAAACTTATCCTGATTGGCAACCCTAGTTTTCTGATCCAGACCGGCGTGGTAAGGCAAAGCATTAATCCCATTGACCTGAAGAAGCTGTGCAAACTCTTCCACTTTTCTCCGGCTCAGGCAATACACAATTCCGGATTTCCCTTTATGCTGATTGATAAACTTGACGATCTCTTTATCGACATTAATTTTCGGACGGATTTCGTAAAACAAATTGGCTCTGTTGAAACTTTCCTTGAAAACTAAGGCATTGTTCATACCGAGTGTTTTCTGAATATCGTCCTGGACTTTAGGCGTTGCCGTTGCAGTAAGAGCAATAACTGGAACATCGGCTATTTTATCAATAATTCCTTTCAGATTTCTGTATTCCGGGCGGAAATCGTGTCCCCATTCCGAGATGCAATGCGCTTCATCAATAGCTACGAAAGAGATTTTTACAGCTTTCAGAAAATCGAGATATTCTTCTTTTATGAGTGATTCCGGTGCAACATACAGCAGTTTGGTTTTGCCTGCTGTTATATCGTCCATTACTTGTTTTGTCTGGGATTTATTTAGTGAAGAGTTTAAAACGTGGGCCACACCTTCATCGGAAGAAAGTCCGTTTACGGCATCTACCTGATTTTTCATCAGGGCAATAAGCGGAGAAACCACAATAGCCGTTCCTTCAGAAATCAATGCCGGTAATTGGTAACAAAGAGATTTGCCACCGCCTGTCGGCATCAAAACAAACACATCTTTACCATCTAGTAATTCTGTAATAATCTGCTCCTGTTGTCCTTTAAACTTAGAAAAACCAAAATATTTTTTGAGTTCTGCAGATAAGTTGATGTCTTTTGTGCTCATCCTTTGATATAGTTTGCTAAATTTGCATTTTGTTGAATGTTAAACATTTTCAATAAATGAGAAAATTCTCAGTTAAAGGGATAAAAAAATGAAGCCCGAAAACTTCATCTCCTTTTGAAAATTATTAGCGTGAAGATACGAAATAAAATATTATCAGAAAAATAATCAAATATTTTTAAAATTTTGGATCCGAATGAAATTCTGTCAAATGCCCGCCAGGCTTTGGATATAGAAATAAGCGAACTTAAAAACCTGCGAGACAGGCTGAATGACAGCTTTATCAAAAGTATTCTAGCGATCAGTGAATGTAAAGGTAAACTCATTCTGGTTGGTATCGGAAAATCTGCTCATGTCGCCAATAAAATTGTGGCAACGCTTAATTCTACCGGAACACCGTCGCAGTTTTTACACGCAGCAGAAGCGATTCATGGCGATCTTGGTGTGATACAGAAACAGGATATTGTGTTATGTATTTCCTACTCAGGAAACACGCCCGAAATTGTAAATCTGTTGCCTTTTCTGAAAGAATATTCATCAGCTTTAATAGGAATGACGGGAAATCCTGATAGTAAACTTGGAAAGGCTTCGGACATCATTCTCAATACTCACGTAGAAAAAGAAGCCTGCCCGAACAAACTGGCACCTACAAGTTCTACCACTGTTCAGATGGCGCTTGGCGATGCTTTGGCAGTCTGTTTGATGGAACTGAAAGGATTTAAGGATATTGATTTTGCAAAATTCCATCCAGGTGGAAGCCTGGGTAAAAACCTGACAGCCAAAGTGGAGCAGTTTGTTTCGCAAAACAAACCGCAGGTGTCTTCAGAATCCGGAATTCGTGATGTTATTATTTCTGTCAGCGGATCAAAACACGGGATAACCGTTGTTATTGATAACGAGAGTATTACTGGTGTTATTACTGACGGGGACATCAGAAGAATGCTTCTTAACCAGGATGATATTTCACAAGTAAAAGCGTCAGACATCACAAGTAAAAATCCTAAAATTATTGATAAAAATCAACTGGCAAAAGATGCGATGCAGATTCTGAAGGATTTTAATATTGGTCAGCTGATTGTTACTGATAATGGAAAATATTACGGAATCATTGACATTCATACGTTGCTGGATGAGGGTATTATTTGAGTGAAATCAGCAGTAAGTTTTATCTATTATAAAAAACAAGTTAAAAATCAATTATCAATCATAATTTATCATTTATAAAATAATGAGTGAAGAAAAGGAAATGTCCTTTCTGGGGCATATCGGAGAATTGAGGTCACATTTGGTAAGGTCTATTTTAGCGATCGTCGTCCTGGCTATTGTTGTAGGTTTTAATATCAATTGGGTGATGGATCATATTTTCTTTGGACCTACAAGAGGGGATTTTCTGACTTTCAGAGTTGTAAATCACTTTTCCAGAGAACTGACCGGCAATGACAGTTTTATATTGCCTGCAAAATTCAGCGTTCAACAGAAGCAGCTGTTCCAGCAGTTTAATGTAATGATGGCCGTTTCCATTTTTTCCGGGTTGGTACTGGCTTTTCCGTATATCGTTTGGGAAATTTGGAAATTTATAAGCCCCGCGCTTTTACCAAACGAAAGAAAAAATTCTATTTTCTATATCAATTCTGTCTGGGTCTTGTTTATGTGCGGAGTTTTGACGGGCTATTTTCTGATTCTTCCATTTGCCATCAATTTTGGATTGCTTTTTAAAGTCTCGGACAACATTGTCCAGCTGTTTGATCTATCAGATTACACAACTTTATTTCTTCAGGTCACGCTCGGGATGGGCGTGGTTTTCCTGTTTCCAATTGCAGTTTATATCCTGACATCGATTGGGATTCTTACTCCGAAATTCCTGAGAACATACAGAAGACACGCTATAGTGCTGATCATGGTTGTAGCGGCAATCATTACTCCCGCAGATGTGCTGAGTATGATGGCGGCAGCATTGCCTTTGGTTCTCCTTTATGAGATCAGTGTCATTATGTCCAATGTAATCTATAAGAAAATGCAGAAAAAAGCGGCAAAAGATCTGACTCAGAATAATTAACAAAAAAGCATCAGTTAGTCCACTGATGCTTTTTTTATCCTTTAACAATTTCTTTCCTGATTCTGCTGAGCGATGTATCTGTAATCCCCAGGTAAGATGCCACGTTTTTCAGTGGTGCAAATTTCAGAACATCAGGTTTTTCATTGATCAGTGCAAGATAGCGTTCTGTTGCAGATTTGGTGATCATTTCCACAGACCTATTTTTTAAGTAAAATAATTGATAGGACATCCAGGCTCTTCCCCATTCCGTTAGTGCCGGAATGCTTAAAAACAATTCCTGAAAATCATCATAATTTATTTTCCAGACTGTGCAATCCGTTTCTGCCTGGATATTTTCGATAGAAGGTATTCTCTGAAACAAAGACGAAGCTTCTATAATGATATCATAAATCGTGAAGAAATTAATCGTGATATCATTATTATCAGTATCAAAAACGAAAGAACGTGCAATGCCGCTTTCTAAGATAAAATATGAATTGGATACTTCGTTTTCTTTCAGAAAGAAATCACCTTTTTTAAAATCCAGCTTTTCGTGTCTTGCAAATATCAAATTCAGATCTTCTTCGGAAAATGCGGGATGCTGATAAATAGCTCTTAATGTGTCCATAAAAATAAAAACGGAAAATCTAAAATAGCAGATTTTCCGTTAATATGAATGATTTAATTAAATTTTATTTCAACGCTTCAATTGCTGCTTCATAATTTGGCTCCTGTCCTATTTCAGGAACCTGTTCCGTATAAATTACTTTTCCGCTTTCGTCCAGCGCTACAACAGCTCTGCTTAAAAGACCTCTTAACGGAGAATCATCGAGTGTTACACCATAATCTTCCCCAAAATTCCCTCTGAAATCTGATAAAACTTCAACATTATCCAAACCTTCGGCTGCACAAAATCTGTTGAGTGCAAAAGGTAAATCTCTGGAAACGTTGATGACAACTGTGTTTTCCAGCGAGCTCGCTTCTTTGTTGAATTGTCTTGCAGAAGCGGCGCAAACACCAGTGTCGATGCTTGGGAAGATATTTAGCAATACTTTTTTTCCTGTATAATCAGCCAGATGCTTTTCTGATAGATCAGCTCCTACTAAAGTAAATTCCTGAGCGGTAGCTCCTACTTCCGGCAAAGTTCCAACCGTATTGATAGGGTTTCCTTTGAATGTAATTTGTGACATAATATTTTTATTGAAATCCAAAATTAGACATTTTTTATTTAAATCTGATTAACAAATTTTCTTATTTTTGCACCCAAACTATTATGTACACAAATGAACAAACTCTATTTTGGTGTATTGCTGTTTTTTCCTTTGTTGGGAAGTGCTCAGTCGGTCATTGGGAATATCAATTCCGGTGCTGTTTCTGAGAATTCTTTCAACCATTCTGTAGGAGAAATCTATGTAATACCGTCTAATCCGGACGATGCTAATTCCGGAACATTGGGAATCTTATACCAAACCACTTTAAAGGTTTTGGGTATTAATGAAATTTTGAAGGATGAAATTAAAATCTATCCTAATCCAACAAGCGATTTTATCAATCTGCAACTAAGTTCGAAAACTAAAATTGACGAAGCTGTTATTTATGACAATTCTGGCAGAATAATTTTAAAAACAAAAATCGAATCGGATAAGATAGATTTACGTTCGCTTAATGCAGGCAACTATATTCTTTATTTCACAAACACAGACATTAAACCTATAAAAATTATAAAAAAATAAAAACCAAATGAAAAAACTCTACATCGCTTTTAGTTTATTTTTAGCTTCATTAGCTTATTCGCAAGTTCCTCAAGCTTTCAGTTATCAGACAATTGCTTTCAATTCGGCAGGTGCACCAATTGCTAACGGAAACGTCAACTTAAGAATCAGCATTCTAGACAATTCTGCAACAGGAACTGTTTTATATACTGAAACTCATACTAAAACAACCAATTCCAAAGGTTTGGTCAATCTGAATATCGGACAAGGAACTGCAATTACAGGAAACTTCGGAGGAATCAATTGGGGAACAAATCCAAAATTTGTAAAAGTGGAAATGGACCCAGCTGGCGGAAGTAATTATACCAATGTTGGCGTGAACCAGTTGATGAGTGTGCCTTATTCTCAAGTTAGTAAAACCGTTGTGACAGGTGCCGGACAAGGAATTACTTTGGTTTCTCCTAATGGAACAAATTATACTTTGAATGTTGATAACTCAGGAAATTTAAATTTACCTACATCACAAAGTTCAGCTAATACGATTCCTTCTAATTTGTATATGTATGGATCGTACAATGGTTTTAATTCCAACGCAGCAGAATTATTAAGAAATACGAATGGTACCAAAATAGGCTACGAATATCTACCTGCAAATACACAAGTCAAATTTATTACAGCTTCAAATTCTTCTGCACAGACATACGGATCAGATAATAATGGAGCATTAGTAGCAAATGGTAGTGAATTTAATATATCATCTAATGGATTCTATAAAATTTTTGTTATAACATATTCTACCGGAGCTCCAGTTTATTTTGATAATTTTGTACCTAAAATTGAATTTAATTCACCTGCTCTTACGACTAGCATACCTAGCTATAATATTGCGAATAACAAATTTTCTATTAATATATTGTCAGCTTCTGTAAGTAATTTCACTGGATTTAAAATCAAACTGCAAGGTTCATTACAAACTGAATTCCTGGGTGATAATTTGAATGATGGAAATTTTGATATTGATGGAGCTTACATTATGTTACCAAATTTATCGACTACTCCAAAAAATTATAAAGTTGATTTTAGTCTCAATTTCGACGGCAGTGGATCTTATACAATTACCCAAATATAAATCAATAGAGGCAAACGCCTCTTTTTTTATTTTAATTAACAACAAAAACACTCAAAAATCATATTTCCGCTATTAGAAAATTATTATAAAAACACTAAATTTGTATGTTTTGAAAAAAGAGTAAATAAAATCAACTACTATAATGTCAGAAAAATCAAAAATTATCTACACGCTTACGGATGAAGCGCCGATGCTTGCAACCCATTCCTTTTTGCCGATTGTTAAGGCCTTTACTTCGGTTGCAGACGTAAACATCTTTCCAAAAGACATTTCACTTTCAGGCAGGATTCTGGCCAACTTTCCAGAATTCTTAACTGATGACCAAAAAATCGGTGATGCCTTGACGGAATTGGGTGAACTGGCAACTACTCCGGAAGCGAACATTATTAAATTACCCAATATTTCTGCTTCTGTTCCTCAGTTGGATGAGGCAATTGCAGAATTACAAGCTAAAGGTTTTGCAGTTCCAAACTATCCTGCCGAGCCAAAAAATGATGAAGAAAAAGCCATCAAAGCTAAATACGCTAAAGTTCTAGGTTCTGCTGTAAATCCTGTTTTGAGAGAAGGAAACTCAGACAGACGTGCGCCAAAAGCGGTTAAAAATTATGCTAAAGCCAATCCTCACAAAATGGGTGACTGGAGCGCTGACAGCAAAACCGATGTTGCACATATGACCAGCGGCGATTTTTACGGAACTGAAACTTCTACAACTGTTGAAAACGATTCTAAATTCAGAATTGTATTCTACGGAAATGACGGTTCGGAAAAAGTTTTGAAAGATTTCGCAAACCTAAAAGCGGGTGAAGTAATCGATTCTTCTGTAATGAACCTTAACTCATTAAAAGCTTTTGTGCAAACTGCTATAGATGAAGCAAAACAAAGAGGTGTCATTCTTTCTGCTCACTTGAAAGCAACGATGATGAAAATCTCAGATCCGATTATCTTCGGAGCTATTGTTGAGACCTTTTTCAAAGATGTTTTCTCTAAATATGCCGGGACATTCAAATCTCTGGATATTAATCCAAATAACGGATTACAAAATCTTTATGATAAAATTGCAGGAATTCCTCAAGAAGCAGAAATCAAAGCTGATATTGAAAAAGCTTTGGCAGATGGACCAAAAGTAGCAATGGTCAATTCCGATAAAGGCATCACGAATTTCCACGTTCCTTCTGATATTATTGTGGATGCTTCTATGGCTGCATTAATCAGAAATGGCGGAAAAATGTGGGACAAAGCTGGTGCAGAAGATGATACAGTTGCTATCATTCCAGACCGTTCTTACGCAGGATTTTATCAAGCAGCCATTGATGATATGAAAGCTAACGGAAAATTGGACCCGACTACAATGGGTTCTGTTCCAAACGTTGGCTTGATGGCTCAAAAAGCAGAAGAATATGGTTCTCACGACAAAACATTCCAAGCCGAAGCGGATGGAACTATCAAAGTTCTTGACGAAAACGGAAATACTTTACTTGAGCAAAAAGTGGAGAAATCTGATATCTTCAGAATGTGCCAGACTAAAGATGCGCCAATCCAGGATTGGGTAAAACTGGCTGTCAACAGAGCAAGATTATCCGACACGCCTGCGATTTTCTGGTTGGATAAAGCAAGAGCTCACGACAGAGAAATCATTAAAAAAGTTGAAAAATATCTTAAAGATTACGACACAACCGGACTTGACATTAGAATCCTGGATGTAAAAGATGCAATGACAGAAACGCTGAAAAGAGCAAGAGCAGGAAAAGATACCATCTCCGTTTCCGGAAACGTCTTGAGAGATTATTTGACCGACCTATTCCCTATTTTGGAATTGGGAACTTCTGCAAAAATGTTATCTATCGTTCCATTGATGAATGGTGGTGGTTTATTCGAAACCGGAGCCGGAGGTTCTGCACCTAAACATATCGAGCAATTCATAGAAGAAGGATATTTGAGATGGGATTCTCTTGGAGAATTCTTAGCACTGCAGGCTTCTTTGGAACATCTCGCTCAGACTCAGAACAATCCGAAAGCTCAGATTTTGGCTGATGCTTTGGATGAAGCTAATGCTAAATTCCTGGCAGAAGACAAATCTCCGGGAAGAAAATTGGGAACCATCGACAACAGAGGTTCACATTTCTATTTGGCTACTTATTGGGCAGAAGCTTTGGCCAATCAAAGTAAAGATGCTGATATTGCTGCTAAATTTGCACCTGTTGCAAAAGCTTTGACAGATAATGAAAGCAAAATCAATGAAGAGCTCATTGGCGCTCAAGGTAAGCCTCAGGAAATTGACGGCTATTACAGACCAGATTTTGAGAAAACGGACAAAGCAATGCGTCCTTCTGAAACATTGAATCAGATTGTAAACTCAATCTAACCTGACCTGTTAAAATTAATATAAAACCCTTGGCAAATGCTGAGGGTCTTCTTTTGATTGAGTAATTTGCATAAGAAATTAATTTTACGTTCTCAGAATGAAAAAAATCTTCATTTGCTGCCTTTATGCAGCCGGAGTTTCGGTGTTTAATGCACAGGGAAAAATTGACAAAGCCATAGAAAATCTTGAAAAAAATTACGGTCAGGAAAAAGTTTATATTTTGACGGACAAAGACCAATATGTTGTTGGTGACAATATTTATTTCAAATCTTTTGTTTTTAACGGATATTCAAGGGCAGAATCACCCACTACTCTTTTTGTAGAGCTTTATGACCACCAGAAAAACCTGGTCGATAAAAGAACGATCTTTCTTACGGATGGCGAAGGTGATGGAACATTCAACCTTACAAATGCGCTAAAAGAAGATGTCTACTACATCCGTGCCTATACAACCTGGATGGCCAATTTTCCGGAGGAATTCAATTATCTGAAAACAGTGCCGATTTATAATTCAGGTTCTGAACAAAAATTAGTTTTGGATAAAAATACAAAATGGACAGCAGGCGTTTTTCCGGAAGGCGGAACTTTTGTTAATGGACTTCCCTCCAAAGTAGCAATAAGGATTTATTCTCAAGGAACGCCACCGGCAAGTTGGAACGGTTATATCATCGATTCAGAAAAACCCAGTGAGAAATTGGTCAGTTTTAAAGGCCTTGATCAGAATGTAAGTTCATTTTCAATCATACCAAAAACAGGAAAAATATACAAAGCCATCATTGAAGATGACCAAGGTCAGAAACAAACCATAACATTACCAAAAGTATCGGAAACGGGAATCAATATTCAGGCTAACAGCAATTCTGAAGGTATTCAGTTTAGTATCAAAAGTACTGGACTCACAAACGGTTTACAAGGTTATACAATCGTCGGAACGATTAATAACCAGCTGGCCTACAAAGCGAATATAAAAGCGAATGCGCCGGATGCATCTAGCAAAATCCCCATCAAAGCGAGCGATGATATTAACGGAATCTTACAATTAAGTGTCTTTGATGATAAAGAAAATCTGGTTGCAAAAAGATTATGTTTCATTAAGCCAAAAAATCTGAGCATCAGCCAGCCGGATTTTGTAGACATGTCGCTGAACAATCAGCCGCGGGCTTTCAACAGTTTTGATCTGCATCCGGATGCAGATTATCAGCATTACACGGTATTAGTTCGGGATGTTAATAATGTTCCTGTCAATCAAAGTAAGGATAATATTCTCAGTTCGCTTTGGCTTACAGGAGATCTGACTTCCCGCATATTTTCACCGGCACAATATTTTGCTAAAGATGGGAATGCAGATGCGCTGGATGCGTTAATGATTTCGGAACAATGGAAAAGATTTGACTGGAATGATTTATTGTCCGGAAAAACACCGGAAGTCAAATATATTCCTAAATCTAACCTGAGTTTTAAAGGCCGCATCACCAAAAACGGCATCGCACTACCAAACACTACTGTAAATCTTTTATTCCAAAGCGACAATGTGCAAAAGGGAATTTCCCAGGCACAAACGGACAACAATGGTTACATCTACCTGGATAATCTTAGTTTTAATGAGCCATTAACAGTGTCTTATTATCTCAATAAAGAAAACACTTCGGACACTGATAAGCTTAGTATGACCTTTCAGACGCTTAATGAAAACATTCCTTATAAAGGGAATTTGCCTGCCAGTAATTATCATCTGACTGCAGAGAAAACGCCGGTTAATCCAGCTGTGGCAAATGCTCTGCAAAATATTGCAAATCAGAAATCCATCCGGAATGACGAAATACAGATAGAAGAAGTCAAGCTTACCGCTAAGAAAAAAGATTTAACAGCAGAGCTGGACAAGCAGCTTTCCAGCGGCAGATTCAGCAGTTTCAATGCAACTATTTTTGATTTTGTTAATGAAAATCAGGACGCACAGACTTCACTAAATGTTCTTCAGTGGTTACAGGGCCGTGCTGCCGGACTCACCTTTACAATGGATAATTCCGGGAATTATATCCCGTCCATAAGAGGATCTCAGGCAAAGCTTTTTCTGGATGAGATTCCCGTAGACGCAGGTATGATCAACTCAATCCCGATAAGCAATATTGCAATGGTAAAAGTGCTGAAAAATGACGGGCTGGCTGGTAATGCTGTTGCGGTATACACCAAGCGTGGCAATATGGGAAGCAATGCCGATGAGAAGAAAGATTCTACCAATAAAACATTGCTTAGAGGTTATGATAAAGCTATTGAATTTGAGCAGCCGGACATCACCAGTGACTATTACAAAAAAATCATAAAAGACACCAGAGAATTATTGTACTGGAACCCAAAACTCTCCGACGAACCGAATGTGCCGCCAAGAGCCAAATTCTTTAACAATGACGATGCTAAAAACAGGGAAATCATCATCATCAGCTTTGATAAAAATGATAAAATCCTTTTTTATGATGAGATAAAATAATGCTAAACAAGATTTAATTTTCCTACAATTAAATTGATCATAGGGAAAACTTCAAAAACACATTCTTATATAGACTTTTTTCGAAAAAAGAGATTAAAACTCAATGAAAAACTTCCAGAATTCTGGAAGTTTTTTCATTAATCAATAATAATTTTTGATTATGGTTCAAATTTATAAATATTTTATTACATTTAAAACAGGCACATCATTCACCTAAGTAACTATGAAAAGGAAGATTTTAAAACTGATTATTTGGAAATTTTAAGTTTTAATGTAAAGGCTGTAACGATTTTAGTTAAATCTTAGCATAGTGTTTGTAATAACGATTTACATCAACCAAAAAATACTTAAAGTTATGCAGTTCATAGATTTCAAAAAAGAGCACTTTACCCGGCCGGCCAGTTCTAACAAATTCCTGCTCGACATTCCCAGAGATGAGATTGGGTTCGCTGAGATTGACATTAAGCAAGCCGTGGATGACGGTCAGTATGAAGAAATTGATTACGAAATTGTCGATGACTTAGACAAAGTTATCATTAAAATAAGAAACCCGGCTGATATTAGGGTGAATTTTTAGGAAATTCCCGATTTTAAATAATATAAAAATCCTCAGACAATTCTGAGGATTAGTTGTTATAACATTTTAAGATTATTCACTTCCTGTTCTGTAAGGATTCTCCAATGTCCGCGCTTGATGTTTTTCTTGGTCAGGCCTGCAAACATGACTCTGTCCAGCGCTTCCACTTCGTATCCGAGTTTTTGGAAAATTCTTCTGATCACCCTGTTCCAACCGATGTGGATCTCTATCCCGATTTCATTCTTTGGTTTCCCCTCGATGTAAGAGATGCTATCGACTTCTGCAACACCTTCTTCCAGGCGAATGCCATCCGCAATAGATCTTAGATCCTCCGTAGAAAGCTTTCTGTCCAGCGTCACGTGGTATATTTTTCTCATATTGAAAGACGGATGCGTCAGCTTTTTAGTAAGATGTCCGTCATTAGTGAGTAAAATAACACCTGTTGTTTGTCTGTCTAGCCTTCCAACCGGAAAAATTCTGTATGGAGACGCATTTGCAGTAAGATCCATTACCGTTTTTCGTGCTTTTTCGTCTTTAGTTGTAGAGATATAACCTTTTGGTTTGTTCAAAAGAACATAAACCGGTTTTTCCGGCGTGATATTTTGTCCATCGAAAACAACTCTATCGGTTTTCTGAACCTGGTAACCCATCTCAGTTACCACTTTTCCGTTCACTTCTACAAGGCCCTGAGTAATCAGTTCGTCAGCTTCTCTCCTACTGCAGATTCCGGAGTTAGCAATATATTTATTAAGTCTGATGGATTCTTTAGGAACTGATTTGCTAATCTTATCGAATCTTCTTTTCTGGATAAAAGATTTCGTTTTATCTTCATCTTTTTCAGCCCTGCTAAAAGGTTTCTTCGGTCCAAATTTTCTGTCGCCATTTTCATATTTGTCACGGCTGTCAAAACGGTCTCCGCCTCTTGTAGTTTTAGGGCCTTTAGAATTTCCGAAAGATGATTTTCCTCTGCTATCGCTGGAGCTGCGGGAGTTTCCGGAAGGTCTGCTGCCTCCAGATGGTCTTGGTTTTCTGTTTCTACCTGATTGATTTCCGTCTCCGCTCATTTTTCTAAAATTTTTGCAAAGATAGTGAATTAGTTAAGAAATCGCTATTTATTTGGAAACGCAAAAGTCGATGAAGATACAGCGATTGCATATGACAAATAAAAAAACAATAAATATCTCCATATGAATTCCGAATTATGAGTTGATTTTTACGAAATTTGAGAATAATGTAATTTAATTATTTCTTCTATAAAATATATAATCCGTAGCGATAGGTTCCAAGCCTGCTTGTTTCATCAGCATTGCAATCTGGCCACGATGATAAGTAGAATGATTGATAAAATGGAAGAAAATCTCTTGAATTGAGTTTTGAAAATCATCTCCTTTTGAATTTCTGTAAACGATGATTTCATCAAGGTTTCTTTCATTAAGAATTTTGACGCTGTGATTGTAATTATCAGAATTAATATTCAATAATGAATGATCATCATTAATTTGCCAGACTCCGAATGTATTCTCATCAAGAATTCTTGCATTCCAAATCTGATGGGCATTCAGAATGTGATTGAGGAGATTCTTACTTTTCTCTTGCCACACAGAACTATTCTGCAGAAAATTCTGAATCAATAATTGATTGAAATGCAGATTATATTCTAACAGATCTTTAAAATGTTCTTTCATCATTCAAACATTTCTGCCAGACGAACCGCTTTGATTTCATCATAATTATAAAGTTCATCAACTGTTTTCTTGACGTCCAATTTAGGATACAGATTGACACCAATCAATTTGATTTTGCCTTCTTCTACCCAACTTTGCTCTTTCGCAGCCTGGTCAACAATCATCTTCTGAATCTCTCCGGATTTCAATAATTCCAGATAACCGCCTTTTTCTTCAAGTTCAAGAAACAGTTTCCACGATTTTTCGGCTAATTGCTGCGTGATATTTTCTACAAAATAACTTCCGGATGAAGCATCTTCAAAAACATTGATGATACTTTCATAAGCCAAAACAATCTGTTGTTTAAATGAAATTTCTTTTGAAAGTGCTGTTGAGTTTTCGATTTTAAAATCATTAGCGAAAACTGCATCTGCACCGGCAATCATTGCGGAAGCCAGTTCCAGAGTAGAGCGGATCAGATTATTTTCTGGATCACCCTTTGTTTTATTTCTCAGTGAGGTTTCTGCAAAAATAAATGGAATCAGATCTTTTTCAAACTCTCTGGAAAGCTGATTAAAAAGGCATTTAAAAGCTCTGATTTTTGCCATTTCAAAAAAATAATTAGACCCGATGGCGAACCGGAAGACCACTTTCTCAAGTATCTCCGGACCAAATTTTTCTGTCAGTTCTTTTGATTTCGCAAGAGCAAAAGCCAATTGCTGAACAATGGATGCGCCTGCATTTTGATGAAGACTTACATTGATACCAATCTGTCTTTCAAAAGCTTTTGACAATAATTCGCCGGAAAGATGTTCATCGATCTCAGCCGTTTTGTCATCAGAAAAAACATCAATTAAAGAAAAATAACGGTTGCTTTCTTCTGTCAGAATGTGTTCTGCCAAATCCGGATTGTTAATGAAAATCGTTTTTTCTTCTAAACCTTCAACATTCTCATTCAAAAGAAATGCGAAAGCATGTTCCTCCAAACCATCTTGGAATTCAGCTACAAGGTGTGTGCTTTCTTCAACCTTTGGAAGTTTTTTTGAGTCAGAATTATATTGATAATAAGGCTTTACAGTAATGCCTTCCAGATTATCTTTGGATAGAATTTCATAAATATTTTCTGTTTTGAGCTGCTTTTTCACAAGCTTTTCCCAATCTTCCAATGTATTTTCTATGAAACTCATTTGTTTATTTTTTTGCAATTTTAGAACTGTCCACTACCAGTATGAAAATCTCCTCATTGGGTTTTTTCATAAAGTAATTTTCACGGGCGTATTTTTCTTTTTCCTGTTTGTTATTCATAAGTTTACGGAAAAACCTATCATTCTTTTCGTATTCGCTTTTATAGAATTCAAGCTGATTTTCATAGCGTTTTATCTCACCGTTCAGTTCATTGATAACCAGAAAAGAAGTGCTGTCAAAAAAAATCATCCAGACCAAAAAACCTGTCAGTGTCAAGACATATTTATTGAAAACATAGGTTTTAAAAAACTTGAGCGTTGGTGACTTTTTCTTGATATCTTTAATCAGCTCCTTCATCTTAATGGACTTTTTTGAGTGAATTATTGATTACAGTAGTTAGGAAGTCAATCGCAACAGAATTCTGTTTCATATTTGGGACAATAAGGTCTGCTTCATTCTTAGAAGGTTCTATAAACTCCTGGTGCATCGGCTTGAGAGTTGTCTGGTAACGGTGCAGAACTTCCTGCAGATCTCTTCCTCTCTCCTGCGTATCTCTGCGGATTCTTCGGATCAGTCTTTCATCAGAATCTGCATGAACAAATACCTTAAGGTCAAATTCTTTAAGCAGTTCCTTGTTAGTTAAAACTAAAATCCCTTCCACTATCAAAACATTTCTTGGCTCCACTTTCACGTGGTCACCGGTTCTGGAGTGAGTTACGAAAGAATAAATCGGCTGTTCGATATTCTGATGATTTTTAAGTGCTTTTACGTGCTCCAGCAAGAGCTCAAAATCAATGGATTTCGGGTGGTCATAATTAAGAACCTCTCTTTCTGACAAGGTCAAATTAGGATTATCGTGGTAATAATTATCTTGAGAAAGCACATTAACGCCTTCTAAATTAAGCTGTTGAAGAATCTTATTAACAACAGTTGTTTTTCCGGAACCAGTTCCTCCGGCTATACCAATCACGAGCATCTAAACATTTTTTACAAAAGTAATTATAATTTCTTTTTCTGTGTAATATAAATACTAAAACTGCACAAAAAAAGCTGCAAATTGCAGCTTAATTTTATCGTCTCCCATTATTTCTTCCGGATCGATTTTCCCTCTGCGGCTGTGTCTGCTGTTGCGGAGTTGCCTTTATGTTATTTTCATTCCGTCTGTTTTGCTGAGCTCTGATATTGGGTTGAGTACTATTAGGCTGAACTCTGATATTATTCTGCAGCCTTCCGGGCTGTGCAGCCATATTCTGATTATGAAGGGAGTTCCTCCTTGGTGAAATTATTACATGATTTCTGACATTGCTTCGGGAATTATAAATGGTTCCGTTTCTGTAAAAACTTCCGTTATTATCCAAGTAAACTACATTCGGAGCATACCAGTACCCATCAGGTGACTGGTAATATCCGGCCCTGTATCCGTCTGAATAGCCTTGCGAATAAGGATCATTGTAAGAATAACCGTCTGTTGCGGCCATACAGGAAGTGAGACTTACTGCAAGAATTGCTGCTATTATTTTAATTGAATTTTTCATTTTACTTTTATTTATAGTTCTACATCTGTGTACTATAAATTGCAAAGAATCTGCCAATGCTTTGATTATAAAATTATTATCAACAACTAAACTATTTATTCTTCAGGAGAAATCCCTAAAATATAATAGAAAACAGCTAAAACTCTGGCGAAAAATTCTCTTGTGTGATTCCGGTAGAAGCTTTCATTTTTGCTGACGTCCTGAGCGTCATATCCCAAGGCATTCATTCCGTTATTTCTGGCAAAAAATAACGCGCGAAGGTTATGAAAACCTTGTGAAACGATGATCACGTTTTTTTGTCCGTAAACATTTTTGCACCTCAGAATGCTTTTATGGGTGTTAAATCCTTTCGGATCTTTGATAATAATATCTTCCGGAACCCCTTCATTATAGACCAGGAAATGTTTCATCGCTTCCGGCTCATCATAATTCTCACTTTTCTCTCCGCTTACAATAATTTTTTTGATTTTTCCGTGGTGATACAGTGTGCCCACAGCATCCATTCTTGCGGTGAAGTACGGATTGGCTACACCGGAGCGCATCTTTGGAGAAGTGCCTAAAACCAGCGCACAATCTCTTGGCGGAACTTTACTGATTTTGTTATAGGTTCTTCCGCTTGTTAAGGCAACAACCCAGACGTTGGCTAATATCAACAGCAAAACGCCGAGCTCCAATAGCCGGAAAGTTATTCTGAAAAAATTAGTAATAGCCCGAATCATTAATTAATGCAAATCAAAATCTAAAGATACGTTTTTGCTCATTGCAATGGAAACGCAAGGCAAAATTTTTCCCTGGGCTTTTTCATTTTCCGTAAGATATTCATCCTCTGTCATATCTACTTTTCCGTCTTTCAGATAGCAAAGACAGCTTCCGCAGATTCCGGATTTGCAGGAATATGGCAGTTTATAGCCAAGATCTAATAACTGCTGGAGAATTTTACGTTCATTATTTTTGAGAATGATGCCGTCTTTTTCAATATGATTGAATTTAATTTTAACATTTACATTTTCAATCAAAGGAAATTCTTTTTCCGTTGGATAGATATCATCATTAAAAGCTTCAAATAATTCAAAATGAATATTCTTTTTCGGAATTCCGTGGCTGTAACAGGCATTAGCCACTGATTTTATCATTTCGCCTGGACCGCAAATCAGCACTTTATCCGTACTGTCCCAGATTGTAGATTCTTCATCTTCATCATCCAGATGCAGGATCTGATTGATGATCAAAGAGATTTTCTTTTCATCCAGCCGTCCCTGGAACAGCCTGTCTCTAACAGGTTCCTGTGATAAAAAATAATAAACCTGAAATCTGCCAGCATTTTCTTTTTGAAGACTCTCCAATTCATTTCTCAGAACAATTTCCTCATAGCTCTTGTTTCCATAAAACAGGAAAATTCTGGCAAACGGCTCTTCGTGCAGAATATTCTTAATATGGCTGATGACAGGTGTAATGCCAATTCCGGAAGCAAAGGCAAGAATCGTTCTTTTTTCATTAGGTCTGGAAGGAATAAAAAATCTTCCGGACGGCTCGCTCACAGAGATTTCATCACCGATGTTATAGTTTTTAAAAAGAAAATCGGTAGAGCTATTTTCGCCGTTTATTTTGATTGCCAGCTGTATTTTATTTTCAAATGGCGCTGATATGAATGAATAATCATTCTGTACTTCCCTTTCGTAGAAATGGTATTTCAGTGTTACATATTGCCCGGCTTGGAACTGATATTGAGACTTAAGATCTTGCGGAACTTCCAGCTCCAACGCAAATGCATTTTTGGTGAGTTGGCGTTTTTTAGCTATTTTTAGCCTGTGAAACTGGGGCTGTGTTGCGATTGTTAATTGATTCTCCATTGTCAAGAATCAAATTTAATGAAATTTGACTTAAGAAAAAATCTAAATTTAAAATCTTGAAAGAACAAAACCTTTACATAATTGCAGGGTGCAACGGGGCAGGTAAAACCACTGCATCTTTCACAATATTGCCCGAAATATTAGATTGTAAAGAATTTGTAAATGCCGATGAAATAGCAAAAGGACTTTCGCCTTTTCAGCCAGAAAAAGTAGCATTTGAATCTGGCAGAATTATGCTTAATCGCATTGATGAGCTATTTTTACAAAATGAAAATTTCGCATTTGAAACAACCTTAGCAACCAAAACCTACAAGCAGAAAATTTTAAAGGCAAATGAAAAAGGTTATAACACAACACTACTTTTCTTTTGGTTAAAAAATCCTGAATTAGCAATCGAACGTGTAAAAATAAGAGTCAAGGAAGGCGGACATCATATTCCTGAAGATATAATTAGGAGAAGATATTACAACGGAATTTTCAATTTATTTAGTATTTATCTCCCGATTGTAAATCAAACCTTGATTTTTGATAATTCCGAGGGCAAACACATTCTCATTGCTGAAAAAAATTCAGAGACAGAAATCAACATTTATAATCAAGAAAAATTTAACGAATTAAAAAGATATTATGACAACGCAAAACAGAATAGAAAGACGCGAAAAAATACTCAAAGGCCTTGAAAAAGCCTATGAAAAAATGTTGGAATTCAAGAAGAAAAATAATAGCGAAATTGTTATCATCAAAGAAAATAAGATTGTTAAAATCAAACCATAAACTTAATTCAATGAGAAAACTCCTGATATATTCCATATTATCAATCAGCCTTTTAGCTTGCAAAAAAAACGACGAAAAAGTTGTAGAGACTAAAGCAAAAGAAGATTCAATATCTGTTGAACCAAAAAAAACACAGGCAGACGTAGCAGAATTAAAAGAACTTTCCCCTGAAAAGATATCGGCGATTCTAAAATCAAATAATTCCGATACAATTTATGTAACCAATTTCTTTGCAACTTGGTGTGGACCGTGTATGCAGGAGATTCCGCATTTCAGAAAAAAAATGGATGAGTTAAAAAATCAACCTGTAAAATTCACATTTGTAAGTCTTGATAACAAAACAGATTGGGATACAAAAGTGATTGATTTTGCTGATGAATATGAAATAAATCAAAACGTCATTCTTTTGGATGGAATGCTTTTGAAACAAGAGTTTTTCACTCAAAATTTCCAATCTTGGAACGGAGAAGCGATTCCCTTTACCTTAATCAGAAAAGGAGATAAATCTGACGAAACTGTTGGTTCTATGACAGAAGAAATGCTGAATCAGAAAATTAATAAACTTTTGGCCGATAATTCTTCTGCAAAAGCGATTGATAATAAGGAAAAAGCAATGATTTCCAGCCAAAAAAAATCTTTGAAATAACAATTAATCTTGATGAAACGTTTTCCTGTTTTGGTAACTTTAATAATCTTTTTTGCGATTATTGCGTTTTTCATCAATCTCAATATTGGCTTTGCAAAACTAAATTTCTCTGATTTTCTAAGTTCAGAATCTGAGAATTTTCAAATTGCCGGTTTTAGAATCAACCGTGCTTTAGCAATGCTTTTGGCAGGAATTGCGATCCCGACAAGCGGATTTCTTCTGCAGGAATATTTTAAAAATCCTTTGGCTGGCCCGGATGTTTTGGGAATCACATCCGTTTCCAGTTTATTTGTCGCTTTTTACATCTTTTTTTCGCAAGATATCCTCATTCCGGATTTCTTGCAGAATAGTTTCATCAGCTTATCATCCATTATTGGAAGTATCGTTTTGATGATGATTTTGCTGTTGTTTTCGAACCGATTCCGGGATAAAAGCTTCATTATTATTTTTGGATTTTTGATTTCAGCCTTGGCTGGCGCGGTTGTTTCGTTTCTTCAGTTTTATGTGGAAAGCCAAAGCCTGAAAAACTATATGCTCTGGACTTTTGGAGCGAATAATCAGGCGAATATTATCCAGATTTCAATTCTTGCAGTTTTAATTTTTATTGGTTTGATGTTCACATTCAAATCCATAAAACCATTGATCGGAAATGCCTTGGGAATCGCCTATGCCCAAAGTTTTGGCATCAGTCAGTCTAAACTGAAGATCAGCATTATTGTCGCTTCTTCCCTGCTTTCTGCTTCTGTTACCGCTTTTCTGGGACCGATTTTATTTATCGGCGTTGTTGTTCCACATTTTTGCAGAATGATCTGGAATCCCGCACAGCTCTGGCATCAGTGGATTTTGAATATGATTTTGGGCGTTTTCATCATGCAGGTTTTCTCGATTATTTCAGAACTCAGTCAGTTTCCGATTAATATTATCACCTCTTTTTTTGGAATTCCTGTTATATTGTTGATGTTGATGAAAAGTAATAAATAGTTTTATCGCAAAGACGCAAAAATTGATTTTTAAAACTGATGAAAGTCGCTAAGTTTTTTATCTTCGATAAAAAAACACAATGGATGAAAATGAATTGGCTAAAATCGTCGTTGATTTAGGATTTAAAATTTACAAAAACTTGGTGCAGGTTTATTTGAATGCGTTTATGAGGAATGCCTTTTTCACGACATTAAAAAAATTGGATTAAAAGTTGAAAAACAGAAGTCATTATCCATAATTTATGATGACTTGGTAATTGAGAATGCTTTTAAAATTGATTTTAACATATAAAATTTATCAAAGATAAATCTTTGCGACTTCTAAAAATAATACAATAAAGAACTTTTGCGCCTTTGCGATAAAAGAATATGAAGCATTTCTTAGAAATAAAACAAGCAACAATCGGTTATTCAAATTCTTTGATTTCAGAGATTGATTCTTCATTGGAACTAGGTGAAGTTTGCCTTTTAATGGGCAATAACGGCATTGGGAAAACCACCTTAATCAAATCTATTCTTGGACAAAATAAGCTTTTAAAAGGTGAGATTACTATCAATCAAAAATCAGTTCATAAACTGGACTCTAATGATATTTCTTCTCAGATTGCTATTGTTTTTTCCAAGGCTGAAATTCCGGAAAATTATACCGTTACAGACTTGATTTCATTAGGAAAATATATTCATTATCCTTATTATTTTAAACTGAATGAGACTGATAAACAGGAAATCGATGAAATCATTGACAAACTTAATTTATCCGAATATCAAAATAAAAAACTAACTGAATTATCCGACGGAAACCTTCAGAAAGCTTTTATTGGAAGAGCTTTAGCTCAAAATTCTCCTTTCATCATTCTGGATGAACCAACCACTCATCTGGATGAAGAAAATAAGCTGATGATTCTTTCACTTCTTAGAAGTCTCGCAAAATCAGAAAATAAGCTGATTCTTTTTTCTTCCCACGATTGGCGACTGGCGAAAGAATTTTCCGATAAAATCTGGTGGATTAAAGATAAAAAACTCATCAGCGGAATTTCAGAAGAAATCATTCTCACTAATCCTGAACTGATCACACCAAAGATCCTAAACTTTAATCAGACCTTTCATCCACCGCAAATTACAGCACCGGAAATCCAGAAGGAAATGATGTTTTCATTTCTGCAGAAAAATTTCGAAAATGATCTTCGTAAAATCAAATTGATGTTTAAAAACGATTTTTGGGAAGTTATTTCGGATAATTTTTATGACAATTGTCATAATTTTACTGAAATTAAACAATCCCTGAAAAAGCTTATTACTACTGATAATCTGCATTAAATACATTGTTTTGAAATTTATTTAATGTGATTTGCATAATATTTAAATAATTACAAATCAATAAGTTAAATATGATAATCTAAAAATACTATGCATGCATAGTATTTTTTTTATATTTGTATAGAACGCTTTAATAAACAGTTTATGGAAAAGAAAACCTCTGAAAAAGTTGAAAGTGTTGACCTGATGCTCAAGTCGGCCTGGCTGGCTGTTTCTAAGATGTATTCGGATCAGGCGTCATTATACAACTCAACTGCAGTTCAGGCACTTACACTATTGAAAATAGATCCTAAAGAAGGAACAAGAAGTACTAATCTTGGTCCCAAAATGGCCATTGAACCCACTTCTCTCACCAGAATCATCAAGCTTCTGGAAGACAACGGTTATATATATAAGGAAAAAACAACCACGGATAAAAGAGAAGTCATCATTAAGCTTACAGAGAAAGGATTAAACTCCAGAAATCTGTCTAAAGAAGTGGTGCTCAACTTCAACAGAAAAGTTCTGGAAAGGATCGCGCCGGAAAAATTCGAAATTTTCAAAGAAGTGATGCACGATATTCTAAAAATAGCCAATGAGCTGAATAATAAAAAGTAATGTCACAAAATATAAATCATAAAAATATTATCTAATAATGAACAGAAAAATAAAACACGTTACCGTTCTTGGTTCCGGCGTTATGGGTTCCGGCATCGCCTGTCATCTGGCAGGTAACGGCATTCAGGTTTTGATGTTGGATATGCCTCCGAAAGATTCGGAAGGTGCCGACAAAAAAACGAGAAACAGCGTGGCACAAGGTCATCTCGCCAATGCTTTGAAAAGCAATCCTTCACCAATTTATGACAAATCTTTTGCATCCAGAATTACCGTTGGAAATTTCGAAGATGATTTGGAGAAAATCAAAAACTCGGATTGGGTGATTGAAGTAATTGTTGAAAGACTGGACATCAAACAATCAATGTTTGAAAAAGTGGATAAACTTCGCAAACCAGGAACTTTGGTCACTTCTAACACATCGGGAATCCCGATTCATTTGATGTCGGAAGGAAGGTCAGAAGATTTCCAGAAACATTTCTGCGGAACGCACTTCTTCAATCCGCCAAGATATCTGAAATTGTTTGAAGTAATTCCAGGTCCGAAAACAGATAAATCCGTGATTGATTTCTTTATGTCTTACGGCGAAAAATTCCTTGGAAAAACGACGGTTCTTTGTAAAGATACGCCAGGTTTTATCGGAAACAGAGTCGGTGTCTACTCGATGGCGAAGATTATGGAACTGACGGAAGAAATCGGTTTGACCATTGAAGAAGCAGATTCCCTGACCGGAGATTTGCTGAATCGTCCGAAAACCGGAACTTTCAAACTCGGCGATTTGGTTGGATTAGACACGGCTTTCAACGTAACCAAAGGACTTCAGGCGAATCTTAAAGATGATGAAATGGTTCAGGCACTTAAAGACTCGAAAACTCTGAATTTCCTGATTGAAAATAAATTTCTTGGTGATAAAGCTAAAAAAGGATTTTATTACAAAGAAAAAGATGCCGGCGGCAATGTGAATCGTTTTGTTCTTAATTATGAAACGTTGGGCTACGAACCGACAAAGCAACCAAAACTGCCTATCGTTGCAACAGCGAAAGAAGCCGGAAGTTTGAAAAACCGTTTACCGATTTTATTGAAAGACCAATCCAAAGCCGGAGAATTGATTAGAAAACATTTTGCTTCGCTTTTCGCTTACGTTTCTCAACGTGTTCCGGAAATCACAGATGTGTTCTACTCTATCGATGATGCGATGAAAACCGGTTATGCCTGGAAATACGGACCGTTCGAAAACTGGGATTTTGTTGGTGTCCAGAAAGGAATTGATTTGGTAGAAAGTGAAGGCTATAAAGTCGCTGATTGGGTAAAAGAAATGCTGGCTTCCGGAAACGAATCTTTTTACAAGCTGGAAAACGGAAAGCAGTTATTCTACAATCAGAATACGAAAACTTACAAAGCAATTCCAGGGCAGGATTCTTTCATTATTCTAAATAATATCAGAAAAGAAAAAACAGTTTGGTCTAATTCCGAATCTGCATTAATTGACCTTGGCGACGGTATTTTGAACTTCGAGTTCCGTTCAAAAATGAACTCTCTTGGAGGTGGTGTTTTGGAAGGTCTTAATAAATCCATAGACATTGCCGAGAAAGATTACAGAGGTTTGGTTGTTGGAAATCAGGCTGATAATTTCTCAGTCGGTGCTAATCTCGCAATGGTAATGATGATGGCTGTTGAGCAGGATTGGTACGAACTGAATATGGCGATTGCGATGTTCCAGCAGACTTCTATGAAGCTAAGATATTCATCAATTCCTGTTATCGCTGCACCTTTCGGAATGACACTTGGCGGTGGATGTGAATTCTCTATGCACGCGGACAAAATTGTTGCTGCAGCGGAAACTTACATCGGTTTGGTGGAAGTTGGCGTTGGTCTGATTCCAGGCGGTGGCGGAACAAAAGAATTTGCATTGAGAGCATTGAAAGGAACGCTTCCAGACGATGTTAAGACCAATCATCTTCGAAATTATTTTATGAATATCGCAACGGCAAAAGTGGCAACTTCTGCCTGGGAAGCTAAACAAATGGGAATTCTGACAGATAAAGATATCATCGTTGTCAACAAAGACAGACAACTTGCAGAAGCCAAACGTCAGGCGATTGTTTTGGATGAATTAGGATACACACCGCCAGTTCCTGAGAAAGTTAAAGTTCTTGGAAACGAAGCAATGGGAATGTTCTACGTTGGAACTGACCAAATGGTTGCAGGTGGTTACGCATCGGAACACGATAGAAAAATCGCAAATAAAATCGGTTACGTAATGACCGGCGGTAATCTTTCTGAGCAGACAGAAGTTTCTGAACAATACTTATTGGATTTGGAAAGAGAAGCATTTTTATCACTTTGCGGAGAGAGGAAGACTTTAGAAAGAATCGGTGGAATGTTGAAAACAGGAAAACCGGTGAGGAATTAGGAAGCTCCGTAGGAGCGACCTGTTAATAGATAACAATATTATCGTTAAGCGGAGCCTCGTAGAGGCGACCTGATAATTAATCCAAAAATGGCAAATACCTATACACAAATTTATATTCAAATTGTCTTCGCTGTAAAAGGAAGGCAAAATCTGATTCCAAAAGAGAATCGGGAAGAACTGCATAAATTTATAACAGGTATAATTTCTAATAGAGGACAGAAATCATTCGCCGTTTTTGCAATGCCAGACCACGTCCATATTCTTGTAAGTATGAATCCAAATATTTCAGTCTCAGATTTAGTAAGGGATATTAAAGCTGGTTCATCCAAATTTATAAATGATAAGAATTGGATTAACGGAAAGTTTAGCTGGCAAGAAGGATACGGGGCATTTTCATATTCCAGAAGCAGTGTGAATGCTGTCGTGAAATATATCTTAAACCAGGAAGAACATCATAAGAACAAATCTTTCAAAAACGAATATTTGGATTTTTTAGAAAAATTCGAAATCGAATATGATTCTAAATATTTATTCGAATGGATTGAATAAAATTATCAGGTCGCTCCTACGGAGCTCCGCTAAAATAAAAATACTATAGCTATTAACAGAAAACCTCTACGAGGCATATCAAAAATAATAAAATCAAAAATATGGAAGCATATATAGTAACAGGATACAGAACAGCAGTTGGTAAAGCCCCGAAAGGTTCTTTGCGTTTTACACGCCCAGATGATATGGCGGCAACTGTGATAGAACGTCTGATGAAAGATGTTCCAAATCTTGACCCGGCTCGTATCGACGATTTGATTGTCGGTTGTGCGATGCCGGAAGCAGAACAAGGTCTTAATGTCGCAAGACTCATTTCACTAATGGGATTAGACACAGACAAAGTTCCGGGTGTAACAGTGAACAGATATTGCGCATCGGGCTCAGAATCGATAGCGATTGCAGCGGCAAAAATCAAAGCCGGAATGGCAGAATGCATCATCGCCGGTGGAGCAGAAAGTATGTCTTATATCCCGATGGGTGGCTACAAACCAATCCCGGACACGGATTTGGCAAAATCAAACCCCGATTATTATTGGGGAATGGGATTGACGGCCGAAGCGGTTGCCAACGAATTCAAAGTGAGTCGTGAAGAGCAAGATCAGTTTGCTTACAACTCGCATCAGAAAGCAATTAAAGCGATACAGGAAGGAAAATTTGAAAATCAGATTGTTCCGATTGATGTGAAATATAATTTCCTTGATGAAAAGGAAAAAATCCAGACCAAAGAATATGCGTTCAAGCAAGACGAAGGTCCAAGAGCTGATACTTCAATCGAGGCCTTGGCAAAACTTCGTCCTGTTTTTGCTGCCAATGGTTCTGTAACAGCAGGTAACTCTTCTCAGACTTCTGACGGCGCTGCTTTCACAATGGTAATGTCCGAAAGAATGGTCAAAGAATTAAACCTGACACCAGTGGCGAGGCTTCTCTCCTATTCTACAGTTGGTGTTCCGCCAAGAATTATGGGAATCGGACCAATGTACGCCATTCCTAAAGCGCTGGAACAGGCAGGTCTTAAACAATCGGATATCGATTTATTTGAATTGAATGAAGCTTTTGCTTCTCAATCCGTTGCAATCTTAAGAGAACTGAATATCAATCCTGAAATCGTAAACGTAAACGGAGGCGCAATCGCACTGGGACATCCACTTGGTTGTACAGGAACTAAACTGACTGTTCAACTTCTTGACGAAATGAAACGCAGAAACAGCAAATACGGTGTTGTGACAATGTGCGTTGGAACAGGTCAGGGTGCAGCGAGTGTGTTTGAATTGCTCTAGACAAGGAGAAGAAAGAATAAAGAGAAAAGACTTTTTATAATGAAGCATAATTTTAAGAATCTAAATATTTGGAAATTATCCATAGAATTAGCTGATGAAATTTATGTAATTACTGAAAGTTTTCCTAAGAATGAAGAATTCGGTTTAAAATCCCAAATCAGAAGATGCACAGTTTCTGTAGCTTCTAATATTGCGGAAGGCTCAAGCAGGACTTCACAAAAAGATTTCAATCGATTTTTAGAAATCAGTTTAGGCTCTCTTTATGAATTACAAACTCAAATCATTATTTCCTCAATGAGAAATTATATTGAACAATCGAAATTTGAATTAATTGAAAATAAAATCACCGAATTACAGAGAATGATTTCCGGCTTTCAAAAAACACTGAGTTTGTAAGTCTTTATTCTTTTCTCTTTATTCTTTAATCTAAAAAATAAAACATTATGTCAACAGATACAAAAACATTAGACGGCGGCGAATTCCTTGTTAGGGATATCACTGCTCAGGAAATTTTCAGCATCGAGGAATTGTCCGAAGAACAAAAGATGCTTCGTGATTCTGCAAAGGAATTCATCGATAAAGAAGTGGTTCCGAATAAGGAAAGATTCGAGAAAAAAGATTACGCTTACACGGAAGAAGTGATGCGTAAAATCGGGGAAATGGGATTCCTGGGAATTGCTGTTCCGGAAGCTTACGGCGGATTGGGAATGGGATTCGTGACCACAATGCTGGCTTGCGATTACCTTTCCGGTTCTACAGGTTCATTGGCAACGGCTTATGGCGCGCATACCGGAATCGGAACGCTTCCTATCCTGCTTTACGGAACCGAGGAACAAAAGCAGAAATACCTTCCGGACTTGGCTGCCGGAACTAAATTCGGAGCGTATTGTTTGACTGAGCCGGATGCAGGCTCGGACGCCAACAGCGGGAAAACAAGAGCTAAACTTTCCGAGGACGGAAAACATTATATTATTAATGGACAAAAAATGTGGATTTCCAATGCCGGATTTGCAGATACATTTACTTTGTTTGCTAAGATTGATGATGACAAAAACATTACGGGATTCGTTATCAACCGTTCAGAATTAGAAAATCCGGAAAGTCTGACTTTCGGAGAAGAGGAACACAAATTAGGAATCCGTGCGTCTTCTACGCGTCAGGTTTTCTTCAATGATATGAAAATCCCTGTTGAGAACCTTTTGGGCCAAAGAAACAACGGTTTCAAAATCGCATTGAACGCTCTGAACGTTGGTCGAATCAAATTGGCTGCTGCTTGTCTGGATGCCCAAAGAAGAATCCTGAATTATTCTTTGAATTATTCATCAGAGAGAAAGCAATTCGGGGTTTCTATCAATACATTTGGAGCCATTCGTAAGAAATTGGCCGAGATGGCAACTGGCGCCTTCGTGAGTGAAGCGGGTTCTTACAGAGCGGCGAAAAATGTAGAAGACAAAATCGAAGAACTGGTTGCCGGCGGAATGAACCACGAAGAAGCGGAACTAAAAGGTGTAGAGGAATTTGCAGTTGAATGTTCTATCCTGAAGGTTTTCGTGTCAGATTTGGCGCAACATACAGCGGATGAAGGGATCCAAATCTTTGGCGGAATGGGATTCTCCGAAGATACACCTATGGAAGCGGCCTGGAGAGATTCAAGAATTTCCAGAATCTACGAAGGAACCAACGAAATCAACAGACTTTTAGCCGTTGGGATGTTAATCAAACGGGCGATGCAGGGCAAAATCGATTTGTTAACGCCTGCGAAAAATGTTGCTAAAGAATTGATGAGCATTCCGTCTTTTGACATTCCTGATTATTCAGAATATATGTCTGAGGAAAAAGAAGTGATTAAGAACTTGAAGAAAATATTCCTGATGGTTTCCGGTTCTGCCCTTCAAAAATATATGATGGAGATTGAAAAACAACAGCATTTGTTACTCAACGCTTCCGAAATCCTGAACCAAATCTATATGGCAGAATCCGCCATCCTGAGAGCTGAGAAACATTTCTCAACAGACTCTGTGGAAGCTGCAATGGCAAGACTGAACCTTTACAAAGCGGTTGAAATCATCACCACCAACGCCAAAGAAGGTATCGTCTCTTTCTCCGAAGGCGACGAGCAAAGAATGATGCTAGCCGGATTAAGACGTTTCACAAAATACGTGAACACACCAAATCCAATTGCACTAACAGAAAAAGTTGCTGCTCATTTTATTGAGAAAGGTTCTTACTAAGAAATTTGATTGAATAAAAAACCCTCTGAAATTTCAGAGGGTTTTTTATCTATTTTTGTTTATAAAAGATGGATTATTATTCAATAATCGGATAGCTAGCTCTTAATAAATCTGCTGATTTTCTAGTTTCATTACAATTGGTAAATTCAGATTTTTCATTTATTGTTTGCAAACACTTCTTATTTTTATAATAATAAATTGTTGTATAATCAAGATTTTTAACTGAAGAGTCAGAATTACTACTTATTCTAATTGTTGCTTTCACAGGTTTTTTATTTTTATAATAAATATTCGTTTCATAATTGTAATCTGCAAAGCTATTTTCTTGAATCTTTTCAATAGTTCTATCTTCTTTAGAAAATATTACTTTTCCACTAGTGACTACAATATCATTTTTGCCATCACCAATACCCGTGTGGAATTCTGTGATTGATAGGTTTTTATTCGAATCAAAATTAGCGCAAAGCAGATCTATTTTTGAAATATATTCATTTTTACTTACACAAGAAATGGTAAAAAGAAATAGTATTAATGTGAGAGGTAATAAACATTTTTTCATTATAATTATTTGAATTGCTAATTTAAAACTTCTCCATTAAAATCTCGATGACGCGGATTTGCAATCCGTGCCTACTAAAATAAAAAATCATGATTAATAAAAATAATCTTCTCACTGAAATCAGAAAGTTAGCAACTGTAAAAAGAAAACTCCTCACTAAAAATAGAAAGTTGGCTACTGCAAAAAGAAAACTCCTCACTGCAATTAGAAAGTTAGCATCCGCAACTATATAATGCTTTACTGCAAGTATAAAGTTAGCTCCTGCAAGCATAAAACGTCGTACTGTAAGTATAATTTTAGCGCCTGCAACTATAAAACTCGTTACTGTAAGTATAAAGTTAGCTACTACAAGCTTAAAACGCCTTACTGCAAAAACAGCTAACAACGCTAAAACAAACTCAATTGTATCCCACCATTCCCTTTCTGCGGTTTAGCATCGCCAAAAACAGTTTTCCCACCAAATCGCCACGAGTTTTGTCGCTCCTCTTCTATCACTTTTTCAAGACTAAAATCCGGTGTGAAATTCTCTTCAGTTTTTACGGCAATTTCGTGTAACTTTTTAATCGCCTGATTCTTATCCGTGTTCCCCAACTTAGATTTCTCAATTCCGGTTCGCAGGATGGAAATCGTTTCGTCATAAGTTTTAGTCGGAACAGGAAACGGATGACCGTCTTTTCCGCCGTGCGCAAAAGAAAAACGAGCCGGGTCTGTAAATCTGGAAGGCGCCCCGTGAATCACTTCACTCACCAAAGCCAGAGACTGCATCGTTCGCGGACCAACACCTTTCAGCATCAGCAAATCTTCAAAATTCTCAGGTTCATTTTCTCTCG
>CAJYLO010000025.1 GCA_913776245.1 uncultured Chryseobacterium sp.
ACGGTGACATACTCCACTGTGATGTACCATAGCAGGATAATGGCCGGTACACAAATTACATCAAACCATAATCGCCTGCTGTATCTGCTTGTATGGCTTTTGTAAAGATCCAGAGCCAAGAATCCAATCAAAAAATAATGGATATAGCAGAACACCGTGGGAATCTCAAATTGTAATGGTTTAACGAACAAAAAAACCAGGATCAGCATCACGAGAATGACTCTTCTCGGCAAAGCCTTCAATCTGAAAACCTGTGCCAGCAATGGCGCCAGGATATAAAACTGTATCTCGATCTCCAGGGTCCAAAGAACCGTGTTCAGCAGAGGCATCTCCCTGAAGATGATCTCGTGGCAATAGAAAAGCGATGCCAGCAGATGCGGCAGCGTTTCACTGAAGCTTTTGGTTTTAAGTACAAACACCGAGAGAAAAAACAAGATCAAAAGATGAATGATATAAGGTGGTTCAAGCCGTGTAAATCTTCTCAAAAAATAATCCCTTATGCTGAAAACCTTAGCCTTGTGAACATAGCTGTTGTAAAATGGCATGGCGATTATAAAGCCGCTGATGGCAAAAAATAAGATAACACCAATGACCCTGCCTTCCAGGTAATCATCTACTTTGCTATAGCTTTCAAAACGTGTGTTATGATCTTCATAATAGTCTATGAAATGAAAGATGAAGACGCTCATCACTGCAAAGAACCGCAACCCATCTATATATAGAAGCTTTTCCCCGCTAGAGGTGACTCTTTGAAACAGAGGTCCTATCTTGTTTATCATTTCCGTCATTTGTGTTTTGTTTGTAAAAATGATGCAGCTTTCAGTTTCAATAAATTAATGATTGGTCCTATGATAGAAAAAGAAAGACTGCATCCGTATTTATAGTGACATTTGTGTGTGTGTGTGTTGCTTTGATATTATCAAAATGATGCAGCCTTCAGTTTTCAATAATTTTTTTATCATCATATTCAAAATGAAAAAAGAAAAACTGCATCGGTACATTTGTGTATTCTTATTGTTTTGATTTTTTTAAAATGATGCAGCATTCAGTTTCCAATAATTTTTTTATCATCCTATTCAAAATGAAAAGAGAAAACTGCATCGGTAGTGTTAATAAAATTCTATTTTATAGCGCCCGCCAGGGATGTAAAATTCTTTTAAAAAGATAAGCGCCTTTGAACGCCAATGTTCAGCCCGGTTTGTGGTCTTACCGCCAACCTCACAAAAGACGCACGGTCAAGGCATCCGTGATCGGGCAGCCAATACTGTGGAAGACGGACGGTCAAGGCGGTATTGACAAATGCTCATTACATCACCGTCAGAACCTTGTCCAGCACAGCTGTTCTCGGATCTTTCAGCAGGGCACCTGCAGTATGCTGCGTCACTACTTCCAGGCTGTAGCTCCCGGCTGGCAATTCGGGGATCAGAACCATCAGTTCGGACGGATTATTGACCACAATATCGGACGGGTCTACCTGTATCCTAGACCCTTTGGGATCGATAAAGAACACGCCTAATGAAGGATGGTCTCCCGCCAGCTTGATCTTGCTGCCGCTGACCTTCAGGTTTCTGCCCGGTGTCAGCAGGTCATTCACAGAGCCGCTTTTCATATCCGTCACCTGCAGGATGATGGCAGACGCCTCCGCCACTCCCAGGATGTCCACCTGGATGTTGGGCACCTCCGCCCTCAGCTTCTCGCCCTGGTTGAACTGGAACAGCACACTGTGCTTATCCTTATTAAACATTTCCGAAGGGCTATCAAAAACCCCGCGGATGGTAGTGCTGGCGGTGAAATAGCCTGTGTTCACGGAGTAGCCGTCACACAGCTGGTAGGCCATCTCGCTCAGGAACAGCTCTACAGCATGGGCCATAGCCGGTGCGGACACATCTGCCCCGCCCCGCTGGACCGCCGCCTGGCAGATATCCTGCACGTTTAGTGAGCGCTCGCTAACCGTTCGGGCTATGAAATCATTGGGGTTATCTTTGGTTAAAACATTATCATACAGATATGCTTTGATTTTATGGAGGATTGTTGCCATTGTTGTTTATTTTTACATGGTTAGTAAAGTGTTTTATAAAACCCTAACAGGATTCCTATACTATCAGGGTTAGGATAATTAACGTAGTGGTTGTAGTATTGCAGACGCGTGCGTGAGACTTGCTCTAAGCACTTAGGCCGAATCTCCTTTTTTATCTAAAACCGGCAAGAGCAAGATGTTCACGTCATCGGCAACCGTGAAAAATTAGGGGCTACATTTTTTAAATTACATATTGAAAATCTTTGAGATCGTATATTCTAGTATTTGGAAACGGTAAGTACATATACCGCATCAGATCCTACAGATCTGAATCTTGTTGCTAATACCCGATACAGAACATTTCTTCCTGGAACAACCAAATCAGCTTGATACTCTAATTCTGATGAATTATTAAAACCTCCATTACCATCTCCCAAGAGATTCCAGGACAAAGAATTAGCATTCGTTGATGTTATTGTGAAATTAGAAGAGTAATATCCCGAAGAACTAGATATCCAATAGTTTAAACCTCGCATGCTTGTCGTCAATGAAGGATTAGAAGTAAACCTTGCATATACATTACCATATCCACCGGAACCCGGATCAATTTTAAATTCCATATCATCCATTTTTATGGTATAAGCACCATTTCCACTAACTGCGGTATATATTATTTTCTTTACATTTACATTTGTCCCTACCGCATCACCTACTGATGCTGTACAACCTGTCGCCCCAAAAACACTAGAACCAAGATTAAAGTTGGCTACTATCGGACTATTTTGTAATGGTGTACCACTTACGGTGTAACTCAATACCCCCGACCCATTTTCAAGTTCCCCACTATTCAACGTTGCTGTTAATCCCGTATTAACTGTTGAGTTTATTACAGTTCCTCCGGAAAACAGACCTGCATTTCCACCTGTATATGGAACTTTAAGTACTCCTGTGTAAGCAATTCCTGCTGAAAGTGTATTGGGCTCAAGATAAGCATCTGTACATTTAAGACTCGTAATAGCAGGAGCTATCGTAGGATTGTTATTCACCGATCTCCATTCTGTACCATTCCAAAATACGAATCCTTTAAAGGTTAGACCTGCCGCTCCTGTGTTATATGCCATTAATCCGGTAGCAGGAGAAGGTATCGTTGCTTGGTCGGTAGAACCTGTTAAAGCAACTCTGGGGATAAGCATTCCTTTGTTAGCAGAAGCCACTTCTAATACTGCACTGGCATCCGGGCTGTTTGTTCCTATTCCCATTTGTCCATTATCTTTGGCGACAAAATCTGTACCTGCCGACCTAGCTGTTCCATCTGCTTTGGTTCCTAACTTTACCAGACCATTGGTGGTATCATTGATCCAGGCATCATTAGTGGTATCACCTGCCGCCGCTCCTGTCATTCTCTGCCATACGCTTCCATCAAAATAATAGTAGCCTTCCGCAGTAACATTAACTGTTTTGGTATCTGTGGGACTTGCTGCTGTTTTAGCATACACAATCACTCCTTTTTGGGCTGCACCGTATGCGGTCTTTAGCGCATTGCCATCTAATTGCGGTACAAGCAGCCCCTCCGGCTTGCTGCCATCAGTAGTTTTTGGAGTAATGTCAAGGGTCGCATTGGGTGTTGTTGTATTAATCCCCACCTGAGCCGACAATGCGACAGAAGATAGTGTTAAAATAAATATAATTTTTTTTATCATTTTGTTTGATTTTAATAGTTTAATGTGTGTTAAGCTGAGCATAAAAGCATCATTGGGTTTAATCATTTGTAATGCTCTTTATGCCTGGTTGTGAGTCTGATCTACAATCGGAATGGCGGAGGACGCCGGCAAAGCAATGCAGATATCTTAGTAAGTGAGACGCTGCTATATCTCAGATACAAGAGCATTAATATACCGCAGTTTACAAGCAGAAGAAGACAGAAAACAGGTGTAGCAGAAATAAATTTGTAGAATTGCGAGCCAGCCAATACTGCTGCAGAACTGGTATTCTTGTAAAGCCCAAATGCGTAGCTGCTGCCCGGGCCGCCAGCCAAAAAAAATTGATCATCTTCCGGTTTATCGGCTTTCTTTTTGAAACTTTTGCTTTTAAGTCGGACTGAAAGTGTTTTTACTTTATAACTTCTTTTTTTGGCAGTGGAAACTTTTGGTATTGAAGATTCCGGGTGCTCTGCAGGCAATTTAAGTTCAGCATCAAAAACAACGATAGTTCCGCTTACGATATGTATATCCGGGTTATCTATTGAGAACGACTGCCCGAACATATTACATGAGAAAAGACAAAGCATTAAAACTTTTGAAATGCTTACCGAAAATACATTGGCAAACATCTTATTGTCTATATCCACCGCTGACCAATTTTAGATTAAATAATTTGTGTTTCAATTAAATGCCTTGCGGCCGAATGCCATAGAACAATGGTTATCAGCGAAATAAAAAATCATCATTTGCATTTAAAAAAATCAGGACGCTTATTCTTTTATGAGATATCCTAATAAGTTTCCCTAATTTTACTTCAGCAAATCTATAGCTCTGGATTACGAGTAGTGTTAGAACTTATATGATATATAAGCCGAACTATTACTACACATTGTAGTAATAGTTCTACAAAAGGAACATTATTTTTTACTTTTTTTTGCAACATTGTATGTTATGAAACGATTTTACCTGTTCAGCTTTCTTATTTTTTTCTGGGCAAAAAGCCAGTACACCAACTCCTACGAAAGATGGTACAGCAGCCAGGAAGATAAGCTCCCTCAAAACACCGTAAAATCTATTGTAAAGGATAAGTACGGTTTTCTGTGGATATCCACAGACAACGGACTGGTTCGTTTTGATGGCAGTTCGTTCAAAAGATATGATATGAGTATTCCCGGTGTAGAAAATAGAACCATACTGATAGACGGCAGCGCTGCCGATGACTGGCTGTTCACATTTTATAACTCCGGAGAAATCCCTACCCTGATAACAAAAAGAAATGCGCGAACGGTAGATGACAGCAGTGAAAAATTATTCAGAGATGTGTCTATATTTGGATTTGAAAACCTGCAAAGATTATTGCAACACAATATGGAACATATTAAAAAAAACAGGTTTCATTTTTTCATAACCAAAAAAAAGTTCTATCTCCTGGATAATTATAATTTGTTCTATCAGGATAATGGTGTAAAAAAATATATTGCAAAATGTGAGAACTATTTGTATTACCGTTTTTTTCTGCTGAACAACAAATTGTTTTATATGAGGAATCCCAATATGGTTGAGCAGATCAACCCTGATGGTTCCAGAACTTTCTTTACTTTACCCCTGAAAAATGATCCTGAAAATGTTTCCTATTTTATCAATAATGCCAATCAGCAGGTCTTCATCAGGTCAGGAGAAAAAATCTACCTTATTAAATATGATGATAAAAAAATTGCAGCAACCCCGATCTATGAGAATAAAGATATCCGCAAGCTTTCCTTATCAAGTATCTATTATGAGGAAAAGGATAGAACACTCTTCCTGGGAACGAGTGCTAAAGGTTTACTGGTGACCAGAAAGCATTTTATAAATGTGGTCAGTAATTCTTCAAATAATATTTTCAACGCTATAGAAAAATCCGGAAACAATATTGTTACCAGTCAGGGTGAAGTGTTGGACGAAAAAGGCATCAAAACTATATTACCTTTTCCAAAAGGATCTGACAATTACGGAATCCTAACAACAGAAGTTCCGCAAACTTATCTCTTTAAAAGAAATGAAATTCTTTACCAGTATTTTAATAAAAAACTGACACCACTTTTAAATTTTGGAACAGATCACTCGTCGATCTGCACTATTTCCAAGGGAAAAGATGAAAGAATATGGCTATCTGCCTGGCAGAAAAAAAGATGTAAGCTTGGCTATATTATATTAAGAGAAGGAAAGATTCTCGAACTAAAGTTCTACGTTGTTCCCATAACTGTAAGAGGCATTTTCGATCTTGGAAATGACAAACTGCTTCTGGCAGCAGAAACCGGTCTTTATTATTTTCACAGTAATACGAGAGTGATCCGTTGCCTGGTTCCCAAAATCAATTTCAGAAGCATCAACGGCAATGCGGATAATGTAGTCTGGATAGAAAGCTATGGCAAGGGTCTGTATATGTACAAAGCCGGGAAAGTATACAGTCCGCCTAAAACGAATCAACATACACTTGCTTATGTCCATTGTGTAATAGATGATAACAAAGGTTATTACTGGCTCTCATCCAATAACGGATTATTCCAAGTAAGAAAAACGGATCTGATCGATTATTATTACCGGAAGGTAAGTAATATTTATATACAGAAATATACGCTTGCTGATGGTCTCCTCACGATAGAGTTTAACGGTGGAAATAACATCAACGGACTTAATTTAGCTAACAATATTGTTTTTCCATCTATGGATGGACTTGCATTTATTAAAATAAATGAAGCCCGCCCTGTATTACCGAGCGAAAATTTTTACATTGATAAAATAACTCTTAATAATAAGGAGATATATGCAAAGGATGAAATAAGTCTGGAAAGGAATTTTGATAACTTAAGAATTTTTCTGGATTATACCAACTATGGAAATATAAAGAATGATTGGATTGAATATAAAATAGATAATAAAAACTGGCAACGCCTGGATGAGACGAGAAGTTTATATATCAATTCCCTGTACACAGGAAAGCATGGAATCACGTTCAGAAAACTTAAAAATTTCTCATCTCGTTATATTTACAAGACCATAATCCTGACTGTAAAGCCTGCTTACTGGGAAACCACAATTTTCAGGATTTTTATCATTCTAAGTTTTCTGGCGATCGTCTATTCGGTCTATTCTGCAAGATTAAAAAAAATTACCCGAGAGAAGATATTACTGAACAAAAAAATAGAACAGAGCACCATAGAGCTAAGGAAAACCGTCGAATCATTATCAGCCACCAGGGAAGAACTCTATGCGCAGCTTATCAGGAAAAAAAAATTCATAACCACCATAACCCACGATATAACAACGCCATTAAAATATATTAAAATGAGTTCTGATTTCCTGCTGGACAGTTCAGTTCCCTGGCAAGAAAAGGAAAAAATTGTACAATCCATCCAGGATTCCATTTCCAAGATTACTTCTTTCATAGAATCCACATTGCATTATAATAAGGTCTTTATAAACAATAGCTTCAGTAAAACCGAAAAAGTTTACCTTAAGAAATTTATCAATAAAAGATTATCGTTCTTCAATGCCATTGCTGAGTTTAAGCAACTGAAAATAATTAATAAAATTGATAATAAAACAGTTGTTAATACAAATCCGGATGTACTAAGCATCATTGTTCATAATATCATAGACAATGCTGTGAAATATACCCATTCCGGATATCTGGAAATCTCAGTTTCAGCTTCCGTCGGCAGGCTTGCAATTTCATTTCTGGACACCGGCATTGGAATGACAGAGTATGAAATTGCCATGATTAATGACCCCGGCAAAGAATCTGATTCAAAAGTTGGGATGAGAGTAATTAAAGAATTATTGCCACTTATCAATTGTAAAATGCAGATATACAGCAGAAAAAATGAAGGAACAAGAATTCTTCTGGAGTTCGAATTCTAATTAATCTTCAAAATTTCTACTAACGCAGGTATATTAGTAATACCCAGTTTTTCAAATATTCTTGTCTTATAAGTACTAACAGTCGACTTCTGAATATTGAGCGAGAATGCTATAAAATTATTTGAATGTCCGTTAGCGAGGAGTCTGGCGATCTCCAATTCACGAACCGATAGGGCATTCAGATCATTTCCGCCTTTGTTTCTCATCATATTATCGAGCAGTCGGTCTTTCAGCTCTTCGCTCATATACTTGCCATTCTCAAAAAACCGGCCAAGCGCATACACCAGTTGATGTTCTTCAGTAAGTTTACTCAGAAAGCCATTGGCTCCGGCTTTTATATATTTGAAAGCGTAGATATTTTCATCAAGTGCCGAGAAGATGAGTATTTTAATATCATCATTATTTATTGAGCGCAGATACTCGACAAAACTAAGACTGTTGCCTTCAGGAAAATTTATGTCTAAAATAATATAGTGTACTGGATTTTTTTTGACAATTGAAATAGCTTCGTTAATGGAAGCAACTTCAAAGACCGTAGGATCACCAAAATATTTTTTTATAAGAAGATACACTCCTTTTCTGACAATGCTGTGATCATCAACCAATAAAACGGTCTGCTTACTGATATTCATTTTTCATATTTATGTTATATCAAAATTAAGTAAAAACTTTGATCTGATAAATATAGGATTGACCTAATTTACAGAAGAAAACTTATTTTGTTGATGCTCTTCACAACAGCCTGCCGTAATTCAGTATCGAACTTGGCCAAAATTCTCTTCCTGACATACTGGTGAAAACAAAAAAATTTGCAACCCCGATTGATCTGATTATTGCGCCCACTCCTGTCTGATTAATATATTAAATTAGTGCTGAGCTTTAAAGACGATAAAGTAATAGAATAATTAAAATCCGGTTGTATGTTCACAACCGGATCGAGAAACTTCACGTTGATGGAGATGGTATTAAATTAGGTCCTTAAGGTGCTTATAATTACTTTTAACGGTGTCCATTGCTTCCTGAAGTTTACCACCCAACATTAACTGTCCCATGGATTTAGTCATACCCAGCACCTGTTGAAGTTCAACCTTCGGGGGCAAAGCTAAGGCATTAGGATTGGTGAAAATATTCAGTAGATAAGGGCCGTCATATGATAAGCAATCTTTAATAGCCTGCTCCAACTCCTCAGCTTTCCTAACATTTTTACCGGGATAACCCATCGCATGGGCAATCATTGCAAAATCAGGGTTAACCATATCTGTTTCGTTGTCGGGCATTCCACCAACTTCCATCTCCAGTTTAACCATCCCAAGACTTCTATTGTTAAAGACAATTAGTTTGACCGGGAGTTTATATTGAAAAATGGTGGCCATATCACCAAGAAGCATTGATAGTCCACCATCACCACACATTGCAATAACCTGCCTTTGCGGATGAGCCAGTGATGCGCCGATGGCCATAGGCATAGCGTTAGCCATGGAACCGTGATTGAATGAACCCAGCATTTTTCTCTCTCCTGTGCCGGTGATGTAACGAGCACCCCAGACGCAGCACATACCTGTGTCTACCGTAAAAATAGCATCTCTAGCCGCCAATAGGTCTAAAGTGTGTGCCACAAATTCAGGTTGTATGGCATTTTCTGACCCGGAATCCTTCACATAAGTCAGCTGCTGCTGCTTCACTTTGCTGTAAAATTCCAGCTTCTGGTTGAGAAACTCAACATCTTTTTTCTCTTTAAGCAATGGCAACAATGCTTTGATACTCTCTTTGATATCACCCGTAAGGCCTAATTCCAGCTTTGCTCTTCTACCCAGTCTTTCTGGTGATGAGTCAATCTGTACTATCTTATTTTTTACCGGCATAAATGCCTGGTAAGGAAAATCAGTACCCAGAAGCAGAAGCAAATCGGCCTCGTGCATTGCATGATAAGCCGAAGGTAATCCTAAAAGTCCGGTCAAACCCACTTCATTCGGGTTGTTTGGCTGAATACCCATTTTTCCTCTGAAAGAATACCCAACCGGTGCCTTAAGGAACTTTGCCAATTCAGCGACTTCCACATTGGCCTTTTCTGCACCAATACCGCAATAGATGGTTATTTTTTGATGCTGATTTATTAATTCAGCCAAATGGGATAATTCATCGTCTGATGGGCGAATCACCGGATTTGTTTTAAAGATAGTGGTGGATGTTTCAGTTTCCTCTGCCTCCATTTCTGAAACGTCACCAGGAAGGCCTATTACTGCTACTCCTTTTTTTGAGATCGCATGCTGGATTGCCGTTTGTACTGTTCGCCCTACCTGCTCGGGCCTTGTAATCATTTGATTGTAGTAACTGCAATCATCAAATAATTTGATCGTGTTTGTTTCTTGAAAGTAATCCATTCCCATTTCATTGCTTGGGATCGTTGATGCAATGACCAGCATTGGGACATGAGACCGATGAGCTTCATAGACACCGTTAATCAGATGGACATGGCCTGGTCCGCAGCTTCCTGCACAAACGGCAAAGCCATCTAATTCAGCTTCTGCTGCAGCAGCATAAGCACCGGCTTCTTCGTGCCTTACATGAATCCATTGGATACTGCTTTTTTTTACAGCGATGTTAAGATGATTGAGGCTGTCACCTGTAACAGCGTAAATTCTTTTAACATTGGCACTTTCGAGCATTTCGACAATCTGCTCTGCCACATTTTTTGACATAGTAGTATTTTTTATAATTTGATCAATAATTTTTAAAAAGTATAGAGTCGACAAGAGAAAAACCTATAATCACTAAAGACTTTAGATTACACCTTGTACAGCCTGAGATTTTCATTTGTTGGGCATAGATGATTATTAAAATGATCAAGTACAATTCAAGACAAATTCATAGCTAATATTTTTATTGGTTGTTCTAAAATTAGCAAATCTATTGCCATCAGTCACGAATATTTATATAATTATCCTTTTTTAATCTCCAAAAGATTTCTTCATCATCCAGATTGTTCTTATTTAGCCCACGTCCCTCTAACACTATTTTTTTCAATGTTTTAATGCTGCAACTTTGTAGAAGAAAGCTAAGTCAAAAACAAAAATGAAGTAGTTATGATCGTAAACCTAATCACCAAAGAAGACCTTCAGGAATTTAGAACAGAATTGCTGGAAGACCTACAAAACCTGTTTCAAATAAAAATTTCCCAGCAGAAATTATGGCTGCGTTCGTCAGAGGTCAAAGCACTTCTGAAAATCTCCTCCGGGACATTGCAGAAGCTACGCATCAATGGAACTTTATCTTACACCCGTGTCGGTGGGACACTATATTACAATTACAAAGACATTGAAGAAATGCTGAAAAATAAGCAATGATATTTCGAAGCACCGAAACTAAATTATGAATTATATTAAACATCTTACAGCTTTCTATGAAAAGGTGGCTCAGGATAATACGCTTAATCCATCGCACATCAGCCTCTATTTAGCCTTATTCCAGTTCTGGAATTTCAGCCGTTTCCGAAATCCGGTCAGTATTTCCCGCGATGAAGTGATGCGCATCAGTAAAATCCGCTCAAAAGCCACCTATCATAAATGCCTGAAGAATCTCCATTCTTCGGGCTATATTGATTATCAGCCATCATATAATCCGTTTCAGGGAAGTAAGGTGGTGATGTTGGATTTTGGCAGGGAGTTGAAGGCTACCGGAAAAAGAAATAAAAAATAAAAAATTAATTTATTAGCTTTTCTTAAATAGAAAATCCCAAACAGTGATTGGGATTTCTCAAATAAAACCTTAAGTTAAATCAATGCTGAGTTCTATTTTAAGATTCGATTAATGTAATTAGCCTAAAACTGTTCTCATATATAAATTCAACAGATAAAAGTTGCAATAAAATTATAATAATTTATATCTCTTTATAGACTTATTTGCATTGTGTACAAACTTAAATAGTGTAGCGTATTTTTTGAAGTTCATAGTTTTCACAAAATTTAATTTTAATTCGATTTTAATTATTTGTAGAGATTGAACATTAACATAACCTGTTCAATTTTTGATCTTTTTTTACTTGCAGATTTCAGCAAAAATTTCTACTTTTACTACGTAAAATTTAAATTAGGATTTTACCACTTTTTTGCCAATGTCCTATTTGAGGCCATTCACAGAGATGTTACAGCGAAAATCTTATCCATAAAGCGATGAGAAATGGGTACAAAATCCCTCACTGAACTTTTGTTGTTTGAAATAAATTTTTCACTTCCCAACCTTCGGGAATCTCTCTTTTCAAAACTTCATTCCAAATCATCTTGCCACCGCTTGATTTATAAGGCTTTCCGTTTATGTCAGGGAAGTCGAACTGTACAAACCAATAGTCGTACAGCGTTTTTGCCATACGTTCTAAATTATCATTTATTGTACGACTATGGCTATTTTTGTTTTTCATTCCTTTGCGACTTCAAAAATTTAAGAAAATAAGTACAATGAAGGAATTAGTGAAGCAAGAAATAATTAATGCAATGCAAACAGTTTTAAACTTTCAACAGTTAATGATGCTTGAAAAGGTAATACATCAATCTTTTCATTCTGTGATAGTTACTCAAAAAAATAATACTGAAGATGAGTTGGGAACTGATAATATAAGCGTTTTAAATTTATTTATTTCATCAAAAAAAGTGGAAGGTTGTTCTGAAAAGTCATTGAAATATTATTTTTCGACCATAGATACTCTGTTTCAAAAATTAAAAAAGAAAGTTACGGAAATCTCTACTAATGATTTAAGATTTTATCTTTCAGAATATCAGGAAGTAAAAAAATCTAGTAAAGTCACCATAGATAATATTCGTAGGATATTTTCAAGTTTTTTTTCTTGGTTAGAAGATGAAGATTATATTTTAAAAAGTCTTGTACGAAGGATTCATAAAGTGAAGACCGCCAGAACTATAAAGGAGGTACTTAGTGATGAAGACATAGAAATACTTAGAGACAACTGCAAGCAAATAAGAGATTTAACCCTTATCGAAATGTTAAGCTCCACTGGTATTAGAGTTGGCGAGCTTGTAAAAATAAATATAAATGACATTGATTTCCACGAGCGTTCTTGTATTGTTACAGGTAAAGGAAACAAACAGCGTGAAGTCTATTTTGATGCAAGAACAAAGATTCACCTCAAAGAATATCTTCAAACAAGAAAAGATGATAATGAAGCTTTATTCGTTTCTTTATCAAAGCCTAATCAGCGACTTTCTATTGGTGGAATTGAAAGTGTATTGCGGAAACTGGGGCAAAAAACCAAAATAAATAAAGTGCACCCCCATAAATTCAGAAGAACTCTAGCAACTATGGCAATCGATAAAGGAATGCCTATTGAGCAGGTTCAGAAGTTATTAGGTCACGTTAAAATTGATACAACGTTACATTATGCAATGGTAAATCAGGCTAATGTGAAAATTGCACACCGAAAATTTATTAGTTAACAATGAAATACATTTTTAGAATTGATGAAGTAGCAAAACTAAATCAATCTTCAATAACCAATAAAGATAAATTTGAATTAATTAATTATCTTGATACCAGTAGTATAACTAAAGGTAAAATTGATAGTTGGCAAGAGTTAAAAGAAAATTATCCAAGCAGAGCAAAACGAAAGATTAAACAAAATACCATTGTATATTCTACTGTGAGACCTAATCAAGAACATTATGGCTTTTTTAATAGTATCGAAAAAGAAAATGCTATTGTTTCGACAGGATTTGCCACCATTGATGTTTTCTCAGATAATGTGGAACCAAAATTTTTATATTATCTACTCACACAAAAATGGGTAACAAATCATCTTCATACGATTGCAGAAAATTCTGTATCGGCTTATCCTTCTGTAACTCCTTCTGATATAGGAAATTTAAGGTTCGCATTCCCTAATTTAACAAAACAAAAAAAAATTGCCAAGATCCTAAGTGATATTGACAATAAAATTGACTTAAACAATCAAATAAATGATAATTTTCCAAGGTGGAAATGGAAATCCTTCGGCGTCTGGTGTGGTCATTGTCGGAGGATTTCATTGGAATTATTGCCCAAATGGATATTATGCGGTCTATACTACGGATGCGGGTTGGGATAATATTGGATCAGGAAGTAGTTGTACAACTTCTACAAATTCCTCTAACATGCCACCAGGTTTAGATTCTAACAGTGCGTTCTGGATTGGGTTTTACAAGCCAACTGCGCCCCAAACAGATATTCAGAATTACACAAGAGGGCAATTCAACGGGAATGGAGCGCCTTTTAGTTCACTTGCAGCATTAAAAGCTGCAATATTAAACAGGGATAATTGGGTAGCGATTAAATCGAGTGATACAACAACACAAATAAATGTTCCAACGGGAATAACTTATTACAGTTCTTGTACTGCACCTGCAATCACATCTCAACCTTCCTCCATCACAATCTGCGCAGGAGCAAACACTACATTCTCTGCGACTGCAAGCAACGCAACGGCTTACCAATGGCAGGTGAACGAAGGAGCTGGGTTTACAAACATCAGCAATAACAGCCTTTACTCTGGTGCTACAACTGCTACCCTATCGGTTACAGGCGCAACGGCCGGACTTAACGGATACCAATACCGTGTAGTGGTTTCAGGAAATTGCTCACCAAGCGCTACATCTAACGGTGCTACATTGACAGTGAATACAACTCAAGCACCGACCGGTGCTTCTGTCCAAAGCTTCGAAGCGGGCAATACTTTGAGCGTATTAGCCGTTACCGGTCAAAATATTAAATGGTATGCTACACAAAATAATGCGTCAAACCATACAGGAGCGCTACCATTAACCACAATGATTATTAATGATACAACTTATTATGCCACACAAACAGTTGCTGGGTGTGAGTCATCACAGCCACTAGCCGTAAAAGCTTTCAATGAAACATTAAATGTTGTGAATAATAAGATATCAACGGTAAAAATTTATCCAAATCCTGTTAGAGAAACTTTGAATTTCAATAGTGAAATTAAAATTAATAAGATCGTTGTTGTTTCGATTGACGGTAAAAAGATTTTGGAGAAAGATCTGAACGGAGAAAGACAAGTAAATGTACACAATCTAATGCAAGGTACTTATCTGGTCAATATTATAACAGAAAACGGAACTGAAACAATTAAATTTATCAAAAATTAATTATAAAAAAATCTACACAATAAGTGTGTAAGTAAAAAATTAGAGCTCGGATTTTTAATCTGAGCTCTTCTTTATAACAGATATCAGCAGATACGAAAAGTCTTAGGCCGACGATTAAAGTGTGACATCAAATTGACCACTTTCTAATCTAAGGTTTACACTCTATATCATTTTTCAATCATTCATCTCTGAATTTTTAACGTGTCGGACAAGCAATAATCTTTCCCACTATTAAAAATGAAGCCACTGTCCATTACAAAAAAAGGAGCTGCATGTAACAGGGAGTTGCTCAGGATTGTCATAATAATGAACTATTAATACAATCATGAAGAAGACATTGCTTTCAGTTATTTTAATAACTCCTTTTCTCGCTTTCTCACAAAGTATCACAGGAAAGATCACACGATCAGGGAATGAGGTTTCATATGCAGAGATCATTGCCTCTAAAAATCAAATCAAGCAAACTATCATCTCCGACGAAAAAGGAAATTTCACTCTGAAACTTCCTGAAAATGGAATTTATCAAATAGTTTGTATTCTTGACGGTATCGAAGTTTTAAAAGATGATATCACGGTCAACGGCACTACAAAACACGATTTTGCTCTTGAAAATAAGCCCGAAAAAGAGATCGAAGGCGTAGTCGTAACAGCGAAAAAGAAACTGATCGAAAGAAAAGCGGACCGGTTGGTCTTTAATATTGCCAATTCTATTGCTTCGCAGGGAATGGATGGCATAGAAGCGCTCAACAACACACCACAGGTCAGAGTGGATGAAAATGCAGGGATATCCATGGTCGGGAAAAGCGGGATCGCGGTGATGATCAATGACAGAATGCTGAACCTTACAGGAACTGAGCTTATCAATTACCTTAAAGGTCTGCGTTCGGAAAACATCGAAAAAATAGAGGTCATCACCGCACCGCCGTCCAAATATGAAGCTCAGGGGAATAGCGGGCTGATTAATATCGTTCTGAAGAAAAACCAGGACTTGGGCTGGAGCGGCAACCTGACAACCAGTCTTTTTCAGACCACCTATGCCGGATTTTCCAATTCCGCAACGGTCAATTATCAAGGTGAAAAACTAAGGTCATCACTGAAGCTCAGGCAATATGACAGCCAGAAACATTCGTATGAGAACTACAAGATCACTGGTGTTGACGGAATGGCAAGCTCAGATGACAGGAGAGATTTCTGGAACGGCGGCGGAATTAATTATAGCATAGATTATGAGCTCAATAAAAAATCAAGTCTGGGATTGGTCTACGATTACGGAATGGGAAACTCCGGAATGGATATAACGAACACTTCAGATTATTTTCAAAAAGGAAACTATACCAACACGCTCTCTACTTACGCAGAGCACCGCACTAAAAATAAAAACAACACCATAAGCGCCTACTATGATCTGAAATTCGGAAAGCGGGATAACAAATTGAGTATTACCGGAAATTATTTTTCCAATACGCCCGAAAGCAATATTGATTTCACAACGGAAGACAGTTCCGGCAATGCCTTCATCGTAAAAACACCGTCTGAACTCGATTACAAAATATATTCCGGTCAGGCAGATCTCACGCTTCCGTTTGAATTTGCAAAGACAGAGACAGGTATTAAATTCACCACCTTTGATAACAACTCCGACATCAGATACCAGAATCTGATCAACGGAACTTATATTACAGATCCGCTGAGAACCAATCTGTTTAAATATAAAGAAAAGAACTATGCTGGCTATATGAGCATGGAAAAGCAACTGACAGAAAAATGGACTGTCAAAGCGGGCTTACGGTATGAATATTCGACCGTTAATGGTATATCAGCCTCCACCGGACAGCAGACCGAAACTTCTTATGGTAAACTGTTTCCAACCTTCTATCTATCATACAAAGCTGATGATGACAATACTTTCAATATCAATTACTCAAAAAGGATCAACCGGCCGGGCTTCCGTGCCATCAATCCATTTCGCTGGTATACGAATATTAATTCCTACTATTCCGGAAACCCGGCTTTAAATCCTTCGATCAATCATAATTTTGAACTTTCTTACCTGTATAAAGGGAAATTTTCTGCCTCTGCGTATTTTCAGAGAGAATTAGATGCTTTCAGCCAGCTCGTAGTTTTAGATGGAGAAAATAAGACCAGCAACTTCTATAATTTCTTTAATAAAAACAGTACCGGGATTTCCGTAAGTTTTTCAGACACTTTATTCAGTTTCTGGGAATTAAATTATTCAGGTGATTTCTCTTATATGGAAACGCAGGTTTTTGCGACCGACGCAGCTTCCAGAAAAGGAAACAGCACGACTTTCAACCTCCAGAATAGTTTTGCTTTAAAAAAAGACAAAACAATCCAGTTTTTTATGAATTACTGGTTCCGACTGCCTTCGAATATGGGTAATGTTTATTCTTATTTTGTCGGGAATTTGACATCCGGCGTCAAATTAAATATGATGAACAAAGATCTTCAGATGAATGTATATGTTTCTGATATATTCCGCCAGGCTAAAAGTCACGGGGAAATATATTATCAGAATTCTGTTCACTCATTCAACAATTACTATGACGGACGGAACCTGACCGTTTCGTTGACCTATAGTTTTGGAAATAAAAAGGTAAAAGCACAGGATCGAAATGTTAAATTTGAGGAAAAGAACAGAGCGAATTAAGAATGATCAATTGGCTTATATCTTTTAAAAATCATAATAAGTAAAATTTAACAGGATTGGCATTAAATATGAATGATTTAGATTATTAACCTTTAAATTTATTGTCAATGGGAATTAAGCCAGGTCCAAAAAAGACAGCGGAGTCAACAGGCAAATTAGACCAACGCCAGAGAGATAATAAGGAGACTGCAAAAAACAAAACCGCTTTGAAACCTCATCACCATAAAAAAGGTGATTAGATAAAGCATACTAAAATTTTAAATTATATAACAAATCCCGACCAATGTCGGGATTTGTGTTAGTCAATACGTTTATTCTCCCATTTAAGGTAAAATTATGGCAGCTATATTCCTTTTACAACTTGGAATCATTCAACTTTAGAAAAATAAGAATTGGAATATTCATTAAACTATGCTTCAATTGTTCGCAATAATTTTGTGAGCCATTTGTATAAAATCTCTATTTACTATACTTCGCTGTTCACATTTTCGCTTGTTTCGATATTCTATCTAAATGGATATCAGTCCTTCCTGAATTGCAAACTTCATAAGGCCAACAACACTTTTGGTGCCCGTCTTGATGAAGATGTTACGTCGGTGCACTTCTACCGTACGCTCACTTATAAAAAGTTTCTCGCCGATTTGCTCGTTAGATAACTCTGTTGCTATAAGTTTTAGGACGTCCATTTCTCTTGATGATAGCAAAGGCTTGGCATTAGATTTATCGTCCATCAGCTCTTCAGGACTCATTAAATTATCCATAATGATATTCTGAGCGCCGGCGCTGAGGTACTTTCCGCTGCGGTGCACCGTTCTGACAGCATCTATAACTTCGTGCATATTGGTTTTTTTCATCACATAGCCTGAAGCTCCCGCCCTGATCATCTTGGAAATAACCGAGATGTCATCGTGCATGGTGAGTGCAACAATTTTGATATCGGGATAACATTCCTTGACTTTTTTTGTGATTTCAATTCCGGAAGTTTCTGGCATATTGATATCCATTAGAATTACGTCAATATTTTGTTGTTCCAGAACAGCCATGGTTTCTTGATGCGACGTGGCCCCGGCAACAAATGAAATATTCTCCTCATCCTGCAGCAAAGCCTTCAGGCCTTCTATCATCAGCTGATGGTCGTCAACAATTAAAACCCTTATATTTTCTCCTTTCATATTAACGTATAGGAATTAGAATACTTGTAATGGTTCCGCGCTTCAATTTGGAATCGACGTGAATACTGCCGCTTAAATTTTCTACCCAGGATCTTATGTGTGTCAGTCCGAAATTTGACCCTTCTTTTAGAGAAGTGATCTCAAATCCTTTTCCATTATCCTCAGCCATCAGTGTTACAACATTTTGATCTTTAGTAACTTGAATAAATAGTTCCGTGGCCTCTGCATGTTTAATGGTGTTGTTAACAATCTCCTGGATGGTTCGATACAGAATATTCTCGACGACGTCGTCCAGCTTCTGCTCAAGTCCGAAAGTGTCATAGCTCATTTTTAATTGATGGGTCTGATTCACCCGATCTGCTATGTTTTTGAGAGTGCCGGCCAACCCTTGTTCGGAGAGAAGCGACGGCGTAAGATTATGCGATATGTTCCGAACTTCATCGAAAGCTTCATTAATGCTTTGGATCAGCGCAGACAGGATCTCTGACTTTTTCGTTTCAGGAAGATCGGTTTTCTTCTCCAGAACGCTCGCATTAAGTCCGGCCAGAGAAAGCAGGTAACCTAAACTATCATGAATTTCCCTGCCGATACGTTTCCTTTCCCTGATTTCAGCTTCCAAAGCAGCATGGGATTTCTTCTTGGTCAGCTCAATAATAGTTTCCTGAAGCTTAAGTTTCTCTTTGCTTTTATGATATCTGTATGACAGGTAAAGCCCGCCAACGATCATAATAAAAACAATAGCAAGCAACAGCAACCAAATGTTTCTGTTATCAATAGAAAGTTGCTTTTTCTCCAGTTCGAGGCGCTGCATTCCGGTAAGTTGATTCAGATAATCCACTTCCACGTCGTAAACCTGGTTGACAACGGTATTACTGTTAATCTCCTCTTTCATCCTGACGTAATTACGATATTCCTTCAATGCAAGCTGTGAATTTCCATTTTTTTCATAGATCGATGAGAGAAGCTGGTGTGCATCCGCCTTCAGGGACTGACTGGCACGGTCTTCGGCTACACTAGCCACACGTTTGGCGTACATCATTGCCTCGGACAAATGGCCTTGCGCCAGCAGGACTCTTGCGATTCCAACCTCCGACACAGACAGAAGATGAATTAGATTGGCATTCTTGGCAATCCCAACACTTTTCTTGTAAATATCCAGAGATTTGGAAAACGCATTGCGTTCCAGATACATATTTCCGAGGATCTGGTAAGACACGCATTCACCATAAATATTTTTTACTTTTTGAGAAAGCTGAATGGATCGGTGAAGATTATTTAAGCCTGATTTCAGTTGTTTTTTAGAGAAATTACAAATGGCAATATTGTTCAGGATGGTGGCTGTGAGAATGGTGTCTTTACTGATGTTGCTGGAATTAAGTGCCTTCTGAAAATAGTAAAGTGCCTTGTCCTTTTTATCAAGATTAAGATAGGTCAGGCCGATGTTATTGAGTGTTCCCGTTTTTTTCTCTATAGTTCCGGCGAGGTCATAATTTTTCAGAGCTTTGACAAAATAAATATAAGCAGACGGATAGTTCCCGAATTCATTATAAATGGTTCCCAGATTGTTATTGAGATTGGCAATTTCAAAATAAAAATTAATATTCTCCGCAAGTAACAGGGCCTGCTTATAGTATTTTATGGCTTCGAAATAATTGGTTTCGAAAGCGTAGGAAGATCCTATATATTTCAGGCTTAGAATTTTAGATTGCTGATCATTGTTGCTGATGGAAGAGATGATTTTTTTTGATTTTTCTCTTGCTAAGGAAGGATTTTCATAAACCATTTTTCGGATAGCTTCGAATTCAGTTTTGTAGCGCTCTCCGGGCAAAACGTTCGCATCTTTATCTTCCGGCTGACAAGCCAGTAATAAGCCGATAACCAATAAAACAAAAGCAGGTATAGACAACCGGTAACGGAAGCGGGAATTTTTTAAAATCTCTGAGCGTTTCATTTTTGACTGATTATTACTTAGATCATTACAAATATGAGATTTATAACCGAATATTATTGCAGACCGCAGCTGTTAAAACTAAAAATAAGTGTCAGCACTTAAAATTGATAATAAAAATTTACCAACTGACACGAATTGCGTCCAATAGATTTATAAAGTTAATTTGTATTATTAATCACAAACAATAATCATTATGCAGAAAATCTTTACAATTATTGCGGCGATTCCTGTTCTTATGTTCATCAGCAGCCAAATGCACGGACAGCAAACTATCTATTCGGAAAACTTCAGTTATTCACCGGGAGGTGTTCCGCCGGGTTGGCAGATTCTGGCCGAGCAACCGCCGGGCTGGTCTGTCAATAATTCACAGATCTCAGGAGGAACGGCGCCGGAACTCTATATGACATACGGTATGCAGGTTGGCCTCAGCAGGTTGGTCTCTCCGAAAATTACTGTTTCAGGATATAAAAAACTTTCTCTTTCCTACAATCAATACCTGATTAATTTTTTAGGTGATGCCGGAGAAAGCATCGGCGTCGATGTTACTTTTGATAATGGTAACACTTGGCAGCCGTTGTGGGAAAGACCGCTTGGAGTACTCAATATACCACAGGACAGATTTACATACCTTATCTCTGTTCCGGAAAATGCAAATGAAATGCAGTATGCCTTTAGATACGACGGCAATTGTTTCTTCATCAATGGGTGGGCGGTAGACGATGTCAAAATAGATGCAGTTGCAGAGCATGATCTGATGGTGAGCAACATAAGTGGTAATACTACTATCAATGCCGGAAAGCCTGCGCAGTTTCTCGTAGAGGTTTCCAATGGCGGAAAAACGAGAGAAGAAAACTATACAATTAAATTGATGTCCGGTGATGGTCAATTGTTATCAACGGCCAGCGGCGAAGCAATAGAATTTGGCGAAAAGTCACAAAACTTTCTGAGCTGGACGCCACAGGCAGAGACTGTTGCAAATCAAAAGGTATACGCATCGGTAGAAAGTTCTGGTGATGCCGACTTGACCAATAACCGCTCAAAGGATCTGTCGGTCAGTGTGATAAAAGGTGATGTTAAGAATGTGCAGATCGGCAGCGGCTCCTTTGCCCTTCAGCACTCTATTCCGTTTAATTTTTTCACGCACTACAGTCTTGGTCAGACCATGTATACCGCATCTCAGATCGGAAAGAGCGAAGCAACCATAACTGGCATCCAGTACACTTGTCAGTTTGATGAAGATAATGACAATATCCCAATTCAGATTTTTCTTGCTGAGACCGATCAGGAAGATCTTTCCTCGGAATGGCTGGATCCTGCCGGCTTTACAAAAGTATTTGACGGTAATATTAACTTTAAGAAAGGCTTAAATAATTTATATATACCATTGCAAACTGAGTTTAATTACAAGGGTAAAAATCTGGTGGTCTATACCAACAAAAGTCATCCGGAAATGGTGTTGTGGTCCACATTTATCAGTACATTTTCAGAGGAGCCGATTTACTCCAGATATAGCGAAAGAGATGATGAGCCTTACGATGCTAACAATCCGCCGGCTGGCTATCCTGTACTCTACACACCAAATATCACGCTGTTTTATTCAGATGGCACAATGTCAGTCATCGACAGTCAGAAAGCGCCAGCCGTTCAGATTTATCCTAATCCGGCAAGTGAATTTCTTAAGTTGATCCCGACAGGAAATCAAAAATTGCTACAGGTTAAGCTTGTTAATGCTGCAGGTCAGACTGTGCTGGACAAAAAAGAAATTTCCGGAAACTCTCTGGATATCCGTTCTGTAGCCGCTGGCTGGTACATAGTAGAAATCACCACAGACAGGGAAAAGATAAGGAAGAAAATTATTATTAAATAAGAATTTCTGAATTAAAGGCTGCATTTGCAGCCTTTTTTATACTGTTCTTTTCGAACTTTTTAGAATTCCGGAGTTTCGCTTTGAAATTATTGATTGGACTGTGGTCAATTCAATTTATTCTTGCGTCAGATTCCAAATGATAAACATTCAATCCCTTCCTTGAAAAGACGATCAATCATCGGTGAGATCGAGCTTATTCGACAGATCGCATGCTTATGCAGCATTGAAGCGGTAACAGACGTCACTGTTTATGCCATTAGTCCTGATTATTTTTTACAGCTTATTAATAACAGCCTTCTACTGAACAACCTGCTGTTAAATGTTTTCGCAGAACGCATTATCAATACGTCAAGCAGAGCTTCTTATCAGCAGGTCTACACTATCGAGCACAGCCTGGGTAAGCTTCTGGAGCTGCAATCTAAACAGGAAATTTCTATTTCAAAGCAAGATATGGCCTCCTATCTTGGGGTTACCGTGAGAAGTCTTAACAGGATAATGAAAAAACATGTCTGATAAATGAATGCATTAGTATCGGTTATTTGGATTCCAGTATTTTGAAGGTAGAAAACCTGATTAACATAACAGGTAAAGCCAATTTTATTTATTCAAGCCGATTATAATGCTCCTGCAAGATCATAATCAAATTTTATATATAAAGCATTGTGATTTAATACCATTCATTAAAAACATCTATAAATTAAAAACATTCCAAAATAAGCCATTATAAATATCATTTATAATAAAATATTTCATTATATAAAGAAAAACTATTATTTTTAATATTATTTTTTATTATACTCTAATGACCAAGATATTTATAGTAGATGATGATGTTTTTTTTGGAGAAATGCTAAAATACCACCTTCAGCTTAACCCTGATTATGAAGTTTATTTGCATAGCTCCGCAAAAGAATGTATTTCACAATTGTATAGGAATCCGGATATCATCTGTATAGATTTTGGTTTGCCGGATATGCTTGGAGATGAGTTGTTCAGACAGATTAAAAATGCTTACCCGGATTTGCCGATTATTGTGATAAGTGGTCAGGAAAATATTTCTGTCGCTATCGATTTTCTCAAGCAAGGAGCAAGAGATTATATTGTAAAGAATGAGCATACCAAAGAATTATTATGGAATTCAATTATTCGGCTCAATGAAAATATTATTCTGAAGCAAGAAGTTGCAGATCTAAAAGATGAGCTTGAAAAGAAGTACAGCTTTGAAAAGACGATTATTGGGCAAAGCGAATCTATTAAAAATATTTTCTCTAAGATCAATAAGGCTATAAAATCTAATATTAATGTTTCCATCACCGGGGAAACCGGTACAGGGAAAGAAGTTGTTGCAAAAGCCATTCACTATAATTCGACAAGAAAAAACAAACCCTTCGTAGCTGTTAATATGGCTGCAATTCCCAAAGAGTTGGTAGAAAGTGAGTTTTTCGGACATGAAAAAGGAGCATTTACAGGAGCTTCTGAAAAAGCTATCGGAAAATTTGAACAGGCCAATGGAGGAACCATTTTTCTGGATGAAATTGCTGAGCTTGACCTTAATATACAGAGTAAACTGCTGCGCGCACTTCAGGAAAGAGAAATTATAAAAGTGGGTGGAAATCAAAAAATAAAATTGGATGTAAGGGTAATTACCGCTACCCATAAAAATCTTGCGCAGGAAGTAAAAAAAGGTAATTTCCGAGAAGATTTATATTACAGAATCGTCGGTCTGCCCATAGAATTACCCGCACTCCGGGAAAGGGATCAGGACACTCTGATTCTTGCTAAATATTTCATAGAACAATTTGCAAAGGAAAATAAGATCAGGGCACTCACTTTATCCGCTGATGCCAGAAAGAAACTTTTGAAATACAGTTTTCCCGGTAACGTAAGAGAACTTAAGTCCGTAATTGACCTGGCATGTGTAATGGCGGAAGATAACGAGATTACTGCTGAAGATATCAGTTTTTACAGTATTGAGAAAGAATCCGAAGTATTTCTTGATAAACAAAAAACACTTAAGGAATATACAACAGAAATTATCCTTCATTTTCTAAAGAAAAATAATAATGATGTCATTAAAACCGCAAAAATTCTTGATATAGGAAAATCAACAATTTATAATCTGATAAACAATTCTGAAATCAAAAAATTATAAAAAACCTATAATAACTATGAAAGTCGCTAAACTACTTTTTTCAGACGGAAATTGGATTTCCGAGAGGAACGATGAAAATCTTGACTATCATACGGCCCATCTGGTACTTGGATTTGGCACCAGAGAAATTCTTGAAAACAATGAGTTCTATTTGCTTATAAAGCGTAAATTTCCAAATGCTGACATCGCACTTTCTTCCTCTTCCGGAGAAATTTTTTCCAACGAAGTCTATGACAACACAGTAGTTTTGACGGTCATTGGCTTTTCAAAATCACAAGTCAAAACAACACAGATTGATATTGACAATTTTCAAAACAGCTTTGATGCAGGCAGTGCATTGATGCAAAACCTTGAAAAAAAAAACCTGAAATGGGTTTTTGTACTCTCTGACGGCAGCAAAGTCAATGGAAGTCAGCTCGTGGAAGGAATTAACAAAATGCGTCCGGCTGATGTACTGGTTTCAGGCGGATTGGCAGGAGACGGAAATCACTTTGAAAAAACAGCAGTAGGCCTTAATCAGACACCTGAACCCAATAAAATAGTTGCAATTGGTTTCTATGGGGATCATCTGGAATTGTCGCATTCTTCCTGTGGAGGCTGGGAAAGTTTTGGACTCGAAAGAACGGTCACTAAATCACACAATAATATTCTGTATGAGATAGATCATAAAAATGCATTGGATCTTTACAAAAAATATCTTGGAAAATATGCAGAGGAATTGCCGGGCTCTGCCCTACTCTTTCCTTTATCCATGAGATCTACGGAAGATGACACTCACGTGGTAAGAACTATACTGTCCATTAACGAAAAAGAGAATATGATGATTTTTGCAGGTGACCTTCCGGAAGGCGGTAAGGTGAGATTTATGAAGGCGAATATGGACAGATTGACCGATGCTGCCAGTGCGGCCGCCAATGAATGTCTTGAATTAAACCAAAACCATATTCCTAAAATGGCCATTATCATAAGCTGTGTGGGAAGAAAATTAGTTCTGGGCGAGCGCATCCCTGAAGAGGTGGAAATGGTGATGGATATCTTTGGTCCAAAACCAATAATTTCCGGTTTTTATTCCTATGGAGAAATATCGCCTTTGAAAGCATTTCAAAACTGTGCACTTCATAACCAGACAATCACCATAACTACGTTAAATGAAACAGAATAATTATGGAGCCCAAGTTTCATAATCTGCTCAACAGACAGATCAACAAACATCTTACAGAAGAGTATAAGTCTGATCCGCAATTCAAAAATTTTATCCGCACGGTCAATGAATCTTACAAGTCTTTTGAAAGGGATAAAGAATTGATGGATCACGCTTTCAAACAAAGTGAAGAGGAGTATCAGGAGCTATATCAGGATCTTAAACAAGAGAATCAGCTAAAGCAGCAATCAATATCCAACCTCTATGAGTTTATAAAAATCCTGGATCCCTCTGTTGAAAATCAGGATTCTAAAGATCTTACCGAGCTGGCTTCTTACATCAGGAAACAGCTAAAAAAAATGATTTCCCTCCAGGAGCAGCTCAACAAACAACTTGAATTTCAAAACCTTTTGGTAGATATCTCTACGGAGTATATCAAAATCCCGATTGAAAAGATCTCTGAAAGCGTCGGCAAATCTCTCCGGGAAATGTCCGAATTTGTAAAAGCAGACAGGGCATATATCTTTAAATATGATTTTGAAAAGGGCACCTGTTCCAATGTTTTTGAACACTGCAATGAGGGTGTAAGTCCCCAGATAGAAAATCTTCAGGATGTACCTTTGGAAACTATCGATGAATGGGTGAAGCGAAATAAAAGAGGAGAAACTATTTATTATCCTAAAATCCACGAGCTGCCGGAAAGTGACCTGAAGAACATATTACAGGATCAGGATATCAAAAGCCTGCTGGTTATTCCGGCAATGCTACAAAATGAGTGTCTTGGTTTTGTCGGCTTTGATTTTGTAAAAGACCATCACCAGGTTTCGGAAACAGAAAGAAATCTTCTTACTATTTTCACTCAGGTTCTTGTCAATGTAAGAGAAAGAATTTTTCTTGAAAGAGATCTTTCGCGGACGGTGATGGTCCAGAAAAAATTACTTGCAAATTTACAGTTCGGAATTTTAATGGAAGATCAAAACCGAAAAATAGTTTTTACCAATGATTTGTTTTGCAGGATGTTCAACATTCCCGTTTCTTCAGATGATATGATTGGTGCAGACTGCACAAATTCAGCTCAGCAGTCTAAAACCCTATTTAAAGATGAAGATTACTTTGTAAAAAGAATCGATGAAATACTAAAGAGAAAGGAACTTGTGACCAACGAACTCCTGGAAACACGGGACGGAAGGTTTTTAGAAAGAGATTATATTCCTATCTTCATTAATGATCATTATAAAGGGCATCTTTGGAAATACAATGACATAACAGAGCGTATGGTGACCCAAAATCTTCTAAAACAAAGTGAAGAACGCCACAGAATGATTATGGATTCTGCTATGAATGCCATTATTATTACGGATCAAAAAGGTGAAATTAAGTTCTGGAACAGAAGTGCATCTTCAATTTTTGGCTGGACAAAAAAAGAGATGGAAGGTCAGCAGATCATAGGCAGGATTTTTCCGAACACAGATGAAATGGCTTATACATCGATGCTCAATACACAACTTGAGTTAGATGTAAATAAAATTAACGGTGAAGAACTCACAGTAGAAATGTCTGTTATTGAAGTTGTGCAGGACAACAGCAAACATTACTGCTACTTTATGAAAGATATTTCAGAGACAAAAAGATCGGAGGAACATTTGAAAAGACAGGAGGAAAAATATAGAAATATTATTGCCAATATGAACCTGGGATTATTGGAGGTAGATAATAATGAGACCATCCGCTATGCCAATCAGAGTTTCTGCAATGTTTCCGGATACGAGGTGGATGAGCTGATAGGCAAGAATCCTTCCCTGTTATTTTTATTCGGGGAACATAATATTCAGTATGTCCAGGAGCAGATCCAACTAAGAAAAAAAGGAGTTTCTAGTGTTTATCAGATGCCTGTCATAAACAAAAGAGGAGAGATCAGATGGTGGGCAATCAGCGGCGCACCTAATTATGACGATAACGGTAATCAGCTTGGCTCGATAGGAATTCATCTCGATATCACAGATCAGAAAAAGCTGGAAGAGGAATTGATGCAGGAAAAGGCTAATGCCCTGGAAGCTTCAAAAGCAAAAGAAGTTTTTCTGGCCAATATGAGCCACGAAATCAGAACGCCTCTTAATGCCATAATCGGCTTCTTGAGAGAACTTAAGAGACTGGCCCTCACCGATACTCAGAGCCAGTTTGTAGAAAACAGCTATCACGCGTCTGAACATCTGCTTTCCATCATTAATAACATTTTGGATATTTCAAAAATAGAATCCGGTGAGATGACTTTAGATAATCATAGTTTCTCTCTTATGGATAGTATTCAGAAAGTCATCACGATCCTCAGTCCTAAGGCTAAGCAGAAAAATATAAAACTGGAATCCCACTTTCCACAGAATCTTTCTTCTAAACTAAAAGGAGATTCACTAAAGATCGAGCAGATCTTATTCAATATTCTCGGCAATTCGCTGAAGTTTACGGATAAAGGGAAGGTAAGTATAGCTTGTACCGTTCTTAAAGATTCTGGCAATCATCAGCGTATCTCTATCCGTATTACTGATACCGGAATCGGGATGAGCGAAGATTATGTAAAGCATATTTTTAAAAAATTTAACCAGGAAGACAGCTCGGTCTCAAGGAAATATGGAGGCACCGGCCTCGGAATGGCTATTACCAAGCAACTGATCGGCCTCATGAAAGGCAATATACACATTAAAAGCGAAAAAGACATTGGTACTGAAATCACCATTATCCTTAGTATGGAGAAGGGCCAGGAAAAGGAAATATTAAATCTACCGGGACAATCAGAAGAAGTTTCGGTAAAAGGAATTACCGTCTTACTCGTGGAAGATAATGAGCTTAATCAGTTGGTTGCTGAACATTCTCTCACTTTCCTCGGATGTCAGGTTGCAAAAGCCGGTAACGGGAGAATCGCTTTGGAAATCCTATCCAAGCAGCAATTTGACATTATACTAATGGACATTCAGATGCCCGAACTGGACGGCATAGAAACCACTAAAATCCTAAGAAATGAATTCGGGCTTACCACGCCTATAATAGCGCTCACCGCAAATGCTTTCAAATCAGAAATAGACAACTGTATCTCGGCAGGAATGAACGGTTACCTCACAAAACCTTTTAATGAAGATGAGCTTCTTCATATTATCTATGAATACACTAAAAGTAAAAAGATAATCGCTCATAATCTATCGCAAACCGAACGATTGTATGATCTCAAAAATATCCGGGAATTAAGCCGTGGCAATGATGATTTTGTTAATAAAATGATGTCGATATTCATTGCTCAGACCGAAGAAACGATTGCTTTGATCGAGCAGGCATTTGATAATGAAGACTATGCAGAAATTGCAAGGCTCATCCACAAAATAAGACCTGGTGTACTAGGTATAGGCATACACTCACTGGAGGACGATATGAAAAAATTGGAGATCGATGCCAAAGAGGAAAGAGAAGACCTGTCGGAACTTCATAGAATATTTAAAGAAATACGGAAAACCCTGGAAATTGCAGTACAACAATTGAAGCAGGAACTCAGCTGATTTTTCCAAATTACGGAATTAGTCTATAATTTGGAAAACAAAAACATATTAACTTATTGATTAACAATTATTTAAACAAAAGGCACATTAATAGCGATATTGTTTTCAAATAAATAAAATGGAAACAAATCAAAACCTGAAATTCTTTATTGTAGATGACGATGTCTTCTGCTCTACAGTTTACGAGCAGTATCTGAGAAACCAGCATTACGACAATATTATATCGTTTACCAACGGCGAAGACTGTCTGGATGAGCTCTACCAAAAGCCGGATATTATTTTTCTGGATCATAATATGGAAGAAATGAACGGCTTTGAGGTATTAAAAAAAATAAAGAGATATGATCCTAACATCTATGTGATCATGGTTTCTGCCCAAGAGAATATAACAACTGCAGTTGATGCATTGAAGTATGGAGCCTTCGATTATCTGGTAAAAGACGCAGACGTTTGTGAAAAAATGACACAGACTGTTAAAAAAATAATAAATATAAAGGAAGAAATATCTCAAAATAAGCTGAAACATTTCAGAAAACTCTTTTCACTTTTATTTTAATGCCATGGTAAAAAAAATCATCTTATCATCCGTTTTCCTGTTGATTTTGGTTTCCTGTAAAACATATAATCTGCTGGAAGAAGAGCAGGCGTCCAAAAACATGCAGGACTTCAGCTATGACGCCAATTATGAATACAGAATCAGGAAAGATGATAAAATCACACTTTCGGTCTGGGGACAGGATGATCTTAGTGTCGGTTCAGTATACGGTATATACAACTCCAACGAAGTGTACGGAAAATGGCTTTTAGTAGATAAAGGGGGCAACATTGAAATTCCGCGATTAGGGACAACTGCAGTAGTCGGAAAATCGGTGCCCGAACTGAAGGATGAAATAAAAAACAAATTAAAAAAATGGCTGCTCAACCCTATTGTGGATGTTAAAGTCCTCAACAAAGAAATTGCTGTGATGGGAGAAGTCCGAAATCCCGCTGTAATTCAGGTAGACAAAGATCAAAATACTTTGCTGGAACTGGTTTCAAAAGCTGGTGGTTTTGAAATGTATGCCAATTTGAAATTAGTTAAAATTCTTAGACAGGAAGGAGAAAATGTCCGTGTAACCAATATTGATCTCACCAAAATGAAGGATGTTCCTAACCAGAACATTATCCTTCATCCCGGAGATTATGTGATTGTACCATCTAAGAAAAGTAAGGATTTCGATAAGAGAATCTCTACAATCATACCTTTTGCAACGGTAACTTCTGCTGCTGCGATATTGATAGGATTATTATAAAAAAGCAGATAACATGAACAGCGAGAACATAAGATTCCTTAAACCATTACTGAGAGGCTTCCCAATTGTTATAATTATGATGATAATATCTGTTTTGGCAGCCAAAAAATATCTTAACTACGTAACCCCGATGTACGAAAGTACTGCCAAACTAAAGCTTGCGGATACGCAGGAAGGTGTTCCCAGTGCAAATCTTTTTAAAGATTTTGATGTTTTTGCTTCTGCCAATAAAATCAGTACTGAGATCGAAGTATTGAAATCTACATCACTCATCGAAAAAACTTTAGAAAAGCTGCCTTTTTCAGTAGAAATTTACAGAAAAGGGAAAGTGCGCTCTGTAGAATTATTCGAAGATTCTCCTATTAAGGTAGAAGGAACATTTATAAATGATAAAAATTACGATAAAAATTTTAGCATCAGCATTTTGTCAAACCAGCATTTTACGGTTATTGCTCCAGGATTAACACAAATAGTTAAAGGGAGTTTCGGAATTCCTGTAAATGTCAGCGGCGGAAAAATCCTGATCTCTAAAAATGAAGCATATCTCAAATTCCGGCCCAATGCTAAAATCATAGACCAGTATGAAGTTCAATTCCTGAGCCGCGAAAAACTTCTGGATAAAGTCAATAAAAATCTTGACATTGTTTCGGTAGATAAAGATGTTCCCGTTATCAGGATCAACTATAAAAGTAATGTTCCGGAAAAAGCAAGTCTTCTTGTGAATACACTTGCAGAAACTTATATCCAGGATTATATCGAAAACAAATACCGCGCTGCTAATACCACGGTCGATTTTCTGACAAAAGAAATCGGGCAGGCCAATGATAAACTTACTAACGCAGAAAACCGCATTGAAGATTACCGAAACAAAAAAAACATCATCAATATTCCGCAGGAAACCGAGACCGATCTCAGAAAAATTTCCCAGCTGAAAATCCAGCAAAGCAACCTCAGGATGAATCTTGATGCGATAAAGAACTTAAACAGTTATATCGCAGAAGGAAAAGACAACTATCTTGATCTGGCAACTAATTTTGAAGCTTTTAACGATCTTCTTTCTACGGAAATGGTGAAAAATATGAAACAGCTGCAGGCAGAAAAGAAAGAGCTGCTGCTCACCTACACGCCGGAACACGAGAAGGTAAAAATCATTGATTCCAAAATAAAGGATCTTACGGATTACCAAACTGAAAGTATAAGAAACACACAACGGAATCTGCAGATAAAATACAATGATATAGAGAATGATATCCAGGTAGCGGAACAAGCATTCGTGGGACTTCCAGAAAAAGAAAAACTGCTCAATATTATGAACCGGGAGTTTAATCTCTATGAAAAAAATTACAACTTTCTGAATGAAAAAAGAATTGATGCCGAAATCGCAAAGTCGGCAAAAATATCTTTCCACAAAATTATTACGAAGGGTGAATTACCAACGCAGCCTGTATCGCCAATGCGTTCCATTATCATTATTGTCGCTGCAATTATGAGTATGATAGGTTCTGTCATCCTGATTTACGCAGTACATTTTGCCAAAGCAAAAGTCAACGACGTGCATACGATTGAGAAAAACAGTGCCATTCCTGTAGCTTTTACAACGCCGTTTATCAAAAAGAAGGAAAAAATAATGTACCACTTTCTTGAAAATGTTCTGGAGATGGAACTGAAAGGGATAATTAGAGAAAAAGGGATTTTTTGTGTGACATCCTTTGACAAAGCAAAAGAACATCATTTCCATGTAAGTAATATCATAAAAGCCCTTCAGGCACAGTCAAGAAAAATATTAGTGATCGATGTAGCAGGTAACCTGAAGAACATTGAGGCCAATGCTTATCTCGATTTTTCCGATGAAAAAAATTTAGCATTAACTATTACGGAGATTCAAAATCTGATTAACGGGAAAATGTCCGGAAATGATCTCTGTATTATTAATAATCAGTCGATAAAGCAGGGGAAACTTCCCTTACTTTTCCTAAAGCTCGCGGACCAGAATCTTTTCCTGCTGGACAGTAGAAAAACTGCCGCCAAAAGCATAATGAGCATAGAGCTGCTGAAGGACGAATATCAGTTGGACAATCTTTGGTTCATCTTAAACAAAGAGGGCTATAACCCAAGTCTTATTACAACAATCAAAGGTTTTATAAACAAATTTAAATCGTGAAAAAGCTGAAAGAACTACTTCGAAAGCCGTCTTCGCTGGTGCTGACCGATCAGCTGATTTTCAGCGGCAGCAATTTTCTGCTTACTTTTTTACTGGCAAGGGAACTAAGTATATCGGATTTCGGGTTATTTTCAACACTACTTTTGGTAACTTATCTTTTTGTGGGGATTTTCAATGCCCTCATCGTTCAGCCTTTTCAGATTTCCGTGGCAAAAAGACTCAGCAAACGATCATTGGGATTCGTTTTCCAAGCATCAATGGTTCTGCTTATAATTATCGCTTTACTGGTGTTTTTAATAGGAATGCTGCCGATTTCTTTCATTGATTCCTTTAAAAGTCATTTGCCGGCCGTTATCTTTTTTATTTCCGGGTATCTGTTTCAGGATTTCGTTAGAAAGATCTTACTTGCTGTAGATGTGGTAAAATTGGTGGTAATCATCGACAGCATTTTTCTTTTGGTCTTTCCTTCATTACGATTCCAAGGAAATATGACATTGGAAAGCAGCTTGCTCACTATCACATTTATCAACATTATTTCCTCTATTCCAGCAATTTTATTTTTTCTGAAAAATGCGGAATTCAGTCTGAAAAACAGAGACCTTTTATATTATCATTACAGGGAAGGAAAATGGTTGTTCAGCGCTTCAATTGTACAATGGTTTTCAGGCAATTTCTTCACATTAGCCGCAGGAATTTATCTGGGAATTAATGCTTTAGGAGCTTTACGGCTGGTACAGTCTTTCTTCGGCATCGTTAATGTTATTTTACAGACCGTTGAAAATTATTTCATTCCTAAAACCGCCCTGCTCTATTACCAAAACAAAAAACAGGAGAAGAAAAATCTGTATTTTGATTTATTTAAAGGAATGACGGCTTTGGGAGTTCTCATTACTATATTCTTCATTTTCTCGGAGCCGTTAATTTCGTTACTGGGCGGGATAAAATATCAGTATTATGGTTTTGTGATCAAACTCGTTTCGATATTGTATTTTGTGATTCTGTACAGCTATCCTACCCGGATATCCATCAGGGTTTTGGAGCAGAATAAAGCTTTTTTTATTGGGTATTGTATTTCTTTTGTTTTCTCTGTTTCAAGCTTTCATTTCTTACTAAAATACGGAGAGCTTTACGGCGCTGTTGCCGGTTTGGTGATCAATCAGATCTTAATGATCGTGTATTGGAAAATTCTTCTTAACAAAAAACAAATTTCGGTATGGGCGTGATTCATTTAATATTAGGTAAAGCCAATCCCAATAAAATGAACGGTGTCAACAAGGTCGTTTATCAAATTGCTACCAAACAGTCGGAAAATAATAATTCTGTTGAAGTCTGGGGAATTTCTGAGAATACAGAGATTAACTATCCCGAAAGATTGTTTGCCACAAAAATCTTTAAGCGTAAAAGAAATCCGTTTTCGGTTCCTGAGGATCTGAAAAATAAAATTCTTAATAGTGACAGATCTACTGTTTTTCACTTTCACGGAGGTTGGATTCCTGTTTTTTCCTCTCTGGGCAGGCTTCTTCATAAAAATAAACGGAAGTATGTGATTACGCCACATGGCGCATACAATACGGTAGCTATGGAAAGAAGTAAACTGAGAAAGAAAATTTATTTCAATGCTTTTGAAAGAGTTTTTATTAAAAATGCTTCAAAAATTCACTGTATAGGCGAAAGTGAAGTCGAGGGATTAAACACTATTTTTCCTAATGATAAAAGCGTACTGATCCCTTATGGATTTGAAAAATCATCAGAAGACTTTCATGTCAATTCAGATAAAACACAAATTGTTTTTGGCTTTGTCGGAAGACTGGACATCTATACCAAAGGTCTGGATATTCTGGTTAAAAGCTTTGCGTCATTTGTAAAAAGCCATCCGGATTCCAAACTCTGGATTATCGGAGACAGTGCTGAAAAACATGAACTTCAAAAGTTAATTGAAGCTTCCGGAGCTTCTGATAAGATCAAACTTTTTGGAAGCAGATTCGGTGAGGAAAAAAATGACCTGATCAAAACAATGGATGTTTTCGTACATCCTTCAAGAAACGAAGGTTTGCCCGTATCTGTGATTGAAGCTGCTAATTATGCGAAACCATGCATTGTAACAAAAAACACTAACATTGGTTATATCATCGAAAAGTATAATGCAGGCATCAATATTTCAGCTCCTGATGCTGCACTTTTAGAACAGGCATTTATTATGATTTACGACACCTGGAAAAATCAGAGAGAATATACAAAACTCTGCAAAAATGCAGTGAAGATGGTAGAAGAAGCCTTTGATTGGAATCAAATTCTTCAGCAGATGACTCTCGAACTTTACACCTGATGATATGCAAACCCTAACAGTACAGCACCAGAAGTTTCTTAAAAAACTGAATAACCAGATGTTTATTATTCTGTTGCTGATGGTCGCTTGCTTTTTTACATGGAGTGAAAATGTGGCAATCACCCGCGGAATAAAAGTGGTGGGAAGAATGGGCGTGATGCTTTCTTCAATTCTTATCTACCGGAAGATCATCCGTTACGGAAGCGTTAATTCTTTGGTATATAAAAATATATTTTCCCCACTTTTATATGTCGGTTATCTTACCTTAGGCTTTATTTCCTTTTCCTGGAGTACCAATCCCGGCTTCAGTGCATTGCAGTGGTTTATGACCTTCCAGAGTTTTGTTTTTGCCTATTTTTTTGTGAAAAGCCTGAAGATACTGGACATATATTTTGAGGGGCATCAGATTCGTTTATATCATCTTCTGGGAAATACGGTTTTTGTACTTCAGCTGGTTTTCGTGATCGGAATGTGGGTAAATCCCGATGTATTTTTCAGGCTTACAGACGGTGGTGAAGAAGCCAGATTAGGCGGGACAATGATGAATCCAAATGAACTTGGCATGTTGGCGGGAGTTGGCTGTGCCTGCCTTATTTTCGATCTTTACCGTTTTAAAAACAAGGTTTGGACAATTGTAAAAATACTGGTTATTTTTTATGCGCTTTTTATGACCGGCTCCAGATCATCATTAATAGGTGTGTTGCTTATTATTTTCTTTCATATCAACCAAACGAAACAAAAAACATTAAAATTTGCCATTATTGCAGTGGTATGTGCAGTAGCGCCCTTTGCAGTGTATTCTGTGATCTTGAAAGGCGGTGACCAGGAAAGGCTTGAAGAAGTAATGAGCCTTACCGGAAGACTTCCTTTCTGGAAGGCTTTAATTACCGAAGGCTTACCACGCGAACCGCTTCTTGGTTTTGGCTTCATGAGGATCGATTATAAAGAATTTTTCCAGAGCGCGCATACCTATCCGGGAAAAATGACACACAATACTTTTATGCAGGTTCTGATGAATCTCGGTTTTATAGGTCTTACAATCGTTATGTTCCAGGTGTTTTTTACTGTGAAGTCTATTTTATCCGAGCAGAAAGAATTAAAACTGATGCTGATCGGAATTCTTATCCCGATTGTTATCAATTCTTTCACAGAATTTGGGATTTTTGGCGAAAGCAACTACGGAATTATGTTTTATCAGATTATCATTTTCTCGGTGGCTTTCAGAAACAACGATCATCTTACAAGATTGCAACGGATTACTCTCCGGAAGAAAAGACCGGACTTGCTGATATCTCATTCCAAATGATAGCCGATTTTCCATTTTTTGGAATTTACAATGGTCAATTAATTTTACTAAACACTGATTATCAATCAATTATATTTATGGCAAATATTTTATATAGCTTTTGTTATAAAATTAATTGGTATGACGACATTATTTAGAGTTACAGGCCACAGATTGTTTACCCAGCAACAGGATGACAGCAAAAAAATAAAATTTGCCTACATCCTAAACCCTGATAGAAGCATCAGATGGTTTTGGAATGCAAATTCTAAGAAACCGGTATTTCTAAAATTTTACAATGTAGCAACCCCGAAAGCAAAACTTTACAAGTTCTTGATACACCTGATTTTCGCTCTAAGGCTTAATAAAGTATTTTTTAAGAGCAAAGTTATTTATTACAGAAAGGAAGAAAATCCTCTGTTTGATATGGAGAGTGACTGGGCCATCTTTACTGGAACAATTGGCCCCAATAACAAAGCTTTGCTGTATGCTAACAGATCTTTTTATAAAATTGCAAAAACGGATTCTGCAAAAAACCTGATTGCCGCAGAACATAAAATTCTGAGTAAAGTCATTTCGGAAAGTAAATTAGAAGTTCCGAAAGCATTGATGCTTAATGAAAATATTATTCAGCTATCGGATATTTCAAACGACGGAATCCGTGAGAATTCTTTTACACAGGTCCACGCCGGTGCAGTGATGGCAATTTCTGCACACCACACAAGGCAGACAAAAATTTCTGAATGGAGTTATTTTCAGAAGTTAAAAACACAATTTTCGGAAATTGAAGACGAAAGAATTCCGACGAATATCATACGAAAAATAAAAGCGATTCTAATACATATTGATGAAAGGGAAAACATTAGTCTGGCGTTTTCCCACGGAGATTTTACCTCGTGGAACTGTTATGTAAAGAATGATAAGCTTGCTGTTTATGACTGGGAATTGTCTTCCGCAGAAAAACCGAAAGCCTTTGATTTCTTCCATTTTATCATTCAGAACGGAATTTTGATCCAGAAAAAAAGCTGGAAAGAAATTTTTGCAGAGATTGAAGAAAAAAATAAAATAACGTTTCAGTTCAGCGAGGAAGAACTCCTGAAATATTTGAAGTTTTATCTTCTGACGAATACTTTATCTTATCTTAAAATATATTCTGTACAGGAAGAATGGCATCTTCAGATTCACTGGCTGTTAAAAACCTGGAACGAAGCCTTAAATACAATCCTTAAAGCCTGTTCTACCGAAAGAGAACTGCTTATTTTAGACATTTTTGTTGCACTTTACCATACAGATTATGCGGCTTTGAAATTTCATAATGAAGAACCGGAAAAGCTGAAACTGAATTCTGATATTGATATGATCATATCTTCTGAAAACGCCCGGAAATTAGTCTCTTATTTGTATGAACACAGCCTTGTGCAGAAAGTTTCAATCGTAAGAAAATCTTTTATGCAGACGGTAAGAATCCTTACGATGCGGAACGAGATTCTCAATCTGGATCTTATTAATCAGCTGAAATGGAAACATCTGCAGATTATGGAAGTTTCTAAAATTCTTGAAAACAGAAGAAAAAACAGATTTGGTGTTTATAACGTTTCCGATAAAGACACAGCCCGCTTTATTGACCTGTTTTACAGTCTGAATCAGTCAGAAATTCCTGCAAAGTATCAGAAGTTGGTTACTGAGCATTTAAAATCACAGAAAATCACTGATAGAAAACTCACGACTAAAACCCTGAAAAAGAAAACTTATAACAAAGGACTTAATTATTATAAAAATATTTTTAACTATTTAAAAGATTCCTTTACTGAAAAAGGATTCATTATTACATTCAGTGGAGTCGACGGTGCCGGAAAATCTACCGTGATCTCAGAAGTTTCCGAACTGATCGAAAAACGCTACAGAAGACCTGTGAAAGTTCTGAGGCACAGACCTTCCTTACTTCCCATTCTGAGTGTATGGACAAAAGGAAAAGAAAAAGCGCACGATGATGTGGTAAATTCTTTGCCGAGACAGGGAAATAACAAAGATTTATTGTCTTCTTTTTTAAGATTTGGATATTATTATACAGATTACATTTTCGGACAGTTCATCATCTACATAAAATATGTGATGCGGGGAAAAATTGTACTGTATGACAGGTATTATTTCGATTTTATTGCAGATGCAAAAAGAAGTAACCTTCAGCTGCCAAAAACAGTGACTGAGTCAGGATACCATCTATTGATTAAGCCAAAGTTTAATTTCTTTTTATATGCTGCTCCGGAAAAAATTCTCAGCAGGAAACAAGAGCTTTCCTATGATTCGATATGTCGGTTGACCAGGGAATATAGCCAATTGTTTTCGAGACTGGAAAAACAAAGCCAAAATTCGAAATACCTGTCAATTGAAAACAATAATCTTGATAATACACTGGAAACAATAATGAACACAATCATCTGAAAATGAAAACGCTTGTCGAAAAAATCATTAAACTCAGAAACCCTGGCTTTTCTTTGGATAAGTCACTGAATGCGGGTGCGCTTTTTGAGTTGGTCTGGATTCAGCTATGGAGTTTTGTAAGAGGGCTGCAGGTGCTTTTATATTTAAAAAAACCGAAAGGAATGCTTTTGGGGAAACGGGTGAGCTTCTTTAATATTTCAAAAATGAAATGGGGAAAATTTTTAAGATTGGGAAATGATGTATATGTTTCCGCATTGGCAAAACAAGGAATCGAGTTCGGGGATAATGTTTCAATCGGTGCATTCAGCAGAATAATCGTTTCTACTTCGTTCAACGATATCGGAGAAAAAATTAAAATCGGCAATAATGTGGGAATCGGGGAATTTGCTTATCTGGGCGGCTCCGGCGGACTTGAAATCGGTGATGAATGTATTGTCGGGCAATACCTGAGCTGTCATCCGGAAAATCACAATTACCAAAACATTGAAATGCCCATCAGACACCAGGGCGTTAGCAGAAAAGGAATTAAAATAGGGAAAAACTGTTGGATCGGCAGCAAAGTAACCATTCTCGACGGTGTGGAAATCGGTGACGGATGCATTCTGGCCGCAGGCAGCGTGATCACAAAATCTTTTCCTGAAAACAGCATTATTGGAGGTATTCCAGCAAAAATTTTAAAAACAAGAACCCATAACCCATGATTACCAGACAAACGATCTTAGCAACCTGCTACGCCATAAATCCTTATAAAGGCTCGGAAGACGCAATGGGATGGAATTTTGTATATCAGATTGCGAGATTTCGAAAAGTCATCGCTATTACCCGGGAAAACAACAGACCTCATATTGAGAAATTTATAGCAGAGAATCCAGATTCTGTATACCAGAATATGCAGTTTTTGTATTTTGATCTTCCGTATTGGATGCGCTTCTGGAAAAAAGGAAGCCGCGGTGCAATGCTCTACTATTATATCTGGCAAAAAGGAATAATTCCATTTATCAGAAAGCAAAAGCTTGATTTTGATATCGTACACAACGTAAATTTTCATAACAACTGGACGCCAAGTTTTCTGTGGAAGCTCAAAAAACCAATGGTTTGGGGACCTGTAGGCCATCATCCATTAATTCCCAAACAATATCTCAAAGATTACTCCAGGAAATATTTTATCAAGGACCGAATTGCCTGGATGGTGAAAAATTTTTTCTGGCAATTCCCTTCTTCACTTAAAAAAACCGTTAAATATTCAGACCATATCTGGTGTATGAACAGCAGTGTTCCTGAAAAGCTGAATATTGAGCAAGAAAAATATATTATACATCCTTCTGTTGCTTCGGAAGATTTTTACCGAAAAGATGAGATTCCTCTAAAGTCAGATTTCACAGTAATCAGTGTGGGAAGATTTGTTCCTCTTAAAGGATTTGATCTCACAATAAGATCGTTTGCCAGATTCCTACATGGACTTTCCGATGAAAACCGAAAGAAATGCAAACTACTTTTGGTGGGAACCGGCGAACAAAGATCGCTTTACCAGTCTCTCATCGAAAGATACAGTATGGAGAACTTTATCCAAATCATTGAATGGGTAGACCGCGCGGCACTGATGAGATTATATGAAACTTCATCAGTATTTCTTTTTCCCTCACACGAAGGTGCGGGAATGGTAATTCCGGAAGCACTTTCATTCGGACTACCCGTTGTCTGCATCCAAAACGAAGGTCCCGGAGAATTTATCACTCATGAATGTGGCTTTGCGATTCCTAAGCAGGCATATAATGAAACAGTGACCGGCCTTAGCAATGCCCTGTCGAGATTATTTTCAGAAAATGATCTGCTTGCAGAAATGAGTAAAGGCGCCAGAACGCATTACCTGAAAAAATTCTCCTGGAACAAAAGAGGTGAACATCTTAACGATATTTATAACAAACTCTAAGATGAGAAGAATCGTTGCCATACATCTTTTAAACGACTACAGTGGAAGCCCAAAGGTTCTTATGCAGCTTTTGAAAGTATGGACAAAAAACAATTTTGACACCCACCTTTTTACTTCCGGCGGAAGAAAAGGTTTTCTATCGGATATTGATCACGTTAGAAACCACTCTTTTTGGTATCGATTTTCGCCCGTATCAATAGTGAGAATATTTAATTTTTTTATCAGCCAGTTTTTACTGATGGTAAAACTAGTTTTTTTTCTAAAAAAAAGTGATGTGGTTTACATTAATACTGTTTTGCCCTTCGGAGCAGCAATTGCCGGAAAAATAAAAGGCTGTAAAATCATTTACCATATTCATGAAACATCGATGAAACCAAAAATTTTTAAGAATTTTCTTTTCGGAATAGCCAAGATCACTGCGTTTAAAATAGTTTTCGTTTCAAAATTTCTTTTGGATCAAAACACCCTTATCAAAAACCAGGTTCTGCTGTACAATGTCCTGGAAAGCGATTTTACAAAAAAAGCAGACCAATTCCGAAATCCGGACAAAAGAGGGAAAACCGTATTGATGATCTGCTCGCTAAAAAATTATAAAGGTGTAGATGAATTTTTTCTATTAGCTAAAAGAAATCCGCATTACAGATTTAAAATGGTAGTCAATGCTTTCGAAAATGAAATTAAAGATTTTTTTAAGGGAAAACAGCAGTCAGACAATTTAGAAATCTACCCTACACAGACCGATACGCATCCTTTTTACCGTGAAGCAGGCATAATTCTCAATCTTTCCCATCCCAATCGATGGATAGAAACTTTCGGACTTACGATTTTGGAAGGAATGCGTTACGGTCTTCCTTCAATAGTTCCGCCGGTTGGTGGTATAACTGAATTGGTTGAAAATCACAAGAACGGATTTCTGATCAATTCCAAAAATACTGAGGAGCTATCTGAAAAATTAAATTTTATTATGGAGAATCCGTCTGTTTATAGGGCGTTCAGCAAGGCATCCTATCTTAAAAGCCAGAAGTTTTCCGAGGAATACTTTGAGAAGGAAGCTGTCAAGATTGTTTCCAATTTATAAGTTGTTTTCCATAATTTGGAAACTGGCATCGTTTTCAATAATTCATATTTTATTGATTATCAAATACTTAATTATAAATATTGATTTTGGAATGTGAGTAGTAACAGGATATATAAATCCTCTATTTATGAAAACAAAAGTAGCAATCATTGGAACGGTAGGTTTACCTGCAAAATATGGCGGTTTTGAAACCTTGGCCGCACACCTTGTTGAAGAACTTTCAGATCAGTATGATTTTACCGTTTATTGCTCATCAAAAAAATATAGCAAAGAAGAAAGGCTGGATAGCTGGAATGGCGCTAAACTAAAGTATCTTCCTTTGGACGCCAACGGAGTACAAAGTATTCCCTATGATACTTTATCAATTTTTCACGCATTGTTTACCAGTGATGTTTTGTTAGTTCTGGGTGTTGCAGGAGCTTGGCTGTTGCCTTTCGTAAAATTGTTCACCAACAAAAAGATCATCATTTCTATTGACGGAATCGAGTGGAAAAGGGATAAATGGCCTGTAGCCGCACAATTGTATCTGTGGTGGGCAGAAAAACTGGCGGTAAGATTCTCTCATATCGATATTTCCGATAATGAATCCATTCAGGATTATACGTCAGTAAGATATAAAACGATCAGCAGAGTAATAGAATACGGAGCAGATCATACAAGAGCGAACCTGGTTGCATCACCTGACGATATTGAAATTTATCCTTTTCTAAATGAAAAATATGCGGTGAAGGTCTGCAGGATAGAACCTGAAAATAATATTCATACCGTGCTGAAAGTGTTCAGTGAGTTTCCGGATAAAAAATTGGTTTTAGTAGGAAACTGGAATAACAGTCAATACGGCAGAGATCTGAAAGAAGAATATTGCGGATTTATAAATATCCATTTACTTGACCCAATTTATAATCAGGAGAAGATTGATCTTATCCGTGGAAATGCATCACTTTATATCCACGGCCATTCTGCAGGAGGAACTAACCCGTCACTCGTTGAGGCCATGTTTTTGGGATTACCAATCATCAGCAATGGTGTTTCTTACAATAGAACTACAACAGAGCATCAGGCTTTTTATTTTAAGGACCAAAATGATTTAAAAAATATTATCAGCCAACTGACTGATATAGACCTCGAAGAATGCGCCCTAAAAATGAAAAAAATTGCAGAACGAAGATATACCTGGAAAAAAATTGCCAAAAAATACAGTAGCCTTATTGAAGAAACATTCATTTCAAAAAAGAAAACTAAGGTTTATCCCCTTATTTCAGAATTAGACAGAAAAATATTAGACAAATACAATGTCGGTCATCTAAAAAACATAAAACTCTTTAATGAATTAAATAACACTAATTAAAAATAACAGGCTATGACAAATTTTATAGAATTATCCATATTTGGAATCCTTTCCTTTGCGCTTGCGATGTGTGCTATCCCATTAATGAGAATTATTGCTCTCAAAATAAAACTGGTAGATCTACCCAATGCCAGAAAGGTTCATCAGACTGCAATTCCTTTAATCGGAGGATTGGTCATCGGAATGATTGTCTTGTTACTGTTGGGAATCTCCGGGTACAAAAGCTGGAAAGAAATTCTTCCCATCATCGTCACTTCTTATGTAATGCTTTTTGTAGGAGCTTTGGACGACAAAGCAGACCTCAATGCCAAATATAAACTTGCAATACAGTTTTGCGTAAGCGTCATTATTGCAATTTCAGGAATAAGAATTACCTCTCTTTACGGTATATTCGGTATTTATGAAATAAATATTTACCTGCAGTATCTTCTCACTATTCTGATGATTACAGCAGCTGTTAATGCCTTTAACCTGATTGACGGTATAGATGGTTTAGCCGCAAGTGTTGCAGGGATAGGTTTTATATTATTTTTAATTCTGATGCTCATAGACGGCAACATTGGTCTGGCAAAAATCGGGATTGTTTTTGCAGGAAGTATTGCCGCTTTTATCAAATGTAACTTTTCAAAAAAGAAGAAAATATTCCTGGGAAATTCAGGGGCGCTATTTTTAGGATATTTATTGATCTGTCTTGGGATATACATTACAAAATTTGATAACAATAGCTCAAAACTGCCTTATGGTATTTTCTTCATACTCTTTGTTTACACAATCCCGGTAATTGATTCTGCCAGGGTTTATACAGATCGGATGCTGAGAGGAAAATCTCCTTTCAAGGCAGACAAATCCCACATCCATCATCATCTTCTGCAATTAGGTCTTTCTCATAAAAAAATTACCCTGACCTTTGTTTTAATAAATATTTTAACTTTTGCCGTTCAATATGCATTTTTTGGAAACTACTCGATTTACACTTTTCTAATCTCATTTGTAACTTTCTGCTTACTGTTTAAAATCATTAAGACAATGAACCTGTTTATAACCTGGAAAAAGAATATTAAGGAAATCGAGAACCTGTAAAAAATCAAAACTTAATGGACTAATAAAATAATTTATATGAGTTTGTAAAGTTACGTGCAAAAAGAGTTACCGATGAATTCATAAAATGCGGAATAAAAAAACAGCAAATCATAAGCTTTTCTTTAGGAAATCTATTATCATCTCGCCAACTTCCCGATGCACTTCTGTCCTGTCAACGCCTTTTGGATCTTCAAAAAAGATGGCTTCAGCCGCACTATATTCTTTTACTTTTGGCAAAAAAATGTAATGGCCAAGATTTCCTTTAAGCACTTGGAGCTGCGATGTAGGAATAAAACGATGATATTTTGCTGCATTGCTTTTTACCGGTGCAATTTTATCATTATCAGTCCCGATAATAAGAACCGGTGCTTGTACCTTAAACTGGTCTTTGGTAGAAAAGCCTAATCCTAATGCCGGAGAAAGCGCAACAAAAGCCTTGATTCTTTCATCCTTTAAATTGTCGGGGATCTGTTTACAGTCGATCTGTTCAATAAGCGGTGTAAGATCTCCCATTTCCGGAACAGTCAGCTCCTGTTTTCCCTGTTTACTTTTGGCTGCTTTCTTCAGCAGAGAGCAGTCCAATTTGGCTCCTGCCAAAGCCATTGATGTATATCCTCCAAGCGAAAATCCTATAACTGCCAATTTATTATGATCTGTTACATTAGAGAATTCCGAATCTTTTAATAGCTGGCTTATGATGAATGAAATATCCAATGGCCGCTCCCAATACTTCACAAAATACTCCGGAATCCTGTTATCTGTCGTATTACCAAAATGGTCGACCGACACCACTATAAAGCCTTCTGCCGCAAGTTTCTTTGCCAACCATATTAAACTGAACCTGTTACCACCGGTACCATGAGACAATGCAACCAATGGATATTTTTTCGCATAAACCTGAGAATTTGCAGAAAACTCTTTTCCAGGTTCAATCTCAAGATCCTGTGGGTACCAGATTTCTGTAAGGAGTAAACGGTTTCCTCTTGAAACATCAATATATTCTTTTGAGATATGGTGGATGTTTTTTTGTGCCGGTAAGAAGGAATAAGCTAAAAATATGATTAAGTAAGCAAATCTTTTCATGCCATTATTATTACATCTTTAAGACAACTGAAAAGCTGTTTTTATTACGTTGCAATACAATTTTCAATTATTACCGGTTCATATTTCCAAATTTTAAATACGCTTAATCAGATTTTATTATGAACATTGGAAATTGTAGTTTCAATAAATGATTTAATTAACAAACGGTCATCACTTTTATTGTATAACGGATTTTCCCTGCTACATTCCCCCAGATCTTGCTGAACATTTAACTTTTGATTAAAAATCTGATTTACAATATCATACCTGTTGCTAAAAATATATTCCAGTTTTTTCCTTACAATCAAACGGTTGATGATTTTCCCAATAAAGCTATAATACATCTCATAATTCAGGATGTCCTTCATCAATACTCCCTTATCATTTTCAATAAACTCATGGTAATGATGCCACATTTTATACGGACCCTTCAACTGATAGTCTACAAAAGATTTTTTATGATCTACTTTCCTTACCTCAGACTTCCATCTGATAGGAATTCCGAACAATGGCTTTAGTCTGTAATCTACCTGCATTCCCTCATGTATCGGATATTTAATCTGGGTAAGCACCGTAAAATCCATTTCTTGTGGGGCGATTAAAGGAAGATTCTCTGGAGATGTAAAAAAATCCCAGGCCTTATCAATACTGCAATGAAGCTGCTGTTCACGGTACAACTGGTAAATCATAATTAATCAGGTTATTTCCTCAGTATTTCAAGTTGTGTACCGTTTCAGAAACTTGTAGCACACACAGCATTAAAGCATATAAACTTAAGCATTTAATTTAACTCCGACTATCTTAATTGCGTTAGCAGCTTTTGTATACTTCTTGCTATATTCCGCTAAATTGTAATCATATGCTTAAAAAAGGAGACCGTGTAAAATGGAAATTCAGGTATGGTGAGACACACGGTATAGTGACGCGCATCTATACCAAAGACTTTTTATTTATGAACCGACAAAGAAAAGCTTCCGAAGAAGATCCGCAGTATGAAGTAATGAGTGAAAAAACTGGTAAAACTGCTGTTCATAAAGCTTCGGCTTTGAAAAAGATCTGATTTGAGATCAACAGCATTAATAGGGATTTGCAGTTATTATGATTTTTGAAATTAAAGAATTTAAATGATAATCAGCATATTTCTGTCCGATAAAAATAGAATTTCTGAAAAGTATAAAAATGAATCATTCAGTAATAAATGTATATTTAGATCAATATGATTCCTGAAATCTAAAAGTTCAATATATTTGTTTCTCATATTTTATTACTTTAAATGATAAGACACGTCGGATTTCTATTACTTCTGCTGGTCCCTTTTCAGGCATATACCCAGCAAACCCTTTCTTCGGACGAATTGTTTGCCAATGCCAGAACGGCAGCTTTTGAAGAAAAAAATTATTCCAAATCGATTACTTTGGCCAAACAAGCCCTGGAAATTTCGCCCGGTTACACAGACATTTCCGTATTCCTTGGAAGACTTTACACCTGGAACAAAGATTTAAATGCGGCAAAAAATATTTTTGAAGATTTAGAAAAAAAGAATGTTCAGGACGAAGATTATTTCCTAGCGTATGCTTCGCTGGAATATTGGAATGACAATAATGACAAAGCAATAGAAATTGTTGATAAAGGCCTATCCTATCACCCACAGTCTGAACAGCTTTGGCTTCTGAAAGCTAAAATCTATAATGCTGCCAAAGATTATCCAAAAGCACAGAATGCCGTTGACAGTGTTTTAAAAATCAATCCAAAAAATACGGAAGCAAACGGATTAGCGGTAAGAATCAATGATGTGGCGGCAAAAAATGCAATAAGTATTACCTATAATTATTCTCACTTTGATAAACAATTTGCAGATGACTGGCATATTGTGAGCGTTGGTTACAAGCGCGTGACACCAATTGGTTCAGTAATTTTAAGAGCTAATTATGCCAATAAATTTGCTGAAAACGGCACTCAGTTTGAACTGGAAGCTTATCCAAGATTGTCGGATATATTTTACCTATACGTTGGCGCAGCTTATTCCAATGATGTCGGGATCTTCCCGAAATACCGCACAGGCGTTTCCGTGAATGCCAATCTCCCGCATAGCTTCGAGGCAGAAATCGGTTACAGACAGCTGTATTTTACCGATAATATCTGGATGTACACAGCATCTGTCGGAAAATATTATAAGAATTTCTGGTTCAATCTCCGAACGTATCTCACACCGGACCATAAGAATATTTCGCATTCCTACACCGGAACTGTCCGATATTATACCAAGAGTGCTCAGGATTATTTTGCCTTTCAGATCGGAACAGGTATCAGTCCGGAGGAATCCATCAACAACCTTTTGCAGAATGAGGTCTATAAGCTTAAAACCTTTAAAATAGGTGCGGAATATAATTTTTCAGTCAGCCGGAATCTCTTTTCCGTCGGGACGATGTATTATAATCAGGAATACCGGCCGAATACAAAAGGTAATCAGTTAGATGTGACCTTAGGCTACACCAGAAAATTCTAAAAATCATAAAACAGAAAGGAGCTTAACGCTCCTTTTTTATTGATCTGCATTGGAAATCCCAGACTTACTACTTGGCTTTATTCATAAAATCCGAATAAACCGAATCCGGCATCAGCTGCTTGCTCTGGTAGAATTTAGAATTCATTTTTTTGAACTGATTGAATCGTCCACTGATTCTCTTATAGATCTGAGGATTATCCAGTTTACCTTCTTCGGAGTTTTTCAGAATAAACAAGTTGTTATCATGGAGGTAATATTTCTCCGATACAAAATCCGTCAGCAAAGTTTTACTCTGCATCATTGGCACATCACTCTTGCTGATCTCCGAATCCGACGCCAGACCTTTCCCAACCCAGGTTACTGTAGAAGGAGTTTTTAAATTATAATTCTTCCTGTAATATGCCAAAATGGATGGTGCGATATCGAAATGACTGATGGTTTTTTGAAATCTCTTGGCTTCTTTAAGCATTGGTGAGTAAATCATCATCGGAACATGAAAACGGTCAATTTTGGACTGCAGAAGAATTTCCGGCATACTGTGATCTCCCGTAATAAAAAATATCGTCTTATTAAAATCCGCGCGTTTGCTATAATCCTGGAAGAAATGTTTCAGCGCATCATCGGCATTCAGAACAGAAACAAGCTGAGTTTTATAGGCTTTACTCCATTTCTTCTGCGCCGGCGTCAGAAACTTGGAGTTCATCCTTTCCTCATATAATTTTTCATAATATTCCTTTTTATTAATCGCAAAAGGATTATGTGTAGACAAGGTCAGAATCATATTAAAATAAGGCTTTTGCCGGACTTTCTGCACATCCAGCGCTTTACGAAATACCGATTGATCCTCGAATCCCCAGCTCTCGCCACCCGGACTGGAAGGTAATTTCTGATAGGTTTTGTCGTAAGTTTTGATATCAACAATATTATTGACTTTGCTGTATTGCAGATATTCCCTGTAACGGTCAAAGTCCAGGTTACCACCATAAAAGAATCCGGTCTCGAAACCATTGGCTCTGAGAATGTTGAACAGGTTAAAATGCTTTGGTGTTTCCTCGATTTCCAGAAATCCATTCTTCCCAAAAGGCAAGGAAGCCGTGAGTGATGGTAATGCTGCAAATGTCCTTCCCGCAGAGCTCAATGCGTTTTCCCAATACAGACTTTTCAGCGACAATGAATCCAGAAATGGTGTGAAATTTCCCATATAACCTTTAGGTGATGTGTATGCGTGGCCAAATCCTTCCAAAACGACAAAGACCAGATTCGGGATCTCTGCGGATGGCTTTAGATATGGACCGAGAAAATCCTGTGTATCTTCTTTCTTCCAAAAAGGAAAGTCTGCGTTCAGCATTATTGTGGAGTTGCTCACAGGATCGTCCTCACTCAGGAGTTCCGTAATCTCCGGATGTTCGCTGATGAAATTTTCCTCATTGGCATTGAAAAAATAAGCCCACTTACTTTTCGCTGCGTTTTGATTAAAATCCGTTGCAGCACTCAATTCTTTAGTGTAAATCATTTCGCCAGGAACAAAATAAGCTACCAAACCCAGAGTAATAAGAACCAAACCCGGATATACCGACCTAAAACTGAATCTGCCAGACAGCCAAAGCGGTACAAACACAACGGCCAGCAAAATACCCAGCAAAGCGTAATTCTTCAAATTGAGCATTCCACTTGCCTGTAGAATTTGCCTGATCTCATCCTTGCTGTAATAGACCAAATCAGCGCCAAGAAGGTTACCGGTTTCAGAAAAATACAGGAACAGAACGTATTGAAGAATAACAACGACGCCAAAAGCAATGACTGCCATTTTCCGCGCCCAGCTTTCCTTAACAAAATTAATGACGATATAAATAATCCCCACTCCGAAAATCAGTTCCAGAAGAAATTTGATATTATCAATAAACAAAGTGCCAATTACCGGCGAAGTATCCACATCAGTGAAAGAATAATGGTACCAGAACCACTCCGCACCAACACCTAATATATAGAGCGCCGCAAAAGTAACAGCAATCGTACCATACTGCCCGAGTCCAAATTTCATCACAGCCCAGATTCTTTTTCCCAACGATAGATTTTGAGTTGTCTGGCTGAAGCCTTGTCTGGTCATCTCACCCCAGCCGTGCGATTTCTTAAAATAATCCACAAATCCATTGACGCCAGCTCTCACCGTGATCGGGTGAAAATAAAACGGTTCCAGAAATGCCGTTGCAATGAGTGCAAAGAAGTCTTTCCGTTTACTATAAACCTGATGGCTCATCATATCCACTAATATCGCATACACCGAATATAGAAAGCCCATTGATAAAACCAACGCAAAAAGCACGAAGAAAAAAGGCCAGTTAATGATGCCCAAGAGTAAAAAAATAATAAAAACAATGTACCCGGAAAATTCCACCAATGGTCCTAGGAACTCGAAGAAAAACCAATAAGGCAAGCTGATCATCCCCAGTTTTTTATATTTGGGATTAAATATCATTCCCCGGTGCTTCCATAGCGTTTCCATTGTACCCCGCATCCAGCGGTTTCTCTGTTTTTTGAGGATGTCTTTGGTTTCCGGCACCTCCGTCCAGCAGAGCGGATCCGGAATGGTAAGCACTTCGTAAGGTTCTTTACGCTCTTCCATATACTTCCGCATCCGAACTACAAGCTCCATATCTTCGCCAACGGTTTTTCTGTCATAACCGCCGCATTCCAATACTATTTTCCGGTCAAAAACACCAAAGGCTCCTGATATCAAAATCAGACTCGATGCACGAGACCAAGCCATTCTTCCCAGAACGAACGCCCGGATATATTCCAAAGCCTGAGATCTGCCCAGAAGTGTTTTCGGCATATTCACGCTCACAACTTTTCCGTCTTCCACAACGCAATTATTGGCCAGACGGATGACGCCTCCACAGGCGATGATTTTTTTATCTGTTTCTTCCAGGAAAGGTTTTGCCAGTTTGAGAATAGAATCCTGCTCCAGGATGCAATCAACATCAATGCAGACCAGGTACTGACCCGAGGAAACATTAATCCCTACATTGAGCGCATCGGCCTTTCCACCGTTTTCTTTATCAACCACCACCAGTTTTTTGAACGCCTGATTCCTGCTTTTGTAGATACCTTTGATTTTACTGGTCTCAATAGTTCCCTGGACAAAGAATGAGACACATTCCAAATCATATGCATCTATCAGCTTTTGCATAGAATCATCCTTACTTCCATCATTGATGATGATTATTTCAAGATTGTGATAATATAAAGACAGCAGCGAACGTACATTTTCCACAATCGTCATTCCCTCATTGTATGCCGGTGCCAGCACGCTGAAAGCCGGTGCATTAGGATTAGCAGCGATGATGCTGTAATCTGTAAAAACATTTTCTTTTTTATACCGCAAAACTGCACCAAATGCATAGATGCCTACCCAACCGTAAATGATGGCGATAGCTGCACCGTATAACAGATAAAGCCAGATAACAATATCGTAAATAATGTGTGAAAACTCTAACATACTTTTTCCTGCAAAGCGTATTTGACAATTTGAATTAAGTCCTCGGAAGAAGCTTCATCACGAGCCAGGGCCAAAAGATATTGCTGATGGCCGAGTTCGTAAAGCGCCTGTGCGGCATTGACCTTGATACCCGAAGAAACATCATCCGACAGTTCCCGTTTGAGCAAATCCGTGCAGCACTGGTCTTTGGAAAACCTGGTAACCTTCAGTATCTCTATTTTGACATCTTCCGGCTGCGCATCATAGATACTGCTGAGATATGCCACAGTTCCGGGATTTTCCAGCGACATTAAGACTCTGACCGCCTTCACTCTTACACTGATGGAATCTCTGTTCATCAGTTCTATAATTTTGGTATAGAACGATAGCAGCTGAAACTTTTTAATCAGTTTTAGTGTAAAAATCACTACTGAATCATTGTCATTGTCGAGCCAGCTTTCTATAGCAGCTTCAGCGTTGTCCGGAATGGAGAATATGGACAAAAGGAGCCTTAACTGCTGCCATTCTGAAATCCTCGATGTAAAAGAGTCCAAGAAGTGAAGACCTTCAAAACCCTTAAACCGGACCATTGCATACTGCGCTTCCTGGTAAACCTGAGGAGACGGATGTGATAGAAAAGAGGCAATTCTCGGGATAGAATCTTTCGCGTCCATCACCGTCAGTTCTGTGATGCCGCCAGCAATGAGGTGAGGTTTTTTCTGGCTGAGTTTTTTCAAAGCTTCGTTTTTCAGATTATACTTGTTAAACAAATCCCTGATTTTATCTTTTGCACCGCCGGAAAATTTCTTTTCGGAATCCACAAGCTTTTGGAGAAACAGATTTCTGAATGGTGCGTTGCGGCTTAATAAGGTGAACTGCTTATCATCCGATATCTTTTCGTCCCAATAGACAATGACCTCCGATATTTTTTTATTGATAGTGTCCGACCAATAAGTCATCCGCAGCGACTCCTTGTACTTGATGAAATTGTAGATTAGAACAGCGATAATGAGAAGCATCACCAATGAAAGCATCACGATGAAAATAACAAAAAGAAAATGTACCGAAGTCATCAGCATTGGCGGTATCTATTTAGGGATAAACCTTTTGATTCTGAGCATCAATTCATTTGGACTAAAAGGCTTTACAATGAAATCCGAAGCGCCGAGATCAAAAGCGTTAAGAACCACTTCTTCCTGACCCATACTGGAAAGCATAATCACAGGTGTTTGCTTGCCCATAGCCCTGAGCGAAGACAATATCTCTATGCCTGATGCAAACGGCATCATAATATCGGTGATAGCCACATCCACATCTTTTTCCTTAAGTGTTTCAATAGCCTCTTTCCCATTCCTGGTCAGGATAACTTCATGCCCTTCTCTTATTAATTTATGTTCTATGGTTTTAAGAATTAATTCATCATCTTCGGCTATCAAAATTAACATAATGCTCTAACTTTTATTTTATTAAATTTTTTATGATATTAAGTCCTGTTAAGATTTCTCTTTTTAAATCGTGGTTCATTGCATCGAAATCCATATTTCCGTCGGCTTGCTTTTCCCACATCACCGTGAGTTCGGATAGTTTGAAAAGCCCGGCAATGCCCGCAGTACCTCTCAGTTTATGCAGAATTACTGCAACTTCTGCAGCATTCCTCACTTTAGTTGCATTATCAATATCTTGCTCTGCCTGGTTAAGTTGCTGGATTAAGAGATTCAAAAACATAGTCCTGAAATCTTCGTCTTCACCTGTTTGCTCATTCAGCACAGCCATATCAATATGATTGTCTAAAATCAGGTCTGAATTTTCAGCTTCACTATTATTAAGAAGATATTTTCTTAATATTTCCTCCAGCTGTGCTTGCCTAAGCGGTTTTGCAAGAAAGTCATCCATACCGCATTCAATACATTTTTCTTTTTCGCCCAGAACATTTCCTGCAGTTACCCCGATAATTGGCACCTTAGCGTAATCCGGAAGCTTACGGATCTCCTTTGTGGCCTGAATCCCATCCATTACAGGCATCTGAACGTCCATCATAATCATAGAAAATGATATTTTTTTGCAAGCTTCATAGGCTTCCAGTCCGTTAACAGCTTCAGTCATTCTCGCATTAGGCACCAATAGCTCCATCATCCTCTTATTAAGTACCATATTTACAGGATTGTCGTCCACCAATAAAACATCGATCTTATCCAAAATAAGCAATTCTTTTTCTGAGTCATTTTTATGTTCAGAAAATTCTATGACATTATTTTTTTCAACGCGTCTTAATGTTTTGTAAAGTTCTTCCGACTTTATAGGTTTCATCAGGAAATAAGAATCCTTTTCCTTTCGGAAAGAATTGATAACATCGTGCTCTTCGGAAGATGTATGAAGTATCACTAATGGCGATATTTCCTTACGATGGCTAAAGAGTTCTCTTATTTTATCGATGGTCTCCAGGCCGGAAATTATCGGCATATGGTAATCCATAAGAATAACATCAAAATGCTCGCCATTCAGCAGCATCTGCAGCGCTTCCATCCCGTTGGCAGCCAACACCGAATCCACGTTTTTGTATGCAAGCATATGCTGGAGAATAATCCTGTTTGCTTCATTGTCATCAACAATCAATACACGGCTGATGGACAGCTCATCATCATCCTTGATCTCAGACATCTCGTAAGGAACTTCTATATCGAAGAAAAATACGGAACCCCTTTCCGGAGCACTATTAAGGGAAAGACGGCTTCCCATATATCCCAGGATATTATTTGATATGGTAAGTCCAAGCCCTGTACCGCCGTAGCGTTTGCTTATGGAACTGTTTTCCTGAGTAAATGCATCAAAAATATATTTCTGCTTATCCGAAGGAATACCAATTCCGGTATCTCTCACGGAAAACCGTAGTTTAATATTTTGTTGGTTTATATGGATCTTTTCAACCTTGAGCTCAATTTCTCCCTGCTCAGTAAATTTGACTGCATTACCCAGCAGATTAATAAGAACCTGCTTTAATCTGCCTCCGTCCAGCAATAGTGTTCTCGGCAGCCCCGGCTCAATGTTTAACAGCAATTCTATATTCTTCTTCTGCGACTGATAAAGAATTACATTAATAACCTGGCTGACTATATCATAAACATCATGAGATTCTATCAGTAATTCCATCTTACCGGATTCTATTTTTGAGAAATCAAGAATATCGTTGATGATATTCAATAAGTTCTCACCAGACTCATTGATATAACTGAGATATTGTTTCTGAATTTCATTAAGAGGTGTCTTCAGCAGAAGATCGGAAAATCCTATCACACCATTGAGCGGTGTCCGGATCTCGTGGCTCATATTGGCAAGAAACTCTGACTTAGCCTTGCTTGCAGTATCTGCGATCTTTTTTGCTTCCTTCAGCTCTTCATTAATGAGGACTGCTTTTGTGATATTCCGAACCGAAACAATTACCCCACCGATATCATCATCTGAAACATACCAAGGTCCAACCTTGAGATTATAATGCTGAGTTTCTTCTTTATCTTCCAGTTCTAAAGTGAAGTCTTCATTTATATAGGTTTTTCCCTTCAATGCGGCCCGGTAGATTTCTTTTCTTTCTTCCGGCACATTAGGAGAAATCTTGAAGATATTCTGGCCGATTAGGTTAAGGTAATTCATATTGAACTCATCTCTCCAGCTGCTGCTGACAGCAATATAGTTAAGCTCTTTGTCAAACATCGCTATTGCATCCGGAACATATGTTGCAAAAGACTGCATCATGGCCTCTTTCTTAGTTACATCCAGCAACATTGTTTTGAAATCGTTAATATCCTGAATAATTCCAAATACCCTGATACACTCTCCATTCTCGAATTCAGGTATGGCTTTTACCCTTACCCAGATTGTAACACCATCGTTCCGGACGAGCTGAAATTCTTCATCATACGGTATCCCTTCAGTAACTGCCCTATTGAACAAAAATTTGACCCTATCCTGGTTGTCTTCTTTGTAGAATCCAATGGCATGTTCCAGATCCGGTTGATAATGTCTTCCTATCTTATGAATTTCTTTTGTACTTTCTGACCAAAATATGGTGTTGGTTTTCAGATTTACTTCCCATCCGCCGACCTGGGCTACAGAACTGGTCTGCTCAAGCATTTTTTTAGTCCGAAGCAGGTCTTTTTCCAGGCTCATTCTCTCTGTTATATTAAGGGCGGTACTTACTACATAAGATCTGCCATCCTGATCTACCTCAACAATATTATGATATAACCAAATCAGCTCGACACCATCTTTGGTTCTCAATATCATATTTCCAAAATCCTCTTTATTTTCGTTGATACGCTGAAGATAATGTTCTAACGCCGTAAAATTCTTTTCCGGTACTAAATCTTTGAGATTAAGCCTGCTGACTTCATCAGCAGAATAATTAAGCGTTTCCCTTCCTTTTTCGTTAACTGCGATGATATTACCCTGCATATCGTGCATACTCATAAGACCAATAGCATTTTCAAAGAAACTTCTAAAGCGTCTTTCCGAGCTTTCCAACCGGCGTTTTTCTTCTGATTGCAAAGTGATGTTAATACCAAAGCAGAAAATTTCCGGATAATTCTCGTTCTTCTTGAATGACCATTGTACAATTATCGAGGTGTTATCCCGGCTTTTTGTCGATGTGACAAATGAAACTTCCTTTCCTTCAGCAAAATTTTCTATGGCTGATAAAAAATGATCATCCTGGCCTAGAACATCTGTGAAATAATGACCAACGGCTTTATGACCTGCAATAGAAAAAGTCTTTTCAAATGCGGGATTGACTTCCTTAAATCGAAATTGATCGTCAAGCACACAGATTAAATTATTCGAAATACTGAAAGTCTGCTGAAAGTATTCTGCGTTAACGCTTTTTCTCTTAGATATCAAAATCTTTGCTATCACATCAGAAAGTTTTTTAAGCGTACTAATCTGAACTTCAGAAAGTGTCCTGGGTACATAGTCAATAACGCAGATTGTACCTAAAGCAAAACCGGCATCGTCAATAATCGGAACGCCAGCATAAAATCTTATACCGCCTTCAAGGATGAGAGGATTTTCAGAAGACCGGTCATCCAATAGTGTGTCATTAATTACTATAACTTCTCCGGAAGCTATTGCATACTGACAAAGTGTATTTTTACGGTCTACAGTATCAATGGAAAGTCCAACGCAGCTTTGTATCATCTGCTCATCCTTGCGCATAATAGCAATTAGTGAGGAAGGACAGTTTGAAATCAGGCAGGCTGTCTCTACAAAAACGTCAAACTGCGAATCTTTGCCTAGATTCAACAAATCAAGAAAGTCTAATTTATCCAGTCTTCCCTGTTCGTTGGCTGGTATTGGATTTTTACTCATATCTAAGACTAAATTATCTAAAATATTTAAATATACTTATATATCTGACAAAAATAAATATTTAAGTTTTATATTATCTTAATTAATAAGAGTTTATAGCAATAGATTTTAAATTCATTAATACAGTCAGTTAATGAATTAATGCTCAAATAATACTCGTGTATGTTTTGACGACTCTAAAAAAATACAGATTATAAGGTAAGGATGATAAACTGTAAATATTTTCAGAAAGGAATAGACCTTCATTATCTAAAGGAAAACGCGATAAGCTATTAGATTTTACAGTCTGTTTTGCTCATCCGTTTTGCGACCGGATTTCGCATCTTTCACTTTCTGATTTCCGAAGTTATATTTCAGATTGATCATAAAATATTGTGTGTCACGATAATCTTTGAAATATTGATTCTGGTCTGCATATCTCGTCGAGATTGTATTTTTATTCGTTCGGAAAATATCATTGAAAACCAAACCGGCTTCCAGTTTTTTATCAAACATTTTTTTATTGATGATGATATTCGTGTTTTGAGAAGAACTGATGTCAAATGAACCCTGGATCGTTTTGGAATTATAAACATAAGACACATTCAAATCCCAGGTTTTCGCTTTGTCCAAGGTTATTTGTGTGGAAACATTTGCATTGTAAAAGAACACATCATTTTTATACAAAATCTTATCCGTTCCCATAAAATAATTCTCCTGGTATTCTCCCATTGCAAAAAGATTTATTTTCCAGTAAGGTTTTACAGAAAAGCTTTTGGAGAAATTCGCTCCCAGATTTTGGCCGTGGTCGATATTCGTATAATTGTAAACTGTTTCAAAAGTCTGCGGATTCTGAATTGATATTTCCATCGATGGATCTTTGATATAGCTGTAATAAGCCTCGAAATTCCAGTCTTTTAAGGTGTAAGTCAAGCTCAGGTTATGAATAATGGTTGATTTCAGATCCGCATCACCCTGGAAATAAGAATACAAATTATAATAAGATTTCGAAGGATTCAGGAAATCGTAGTTTGGTCTGTCGATTCTTTTTCCGTACGAGAATCCTAATTGCTGGTCTTCCTTCAGGTTATACATCAAATAAAAAGTAGGAAAAAGTCCTGTTCTTGTTGTCTTGTTTTCTACGATTGGATTATCAGAATTGGTCTTGATAAGTGTCGTTTCCGAGCGCAAACCGGCTTTCATTTCCCATTTTTTCCATTTGTATTCCGCTGAAATATAACCAGCAAAAATATTCTCTTTATAATTAAATAGGTTGCTTTTCGCTAAATCCTGAATCAAAATTCCGCTGGTTCCGTAGAAGAAATCGAGGTCATTTTTGTTGTTAACGAAGCTGTATTTCAATCCGCTTTCCAAAGTGAAATTATCATTAGAAAACCGGTAATCCAATTGCGTCGCATAAAGCGAGATATCCTGAACACTATTATTTGCAAATCTGTTATTGCTTGCAGGTTGCCCCTCAAAATTTAATAACGTTTCTACATCCTGATTTTCCCTGAACCGTTTTATGCTGGAGTTATTCGTCCAGGTCAGGTTGTTGTTCCCGAACTTTTTGTCATAAACCAGATAAGAATTAAAACTGTTATCAAATTGCTTTTTCTTGTTGGATGTCAAATAATAAGATTGCAGCTGATTATTTTCCGTGTTGTAAATATTGGTTGGAACATTATAATGTCCGTTATTATTGGGCGCATTATAGCCGTCAAAACCAAACTGGATGGTTGATAAACTATCTACCGCATATTGCCCGGAAAAGTTGTAAACGTGCTGTTCGTGGGCGTGTGTCTTCCTCACCATATCACTTTCCCACCGGGTTTTATCTTTGTCAAAGATCACCACATCAAAATTATTTCTGACATAATCACCGGTTACAAAATTGTAATTCCCGGTCAGTTGCCATTTATCAGTATTATAAGATTGCGAGGTTCCGATCAGGCCTTTGGCATAAGTGGCCTGCGTGTATCGTGTCGAGATTCTTCCTTTATAGCCGGACAATACATTTTGCTTCATTTTGATATTGATAATGGCGCTTCCTTGCGCTTCGTATTTCGCCGGCGGATTGGTGATGACTTCTACAGACGAAACATTATTTCCATCGGTGTTTTCAAGAAGCTGTTTCAGCTGTTCCTGTGTCATCAGTGTTTTTTTATCATTGATGGTGACAATAATTTGAGAATTTCCTCGGACACTTAATTCCTCATTTTTAACCAAAATATTGGGTGTACTTTTCAGGATATCCCAGGCGTTCAGATTCTGAAGCGGTGTTTTATCGATATTGAATTCCAATCGGTCGACTTTCCTTTTAAGTAATGGTTTATTGGCTTTGACAGTGACTCCGGCAATAGATTTTACAGTGTCATTTTTGAGAACAATCATCAGAAAATCATTATTTTCCAAAATGATTTCGTAATCCTGATAATCCTGCTTTTTGATAACAATGGAAACAGGAAATTTTGAAATCCCTTCAAGAATAAAATTCCCTTCTTTATCCGAATAGAATATCGATTGATTATCATTAATTTCAATGCTGGATCCAGAAAGAGGTTCCTGATTTTCATTCTCAATGTGACCTTTGATAGTCTGACACCACATCGCAGCCGGTATCAACAACATCATTACTAAATAAGTTTTCATGATTAACAATTTCATTTTAATAATTTTGACAAAATTGAAACGAAACGCAGGAAAGTTTTGTTAATGAACGGTTAATGGAAGGTTAATGCCTATTTTGAAAGAAAATTGATTGTATTTTTGAAACAATTAATAAAGGCTTCGACTCCGCTCAGCCTGACAATGATTAGCAATTAGTATTAGAAATGTCATCCTGAGCGGAGTCGAAGGATTTATAAGTTATTTCTTTTATAGTTTTAGAAAAATCAATATGAATCGGAAGAAACACATCACGATTATTTTGTTCACATTCAGCCTGGTTATTTTGGTTGTGCTGCAGGGTTATTATCTATACAACTCCTACCGTCTGGAGGAAAAAGAACTCAACAGACAGGCAAGAGGTATTGCGGACAAAACGCTGGAGACGATGGAAAAATACGAGACAGAAACCAATGAAGAAAAACTCGTTGGCGATTTTGACAGATTAAAGCAAGGAATAACAATACAGAAAGAAAAGATTACAAATCCGGAAAGAATTTACAGTTCGGAGAAACTGTATAATCAAAAACTGGAGAAGACGCTTAAAGACCATATAGGAGATTCCGGTTTTGAGATCGCCATGAAAAGCGAGATCTATTCGATTTTGGATGAAGTCCAAAAAAAGGAACTGTTGCCAACTAACCGTTCTCTCGTTTTGTACCAAACCGTCAGAAAGATGACGAAGCCTCTGACAATCAACGAAGGCAAATGGTCCAGCAGGCAAACTAAAGAAAATACAGATCTGAAGCTGGATGAGAAGAACTATTATCTCGTAAAATCAAAATCGTCTTTTCAGCTTTTAAATGTCAAATTTTTAGTTTTTAAAAAAATCATTCCTTTGATTATCATCAGTTTACTGATTATAATTCTGATTGTCATCTTATTCCGGAACAGCATCAAAAACCTGAATCGCCAGGAAAAGAAGATTTCACAGCTCCACACAACCATAGATTCTATTGCTCACGAGCTGAATACGCCGATTACAACCTTGAAATTCTCAGTTGCTCAATCTTCCGATTCTGAAACCAAAGCTTTGCTGGAACGCCAGATCAAACGTCTTGAAAATATCGTTGCGTCCGTCCATAACAATGATTCTGATGATGTTCTAATGAAGAAAAACGAGATAGAGCATTATTTTTCGGAAATACAGAAGTCTTTTCATAATATCGATTTTAATATTAAACTGAATTTTATCGAGAATAAAGTGCTTTATAAAAATGATTTCAGACAGATTATGGATAATCTCATCGATAATTCATCAAAATATGGCGCAAAGGAAATAGATATTTTCATTAAAATTAATCAATTGATTGAAATGGAAGTTTCAGATGATGGCATCGGCATTCCGAAAGAAGAGAAGCAAAACATTTTTGATAAATATTATCGCATTACGAGAAACGAAAATCTTCACGTTAATGGTCTTGGAGTCGGACTTTTTCTGGTTAAGACAATCGTTAATAAATACAAAGGTTCTGTAGAAGTTCAACCAAAAAAAAGAGGTGTTTCATTTAAAATAACAATTCCGAATGAAGCCTAAAATTTTATTAGTGGAGGATGATCAGGATTTGGGAATGGTTCTGAAACAGTATCTGGAATTTTCTGAGTTTGAAGTCGATTGGATTCCGAATCCCGAGATAATCCTGAAAAATAAAAAACAGATTGAGCAATATCAACTGGCAATTCTGGATGTGATGTTGCCAGTCATCGATGGCTTCGAATTGTCTAAAGAAATCCGAAAATTGTCTGAGATTCCGTTTCTTTTCCTCACTGCAAAAGGACAAAGCATTGACCGGATTTTAGGTTTAAAATTGGGCGCTGATGATTACATCACAAAACCATGCGAGCCGGAAGAACTGATTTTACGAATCAAAAACATTCTCAAAAGACAACAGAGTTCGACCAACTCAATCATTAAAATCGGTAATTATTCATTTATTCCGTCGCAGTTTCAGTTGCTTTTTAAGGATGAAACGATCCAGTTAACCGGGAAGGAATCTGAGTTGCTGCTTTTACTTAGCAAAAACAATCATAAGATTATCAACAGAAAGGAGATTCTTGAAACGCTGTGGGGCGAAAACGATTATTTTTTAGGACGAAGTCTGGACGTTTTTATGACCAGACTGCGCAAATATTTCCAGAAAGATGAGAGAATCAAATTCGATTCCGTTCGCGGAATTGGTTTCAAAATCGAATTTCCGGAATAAAAAGTTGAAAATTCAATTTTGATGTAGGAAGTATTATGTTGTTGGCAGATTAAAATTACCTGTAGTCGATTCTTATTTACACCTAAATTTTATTTGGTAAAATATACTTCAAAATAATAATTCTGATAACATCTATGAGAACTCAAATTTTACTTTTAATAGTTTTATCTTTTCAACAGTTATTGATCCTACTTATTTTGGAGTTAAAGTCAATGATCCTTACGTTGGCTGCAAAACATCAAAATATTAATTCGAAAAATACTACCAGCTGGTAAAAAATCAATGGCGCCAACTCCAATAGTCAGCGCCATTTCACTTTTTTTATTCAAAGAGCAAATATTAAAAAAAATCTATTTATTTACTGCCTGCATTGGATTGACCTTGCCATTAGAAGCGCCTCTGGCCGCTTCTTTTTGTTTCTGTTTGAAAACCTGGAACTTTCCAGGTGCCTGATCTGCCGAAGATGCTGCCCAGAAATTATTTGAGGTATCGATATCTGCTGTTTCTCTCATCGGATCCAATTGAACAGACTTCAGTTTCTTTTCGAAATAATAGGTTTTAGAAGCCTTCTGCTCGTTCAGCCTCCAAATTTGGACACTGACTTTGTCTTTCAGTTTGGCTCCGTCTTCGAATGTGAACTCAAGAATAATTGGCATTACCAGTCCGCCTTTATTAGAAAAATCGATTTGATAAGCGGTAACATTATTTTCCTTGCGAATGTCATTCTTTTCAACTTTCTCAAAATTTTCATTTACAGTTGTATAAGTTTTGGATGCATCAACTTTTTCCTGCCCACGGTCATATCTGTAATAAAAATCCTGAACATCTTTATCGGAATCAGCATAAAACTTAATGTTTTTATCTTCTCTGTTTCTGATTTTGGAAATATCGTCAAAATCATTCAGGGCAGGTTTATCGACGTTATATTTGACGGTTTCCGATTTTGGAACCGCATCAAAGTCCGGTGTAGCAACCGTTACTTTATCAATAGTGATATCCACAGGATCTGTTCCATAGAACCAGCCTCTCCAGAACCAGTCCAGATCTTCGCCGCTGGCATCTTCCATTGTTCTGAAAAAATCTGCCGGTTCAGGATGGCGGAACGCCCATCTTTTTGCATAGGTTTTAAAGGCTTTATCAAACAGCTCTCTTCCCATAATGGTTTCACGGAGAATGTTGAGTCCGGTTGCCGGCTTAGAATAAGCGTTAGGCCCGAATCTGGCAATGTTTTCGGAATTGGACATAATAGGCTCCAGCTCATCTTTTGGAAGTTTCATGTAATCAACGATTGTCCAGGCCGGTCCACGTTTTGAAGGAAATTTATTGTCCCATTTTTCTTCGGTAAGATATTCTACAAATGTATTAAGTCCTTCATCCATCCAACTCCATTGTCTTTCATCAGAATTAATGATCATCGGGAAGAAATTGTGTCCTACTTCGTGAATAATCACACCCAGCATTCCGTTTTTAATAGCTTCCGAATATGTTCCGTCTTTTTCGGTTCTTCCATAGTTAAAACAGATCATCGGATATTCCATACCATTAGCTGCTTCTACAGATTGCGCTACCGGATATGGATAAGGAATCGTAAATTCTGAATAGGTTTTTATAGTATGTGCAACGGCTTTTGTAGAGAATTTTCTGTAAAGTCCATAAGCTTCTTTGCCATAAAAGCTCATTGCCATTACTTTATTATTATTTTCCGGGATAGTAACCCGCATTCCGTCCCATATAAATTTCCTGGAAGAAGTCCACGCAAAATCCCTTACATCATTAGCCTCAAAAATCCAGGTTTTTCTCTCTTTCGATTTCTTTTTTTCTGCATTTTTTGCTTCATCCAAGGTTACAATTTCTACAGGCTCACTGGCGGATTCGGCTTTTCTGTATCTTGCAAGCTGATCTGATGTAAGTACCTGGCTGTAGTTTTTGCACTCTCCTGTTCCTCCGACTATGTGGTCTGCAGGCACATTGATCTTCACTTTATAGTTTCCGAAAACCAGTGCAAACTCTCCTCTTCCCGTAAACTGATGATTTTGCCAGCCGTGGAAATCACTGTACACGCACATTCTCGGAAACCACTGTGTCATTGTGTAAAGATCATTACCGTCTTCCGAAAAATTTTCATAGCCGCCTCTTCCGCCTTTTTCGATACGGTTTGGGATATTGTAATTCCAGTTGATCTTAAACACGAATTTATCGCCTTTTTTTAATGCTTTAGGAAGATCTATTCGCATCATTGTCTTATTCACCACATAACTCAAAGCATTGCCTGAAGCATCTGTTACTTTTTCCAGGTTCACACCATAGCCGTTATCTTTAGCCGGAACTTCAGATGGTCTCAGCTTTTCCACAACGGAATATTTTCCTAATGTGGATGAAGAAGGATAATCTGCATTTTTAACAGAAGACTGCTGGTTCTCATCCAGCTGCAGCCAGATATAGTCCAGGTCATCCGGTGAATTATTATAATAGGTAATGGTTTCAGAACCTTTCAGATTTCTTTTGTCTTCATCCAGGTAGGCTTCGATGTCATAGTCTGCACGCTGCTGCCAGTAAGCCTGTCCCGGCGCACCGGAAGCCGTCCTGTAAACGTTGGGCGTCGGAAGAATTGTTCCCAGCTGTTCAAACTTATTTCCGTGGTTGCTTCCCGGATTATTCTGGATATTCTGAGCAGACAACACAGCTGAGCAGAATAAAAGTCCTAAAACCTTTGAATTCATTTTTTCAGAAAAATTAGATTGATATTTCTTTACAAGTAATCAAATGTAAGAAATTGTTACGAAAGATGACCGATATTTACAGATCAGAAAGGCCATCTTTCCAAAGTCATTTTCAGAGAAAGTGCAAAAACCGCTGAAGAAATAAAGAGAATCCAATCTTTTCTGTTCACTTTAAACAATTTCAGCAAGATGAAAAGAATCATTAAAATCCCGGCAACCAAAACAATCTGTCCCAGTTCCAGGCCAATGTTAAAACCAAGCAACGGCACGAAAAGACTCTGCTCTTTTGCAATCATCATTCTTGCTGTATTGGCAAATCCCATTCCGTGAATAAGCCCGAAAATCAATGCCAGATAATAATTCATCTTCATCAGGCTTTTCTGATTGCCTTTCATTAATATATTATCCAAAGCCGTTATAACAATGGTAAGCGGAATGAGAAACTCGACCCAATTTCCCGGAACTCTGATAACATCAAGAGAGCTGAGCGCCAGTGTGATGGAATGTCCTGCTGTAAATGCGGTAATGAGAATCAGGATTTTCTTCACATCATTATAGGAATAAACGGCAATCAGCGCCAGTATAAACAGCTGATGGTCCAGAGCATCCAGTGAAATAATATGTTGCCAGCCGAGCTTCAGATAAAAAATAAAATCCTGCATCTTGTCATTATTTAAAAGAACTTTACGAAAATAATGATTAATTTCGAGTTCAAAATATTCCAGATGAAGAGATTTGCTTCGGTTCTAGTCCTGTTTTCGCTGATTTTATCATTGCTGTCATTCAGATTTCATCCGTATCACGTCGGATCTATGGAATTTAATTATAATCAGAAATCCGCAACATTCGAGATCACAGGTAGATTCTTTATGGATGATCTGGAAAATGCCGTTAATAAAAAATATGGAAAAAGCCTGCACTTTATGGACAAAAAATCCGAAAAAGAGATGCAGCAGATCCTTAGAAATTATGCTTCTGAATACCTTAAACTGAAGGTGAATAATCAATTGGTAAAAGTAAATTTCATAGGTTATGAAGAAGATAAAGAAAGCGTTGACCTTTTCCTGGAGTCAGAAGCCGTAGCCGCTCCCAAAAAAGTAGAAACTGCTGTAAGTTTTCTTTACAATATTTTTGATGATCAGATGAACATCATCCATATCATTATAAATGGCAACAGGAAAAGCGAGAAACTCACTTATCCGGATCGCTACCTTTATCAGCAATTTTAAAGACCACTCTAATTTTTATACTTTTGTAAGGATTAGTTATGAAAAAAATTATTCTGATAGAAGATGAATCCAGCGTGGTTTCCTTCATAAAAAAAGGATTGCAGGAACTGGACTTTGATGTTTCCGTTGCCTTCGACGGCAATACGGGAATCAGGCTTGTGGATCAAAATGATTTTGACCTGATTATCCTGGACATTATGCTGCCGGACACCAACGGGCTGGAAGTCTGCAAAGAAATCCGCAAAAAGAACAAAACCGTTCCCATACTTTTTTTAACCGCTCTGGATTCTTCGGAAAACATAGTTTTAGGATTGGAAAGCGGCGGCGATGATTATCTTGTCAAGCCTTTCAAATTCATAGAGCTAGTTGCCAGAATAAAATCCCTGCTCAGAAGAAGCGGACACAGCAACACTTCAGAAACCACTGAAACGGACAGCGGAGACACATATCATTTTTCTGATCTTACGGTGAACGATTACACCAAAAAAGTAACACGTGGCGGCACAGAAATCTCGCTTACATCCACCGAGTACAAGCTTCTGCTCTATTTTCTGAATAATCCGGAAAAAGTTATTTCCAGAGCAGAAATTCTGGAAGCTGTCTGGGGTGTCAATTATGAGCTCGGAACCAATGTTGTGGATGTTTATGTTAATTATCTCAGAAAAAAACTGGACAATTCTGATGACAGTAAACTGATCCACACTGTTATCGGAATGGGATATGTTCTGAAAAAACCTTGATGATGCTATTACAAAAAAATCCTACCAACCAGACGAAAACCATGCTTCTCCTGATGCTGGTTTTTACTGTTGTCATTCTGCTGTTCAGCGGGTTGGTATATTTCTCTATTGTCAATTTTTCTCATCAGCGGTTTTATGAGCTGCTGAAAATCCGGGCTGCGACTATTGTACAGATCGAAAAGAGCAAGGAACATCTGGATGTTCCGGAAAACCATATCCTGAACAGCATCAATGATGAAGAGCTGCCTATGGAAAAAGATTATGTTTTCGCTGTTCCAAAGGACTCCAACTTCGGCCGGATTTCAAAAGAAGTGCATATTCCCGACACGTTCTTTAAAAACATTCTGAGAAAAGGTGAAGCCAATTATAATGACAAGGAATTTTACTACATCGGACAGTCTTTTAAGGCGGATAAGAAAGAATATATCGCTATAGCATCTGCCAAGAATCATTATGTGATTTACTATCTTGGCTACCTGAAGCGAACGCTCATCACCTGTATGATTCTTGCATTGTTTTTCTCAATGATATTTTCATTTTACCTTTCCAAAACCCTGTTCCGTCCTATTCTGAAAATCACAGGAAAAGTAAAAGAGATCAGCTCAGAAAACCTTCATCTCCGGCTGGAAGCTCAGCCTGGTAACAAGGAACTGAATGAGCTTGTGGAAACGTTTAATGATATGCTGAACCGGATCGAGACTTCTTTTGAAACCCAAAACCATCTGATCGGGAATGTGTCGCACGAACTTAGAACGCCGCTGACATCTATTATGGGCGAAGCAGATGTAGCCCTGTCTATGAAAAGATCCGAAGAGCATTATCAGGAAACGCTTCAGATCATCCTGAATGAAGCCGAAAAACTGGATAAAAAGATAAAAGCACTTTTGATGATTGCCCAGACAGGATTCGACGGGAAGATCCAGAAAATGGATAAAGTGCGGATGGATCAGCTTCTTTGGGATGTTATAGAAACTGCAAAACGCATCAATTCTAAAAATAATGTCTACATGGATCTCAGCATGTTGCCGGACAACCCGAAAAAGCTGAAAGTACAGGGCAATGAGCAGCTGCTGCATCTGGCAATGGCCAACATTATAAACAACGGCTGCAAATATTCCAATTTCCAGCAGGTTAAAGTTTCGCTTGGTGCAACCGATGACCACGTTTATATTATCATCAAAGACAGCGGAATCGGGATTCCGGATTCTGAAATGGATAAAATCTACGATCCTTTTTTCCGTGCTTCGAATACGAAAAACTATGAAGGTTACGGAATAGGCTTACCATTAGCAAGAAATATTATCCGAATCCACAATGGTGAACTGATCGTGAATTCTAAAGAAAATGTGGGTACAACGGTTCAGATTCGTTTTCCTATTTATGTAATGTAATTCAATTTCAATACTGTAAAAACTCGTATCCAAACTTATGCGCATGAGTTGGTAAAGCCATGCGCATGAGTTGAGACATTCCTGCGCACGAATTTTAAATAACGTGAGTTCGATTAAGATTGATGCAAAAATATCAATAGGAATGGGCTTTAGCCCATTTTAATGATTCGGAGCGAAAATAGGCTTTAGCCAAATCATAACATTGATTTTGGCTAAAGCCCATTCTGAACTTCAATCTTTACATCGGGCTAAAGCCCGAAGCTATTAATAAAATGAAATAAATTGATTATCTGTTAATTTGGAAATTTCTTACATCGAACTCAAGTTAAAAATGTTCTTCAGATTTCTATTTAATTAGCTGAAGAATACTTACCTCACTACATTCTAATCTCATTTTAATCTCTTTAATTACATTTTAATTTCGTTCCAAAAGCATTCTAATCTGGTCATTATAGTTTTGTATCATCAAAAAGTACAAACCAATTAAATCACAATAATATGATCAAGACCATTTTAATTGCTACGGATTTTTCTCTGGAATCGCTTGAAATTCTGAAAAAAGTTCTTAAACATAAAACAGAACAGAATGATGAGAACCAATATAATATCCTTTTCGTTTCGGGATATGATATGGGCGATTCTATCAGAGATCTTTTGTTTACGACCAAAAGTACCATTTTTAGAAAAATAAGATCTCAGGAGTTTTGTGATGCATACAGCATTATCAACAACAAATACCCGACCCTGATCAATAAAATCACTTGTGATATTTTCACAGGAAGCTTCCAGAGAACTTTCAACAATTATATCGAGATGGCTGAGATAGACGAAGCTTACTTCTCATCAGCAAAAATCAGAAACCTGAAAAAAGGGCAGTTTGATGTGACACCCTATTTACAAAAATGCAAGCACATCGACGCTATCGAAGTTCAGACACAGGCTCCGGAATTTATACCTGAGAAAGGAAGACTGGCGGAAGTTTTCTTGTAAAGAATATATTCAAAAACACATCAAATCAACTTTTAAATAATAAATTATGTTAAGGAATTATAGTAACAGCAGAACGTTGGGAGACAACATCAGACTGGGGACACTGACTGCATTCACTGCAGGGACTATAAATATAGCATCTCTACTGATATTCTTATCTTTTACGTCCAACGTGACAGGACATTACGCTATTTTGGCTGCGGAAATCAGCCAGGGAAACTGGACACAGGTTGCAGTAGTGGCTTTATGGATCTTTCTTTTCTTCTTTGGAGGATTTGTGGCCAACTTAAGTGTAATCAACTTCAATAAGAAAAGTAAATATTTTGCCCACGCATTGCCAATTATACTGGAAATCCTTTGTCTTCTGGCAGTGGGAATCTACGGACAATTTTACTACCAAAAGACTTTGGGAGAGACAGAAGCTTTGGTAGCATTGATGTTATTTGCAACCGGTTTACAAAATGGTTTGACAGCGAGTATATCTAACTTTTCTGTAAAGACAACCCACTTAACGGGAACAACCACTGATTTAGGAATCCTGGCATCTATGTTTACGCAAAAAAAATTCAGGAAAAACCCTGAACTGATGGGTAAAGCCAAACTTTTGCTAAGCATTATGACGGCCTATGTTTTGGGTGCCGTGTTCTCGGGATTGACTTATTATCATCTGGAGTTCCGGGTGTTTTACGTCATCAGCGTCTGTCTGTTGGTGGTCATTGGTTATGATTTTTATAAGATTAATCTTAGACACTTCCATACAGAATACAGGTATTACAAAATTTATCACAAGCCAACCCTGATCGCATTTTTGTACTACAAAATCCATAACAAAGATGAGAAAAGAACTATAAGCAGACGTAATACTAACCCAAAGTTAGCTTTTAGCGACAAGTAATAGTTCCGAACACTTCATCATAAATTAATTTTTTGTAATAGTTCTTTATTAAAAAACCGCTGGAGAAATACTTCAGCGGTTTTGATCTATGATAATCTTTCAATTATTGTTCAACCCAGGTGTGGTTTTCTCCGGCTAATTCACCAAGATATTTCTCTGCATCCATTGCTGCCATACAACCGCTTCCTGCTGCTGTAATCGCCTGCCTGTAATGGTGGTCCTGAACATCACCTGCCGCAAAAACACCGGGAAGATTGGTTCTTGCAGATTTGCCTTCTGTGATGATATATTCATTTTCATCCAGATCGATTTGTCCTTTGAAAAGTTCCGTATTAGGTTTGTGTCCGATGGCAATGAAAATCCCATGAACATCAATTGTAGAAACCTCATCGGTCAGATTATTGACCACTTTGGCTCTTTCTACCAAGTTATTCTCTCCTTCAATTCCGATTAATTCGTGGTTGTATTTCACTTCGATATTTGGTGTAGTCAAAACCCTGTCAACCATTACTTTGGAAGCGCGGAAGTGATCTTTTCTTACCAGCAAAGTCACTTTATTACAGATCTTAGAAAGATAAGTCGCTTCTTCCGCAGCCGTATCGCCAGCTCCTACAACTATTACATCTTTTCCTCTGTAGAAAAAACCGTCACAAGTGGCGCAAGCAGATACGCCGCCGCCAGCATATTTTTTCTCATCAGCAAGACCCAGATATTTCGCAGCAGCACCTGTAGAAATAATGACACTTTTTGCCAGAATCTCGCGGGAACCTGTACTCAGTTTGTGAATGCCACCTCTTACTTTGGAAAACTCAACTTTGGAGATCATCTCATAATGAACTTTGGTTTCGAAACGTTCCGCCTGCTTTTGAAGGTGAAGCATCATTTCCGGTCCTGTAACGCCGTCCGGATAGCCCGGGAAATTCTCTACTTCCGTTGTTGTTGTCAATTGTCCGCCTGGTTCCAGACCTGTGAAAAGTTCCGGTTTTAGGTTTGCTCTTGCTGCGTAAATTGCAGCTGTAAAACCAGCTGGTCCAGAACCTACAATCACACAGTCTAAGATATTGTTTTCCATTTTTATGATTAAATTATTTTATTTTTAAGGATATAATTTCTTTTCGAAATTGGAGTTTTCAAATATAATTTCTTTGATTGAAAATTAGGGTACAAATGTCGTAAATTAATTATTCAGAACCTATCTAAACTGTCAATGTAACTTATATGGATGATAAATAATAACTCATAATGATATATTATAAAGACGCTCCGCTCAGCGTGACATCCTAATACCAAAGGTAATATTTAAGTACTGTTCTTCTGAGCGGAGTCGAAGACTTTTCAACCACAAAATCAATTCATAAATAAATTTTAAACGGAAACTTTCAGTTCATCTACTTTTATGATTTTATAAACCATTTCCTTATAGATTTCCTCATCTTCCATTTGTCTTACGCCGAGACCTTTGGACTTCAAATCCATTTCACGGAGAATGGAAATTACTCTTGTAGCGTGCTTCAGCGGATAAAACCGGGCCGCTTCCGAATAATCTTTGATGGCGTAAGGATTAACGCCCATTGTTGAAGCAATCGTCTGCGGAGATTGTCCGTTCAAAGTATGATAAATAATAAGGTTGGAAAAGAAATTATAAAGCGCCCCGAAAGCCATCTGGATTGGGTTAGCTTTCTTGTTTTTACCCATATAATAGGCGATACTGAAAGCTTTTGCCTGATCTTTCGTCGCCAATGCTTTCTGAAGTTCGAAGATGTTGAAATCTTTACTGATCCCGATATGTTCCTCCACGATTTTTCCGTCCAGAACCGCGCCGTCTTTCAGGACGATTTTCAGCTTGTTCAATTCATTCGCTATCCTGGAAAGATCGTTTCCGAGATATTCTGCCAAAAGGTGGCTGATGTTGGGTGCAGATTTGATTCCCATTACCGACATCTCACCCTGGATCCAGGTCGGAAGCTGATAATCTTTCATCTTCTCACTTGTGAAAAGCATTCCGGATTTGGCCAAGATTTTCGCTGCTTTTTTTCTTGCGTCCAGTTTTTTATGTTTATGAGCAAAGACCAGAATAGTTGAAGGAACAGGATTTTCCAGATAAGCTTCCAACGCCTTGGATTCCTCATCATTCAGTTTCATATCCTGAGCTTCTTTCACAATGATGAGCTGCTTGTCTCCCATCATCGGATATTGTCTGGCTAAGGAAAGGATCTCAAGATAACCGGTATCGCGACCATATGCAATAGTCTGGTTAAAGGCTTTTTCGTCTTCTTCCAAAACATCCTGCTCAAAGTGTTTGACAGCCAAATCGATATAAAAAGCTTCATCACCCTGGAAAAAATAAACCGGCAAGAGTTCTTTATTTTTAATATTTTTGAGGATTATATCGATTTCTTTCATCTTAAAATATGCAGGTTCCGAAGCTAAATTTTGAACATCAGTTTGATTTCCAGATCAAACAAGACAAAGATACATTTTTTATCTATGATCTGGTAAGGAAAAGCTGGCTTATCCTGACGCCGGAAGAATGGGTAAGGCAGCACTGGGTGCATTATTACCGTTTTGTGAAGAAGAAAAATCTGTCGTCTTTGATTCTTGAAAGAAAACTGGAACTCAACGGAACAACGAAACGCATCGACCTGCTTATCACGGAAAAAACAAAACCGAAAATCCTTATTGAGTGTAAAGCTCCGAATATTGCTTTGAAAGAAATCCACTTTGAGCAGATTGCCCGATATAACAGCTTAATTGGTGCTGAACAAATCATCATCAGTAATGGTTTTCACCATATTTTTGCTGATTACAGGGATGGAAAATATCAGTTTTTGAGTCAAAATATATAGATCCATCATCCGAAGAGAGATAAATGTCGTCCGAACTCTGGTCATTCTCTTCCGTAGTCTCTTAGAAGAACTCCAAAAACTTTAGGCAGTTCTCAGAAGATCTTCCGCAGGAGTCCGAAGACCTTTTGCGGAAGTCCGAAGGCTCTGTGATGGCATCCAAACCCTCTCAGAATGGGGAAAATTCATTTTTCAACCTTGAAACGTTTTAAATGACAATTGCGAGGTATTTACTGCGAAAAAAATTCTACAAATTAAAATCCCTCTTCGGATTGAAAAGATAAATCAGCACAAAAAAGAAAATCGATGCGCTAAGAAAGTATTGGTAATAATGCACCGCAGATTGTGAATTAATAACTGTGGAAGTAGAACCTGTATTCTTATGAAGCTCGCTGGTAAGATTATTAATGGCTTCATCAAGATTATTCCCGTCCAGATAATTGCCGCCGGTTGAAGATGCTAAATTCCGGAGTGCTTTGGTCTGCAATTTCGAAACAACGGTTTCGCCGTACATATCGGATTTGTAACCCATCAGCTGACCGAAATAATATTCGGGAATCGGTGCACCTTCTTCCGTTCCTACACCAATCGTGGTCACTCTTATTCCTTCTTTTTTTGCCAGATTAATCGCTTCATCCTCGTGACCTTCATTATCCTCACCATCGCTTATTAATACAATATTTCTTGAGCCTTTTGTGATATTTTTGAATTTCTGGGCAGCAATCTGAATCGGTTTCAGAAAATCGGTTCCCTGATTCTGGATCACACTGGTTTCGATACCCTGGAGATAAGTTTCCGCCGCGGAATAATCGCTGGACAAGGGCATTACAGAATAGGCATCTCCTGCAAAAACAATGATCCCTACTCTATCGTTCGTCAGTTTCTGAAGTGAATTAATGATGATGTTTTTCGCTTCTTCTAACCGGCTTGGCTGGATATCCTGAGCATTCATAGAATTAGAAACATCCAGAACGAACATGGTACTGCTGACATTTTGCTTCACATTGATTTCTTCTTTGCCACCCAAAAGATCAGTTATCGAAAATATCAGGCATAAAAAACCCAATAGATACAACACCGGAAACAACTTTGCGAATGATGAAGTCTTTTCAAATAAAACACCCTGAAATCTATCTTCTGCAAAAACATTTCTTCTACGGTTTTTCCAACGGATATAATGAATGATGAAGTAACCAATAACGGGCAACAACAGTAACAACAACAGATACCAGTAATTTCCTAAATACCAATTCATCAGCTTAATTCAAAATTTTAAAAATTACCCATCTCAACAATGCATCCAGCAATAGAAATCCTAAAGCGACCCAAAGGAAAATCCTGAAATATTCTTCGTAATTATACAATTTAGAAGATTTGACATCGGATTTTTCCAGTTGATTGATCTCATCATACACATTTTGCAAACTGCTGTTGGAAGTTGCACGAAAGTATTTTCCTCCCGTCAATTGAGCAATATCAATCAGCGTATTTTCATCGATTTCGGTTTTTTGTTCTGTGAAAACAATATCTCCAAAAATGTTGGTTCCTGTCGGGAAAGCCGCAAAACCGTTGCTTCCGATCCCCACTGTATAAACCTTGATGTTATTATTTTTTGCCAGTTCTGCAGCGATCTGTGGCGGCATTGCATTGAGAACCGTGTTGACACCGTCGGTCATCAGGATGATGATTTTACTTTTGGCTTTGCTTTTTTTCAGGTGATTGACCGCAACGGAAAGACCTTCTCCAATTGCCGTTCCTGGCTGTAATTCGAGTGGATTCAGCTGATTCAATTCATCTACTACAACCTGATGATCTGTAGTCAAAGGCACTTTAGTATAAGCTTCACCGGAATAAGCCACCAGGCCAATCCGGTCATTTTCTCTTTTATTAACAAAATCAATAGCAATTTTTTTGAGTGCTTCCAACCTGTCCGGATCCAGATCTTTTGCTAACATACTTAGCGAAACATCCACGGAAAGCATAATATCAATCCCTTTGGACTCGTCCCTGTCCTGCGAAATCGTGTAAGTTCTCGGTCTGGCCAAAGCAATAATCAATGCCGTTAGAACAAAATATTTCGAAATCTTCAGGAAAGTCATCATTAATGATATGCTTCCAGCCGGCTTCATATTATTGACCGAAGGCACAGAAATCCCTCTGCTCCTTTTCTTGCCGGCATCCAATATCAGTAACGGGATAAACAATAGAAAAAGCAATAGAAATATTGGGCTGTAAAACTCGAAATTCACGGATTAATTATAACTGATTAATGATGATTGATAAATGATTTTATTTAAGTTTTCTAATTTTAGACTGCTCCTCAATTGAGAGTTCCGGAGCAGCAGCATTACGAAGATTTTCTGCTTCCACGTCTTTTGTTGATCGCTTTACAAAATCCCGGATTGCAGTAAAATCTTTTGACATTATTTCTCTTGTAGGAATTGTTTTCGCAAATTTCACCAGGTCACCGCGTAAAAATATATCTTCCACGATTTTTTCATTTTCCTGCGAGATCGCATTGTTATTTTTCATATAATCTATGAGGTCATCCGTAAGCAAAACATCAGCAGGAATCTGATATTGTTTAGTAATAAAACCACGGCTAATTTCAATCAACTCAATATAAAAAGCCCGGAAATTGTCGTTCTCTATATAGTTTTTCTTTCTCAGTTTTTCCAAATCTTTCAGGGTCTGATTGGTGGTAACAATTGGATTGGACTTGCGTTTTCTTCCCCATTTTACAATACCGATTATAAGAACAATAATCGCAATGATAATCAAGGCCAAAAGAATGTAGAATTTGTAAAGATCCCAATAATCCTGGACATTCAGTTCAACCTCTTTGTTCTTCATGATATCATTAATCTGGTCGCCTTTTTTAGCGGTATTAATAACCTCAACTTCATACGGAATCGTCTTCATTATTTTTCCGCCGACCTTAACTTCAATCTCAGGAATCTTAAATTTTCCTTCTTCGAAAATCGCAAACTTTACGGAGCGCAGATAGATATCTTTTTGCTTTGCAATACTGTCATTGACCATTTCGAAGTGAAAAGGCAGCAATTCATTTCTTGGTGCAATCTGAACATCTTTCCCGTCCAAATCCAGAATCTGAATCTTGAAAACCGCCACTTCGCCCAGAGCCAAAGTGGTTTTGTCCAGATTCGAAGACAAGGTTTGTGATAAGAAAAACGTATAAAAAAAACTGAATATGAATAAAATTACTTTTTTCAAAATGTTATCTATTATGTAAGGCTCTTCGACAGGTTCAGAGTGACAGCTCTAATACTAATGTTATATGTAATGTCAGGTTGAGCTTGCTGAAGCTTTTCATTGTTAATTTTTATTACTTCCTAAAATACTGATAAAGCAATTTGCTGTAATCGTCAGACGTATTAATATCTAAAAAATTGGCAGATGAATTTTCAAATTCTTCCTTGATGTGTCGCAGTTTTTGTTTTTGTTTTTCGGCAAATTCATAGCGCCACCTTGCGCTGGAAGTATTAGCCCAAACTTGTTTTCCGGTTTCAGCATCACGAAACAAGGCGTAACCAATATCCGGAATTTCCATATCTTTTTCATCAAAAACCCGCAGTCCCAAAAGCTGATGTTTTCTTGCGGTGACATTAAGGATTTTCTGGTCAAATTCATCCTCAAAATCAGAAAAAACAAACACCAGAGATTTTCTTTTGAAAACACTCATCATATAATTGAACGCCGAATTCAGGTCCGATTGTGCCGGAACATAATCCGCAGTCAGGATATTGCTGATAATTGACAAAACATGCTTTCTTCCTTTTTGTGGCGGAACGACTTTCAGGACTTTGTCGGCGTATAAAATCAATCCGACTTTATCGTTATTTCCTGTTGCCGAAAATCCCAGTGAAGCACAGATCTCCGCAACATACTCTCTTTTCAGTTGGTTTTTGGTTCCATAATCCATCGATGCAGAAATGTCCACTACCAGCATCATCGTCAGTTCCCGCTCTTCTTCCATCACTTTGACGAATGGTTCGCGGAAACGTGCAGTTTTGTTCCAGTCGATTCGACGTGTATCATCTCCGAACTGGTATTGTCTTACTTCCGAAAATGTCATTCCCTGACCTTTGAAAGCGCTGTGATATTGTCCCATAAGCGATGCTTCCGTTTTCTTTCGGGTCCGGATTTCTATCTGCTTTACTTTTCTGACAATGTCTTTGATTTCCATAATCTTGGCGGTTATCGGTTGATAGTTTTCAGACATCTCCTCATTACGATTTCGACGAGTGACCACTATCAACAGATTAACCAAATTTTAGAACAATATCTTTTCTAATTATTTTCTACTATTTCTAAGTTCGGCTCCTCCGGAGCCGTCTTTATTTTGAAATTTGTATTTTCTACAAACATTTCGTTCCTACGGAACTTCTGACTCTTATATTCTCAAGTTAAACGCTATAACTCTCAAAACTTCAAACACTCAAACTCAATTAAGGTGCCTGAATTTTTCCTAATATTTTGCTGACGATATCATCCTGTGAAACTTCTTCAGCTTCCGCTTCAAAGCTTAATCCGATTCTGTGTCTCAAAACATCTTTGGCAATTTCTTTCACATCTTCCGGGATCACAAAAGCTCTTCCTTTGATGAAAGCATAAGCTCTGGAAGCAATCGCTAAATTAATACTTGCTCTTGGCGACGCTCCGAAACTGATGTAATTTTTAAGGTCAGACAATCCGTACTTTTCAGGATAACGGGTTGCGAAAACCATATCGAGAATATATTTTTCGATTTTCTCATCCAGGTAAATCTGGTTGATGATTTTCTTCGCTTCAACAATCTGGTCAAGGCTTATAACCTGCCGGATCTGCGGTATATCCTGCGTGGAAATCATCCGCATCACTTTTCTCTCATCTTCAAATTCCGGGTAATCGATTTTACACTTCAGCATAAAACGGTCGGTCTGAGCTTCCGGCAAAAGATAAGTTCCTTCCTGGTCAATCGGGTTTTGAGTCGCCAATACCAGGAAAGGTTTTGGCAGAGGAAGCGTTTCATCGCCAATAGTTACCTGCTTTTCCTGCATTACTTCCAGAAGTGCGGACTGAACCTTTGCAGGTGCACGGTTAATTTCATCCGCCAAAACGAAATTAGCGAAAACAGGTCCTTTTTTTATTGAAAAATCATTGTCTTTGACATTGTAAATCATAGTTCCCACAACATCCGCAGGCAAGAGATCCGGCGTGAACTGGATTCTTGAAAACTGCCCGTGAACGGCTTCTGCCAAAGTTTTGATTGCTAAAGTTTTTGCCAAACCGGGAACACCTTCCAAGAGAACGTGCCCATTTCCCAAAAGACCTATCAATAGGCGGTCTATCATATATTCCTGACCGATGATAGCGCGGTTGATTTCTTGTTTTAGAATATTAAAAAAGTAATTTTGTTCTTTTACTTTCTCTGTAAGCTGTCTGATATCTTCTGCTTGATTCAATTCTGACATAGTTAATCTTAATAATTGGTAAATTTCTTATAAAAACCTGCAATGGCAAACACAACAACTGCTAATCTTGCGTTAAATATTTGTTAAAGGAAAAATCAAATTGTTACAATGTTTTAATAAAAACGGATTATTTGTCGTTTATTAATAATTACTCTAACTTTGACCTAAATAAAGCTTACTGAAAAATGAATTATCATTTTGCCAATCACAGACAAGTCAGAAAAAACCTGCTTGACATTTTACAAAATACTTCAGAAAAAGATCTTCTTACCATTCCGGACGGCTACAATAATAATATCTACTGGAATATTGCCCATTGCGTTGCAACACAGCAATTACTGTGTTATTATCTCAGTGGCAACCAGTTCAGAATTGATAAATACTGGATTGAAACGTACAAAAAAGGGACTTTTGCAAATGTAGATGTGAAGCTATCCGAAATGGAAGACCTGGCTTATCTATTAATAGAAACCTCAAAAATCCTGATGAAGGATTTTGACAATGATTTTTTCCCGGATTACACACCTTATTCCACTAGTTTTGGGATCGATCTGAAAAATATTCAGGATGCGATTATTTTCAACAATATGCACGAAAGCCTTCATTACGGCTATATTCTTTCTCAGAAAAGGGCTTTGATTGGTGAAGGGCTGAGCAGTTTATAATGAACTATAAATGAAAATCACAAAACTTGTCTTATTATTTAATTACAAAAAAATTCTTCTCGGTTTTTTAATCGCGTTAATTTCCTTTGTTGTTTCTACTCAATTTGAGACAGCTTTTAACATATTATTTAAAGTCTTTTCAGTTTTAATTATTATCAATATCATAGCTTCAATAGTAGCTTCTTATTTACTTTATGATAAATCGGATTTGTATGATGTTGAAATGTTGAATAAAATTGTTGATTTTAAAAATATTGAAAATGCAATTCTGATTCACGCAAGTTTTGACCCGCTATCACAAAAAATTGAAGAAAAATTCCCAAGTACAAAGCTTACCACTTGCGATATTTATGGAAATCGACACGAACACGAAAGCGGAATCAAGGTGTCCAAAAAAGTTTTCCCACCAAATCCTAAAGAAATAAAAATAAATCCCAGCGAATTGCCTTTCGAGGATAATTCTCAGGATATAGTATTAGCTGTTACTGCAGTTCACGAAATTCTAAATCACGAAAAAAGAGTTTTATTTTTTAAAGAAGCAAAGAGAATCCTCAAATCTGACGGAAAAATTATTCTTTCTGAGCAGTTTCGTGATTCTGTAAATTTTATATTCTTTAATATTGGCGCTTTTCATTTCTTAAGTGAAAACCAATGGAAGAATGCAATTTATGAAGCGGGTCTTAGGATAAAAGAAAATTCAAAAATTACACCTTTTGCAAATATTATAACTATAGTTGTAAGTTGAAAATTATAAAATTATAATGAGCTATAGATTTATTTTTCCGATTTTAATTTTAGGATTGTTATCATTTTCAAAAACTGAGAATGAAAGATTCAGGTATTACAAGCCAATCGGCAAAACTCAGGAAATTGAAGTGTTTTATCTGACTTGGGAAGACACTAATTTGCCTAACTTTATTAAGATTTCAGATTTTAAGAAATTTGTGGACAAAGCGGAATTGATTAATTACTGTTTCTATGTCGATTCCAAAGATCCTGAAAAAAGGAAATTTAAAATTCCGGTTACTACTGACAAACTCATCAAAAAAATCCCATTGAAACTGAAAGGAAATTTCTTTAAAACTAAACAGTTTGACGATACTTTCCCTACTCCACTCTTTGAAGACCTAAGAAAAACCGGTGATTTGAAGTTCAAGACAGAGAATGATGAGTTTTTGGTTTTTGTGTTTGAATAAGACATAAAAACCACAAAAGTCACATATTTTATAAGACTTAAGTCACTTTAGTTAAGTTTCAAATCAATAAAAGTTCAATTTAGAAATGAAAATTTTTGATTTTCTAAACTTAGATGCAATGATGTGAACTTTTCCAACATCCTTTCTCATCAACTTAAGTGTTTACATTTTCCTTTTGTGACTTTTTGTGGTTCAGATCTGAACTTTACATTTTTCTTAAGATAAAACTCAAATCAAAAACCTTACTTTTGCAAAACAAAATCTCATTAATGAATCAAGAGAAAAAAGACGATTTTATTTTCGGGTTAAGGCCTGTATTGGAAGCTATCGAAGCAGGAAAAACCATTGACAAAATTTTTGTTCAGAAAGCGTTGCAAGGCGAAATCTATATTGAACTGAAACAACTTCTTTCAAAACACAATATCCGTCCCAACTACGTTCCTGTAGAAAAACTGAATCGATTTACGAGAAAAAATCACCAAGGTGTGGTTGCCTTTATTTCGGATGTTCCTTTTCATAAAATCGAAGATGTGTTGCCTCAACTTTTTGAGGAAGGAAAAACGCCTTTTATCCTGGTTCTAGACCGCTTGACAGATGTGAGAAACTTTGGTGCGATTTGCAGAACTGCCGAATGTGTGGGCATTCACGCCGTTGTCATTCCGGAAAAAGGTGCTGCACCAATTAATTCCGATGCGATTAAAACTTCTGCCGGCGCTATTTACAACATCAAAATCTGCAAAGAAAAAAATCTGGCGCATACTGTAGATTTTCTTCAGCAAAGCGGAGTTTCCGTTTTTGCAGCGACAGAAAAGGCGCAGAAATTGATTTATGACGTCAATTTTAAAGAGCCTTGCGCCATTGTAATGGGAAATGAAGAAACCGGAATTTCCAAAGAAGTGCTACATCACGCCGATGAAAAAATAAAGCTTCCGATAGAAGGTAAAACCCAGTCGCTGAACGTCTCTGTAGCTTGTGGTGCTATTCTCTATGAAGCGGTGAGACAGAAGTTGAGTTAAGGAGTTGGAGCGTCCTGAAGTTAGAGAGTTTAGAGTTGGAGTGTAAATGGCCTGAATTTTCTAAAAATACAGCTGGAAATGCAATAGGGATAGAAGCGGTTATCCTTTTGTTTTTCTGTTCTGACGTAGGAAGAATCTGAAAGACAAAAGATATGAGCGGATAGCCCGACCCGAGCGGCTGCAAAAAGCATTGGCTGGGATTGCCGAAATAAAAATTTAATAAAAACAAGGTGATTATAAATCATCAATTATCAAAATATCATTGTATGAAAAAATTAACAGCGCTTGCGCTTATAGCAATAACACTGACAGCCTGTAAAAAAGAAACAAAAACCGTAACCAGAGTAGATCCAAAAACAGGAAAAACAGAAACTGTAACTGTAGAAGTTTCACCCGAAGAAGCCGCAAAACCAAAGGCTATTGCTGACAGCAGCGGCGTTTACAAACAAAAATTCATCCTGGAAAAAGGGATGACCTATCCTTTGGTTTCTTACCAGAGAGAAATCCAGACATTTACCTCACCAGACGGAAAAACAATGTCCGGAACCAATGAAACCACCGATGAAATGTCTGTAACAGTGAATGACTTTAAGGATAATCTATATGATCTTACCCTTAACCTGATCGGGAAAAGAATGTCCAGTTCGGCCAATGGAAAAACAGTTGTCATCGACACGAAACAAGCTGCTCCAAAGGAAGAAGGCCTGAAAATGGATTATCTTGTAAGCAAAGGTCTGGCAGGAAATAAACTGAACGTAAAGATGGATGCTTACGGAAATATTAAATCTGTGACAGGATTTGAGTCCGTACACAACAATCTGAGAAAAGCAGTTGCGGGAACAATTAAAGATAAAAAACAGCAGGACGCACTGATTGAAAACTTTAAAGCTGGCTTTAATGAGGCGATGATGAAAGAACAATTAAGTAAAAACCTGAAGCTTTTTCCAGCAAAAGGGGCAAAAATCGGTGAGAAATGGACAACTTCCGAAGACATCGACCCAAGCGGAAAATTGAAGCAGACCCTGACATTTACGCTGACAAAAGTGGAAGATGGAAAAGCGGAAATTGATGTGAGAGGAACGATTCCTTCAAAATCCGACAAGCAATCCAAAGACGGAATGACACATACAATGAGTATGGGCGGTTCCGAAAGCGGAAAGATCATCGTGGATGAAAATACAGGCTGGCTCCTGAACCAGAATCTTTCGGTTAAAACCAATCAGAAAGAAAGTCTTTCCGACGGTAAGCAAACCCAGAGTATGAGCAAAAACTCTACAACCTCCATTATCATTAATCCTTCTTATAAATAATACATAAGATGTTTAAATATATTTTCGAATTCATACTAATAGTTATCATTATATTCTTTGTATGGAATATTCTGAAGCGGCTGTTTTTCAATTCGTTTTATAAAAATTTCCCTAATTTCAATCCGGGAAATCAACAAAGTCAGAATCCCAAAACCGATTCCAAGAAAATGCCGAACCAGAAAATAAAATGGGATGCGGAAACAGTGGATTATGAAGAAGTGAAGGAAGAGAAGAAATCGTAGTGTAATAAAAAAATTTTCTATAAAATAAATTTAAAACCTTTCAGAATTATGAGTCTGAAAGGTTTTTTAATATTAAATTTGGAATTCGAAATTTAAAGTCAACATTGTATGTTCAAAAACAATAAAAATCTGATATTCATTCTTGCAAGTCTTATCATCTTTATTTTGCTGGCGGTGGTCTATGCCAATCCTGTTATATCTGGGAAACGCCTGATGCAGCACGACATTGTGTTCTATAAAGGCGGTGCGGAAGAACTTTTACAATACCGTGCGAATAATGACAAAGAAACTTACTGGAGCGATGCGATGTTTGGCGGAATGCCCACGTACCAAACCGGAGCGCAATTCCGGGGTGATGTTATCAAGAAAATTGACGATCTGTTTTTGTTCCTGCCAAAACCTGCCAATTATTTATTTTTATTATTTGCTGGATTTTTCTTTTTGGGAATGGTTGCGGTTCGTAACTGGAAATATGCTTTATTAGGCGCCACTTTCTTTGGATTATCCACTTATTTCTATATTATCATTGCAGCCGGGCATAACGGAAAAGTTCATACGATTGCCTATTTCGCGCCGCTTTTAGCCGGAATTATAATGGTTTATTTCAGGAAAAAATATATTTTCGGATTCATTGTCACAGCACTTTTTGCAGGCTTGCAGATCTGTGCCAATCACCCTCAGATGACCTATTATCTGTTCCTTGGATTAGGATTTTTATTCTTATCCGAATTGATAAGAGCAATCAAAGGCAAAATCGAATGGAAACATTTCTTGATTTCATCCGGACTAGTCGGCTTAGCCGTCATCATTGGTGTCGGAATGAATTCCCAGAGAATTATGGCTAATGCCGAATATGTCAAAGAAACCGTGCGCGGAAAACAAATTCTGAATACCGAGTCCCACACCGCAGGAAAATCCGGTATGGACAAAGAAAGCATCACAATGTGGAGCTACGGAAAATTGGAAACGCTTAACTTATTTATCCCAAGATTAATGGGTGGCGGAAGTCAGGAAGAAGGATCTGACAAAATAATGGCACACATCCAGGAACTGGCTCAGGAAAATATCAAATCCCAGCAGGAATATGATATGATGGTGAAAGGTTTCGGCAGCCCGACTTATTGGGGCGACCAGCCAAGCACTTCCGGTCCGGCTTATCAGGGAGCTGTGGTTTGTTTTCTCGCCATTCTCGGATTTTTCTTTGCCGGAAAAAAATACAGATACTGGATTCTCGGCGCATCAATTCTGACCATTTTCTTAGCCTGGGGAAGTAATTTCCCGGTTCTTACAGATTTCTTTATTGATTACGTTCCGATGTACAATAAGTTCCGTGCGCCATCTTCGATTTTGGTAGTCGTGGAATTTCTATTTCCTTTGATTGCAATTCTTGGACTTTATCAATTTTTCACCAGTGAAAAACTGACTGAAGAACACAAGAAAAAAACATTGTTATATGTTTCCGGAACAGTCTTAGGAATCACATTAATCCTGACACTTTTCGGAAAAGGTATTTTAGGTTTTTATACGTCAAATGAGAAAACATATCTTCCGCCATATATTCTGGATTACCTGTTAGATGAGCGTTACAAAATGTTTCAGAGCGATGCTGTTAAAGCATTCTTTTATGTTCTGATCACAGCAGCAGCTTTATTCTTCGCATTAAAGAAGAAAATCAACATTAATATCGCTTTACTAATTATTGGATTTGTGAGTTTGTTTGATCTTTGGTCAGTAAACAGACGTTATCTGAACGATGATAACTTTGTGGATAAAACCTTTGCAGATAATCCGTTCCAGACAGAAAATTCGGAATACCTGATGAGCAAAGCCGGAAATGACGCCTTCGTCCAAAGTCTTTTACAACAGACCGAAGTGAATAAAGCGCTACAAACCATCGCTGAAAAAGATAAAGACCATTACAGGATTTTTAATAACGTATTGTCAACCTTTAGCGAAACCAATACATCCTTTTTCAAATCATCAATCGGTGGCTATCACGCCGTAAAACTGAGACGATATGATGACCTTATCAACAAGTATTTTTCTACAACTGATCAGGTAAAAACTGTCAGAATCCTGAATATGCTGAACACCAAATATTTTATTGTCGGTGACCAGCAAAAACCGGAAATCACACCAAATCCTGACGCCAATGGCAACGCGTGGTTTGTTTCTGATGTCAAATTTGTAAATAACGCCAATGAAGAACTGAACGAAACCGGAAACGTTGATACCAAAAAAATTGCCGTTATTTCCAAAGAAGATAAAGCTTATTTCAATGGAAAAAATCTGGTTAAAGATTCAACGGCCTATCTGGATCTGAAAACGTATCAGCCTAATGAATTGTCATTTGAATCATCTTCTAAAACCCCACAATTAGCTGTATTTTCAGAAGTTTATTATCCGCACGGCTGGAATGTTTACATAGACGGAAACAAAGTGGACTATATCAAAGCTAACTATTTATTGAGAGCACTTTATGTTCCGGCTGGAAAACATAAAATCGACATGAAATTTGAGCCGGCTGTGATTGAAAAAGGAAAATTATTTTCTTTGATCAGTTTTGGATTATTTATTTTGTTGAGTTTGGTTGGTGGTTATTTTTTGGTGAAGAATTTTAAGAAATCTGAGATTGTGAAATCATAAGGATATAAATAAAATGTAAAAAAAGCAACTCAAATTCGAGTTGCTTTTTGCTTTTTATAGTTAGCCAATTCTTTTATTCACAAAAATCTGGTAGGCCAGGTAAATGAGCGGCAAAGACATAATTCCCAGATAAGGTGCATTTTGTATGGCAAATTCCGGGTAAATGGCAACAGCATAAACCAACCCAAAAAATGCGCCACCAAGATGCGCTGCGTGACCAATGTTATCATTCATTCTCGGATTCAGCATCATATAAACAGAATATCCAAAATATAAAGCTCCGAAAATGTAACCAGGCAGAAAATTGATTTCAATTTCTTTAGGTGCTAATGCTACTGCTGCGAACAAAACACCGGAAACACCTCCACTCGCACCAATTGCAGAATAAAACGGAACATTTTTATAGACATAAAGACAGAATAAATTCCCTAAAACAATAGAAGCGAGATAAATTATAAGGAAACCGCCGACACCAAAACCCATTATCGCAATAGGTGCAAAGAAATAAAGCGTAAGCATATTGAAGAACAAATGCATAAAATCTGCGTGCAGAAAACCTGCAGAAATCAGCCGGATGTACTCTTTTCTTCTTTGGATTGCTCCGACTTCGAATTTATATTTCTGAAACAATTCGGGCTTCTGAAAACCGATGTAACTTGTAATACAGGTCATCGCTATAACGATGATTAATATCGTATTCATTTTATTATTTACGCTATGTAAGCTTTAATTATTAATTGACCTCTTCATCAAACAGGCTGCCAATGGTTCCGCCTTCATCGTCAAAATCATCCTCATTTTTTTCTTCCTGTTCAGGTTCCTCTTCTATGATTTCCGATGGCTCCGGAATGGTGATATTGATAGATTTTACTTTTTCTTTTGTCAGCTGATTTCCTATTGCTTTAATGCCTTTTACCGCAATAAATTCATCCAGATCAACCGTTTCCGGATCTTTTTGCTTGTCTTTGACTTTCGGAAAAACAATCTCGGCAATAGCTCCGGAATCGGTTGCTACAAACTCTATGAATGACTTAGGATGGTCATTTGCAAAAAACGACTGCACATTGGAAGTAGCTTCCAAGAGAAACCGTTTAACGAAATACTTATCTTTTTCACCATCAAAATAGATGCAGGTGATCGGCTGTTCCGGCTTCCATTTTTCGAGAATCAGATAATCATCATCGAAGCGATTCATCAGATCGAATGAAACCAGTTTGGCTTCACCTTGGGAATTGATGGTCAGAATTTTATCATCGCCTTTGAAATTTCCGAGCAGACTTCCTCTGCCGTCGGCATTCAGACGCCTCACAGAATCATCGAACCAGATTTTCCGCGGTGCCAGGGTCGATACGCCTTCTTCCTTCATATCTACCTTTTTCACAGCATATTTTGTTACAAGATTCCCTTTGGAATCTCTTCCTTTGATGGCAAGATCGGAAAAATCAATATCGATTTTATTTTTTCTGACTCTTGCATTAGGCTTCAGCAATACGGAAACAATTTCCGCTTCACCGTTAGGATTGGCCGTAAAATAGAGCATCTCCGAGCCTTTTTTGTCAGATGCCAGCTTGTAATCGGTATTCCTTGTAACTCCGGTTACAGAAAAGCGTTTCATATAATAAGGGCCTTCTCTTCCTTCTCGGTAGATCATATTGTAAACCGTACGTTTGTCATTCTTTTTCCAGACTGCAACGTGGACAATATTTTTGCCAATGAATGTCTTGGCCTCCACTTTTACCACTTTCATTGTTCCGTCTTTCTGGAAGGTGATGATATCATCGATATCCGAACAGTCGAACAGATATTCGTCTTTTTTGAGTGAAGTTCCGATGAATCCTTCTTCCCTGTTGACATAGAATTTTTCATTCGCAACAGCAACTTTGGTAGCATCGATTGTATCAAAAATCCTCAGTTCGGTTTTACGCTCTTTTCCTTTTCCGTATTTTTTTTGAATATTAGTGTAATAATCTATGGCATAAGTAATCAGATTAGCAAGATGATGTTTCACCTGCTCAATCTTGCCTTCCAGCGCCAAGATATTTTCCTTGAACTTATCCAGGTCGAATCTGGAAATTCTTTTGATCCTTATTTCTGTAAGCCTGACTATATCTTCTTCTGTAACAGCTCTCAACAAATGTTTGGTATGTGGTTTCAACCCTTCATCGATGGTTCTGATGACCTCATCCCAGGATTTGACTTCTTCGATATCGTGATAAATACGGTTTTCTATAAAAATCCGTTCCAGTGAAGAAAAATGCCAGCTTTCCTGCAACTCGTGCAACTCAATTTCCAGCTCTTTTTTCAGCAAAGAAACCGTGTGATCCGTATTGTGTTTCAGAATGTCAGAAACAGAAAGAAACATTGGTTTATCACCTACGATTACACAGGCGTTTGGTGAAATTGGGACTTCACAATCCGTGAATGCATACAGCGCATCTATGGTTTTGTCCGGAGAAACATCAGGATGCAGATGGATGTTGATTTCTACAGCATCAGAAGTATTATCCTCAATCTTTTTAATCTTGATCTTGCCCCTTTCATTGGCTTTCAGAATACTGTCAATCAGATCACCTGTATTTTTAGAAAAAGGCAGTTCAGTAATGGTTAATGTATGCTTGTCTTTTTGTGAAATTTTTGCTCTGGCTCGGATTTTACCACCTCTTTTCCCATCATTGTAAGCCGATACATCCAGCATTCCTGCGGTCAAAAAATCCGGAAACAGCTCGAATTTTTTTCCTTTCAGATAAAGGATAGAAGCGTTTATAAGCTCATTGAAATTATGAGGCATTATTTTAGTGGAGAGACCAACACCAATTCCTTCCACGCCCTGAGCGAGCAAAAGTGGAAACTTAACGGGAAGATCAACCGGTTCATTATTTCTGCCATCGTAGGATTTTGTCCAATGTGTGGTTTTCGGGTTGAAAACGACTTCCAAAGCAAAAGGCGTAAGCCGCGCTTCAATATATCTTGCAGCAGCCGCAGAGTCACCTGTATAGATATTTCCCCAGTTTCCCTGCGTATCTATAAGAAGTTCCTTCTGCCCTATCTGAACCATTGCATCTGTGATGGAAGCATCGCCGTGAGGGTGATATTTCATAGTATTCCCGACGATATTTGCTACTTTGTTATAGCGTCCGTCTTCCAGCTCCCGCATAGAATGCATAATCCTTCTCTGAACCGGCTTGAAGCCGTCATAAATGGATGGAATTGCCCTGTCCAGAATGACATAAGAGGCATAATCTAAAAACCAGTCCCTGTATAACCCTGAGACTTTCTTGAGACTCTCTTCGTGATGCGTACTTTCTTCCATTAATCTCTGTTATCGTCTTGATAAATTTCTTTATTGTTTTTTACAACTTTGTTTAGTGAGAATATCAGATCCTTCAGCTCATTTCTGCGCAGGTAGGTGATATCATACTTCAGCACAATCACGTGATTTTTTTTACTTGAAACATAAATATAGAGTCTTTTAAAAATCAGAAAATTAACTAAGTTGTACTTTATAAGCTTATATTTTGGAAACTCATCCTTTGCATTTTTCTGCGAAAACACATACAGGATATGATTATTCCTGAAATTGAGCGCTTCACCATCACTATCATATTCGAAAATAGGCTTTCCAAACATATACAGCAACAGGAATGATAAAAAAGGGATGAATAACAGTATCCATGACTTTTTTCCTAAAACGTCCACTGTATTGATCTCCAGAATATATCCGATCAAACCCAGTATAAAAACTATCCCGGCCAGAGAATAAATAAAACTGTATAAAGGGGTTCTGTTTCTGTTGCTTAATCTCATTAGTTTTTAAGTGTATTGTTTACGCCGTTCTATTTTAATACTTATCCGGCACAATCTATAGTTTCAGTTCCTCGGTAATTTCTTTGCTCTCAATATCAGTTTCTTCCACCACCAGATTATCAAGAATAAATAATTGTCTGTCCGGGGTATTTTTTCCCATATAGAATTCCAGTATCTGATCAATAGTCTGATCCTTTCCTACAACCACAGGCTCCAGTCTTATATCTTTCCCTATAAAATTCTTAAATTCATCCGGAGAGATCTCTCCCAATCCTTTGAACCTTGTAATTTCCGGATTTTTCCCCAGTTCATTCAATGCTTTCAGTCTTTCCTGATCCGAATAGCAATACCTTGTTTCCTTTTTATTTCTTACACGGAAAAGCGGCGTCTGCAAAATATACAAATGCCCGTTCTTGATAAGATCCGGGAAGAATTGCAAAAAGAAAGTAATCATCAGCAGACGGATGTGCATTCCGTCTACATCCGCATCAGTAGCAATAATAACATGATTGTATCTTAAATCCTCAAGACTTTCTTCAATGTTAAGGGCTGCCTGTAGAAGATTGAATTCTTCATTTTCATAAACCACTTTCTTCGTCAGTCCATAGCAGTTTAGTGGTTTTCCTTTCAGTGAAAAAACAGCCTGAGTTTCTACATCACGGGATTTGGTTATAGATCCTGACGCCGAATCTCCTTCGGTAATAAAGATCATCGTTTCTGATTTCCTGGCCGCTTTCTGATCATTGTAATGCTGCCTGCAGTCTCTGAGCTTTTTGTTATGCAGCGATACTTTCTTCGCTCTTTCCCTGGCCAGTTTCTGAATGCCGGACAGTTCTTTTCTTTCTCTTTCGGAAATGATAATTTTTTTGAGGATTGCTTCTGCCGTTTCCGGGTTTTTATGAAGAAAATTATCCAGCTTATTTTTCAGAAAATCGATGATGAATGTTCTTACAGTAATCCCTCCGGGTTCAATCTCATTAGATCCGAGCTTTGTTTTGGTCTGGGATTCGAAAACAGGTTCAATAACCTTGACGGAAACTGCTGCAATGATTGATTTCCGGATATCGGCTGCTTCAAAATTCTTATTATAAAATTCCCTGATGGTTTTTACGAAGGCTTCCCTAAAAGCATTGAGGTGCGTTCCGCCTTGTGTTGTATTCTGTCCGTTTACAAATGAAAAGTAGGTTTCCGTCTGTGACTTGTCTGAGTGCGTGATAGCAACTTCAATATCTTCATCCTTAAGATGTACGATGGGATAAAGAATATCACTTTCCAGTTCCTCTTCCAGAAGATCCTTCAATCCGTTTTCCGAATAAAACTTCTCACCATTGAAAACAATGGTTAATCCTGGGTTGAGATAAGCATAGTTGCGGAGCATCCGTTCCACATATTCTTTTCTGAATTTGAAGTTAAGAAAAATCTCGCCATCCGGAATAAAGCTGATCTCTGTTCCGTTTCTGTCGGATGAATCTGTCTCGGGATAGTTTTCTTTGATGACGCCTCTGGAAAATTCGGCCATTTTCATACGGCCATCTCTTACAGATTTTACTCTGAAAAAGTCAGACAACGCATTGACTGCTTTTGTACCGACTCCGTTAAGTCCTACCGATTTTTTAAACGCTTTACTGTCATACTTTCCGCCGGTATTCATTTTAGAAACCGCGTCTACAACTTTTCCCAAAGGAATACCTCGCCCGAAATCACGAATGGAAACTTTCCCGTCATCCATTTTGATTTCAATCCGTTTTCCAGCCTTCATCACAAACTCATCAATAGAATTGTCTATAATTTCTTTGAGAAGGATATAAATCCCGTCATCCGCAGAAGAACCGTCGCCCAATTTCCCGATATACATCCCGGGACGCAGCCGGATATGTTCTTGCCAGTCAAGCGTTCGGATATTGTCTTCGGAATAATTTACAGGATTGATTTCACTCATATTTGCTGAATTTCTATAACGTCTAAGCCTTTAAGAATCGGTAACTCACAAATTTAGCGAAATGAAATTTAATCTGAAAATTTTGATAATATTTTTTAGCTGTTATTTACTGAAAATCAAAAAAAAGCCAGACTGATGTCTGACTTTTAAAAGCTTTCAATAATTTATATTAATTACCGTCAATGAGATCTCCCAGTTTACCCAGAATACTTCCTTCTTCCCTTCTTGTGCCGCTGCCATACTGAAGAATTTTTCCGGCAAGACGGCTGATTGGCAAAGTCTGTATCCATACTTTTCCAGGTCCTCTTAGTTCTGCAAAAAATAAACCTTCGCCTCCAAAAAGCGTATTTTTAATTCCTCCAACAAATTGTATATCATAAGAAACCGACTGTGTAAACGCAACAATACAGCCTGTATCAATCTTGAGAATTTCTCCCGGCATGAGTTCCTTTTCCATCACATAACCGCCGCTGTGCACAAAACACATTCCGTCTCCTTCCAGCTTTTGCATGATAAAACCTTCGCCTCCGAAAAGTCCGGTTCCTAATTTTCTCTGAAATTCAATCCCGATAGAAACGCCTTTTGCAGCACAAAGGAAACTATCTTTCTGGCAAATGATCTTTTCTCCGTACTCGGAAAGGTTAAGAGGAATAATTTTCCCCGTGTAAGGTGCGGCAAAAGAAACCTGTCTTTTCTGAGAAGAAGTATTGGTAAATACTGTCATAAAAAGACTTTCCCCTGTCAGCATTCTTTTTCCGGCTGTGAAAAGCTTATCCATAAACCCGGAATTGCTTCCATCTCCGAAAAGTGTTTCCATGCGGATTCCATCATTCATCATCATAAAACTGCCCGGTTCTGCAATAACTGCTTCCTGCGGGTCCAGTTCGATCTCTACACACTGAAGTTCTTCTCCGTAAATCTTATAATCTATTTCGTGATTTCTCATTTATTTTATTTTTAAGAATTAGTTTTCCTAAAGCTTAAAACGTTACAAAAAAGCTTCCGGTTTCGGAAGCTTAGTTTTATTTTTTGATGAATTTTTTGGAGATCACATTATTGTCCGAATAAACATTGACGATATACTTACCTTTAGGAAGATCTTTAATATTGATTTCCGGAGATTTTACTTCTTTTACAATCTTTCCGGCCATATCAAAAACTCTTATATTGTCTATATTTTTGATTCCTGAAATTTTAACTACATCTGTTGCAGGATTCGGGAAAACCCTGAGTGACAAAGCCGGAGATTCTGAAACTGCCATTCCTGCGTTGTCTTTTATTTCAATATCATCAATTCCCATATAGAAAATATCCTCGCAATCATAATGTCTGAAGACCAGCTTAACATTTTGCCCTGCATAAGATGAAATATCAATGTTAATAACTTTAGCTACATCAACATATCCTGCATCAAAAGTCTCTTCAAAAACAGGTGTTTCCGATCCGGTGAAGACCGAACCTGCAGGAATCACATAAACCGCATAATGTTCCTCAAACAACTCCGCATCGCCAGCTGCTGCTTTGAATGACAAATTGAGAGAACTGGAATTCGGAAGTGTTATGGAAGGGCTTTCCAGAAGGTTATCCGGAGTAAAAGCCTCAAGATACCAGGAAAATGAAACTGCAAGATTACCTGTGAAATTCGGGAGTTCATTCAGCTCTGCATTCAGGATTTCCCACGTTTCGCCGTCTCCGTCTTTATCATAGACTTTCCAAAGGGCAACAGATGCATCATTTTCAAAATCTTCCTTAAAAACAGTTGTCTGCGCATTACTGAAAACAGCCGCTCCTAAAACAGAAGCAAACAGTAATTTTTTGATCATAATCTTTTATTTTTTTAATTATTGCTAAAATACAAATAAAAAACTCCCGATAAACCGGGAGCTGTGTCTTTATTATATCATTCTATTAATTATACATTGAATCTAAAGTGCATTACATCGCCGTCTTTTACAATATATTCTTTTCCTTCCACTCTCATTTTTCCGGCTTCTTTCACTTTGGCTTCCGAACCATAGTTTACAAAATCTTCATAACCAATGACTTCCGCACGGATAAATCCTTTTTCGAAATCCGTATGGATTACACCCGCTGCTTGTGGCGCAGTCCAGCCTTGCCCGATAGTCCAGGCTCTCACTTCCTTAACACCAGCCGTAAAATAAGTTTGCAACTTTAGAAGATCGTAGGCTTTTCTGATCAATCGGTTTACACCCGGCTCTTCCAGACCAAGCTCTTCCAGAAACATCTCTCGCTCCTCGAAGGTTTCCAGTTCGTTGATATCAGCTTCTATCTGAGCCGCAAGAACTACAACTTCCGCACCTTCGTTTTTTGCCATTTCCTCGATTTTCGCGATCCAGTCATTTCCGTTTTTAATAGAGTTTTCATCTACATTACAAACATAAAGGACTGGTTTATTCGTCAATAATTGAACTTCTCCAATAATTGATTTTGTGAAATCATCCGTAGGAAATTCTCTCGCGTTTTTTCCATCTTCCACAAACTTCTGAAGATTCTGAAGCGTTTCATAAGTCAGGATATCTTCTTTTTTTCCGGATTTGATAAACTTTTTAGCTTTTTCTACCGCTTTCCCAATCGTTTCAAGATCTTTCAGCTGAAGTTCTATATCGATTATTTGCTTGTCTCTCATCGGGTCTACAGAACCTTCCACGTGAACGATATTTCCGTTATCAAAGCATCTCAAAACGTGGATAATTGCCTCACACTCACGGATATTGGCCAGAAACTGATTTCCAAGACCCTCTCCTTTACTGGCTCCTTTTACCAAACCGGCAATATCTACAATCTCTACCACTGCTGGCAAAACTCTCTCCGGATTGACAATTTTTTCCAGCTCGAACAGTCTTTTATCCGGAACAGAAACTGTTCCCAAGTTAGGTTCAATGGTACAAAACGGATAGTTTGCAGACTGTGCCTTGGCATTGCTAAGACAGTTAAAAAGAGTTGATTTCCCTACATTCGGAAGCCCTACGATTCCACATTTCATAACGAAATTTTTATTTTATTTATTAATGTTATGCAAGCTTTTCGGCCTGATAATTCAAAAATTTATATTTTATTTGTTTTCAATGCTATAATTTCAAATCATTAACACTGATTTTCAGAGTGTGCAAAGATACTGATTTTGTTTTGGAAATTTTGTTTTTTGTTTCCATTGGATGTAAGACAAGTTTTATAATTTTGCCTAAGCTTTCTATCCTGCGAAGCCGTGTGAGGGCGCAGGCAATTGTCGGAGCTCTCCGTATAAAAACTTTGGAAAGTTTTTATACGGAAGCGACTTGACGAAGACCGGCCCGAAGGCAGCGAAGCGATGGAGCGAGCGGAGCGAGCGCCAGAGATGAGCAATGAGGGACACACCCAAACAATTACGATCTAATGAGCAGAAAAAAACGTGAATTCCTGTCGTCTGAACTTCTGAGTTCTTTTGCAAAAATCTATGGTTTCGAAGACAAACTGAAAGCTTTCGAAATCAGGGATTTTTTGGCGAATTATCTTTCGGACGATCTTTTTTCTGAGATAGAAACCGTAAACCTGAAAGAAAAAGTTTTGGTTTTGCGCATAAAATCGCCATTGCTGAAAAATGATTTCCGCCTGAGAAAATCTTTTTTCCTGAAGAAGTTCCGGGAAGTTTTAAAAGATGATTCACTGATTAATGATCTGCTGATTTTGTAGCAATTTCTTCAATCATTTTTTTACTTTTTTCATCCAGCCTGGATCTCAGCGGAAAGAAAAACCGGAACGGATTCCTGATAAAGTATCTGAAAATCTCTCTGAAAATTTCTTTGGCTTCATTGAGCTCCACTTTTCTTGACCTGAAAGCTAACAGCATAGACAATCCGAAACTGACTGCAAAGTTGAAAAACCCGATAATAAAAACAGTCACAAAAGATATCCAGAATGTATATGAGGTCACGACAAAATCTTTTCCGTACAGACCCAAGGCAAAGTTACCGGCTGCAAAGGTTATGTGACGGATATCCAGATCCAACCCCAGAAAAAGCCCGATTGGAGCGGTTGCACCAAGAAAAACACCAAACCAGAAATTGGAAATGATACCTGCCCAGTTTTTTGAATAATAAATCGACAATTGCTTGGCAAATCGCTGTCCAAAAAAATAGTTGATGGATGGATTTTTAGCAATCCTTTTAGGAATCTGATAAAAAACCGAACTATTGCTGATGTTGCCGGAAATAACACCGGAAATAAACAGAAAAACACCGGCTATACAGGCATGCAAAATAGCTTTTGACTGAAACGGATCCAAATCGTGCAATAATTTTCCCGATTTTTCGAAGGCAAAATTCTGTTTAAAAAGTATTTCGAGCCCATAGATAATCGCTAGAGATACAGGAAAAGACATCAAAACATTTCCAATAAATGCAATGAACTGTGATCTGAAAAGCTGTGAAACAACGTGCGCAAATTCCGTATAAGTATTCCTGTTATCACCTTCTGAAAGCACTTTCGCCATTGTGGCTGCAGTCATAGCAGGTTGTTTGGTTGCCAGCGTAAAATGCATCAGATAGATCATTACAAATCCCATCGCATAATTCATGGAAAATAAAAATGCGTGAGCAAAATCACTGGTCGGGATATAGCTGTAAAGCATCTTCAGAACACACAGAGCTCCAACAATGACGCCGCCGCCGGAAGCCTTCCAGAACATCTTCATATAGGATCTGAAAGTCGATGTGATGTAATGTGTACCGGTTTCCGCCGTGTGATTGGTTATAAGATGCGACATCAGACGGGTGCTGTCCGAAACCAGATCCCGAAGGTTATTCTTATGGGATTTATACCGGAGTATGTTGAAAAAAAGCTGCTTTGAATTAATCAGATAATCCTTTTCTGTGTCTATCACAAAAAGTTTAATCGTATCAGCCATTCTTTGGAGCTGCTGTCTTATCTTAAGTAATGACTGATTGGTCTTGCTGGAAATGCCATATTTCGAGGAGTTTTTAAATGCAATATTTACAAATTCCAAACACTGATCCAGATAAACTTTCGTCTGCTTATAAAGCACATCTGATGATGACATCTGAAAATCAGGATCATTTTTGAATTCTGCATTCAACACATCCAACTCGTTCTGAAGTGCAAGAAACGGATTATCAAAATTGCGATATTCCGGAGCCATTTTGACCACTTCTACATCCAGAGCATTGCCTATCACACGCCAGGCAAGAATATTGACTGAAAAAAGAAGCTCCTTTTTAACTTCAGGATTTTTTATAAAATCATCTATTTTGAGCAATTGAAATAACTCATCCACTTTATCTTCCGGTGAATTCTGAAAAAACCTCAGATCTTTTTTAGGCGTCACCAAAACATTATCTACAAGATACCAGACCGTTTTTTCATTTTCAATCGGAGGAAGAACTTTATTAAGCAACCTTTTTTTAAACTCCGGTAAAAATGCATTTTCAGAAAGGATATCCGCTTCGGTAAGAGAAAGATTGAATGACCTGTCTTTAAAAATATTTCTCAGATAGATGGTCAGATTATTGGTGATGGTTTTGTTATCCTTCAGATAAGCCGTAAAGACGCCCAAATCTTCTTTTTTAAGACTTGTGATGATCTCCGACAAAGGATCCAAAGACAAAGTCTCGTTTTCTTCTGCAAAATACTTTTTCAGAATCGTGCTGAAACTGTCTTTTTTAATCAATCTGATTCTCATATTACTTACAAAAGTAATTATTTCAGAACAATATTATTCATCTGACGCATAATCCAGCTGTGTTTTTTTCTGAGATAGGCACTCGGATTTTTCGGGTCGTATTTTTTTGGATTTGGCAAAACAGCGGCAATCCACGCCGCTTCACTCTTGGTGAGATCTTTTGAAGGCTTGTTAAAATAATACTGGGCAGCCGCTTCTATTCCGAAAACACCTTGTCCCATTTCAATAGAATTAAGATACCGCTCCAGAATAATATCTTTTCCCCAAATCTTTTCTATTATAAAGGTATAAACAGCTTCCAGTCCTTTGCGAAACCAGCTTCTACCCTGCCAAAGAAATATATTTTTCGCCGTTTGTTGGGAAATCGTGCTTCCGCCTCTTACCACTTTTCCTTTTTTGTCATTTTTCTTCATCGCTTTTTCGATGGCTTTATAGTCAAAACCGTTGTGCGTGAAAAAGGCCTGATCTTCCGAAGCGATGACCGCTTTTTTGACATTGCTGCCCATATCATCATAACTGATGTAATCCCGGTGTAATTTCCCGTATTTTATCAAACCGCCCAACTGTGTCCACGTAATTGGCGGATTAAAAAAGATACCGTAAATGATAAAGATAATATTAGCTATTACTAAAATAAAAAGCAGTTTCTTGATAAACTTCCACATTGGCTAAAGAAATATTCAGCGAAAATAAGACAATTATTTTTTTCCTGTCTGCTGATGTTGAAAACTTGAAAGATAAATTCCTCGATTTTTATAATTTTGATTATCTGATATCAAAAAACAAAAAACTCACAACCAAAATGATTGTGAGTTTAAGTGAGCGCGAAAGGATTCGAACCTTTGACCGTCTGCTTAGAAGGCAGATGCTCTATCCAGCTGAGCTACGCACCCTAAAGTCGTAAATTAAAAAATTCCCGAAGGAATTCTTAAAAAGTCGGGGCGGCAGGATTCGAACCTGCGACCTCCTGGTCCCAAACCAGGCGCGATGACCGGACTACGCTACGCCCCGATGATTTTCTAATGCGGAGGGTAAGGGATTCGAACCCTTGCGACCCTTTCGGGTCGACAGTTTAGCAAACTGCTCCATTAACCACTCTGGCAACCCTCCTTTTAGAAATATTTTGATGATCGTTATCTGCTCAATTGCGAGTGCAAATATAGAACAGTTTTCGTTATCTCCCAAATTTTTTTCTTCATTTTTTTTCATATTTTTGAATCAAAATAAACTGCAAACACCCACCAATATGCGTAATTCATTATATCTCACAGCCTTAGGAATAGTAATCATCTCCTGCGGTTCACAGCAAAAAGTTGTAAAAAATAAAAACACCTCGATTCCAAATGCCCCAAAACCCGTTTTAACGGAAAAAAAACCACAAATAAAAGAAGATGAAGGAGAATATTATAAGGTCAACATCGCAGACATTACTAAGAATGATAACACCATAAGCTACGGCTCTATTGTGAGCGCCAGCCCTGCCGGATACAAAATTACTAAGAATTATTTTCCGGCTATCGGACAAAATTTTCGCCAGAGATACGTCATTCTGCATTACACGGTTCTCAATGATGAAAAATCTATCTCTACTCTTACCCAACAATCTGTAAGTGCACATTATTTGGTTAACTCACTTCCTGACAAAGAAATATACCAGATTGTGGACGAAAATAAAAGAGCTTATCACGCAGGCGTCAGCTTCTGGAGAAAAGATCAGCAGCTGAATGATACCTCTATCGGAATTGAGATCGTCAATATGGGTTACACCACGGACTCCCTGAACAACCGTGTTTTTACGCCTTATCCGGAAGATCAGTTCAGAAAAGTGGCTGCTCTGGTGAAAGATATTGTGACCAGATATAATATTCCGCCAACTAATGTTTTAGGACATTCTGATATTGCGCCGACCAGAAAGCAGGATCCGGGCCCGCTTTTTCCCTGGAAGAGATTGTATGATGAATACCAAGTCGGGATGTGGTATGACGAGGTTGTAAAACAGAATTTCCTGACTCAGATTAATTCTACAACTGATATCACAACACAATACAATAATCCTGAATTTGTTTCCAAAATCCAGCAGCAGCTGGTTCAGTTTGGCTATTCTCTTTCTGTAAACGGTGTTTGGGATAAACCAACAAAACAAACCCTGGAAGCGTTTCAGTTTCATTTCCGGCCATCGAATTACAGTGGAATTCTCGATGCGGAAACCTGGGCGATTTTACAGGCTTTGATTCAGAAATATCCGCAGAAGTAATACAAACAAAACCCTCGAAAATTAAATTCCGAGGGTTTATTATTTATGACTAATTTTGTTTTTATCCGAGATTCGCAGCCCGACTTGAGCGGAGCTTTTTTTCCGAAACGAAGTGTAGGAAAAAAGCGGGAGCGGAAGGCGGATAAGCTGCCCTAATAATTTTACTTACTCAACAACAAAGAAACCCACTCTTCTCTTTGGATTTTCTTTTCCAATTTCAGGTTTTGTTCGGTGCAGACTTCCAGAATATCGTCCACATCGAAGAAACAAAGTCCGGATAGCAACAATTTTCCGCCGTCTTCCAAAACGGAAACATAAGTCGGGATATCGGAAATCAGGATATTACGGTTGATGTTTGCCAGAATGATATCAAATTTTTCTTTACCCAGATTTTCGGCAGTTCCCAGCTCAATTTCTAATTCCACATTGTTGCGCTCAGCATTTTCTTTGGAATTTTCCACAGACCACTCATCTATATCAATTGCAACGGTTCTTCCTGCGCCTTTCTGCTTAGCAAAAATGGCCAACACCGAAGTTCCGCACCCCATATCCAGAACGGTTTTGTTTTCTAAATCCATATCAAGCATCTGCTGAATCATCAAATGAGTGGTTGGATGATGGCCAGTCCCGAAAGACATTTTGGGCTGAATTACAATTTCGTGCAAGTTGGGATTCGGTTCGTGAAATTCGGCTCGGATGAGGACTTTATCTTCCACATTGATTGGCGAAAAATTCTTTTCCCACTCTTCATTCCAGTTGATATTCGGCATTTCTTCATAAGAATAATCGATCTTTACATCCTCATTCTGAAACAACGGAATATTCTTCAATTCATTTTCATTAAAAATATCTTTCTGAATGTACCCCAAAACACCGTCATATTCTTCCGTAAAGCTGTCAAATCCGATTTCTATCAGTTCTGCCATCAGTATTTCGTTCCAGGGCTGTAAAGGATCTATTTTAAAATTGAATTCTAAGTAAGCTGCCATTTTTGATTTTTTGCAAATTTAGGTTAAAACCACAAAGACACAAAGGGAATCCACAAAGGACACAAAAAATATACATTTTCAAAAAATAAAAATCTTGTGAACATTGCGTATAAGCTTTGTGTCTTTTTGTTAACTAATTCATTTCAATATGATATGTAAATCCTAAATGAAACCATCTTCCAGGCATCGGAACCAGATTGGATTCCGTGTATTTGGTATTCGTCAGGTTATTGATCAGAACATAGAAATTAAGGTCTTTGTAACGGAAATTAAGCTGCTCATCCAAAATATTATAACTTCCGAGATTGACACGTTCCGAGTATTTATAAATCAACTGATTGCTGAAAAATTTCAGGAATTTTACGTCCAGCTGAGCCACAAACTGATGTCTCAGATTCTGCAAAGAGAAACGGGAATATTTCATTTCATCTCTGTATTGATTATCCAGATAAGTATATGCCAATTGATAATTCAGGAACGAAAACAGCTGATGCCTGAACTCCGTTTCAAAACCTTTCAAATCAATTTTTGCAATATTTACGGCTTTCCAAGGATCCAATGGAGCATCTTTTTGCCAATCTATTCCATTGGTTGTGTTTCTCATAAAGCCACTGATTTTGGCTAATATTTTTTGATTCTGGAACCGATAGCCTAACTCAGAAGAAACTGCATTTTCCGGAGCCAGATCAGGATTTCCTTTTTCTGCTGGACTGGTATAATACAGATCTGTAAAAGTTGGGATTCTGAAACCTTTTGAAACCGCTCCGAACACTTTATGATTCGGATTAAATATATAGCCTAGATCTACACCTGGATAGAAAAAATTACCTCCTAAATAATTGGCCCAACTTGCGCCTGGATTGACTTCTAGCTTCTGATCAAAAAATTTGATTTGATGCTCAAAAAATACCTGTGTCACATCTCTTTTTCTCTCGCCAAGATTACTGCTGGTCAAAAATTCTTTTCTGTAATCTATTCCTACACTGGTAATTCCAAGGAAAGATTCGTAGGAAGCATTAACGGTTCCGCCCACATTATTCCCGATGTGCATATTCCTGTAGAATGACGGATTCTCACGCTTCAGCAGATACATATCCTCTCCTCTTCTCCAATAAATGCTGGAATTAACTGAAAGATTACTAAATTTCTGTTCATACTGCAAACTTAGCACAGAAGCCTGCGTTTCCTCATATTGATTGGTATATGCTGGTGAGGCATAAAAACCATTGGCTCCAAATTTCTTCTCAGAAAATCCTGCTTGCAAACCAATACTTCCGTTGCTGATTTTCAGTTTGTTCTGATAAAAATAATTCTGGATTTTATAATCTGTGTTATATCTATAGCCGTCCGAAGCGCCACTGCTTACCTGCAAAAGATTCGTGAATTTTTCTGTCCCGAATGTTCCGGACGCCGACAAATCATAGGTTTTAAAATCGCCGCCTTGAGCTTTCACCGTTACCTTTTCTTGCGAAGATGTTTTGGTAACGATATTGATAACACCTGCAAAAACATTTTGCCCATATAATTTTGCAGATGAACCTTTGATGATCTCGATGCGCTCAACAGCTGAGATATCAATCGGAATGTTAAACGTATTGTGACCGGTCTGCGAATCATTCATCCGCACGCCGTTTACCAAAACCAAAACCTGCTCAAAAGAACTTCCCCTAATTCCGATATCACTCTGCACGCCGTTTGACCCACGTCTCCTGATATCCAGGCCGGAATAAAACTGCAAAAGCTCATCAATGCTTGTTGCCGGGCTATTCTCGATTTGCTGTTTGGTGATAACCGTGACATTTTCATTGACATCATTATGCGGAACCGACAAAAACCGACCTTGAAGATTTACTCCGTCGATTTTATTTTCCTGATTCTGCGCATACAAGCCCTGGCATATAACAAGAGCAGATGCCGCAAGAATTATTTTTTTCATAGTTTTTTAACAATAATCCTGCGAAAGTATATAATTCGGCAATGATAGATTGATTAAATAAAATGCAATAAAAAGCTTTTAAAAAAGCATTAACAATTCTAATAATAATTTTTTTTTGCTCTAAATACACAGTTCTTTCAGAATTGATATTGAGACTTTAAACCTACACAAGGAAAAAACAACATCCGGATAGAGAATTCGGAGCTTATCTAAATGAAACAAACCAAAAAAAAATCATCATTTGACAATAAGACCTATTGAAAAACACAACACAGCAAAGTGTTTGCTTGAAATTTTTAAATTAAATTCATTTTTATTGCATATATTATTTTTATTCAATAATATTGTATTAAACTGATTATCAACCAAAACCAAATTAAACGATATGATACAATTCAATGAAAATCTTTACAGCGAGAGTTACAGTCTTGGTCTTCTGGAACAGGAAAAAATCATTGCAGAAGAAAAAGGAATCCCAACCACGGACAGCATTACCGGCATAGAAGTCCGGCTTTCAAATGTGTATATTATAGACAATCACACCGGGAAATTCGTCATGTTTCCGGGAAATGCAGATCTTTATCTTATCAATCTTGTCATATCCGACCGGCAGGAAAAACCGATTATGCAAAACATCAATGGTTTTGAGAAAGTTAATGATAATGAATCCCTGAATGTAGACAAAACCGTTTATTACTGGAAACAATCCGATGAGAACGAGACGCCGCCATCACAGATCCATCTTATGACATCAGTCATCAAGAGTAAAAAAGGTCTTCGGAACGTCGGAGAAATAATGGCTTCAGTAGATCAGGACAAAGAACTGAATGATCTTGCGGACAAAGCGCTGGCACTTCTCAAAACATCTACACAAGCTGCATCACTCATTCTGGAGGCCGCCGGAATAATCGGTAAACATCTGAAAAATGTAGAAGACAAACCTTTATTCACACGGTATCTCAGCCTTACAGATATTGGCGGAGATTTTAATCAGTTAGGACGTACTTCTTACCCTGCTTCTAACAAATACTGCAAAATTGATTATAATCTTTTTATCCGGGATAAAGACAGACCATAATAAATGGGAAGCCAAAACCGATAAAAGTAGGCAAAACCAAAAATAACAATATCATGAAAAACAAACTTACCGAGCAGGATTTTAAAAATGCTGCAAAAGAACTAAACTGCGAAATTGCAGCTATAAAAGCTGTTGCAGAAGTAGAATCGAAATCAGATGGTTTCCTGCCAACGGACGAACCCGTCATTCTATTCGAGAGACATATTTTTTCTAAACTGACAAAAGGTCTATTTGATAAATCCCATCCCAATATTTCCAATCCCACTCCCGGAGGTTACGGAACGGTTTCACAACAGCACAAAAGGCTTCAGGCGGCTGTTGCGCTGGACAGAAATGCAGCGTTGATGTCTGCATCGTGGGGGAAATTCCAGATTATGGGATTTAATTTTACGCTTGCGGGATACAATAGTCTCCAGCAATTTGTGACAGCAATGTACACTTCCGAAGCGGAACATCTGAAAGCATTTGTAGAGTATATCAAAAATACTTTTCTGGACGATGAATTACGGGATAAACGATGGAAGGATTTTGCAAGAAAATACAATGGACCCGCCTATTACAAGAACAAGTACGACACCAAACTGGAAGCTGCTTACAAAAAATACAAGCTGTCAAAATAATCGATTGACACATCAATTATATTTTATGCTAAAAACCGGAGCTAACCTCCGGTTTTTTTGTGTCTTCAGATCATTTATTTTTACGTAAATTTGTTGGTCTTATTTTTACTATGACTACAGCTTTTGAAATTGATATCAAGAAATATATTTTCGTAAAAAACGCACACCTTAACAACCTGAAAAACATCGATGTTCTGATTCCAAAGAACAAACTGATTGTGATTACAGGTGTATCCGGAAGCGGTAAATCCTCACTGGCTTTTGACACGATTTATGCTGAAGGACAAAGACGTTACGTAGAAAGTCTGAGTTCCTATGCGCGCCAGTTTTTAGGTAAACTGGAAAAACCGAAAATTGATGACATCAAAGGTTTGGCGCCTTCTATTGCGATTCAGCAAAAGGTGATTTCATCCAATCCGCGTTCTACGGTTGGAACTTCTACTGAGATTTATGATTATCTGAAATTGTTCTATGCCAGAGTCGGAAGAACGTTTTCACCGGTTTCGGGAGAAGAAGTGAAAAAAGACAGTGTCACGGATGTGATTGATTTTATCAAAGCTTCTAAAAAGGATTCGACCTTTTTACTTTTAACACCTTTGACATTCGAGAAAGAAACATTTTCAGAATTACTGAAAACCTTAAAAGTCTCGGGGTTTACAAGGTTGGAAGTGAATGGTAATCTTGCAGGGATTGAAGATCTGGAAAGCTTCGGATTTACGCCGGAAAAAGATATGGCGATTAATCTTGTCATTGACCGATTCAGTTACGAGGAAGATGAGAGTTTTCTGCAACGTTTGGCAGATTCCATACAGATGGCTTTCTATGAAGGTCACGGCTATTGTTCTCTAAAAAATACAGACACCGGAAAAATCCGCGAATTTTCCAATAAGTTTGAACTGGACGGCATCGTTTTCAATGAACCCAATGTTCATTATTTCAGCTTCAATAATCCATACGGCGCCTGCCCGACTTGCGAAGGCTATGGAAAAGTGATTGGAATTGATGAAGATCTGGTGATTCCAAACAAAAATCTTTCGGTTTATGAAGATGCTGTAGCTTCCTGGAAAGGCGAAAGTATGAGCGAATGGAAAAAAGATTTCATCAAAAAAGCTAAAGATTTCCCGATTCATAAACCTTATCACCAATTAACCAAAGAGCAGAAGCAATATCTGTGGAGAGGTGATAAAACAAGAAATTTCCCAAGCATTGATAATTTCTTTAGAATGCTGGAAGAGAATCTTTATAAAATCCAGTATCGTGTGATGCTTTCACGTTACCGTGGTAAAACCATTTGCCCAACCTGTGAAGGTCTCAGATTGCGGGAAGAAACAAGCTGGGTGAAAATTGACGGACATAATATCCAGTCTTTGATTGAATTGCCTTTAGACGAATTACTTCCATTAATCCAATCTTTAAAATTAAACGACCACGACCGGGAAATAGCCAAACGTCTGACTTACGAAATAGAAACAAGACTTGAGTTTTTGACAAAAGTTGGTCTCAGCTATTTGACTTTAAACAGAACATCCAACACGCTTTCCGGCGGAGAAAGCCAGAGAATCAATCTGGCGACCAGTTTAGGAAGTTCGCTCGTAGGCTCAATTTATATTCTGGATGAGCCAAGTATCGGATTACATTCCCGAGATACGGAAAATCTGATCGGCGTTCTGAAACAGCTTCGAGATTTAGGAAACACTGTAATTGTGGTGGAACATGATGAAGATGTGATGCGGGAAGCGGATTACATTATCGATATTGGTCCGGAAGCGGGTTATCTTGGAGGAGATTTAGTCTTTAGTGGTGATTTTAAAGAAATGCTGAAAGCCGATACTCTAACAGCAAAATACCTGAATGGCGAGCTGGAAATCGGAGTGCCAAAAAAACGCAGAAAACCAAAAGAATTTATAGAGATAAAAGGTGCCCGTCAAAATAACTTAAAGAATATTGACGTGAATGTTCCGCTGGAATGTTTAACAGTGATCACAGGTGTTTCCGGAAGCGGAAAATCGACTCTGATGAAAGAAGTGATGACCAATGCTATTCAGATCCAATTAGGAATGGGCGGAAAAAAGGCGGATTATGATTCGGTGGATTTTCCGAAGAAACTGATCCAGAACATTGAACTGATTGACCAGAATCCCATCGGAAAATCATCCCGTTCCAATCCTGTCACTTATCTGAAAGCTTATGACGATATCCGTGATCTTTTTGCCAAACAAAAATCTGCAAAAGTCCAGGGTCTGAAGCCAAAACATTTCTCCTTCAACGTAGATGGCGGACGATGTGACGAATGTAAAGGCGATGGTGTGATTACAGTCTCAATGCAGTTTATGGCAGACATCGAACTGGAATGTGAAGTTTGCCACGGAACACGTTTTAAGAAAGAAATCCTTGAAATCAAATATGATGAAAAGAATATTTCCGACATTCTTCATATGACGGTGGACGAAGCATTGGAATTCTTCAAAGAAAATCACGAAGAAAAAATTGCTACAAAACTGAAACCTTTGCAAGATGTTGGTTTAGGTTATCTACAATTAGGTCAGTCCTCTTCTACTCTTTCCGGCGGTGAAGCACAAAGAGTAAAACTTGCATCTTTCCTTGTGAAAGGCGTCACCACGGAAAAAACCTTATTTGTTTTTGATGAACCATCGACGGGTTTGCATTTTCATGATATCAAAAAATTATTAAAATCGCTTGAGGCATTGATAGAATTAGGACATTCGGTTGTAGTAATCGAGCATCAACCTGATATTATCAAATGTGCCGACCACATTATTGACGTTGGTCCGAATGCCGGAAAATACGGTGGCGAAATTGTTTTCACGGGAACACCGGAAGATTTGATGAAAGAAAAGAAGTCTTTTACTGCGAAGTATATTGCGGAGAAGTTGAAATAAAAAAGAGAGTCACCCGACTCTCTTTCTTTTATAAGTTATACAGAAACGGACTTTTCTTAAAATATGTTTCGTCATCAATCTGAGAAATCAAAAATTCCGATAAATCATTAGCATTGATTTTTTCACCAATGCAATCATACAAATTAGTTTCAGTTACAAAACTTTCATCAGTTTGAATGATCAAAGGTAATCTTACTAAAGTCCAATTGAGATTGCTTTCCGTCAAAAGTTCATATTCCTTTTGTTTATCCAAAGTTGTTTCAGGGTAATTCTGATACATCCATTCGGTAGCAATTCTAACTTTTTCACTCTTGATATCAAGCGGAGTATTGACATTCAGACCTGTTATCACAATATATCTCTTGAGTCCGTTAGAATTCATAGATTGGATAACATTTCTCGTTGAATCAGAAAATATCGATTTTTGTCCTTTAGGCTGACCAATTGTACTGATTACAACATCGCAGGTTTTAATTAATTCATTAACTGAATCATAATTTCTCGCATCTCCTTTTACAATTTCGAGTAAAGGATTTTGATTTAAAATATTTTCAGGATTTCTTATTAATAATTTGATTTGAAAACCATTTTCAAGAAGTTTCTTCACAAGAAAGCTTCCTGCTTTTCCGGTACCGCCAATCACGGCAATTTTATGTAGTTCCATTATGTTCTCTTTATATTATTGTTGGAAAATAGAATTTTTAAGAATCAATGAAAATCGATTCCTAATATCTCAAGCCTTCATAGAATCGGGCCTGATAAAATATAATATTTTATAAAGAGATTATAATGGAACAAAAATATCAAATAATTTTATATTTTAAGAAAAAAGTCTGATTGCGAGTTATCCACAAAAAAATGTGGATAAGTACAAAACTTTAACATTTAGTTTACAAATGGTATGGTTTTTATTTCTAAATTTACAATAGAGATTAGAAAATGAACACAAGATTTACTTTTGACTCCATCGGAATTACTCAAATTAAATTTGATATAAAAATTTAAAGGATAGCATTGTCGGCTGTCCTTTTTTGTTGTTGTCTAACTAAAAAAATGAGATGTTTTATCTACTGAACCGGCTTCTAAAGAGCCGGTTCTTTTATTCGAATTCTTTGGAAACGCCTAATCCAAACAATGCAAAATCATAAATCGCCGGATCTGCCGCATTGTATTTTCTTACTACCAAATCTAATTCTTCGACTGCTTTCCAATCGTTTTGTGTTCTGGTTAATATTCCTAATTTTCTAGAAATATTGGCTGTGTGAACATCCAAAGGCACGGATAAAAACTTTGGGTCAATCTTTTCCCAAATTCCAAAATCAACGCCTTTTTTATCTTTCCGAACCATCCAGCGTAGAAACATCACCAATCTTTTGGAAGCCGAATTTTTGTAAGGCGAACTCACGTGTTTCTGTCCACGATGTTTTTCGGAAATGAAATGATTTCGGAAACGTTCGATAGAATGATAGAAATTGGTTTCGTTTTCATTGATTAGAAACACACCTTCCATACTTTCAAACTGCGTGTAAATCCGTCTGAAATTTTTCAGAAAGAAAATAAAATCTTCGTGATTAAATGTTCTGTGAATGGCTTTTTTTGGAATTTTTTCCAAATCAGAATCGGTAAAATTCATCACAAAATCATACGGCGAATTGTCCATCAGCTCTATCATTTTACTGGCATCATTGACAATCGATTTTCTATTTCCCCAAGCAATACTTGCCGATAAAAACCCGGCAATCTCGATATCCTGCTTCAAAGAAAAACGATGCGGAATCTGGATCGGATCATCATTTATAAAATCCGGGGAATTATAGAGTCCTGCCTTTTCATCAAGTAAATCGAAGATGTCTTTTTCGGTTAAATTCATAATCAACTGCAAATGTCCAAAAAAATATCACTCTGAAAGAATCCGTTTGCTGAGATTCTTTCAGAATGACAATATTGTGTTTATATGTTATTTTCAGAATTAAAGAAATAATTCACTTCTGACTTCTAACTTTTAACATCTAACATCTAACATCTCACATCTAACTTCTCTTCTATCTCCCAATCACCTCCGTAATGGGTTTTCCAATCGCACCACTCGGAAATTCGATGTGAAGAAGCGCCGAGATTGTAGGGGCAATATCAGTCATATAATAATCGCCATTACTCTCGCCGTGTCTGATTCCCCAACCCATAAAAATCAAAGGAATGTGAGAATCGTAGGAATTCCAGACACTGTGAGTCGTTCCTTTTTTAGCATAAGTTGGCAGCATCCCGTCGTGCGAAATGATTTGAATATCCCCACTTCTCTGCCAGTTGTAGCCATTAATCGCTCTGGATTTTATTGGCTCAGGAATCGCGGATGAACCAATCTTTTTCAAATCGACAGCGTACAAAACTCTCGGATCTTTGTTCAGATTATCAATGATTGTTGTTTTGATGGCTTCTTCATCCAAGTTTTTTTCTTTGATCAAATTTCTGTTCAGATAGATCTGATAATTATCGATTCCAAGAATCAGTTTAGCATTAGCATATTTTTTTTCCAGTTCTGCGCCCAGGTTTTTTTCCATTCCTTCATCAAAGAATCCGCCCAAGATTTTGTTGGCTCTCAGGAAACCTTCTGCATTAGCTCCACCGTGATCAGCAGACAAGAAAACCAAATAATTATTCTTTCCTACTTTCTCATCCAGCAACTTGAAAAACACCGCCATATCTCTGTCCAAACGGATATAAGTATCTTCCACCTCGATAGAATTTGGTCCGTACGAATGGCCTACATAATCCGTTGAAGCCAGGTTAATTGCCAGAAAATCCGTTTCTGAACTTTTTCCTAATTGATAATTATCCAAGGCTGCTTCTGCAAATTTCAGCGTCAGGGTATTTCCGAAAGGTGTTGTTCTGATAACGCCTTTTTTAGTCGCATAATCTGACAGGAGGTTTTTATACGGAAAAACCGGTTCTTTTGCCGTTCCTACAGGAAATTCCCAATCTACATTATCCGCTGTACTTTCCGTATATTGATTAATTGGCAAAACTGTTTCCCAACCGTTAGCCAATAATTTTTCCGGAATTTTCTGGTCGTTGAAATCTTTTACCCATTTTGGTAATTCATTCATATAATAAGAACTTGTAATAAAATTCCCTGCAGAATCATCAAACCAAAAAGCACCCGTCGGATTGTGACCTGCCGGCAAAATCGATGCGCGGTCTTTCAGAGAAACGCCCACGACTTTTGATCTGAAATTACTGGCAATTCTCAACTGGTCCGTAACCGTTGTTGACCAAAGATTTTTCGGAGAATGGCTTCCGTTTTTCCTACTATCAGAACCTATAGGATTTACGCTGTCGTCTGCTGTACAGTAAACGTTTTTTCCGGTTTCTTTATCTGTCCAGTCGTTGCCGGCAATCCCATGAATCGATGGCACAGAACCTGTGTAAATGGAAGTATGGCCAATGGCAGTAACGGTTGGAATATAAGGGATGTGAACATTATTGAATGAAAAACCTTCTCCCAACAATCTCCTGAAACCACCTTCACCAAATTTTTTCTCAAAACGATAGAGATAATCCCAACGCATCTGGTCCACCACCAATCCTACGACTAATTTTGGTCTTTCTCCTGAATTTAATTTTGATTTCTGTGCACTGATATTTCCGAATGTAGCAACAGCCAAAACGAAAATCTGAATTTTCCTGAACATTGATATACTTTTTATTGAGTTCCAAATTTACGGTTTTCAAAAGTTTTGGGGTGTGAAATTTTTATTAAAGTTTATTTTGCTAGAAATTTAAACGCAAAGAGCGCAAGGATTTTTTTGAACTTTTTGAAAATATTTTTAGGGTTTGTAAAGACACTTCGACAAGCTCAGTATAAACTTCAAACTCATCGAAGATTTTGATTATAAAACAAAAAAAGAACGGACAATTAGCCCGTTCTTTTAATATAAAATTTAATAATTCTATTTACCGCCGCCGGAATTTTTCTCGACATCGGTTTTGGTATTTTCTTTTACTTTCTGGTTTCCGAAACGTTTTACAAATGTCAGCGAAACGCCATACCAATCCCATCTGTTATAGTTTTTGAAAGTCCCGATCTGACTGTAAGTTGTTGTGGTCATACTAGGTCTTTTAAAAATATTCATAAACTGCAAACTGGTTTCTATCTGCGCTACAGGGAAAATTTTGGTTACGGAAAAGTTGTGAAAATAATTGTACTTATTCGCGACAGAATTTCCATTATTCTGGTTATCAACACTTAGCCAGGCACTCAGATTAATATTTTTATTGAATAAATTGGTGTAAGACAAATTCGTAGAACCGCCGATATAGCTGATATAATTATTCTCCTGACTTAAATTGTTTCTCCTGTTGAAATCGCTGTTGTCAATATAATACCATCCGACTCCGAAATTGACATTCAGTTTATTTTTGAGAAGGTTCTGGTTGGTATTAGCGAACAAATAGAACTTCTCGACCTTTCCTTTGAAATTATCCGGGAAAACAATGGTCTTCAGATTGCCGTCCACATCGGTTTCCTGCTTATAATTTTCCCAATAATCCTGGTCTGTAAACATATATCTTGCCGAGATAAAATACTTTTTGAACAATCCGAACTTCAGCACCACTCTGTCACTTGGGTTGGGAAGAAGTTCCATATTTCCTCGGTAAAAGATGCCGTTATTATTCGGCACTTCGAAAGGATTGAATTCCGAATACCAAGGTCTCCAGAGATTGTGATTGTACGTCAGACTTAAATCATAATCCGGAGAAAATGAATATTTCAGCAAAAGATTGGGCAAAAATGTTCCGTAAGAGTCATTTCTGCCTTGGTTTCCTATATGTTCCCTGATTTTGTAGCTGATGTATTCGTAACGCAGCCCGACTCTTGTCTCCAGTTTTTCAAAAAAAGTTTTGCTGTAGGTGAAGTAAAGTGAGTTGATATTATCGGTGTAATGAAAATCGCTGTTCAGTCTGGTATTTTTAACTAAATCCTGATACGTGTTCGGAATAACATTATTATTGAAATTAGCTTTCCCGCCGACTTCCAAAGTTCCGCCTTTGCCTAATGGTGCTGTGTAATCGATTTTGATATAATAATTCCTGTTTTGCGTATCGGAGTTGATCAACGTTCTTTGAGAAGCTGCGATATTCTGCCATTCCTGAGGCAGAATATTTTCCTTGTTGGAAGTTTTCAGGATTCTGTCATTGTAGCCTTCGCTGGAATCATAATTAACGCCCAGATTAACATCCAGAATCTTGTTTTTCTCTTTATCATAATATTTATAGAACAGGTTGGTTCCAAGCGTATTATTCAGATTCTTACCTAATGTATTCTGATAATTGATGTATTTGAAGGCATTATCATCATAAAAACGGGCATATGAATCGGAATCCGAGCTGTTGTCACCACGGAAATACTCCAACACAAGACCGACGTTATTTTTATCATTCAGTTCAAATTCCGAAGTGGAAGAAAAAGAAGGATTCCTGTTCCTGTAAGCCGTTTCAGAATCAATCAGCTGCCTGTTTTTGTCAGCGTAATAGGTATAATCATTGGAACTTTTCGAGATAAAAACATTATCGCCGTAGCTTCCTGTGAATGTCTGGGTGAAGTTTTTTCTGTGATAATTAAGATTAAGACTTCCGTATTGATTATTCTTCGTATTCTGAGTATTTGTCAGAGAAACGCTTCCTTTGATTCCTTCATCATCACGCTTTTTCAGAACGATGTTAATCACTGCGCCGGTCGCTTCGTAGCGGGAAGACGGACTGGTGATCACCTCGATTTTCATCAGGTTGTCTGCAGGAATGGTCTTAAGGTACTCTTTAAGCTCCTTACCGGTAAAAACCGATTTCCTGTCGTTGATGTAAACTGTTACAGATTCGCCTTCCGCCCTCACATTATCATTGTTATCAATGCTGACCAGCGGCGTCATTCTCACGATATCCCAGGTTGTGTTCCCTGCAAGAATAGAACTATTTGCGACGTTAAAAACCGTTCGGTCCGCCTTGCTTTCTACGGTTGGTTTTTTGGCGATTACGGTGACCGCTTCTATTTCTTTGGATTTGAGGGTGTCTTTGGTTTGTGCAAAGGTAATTGCAAAAGTTAATAATCCTGCACAGGATAAAGCTTGCTTCATTGTTATTGTTTATAATGATAAGACAACTCATAACAGATATTGTTACATAAACAGTCAATTAAATTTATGTTAAATTGAATTTTAATTAAATTTGGAAAAACATATTCTTAACATGAATTCAAAAGTTGACGAACACATCAATCAGTCCAAACAATGGAAAGACGATATGAAGGCATTGAGAACCATTATCCTGGATTGCCAACTGGCAGAAGATCTCAAATGGGGAAAACCCTGTTATTCTTTTCAAGGTAAGAATATTGTAATTATACAAGGCTTCAAAGATTATTTTGCACTTTTGTTCTTCAAAGGCGGATTGATGAAAGATTCCGGACATCTTCTTGTGAAAATGGGCGAAAACACACAAGCCGGAAGGCAAATGCGGTTTGAAAATGTTCAGGATATTCTGGATAAAAAAACAATTATCAAAGATTATATTTTCGAAGCTGTTGAAATTGAAGAACGCGGCGAAAAAGTGGAAATCAAAAGAGAAGCAACACCAGTTCCCGAAGAATTTCAAATCAAATTAAATGAAAGTCCTGAATTAAAATCCGCTTTCGAATCTTTGACACCCGGAAGACAACGTGCTTATCTTATTCATTTTTCCGCACCAAAACAATCCAAAACCAGAGAATCCAGAATAGAAAAATCAATCTCGAATATCCTCAACGGAAAGGGAATGAATGAGTAAACAAATTTAAGCTCTCACCGATTTGGCAAATTCTGCAGATTAATACAGTAAAACAGACTTGCATAATCTACTAATCTGTGACAGAAATATTTTATCTAAACCACTAATCAATATGAAAAATAAACCTCAACTTTCAGCAGAACAACAGGAAGAATTAATCAAAATTCTGAAAACCCGTTTTGAGAAAAATCCAAAACGCCACGAGAATATTCAATGGGAAGATGTTCTTAAAAAACTGAAATCTAATCCAGCAAAATTATGGTCACTTAACGAAATGGAAAAAACTGAAGGTGAGCCTGATGTTGTTGGTTATGATAATAAAACAAACGAATATCTTTTCATCGACTGTTCCGCAGAAAGCCCGAAAGGCAGACGAAGTCTTTGCTATGACAGAGCCGCACTCAATTCCAGAAAAGAACACAAACCTGTGAATAGCGCGATTGATTTGGCCAATGAAATCGGAATTGAAATTTTAAATGAAGAACAATACCGGTATTTACAAACGCTCGGAAATTTTGATCTGAAAACGTCAAGCTGGATAAAAACCCCGGACGACATCCGAAAACTAGGCGGTGCTCTTTTCTGTGACAGGCGTTACAATACTGTTTTCCTTTATCACAATGGCGCCGAATCTTACTACGCAGCGAGAGGTTTCCGTGGGATTTTGAGAGTTTGAAACTAATTTAACATGAAGTCTATGGATTATATCTACTCTGACTTTGATCTTGTAAAAAGTATTGCACTAAGATTTCCCGGTACTGAAGAAAGTATTTCTCACGAAGGAACGCCTTCGGTAAAAGTGAGAGGAAAACTAATGTGCCGGCTTCATGACAGTGGTCAATTTATTCCTATCCGTATCGGCTTTGAAGCGAGAGATCATTATCTGGAAAAATTTCCGGATCTCTTTCATTTGCCTGATCACTTTAAAAATTATCCTTATATCTGCCTGTGGAAAGATTGTCACGATAAGAAACTTATCGCCGAAGTTTTGGAAATCAGCTGGAAATCTTTAGCCACTAAAAAACAGATCAAAGATTTTGAAGCTGAAAAATAAAATATTAAAAGAAAAAACCACATCTTTCGATGTGGTTTGATTATTATTAATCTCAGAATTAAAACTTAAGATCGCCATTCACTTCTCTTACAGCCTGTGCTGCTTCAGCAAATTTTGCTTGTTCTTCTTCAGTCAATGTGATATCAACAATTTTCTCAACACCATTTTTCCCGATGATTGCCGGAACGCCTAAACAAATATCACTTTGTCCATACTCGCCGTCCAGCATCAGTGAGCAAGGAATCATTTTCTTCTGGTCGCAAAGAATAGACTGAACCATTACAGAAACAGCTGCGCCCGGCGCATACCAAGCCGATGTTCCCAATAACTTGGTTAATGTTGCACCACCAACTTTAGTTTCTTCGATGACATAAGCTTTCTTCTCTTCGCTCAGGAATTCTGAAACCGGAACACCATTTCTTGTCGCTTTGCTGAATAATGGCAGCATTCCTGTATCAGAGTGAGCTGCGATTACCATTCCGTCCACATCAGAAATTGGCGCCTCCAAAGCCTCGGCCAATCTGTACTTGAATCTTGCAGAATCCAGAGCTCCACCCATCCCGATGATTCTTTCCTTCGGAAGACCGGATGTTTTATGCACCAGATAAGCCATTGTATCCATCGGGTTAGAAACCACAATAATGATAACATCCGGAGAATGTTTTACCAGGTTTTCAGTTACTTCTTTTACGATGCCTGCATTAATTCCGATCAATTCTTCTCTCGTCATTCCCGGTTTTCTTGGGATCCCGGAAGTGATCACCGCTACTTTCGAACCTGCAGTTTTAGAATAATCTCCTGTAGTTCCGGTGATTTTGGTATCGAATCCATTAAGAGAAGCTGTCTGCATCAGGTCCATTGCTTTTCCTTCTGCAAAACCTTCCTTGATATCCACCAAAACAACTTCTGAAGCGAAGTCTTTCATTGCAATATACTCTGCGCAGCTTGCTCCCACTGCTCCAGCTCCAACTACGGTAACTTTCATAATCTGATTTTTTATTTTGTTTATTTATTTGAATTATAAAACTGTTAAACGATGTATTTTTTAAGGTTAAATCTTTTATCGTATTGACGGTAAATATAATAAAACTTCCAAAGCCTGAAAAAAAATTAATTCTAACATTTGTCATATTTTAAAAACTAACATCCATTATCCTATGATATAAATTAACTAACAATCCTGAAATGAGACTTAAAATGTGATTGATATTTCGTAAATTTGCTTAGAAAAAAATTAAAAATATGTCAGAAAACAACATTAAATCTATTGCGGTTCTGACTTCCGGAGGCGATGCGCCGGGGATGAATGCCGCACTTAGAGCAGTTGTAAGAACAGCGAATCATTTTAATATAGACTGCTACGGCATCCGTGAAGGATACAATGGTCTGATTGCAGGTGATGTTACCAAAATGGGACCTCGTTCCGTAAAAAATATAATCAACCAGGGCGGAACCATTCTCAAGTCTGCCCGTTCCAAAGAATTTATGACCTATGAAGGCCGAAAAAAAGCCTTCGAACAATGCCAGAAACTGGGTATTGACGCGTTAGTATGCATCGGCGGAGACGGAAGTTTCACCGGCGCCAAAGTGTTCAATGAAGAATTCGGGATTAAGGTTATCGGTGTTCCGGGAACTATTGATAACGATATCTTCGGTACCGATAACACAATTGGATACGATACAGCGCTTAATACTGCAATGGACGCCATCGACAAAATCCGTGATACCGCCACATCCCATAACAGGGTTTTCTTTGTGGAAGTAATGGGACGTGATGCCGGATTCATCGCCCTGAACAGCGGGATTGCAACCGGTGCACTTGACATTTTGATTCCTGAAAGAAAAGACAGTATGGATGATCTTTTCAGCACATTCAGAATGGCAGAAAAAGTGGGTAAATCGTCCAGCATCGTAGTGGTAGCCGAAGGTGAAGAACTAGGCAGCATCTATGATCTCGCTAAAGCGACTAAAGAAGAGTTTCCAAACTATGATATCAGAGTAACGATACTCGGACACATCCAGAGAGGCGGCTCGCCAAGCTGTGCAGACAGGGTGCTTGCCAGCAATCTTGGCTATGGTGCTGTGGTAGGGCTAATGGAAGGAAAGAATAAAGTAATGGTTGGTATGCAGTCTAACAGAATTACTTATACACCGATAGAGGAAGCCATTAAAAAGCATAACGAAATCGATAAGAACCTGCTGCAGATAGCAGAGATTCTTGCGATGTAATTTTCATCAAACAATAATAAAACAAAACCTTAATTTTTTAAATAATATGTCAACAATTAAAGTAGGAATCAACGGATTCGGGAGAATCGGACGTTTAGTTTTCAGAGCTATGGCCGAAAGAAGCAACATCGAAGTTGTAGGGATTAATGACCTAATCGATGCGGAATATATGGCTTATATGCTAAAATACGATTCGGTTCACGGAGCGTTCAAAGGAGAAGTATCAGTACAAGGCAATAACCTTGTAGTTAACGGCAAAACAATCCGTGTAACAGCTGAGAAAGATCCTAATAACCTAAAATGGAATGAAGTTGGTGCAGAATATATCGTAGAATCTACAGGTTTATTCCTTTCTAAAGATTCAGCTCAGGCTCACATCAATGCTGGTGCTAAGAAGGTGATCCTTTCTGCGCCGTCTAAAGATGATACGCCGATGTTCGTAATGGGTGTAAACCACAAAGAATTAACAGACGATATCAAAATCTTTTCCAACGCATCTTGTACAACTAACTGTCTTGCACCATTGGCAAAAGTAATCCACGATAACTTCGGAATTGCGGAAGGTCTTATGACAACAGTACACGCTACTACTGCAACTCAGAAAACAGTAGATGGTCCATCTGCAAAAGACTGGAGAGGTGGTAGATCTGCTCTTAACAATATTATCCCTTCTTCTACAGGTGCTGCAAAAGCGGTAGGAAAAGTAATCCCTTCTCTTAACGGGAAACTGACAGGTATGTCTTTCAGAGTTCCGACTGCTGACGTTTCTGTAGTGGATCTTACTGTGAAATTGGACAAACCAACATCTTACGAAGAGATCTGCGCTGCTATCAAAGCTGCATCTGAAGGTGAATTGAAGGGAATCCTTGGTTACACAGAAGATGCTGTAGTTTCTCAGGATTTCGTAAGCGATGCCAGAACTTCTATCTTCGATAAGGAGGCTGGAATTATGTTAAACCCAACTTTCGTTAAATTGGTATCTTGGTACGATAACGAGTGGGGTTATTCTAACAAATTGGCAGATATGCTTGTTCACTCTGCGTCTTTGTAAGAATTGACTTTTAAATAAATCTCAGGCCTTTCAAATATTTGAAAGGCCTTTTTTATTGTGTATATTTTTCTAATATTCTTTCTGTTACGGGATGTAATTCTTTCTGATTATCCGGATTTTTTCCATCAGCAGTAAAAAACTCCACCCGATTCTGATATTTCGAATACCAGACTCCTTTTACCGATCGAATTGTGTCCGGTCTTGTAATTTTTTTGAAGTTGGCCACCAGCCTAGTATCAATAGCAATCAGTCCCGCCTTAGTATTATTACAATGTTCAGGAATGTATTCTTTCCCATTCCAGTACATACATTGTTTTGGGCTCTCAAAAATCCCCAAGCCTTTTTGAGAAGTATCTTCTTTAGATTTAATAAATCTTGTTCCCACAATCAGGCTGCCGCAGAGCACAACGCCTATAATCCCGAGATTACTTTGCTTACTGAAAAATTCCGGAAGCTTGAATACCGGCGCAGTAGAAATATTAACTACAATCTGGGATAGCTTTTCTGTAAGGGATTTTATTTCATTATCAAAGGTTACATTAACATTTGTAAATGAAGAATCTTCGTTCATCTTAATAAACTCGTTTGTATTACAGAAAGTTTCAAAATCTTTATATCCAATATAATTACTGAACTGATCTAAAGTAATGGCGTCAATCTCCTGATCCATTCCCTTTTCTACCAAATTACTGTAATATCTTACAAAAGTTCTTTCATTTTTTGCAAAGCCAAACCGCTCTTCAAATAATGAATTAATATATGCAGCTCTAGGACTTTTCCCATTTTTAGAAAGTTCCTTTTTTGCCTGATCAAAGACTTTTTCAATTAAAATTTTCTTTTTTTCATACATATAATCGGTTTAAGAATTAAATCGCTGTCCAAATTAGACAAAAGCTTGTCCAAAAAATTACGGTTTTCCATAAAAACGACATAAAATCTGTCCATTCCATGTCCACTCACTGTCTAGGATTCAGCATCATTCTTACCCGAAATTTGTCTCAGAAATCAGTGATAAACAAAACATTATAAAACAAAGTTACAAAAACTGATTTTAACAAGACCTGATAAAACGGAGATGAATCTATGGTTTGGGAAGCAGGATTTCCTCTTCCGTTTTTGAAGGTCACTTCCCAAAAATTTAAGAAGCGCTTCTTTTTTCAAAAAAACTGTGTAAACCTGGCCGCAACCCGTGTTGCGGAGCAGAACACGAACGTCGAATTTTTTAAATTTTTAAAACAATGTTAAACCTACTTTTAATATTACTGGGACTAATTTCAAACCCTACAACTACGTCTAACTGTGGAAGTGATAATCCTCCTACCATTGCAAACCCAAATCCGGCGGATACCGGCGGAGAAACCGGGCATCCTATTCCACCAAGAATCATAGGTGGATAGGAAATTTTATAGTACCATTCGAAAATAATTAGCGAGGGAATAATCTCTCGCTATTTTTTTTTAATTTGGTTAAAAATTAATAAGCTTGAAATATATCTATTTTATATTATGTATTTGCACAATAATATCTTGTTTAAAAAAAGAAAGCAAGAAAGTAATTACAAAATCTTCAAATTCTCTATATGAAAAAGCTTTTGACTATAAAGATAGTGGTAAAACAGATAGCGCTTTCTTATATTTCTATAAAGCAAAAGATATTTTTGTTCAGCAAAAGGACAGTTTTGGAATAGGAAAATGCTTTACAAACCTGGCCATTATCCAGGAAACAAAAGGAGATTACTTTGGTAGTCAGGAAACTGGTATTTCCGCTCTTAAATATTTCAATGAAACTGATAGTTTGCAACGTAATTATCTATCTATAAATTACAATGCACTTAGTTTAGTTTCCAGCAAATTAAAAAATTATATTCAAGCAAAGCAGTTTTATGAAAAAGCAATTGCTTTTGCAGATGATGAAAATAATAAGATTATTTATGAAAACAATCTGGCAATCAATTATAAAGAACAAAAGCAGTATCAACACGCTATATCAATTTTAGAAAATTTGTTGAAAAAAAATCAAACAGATAGTGTGATTTATGTAAAATCAAGAATAATTGATAATTTGGCATTTACAAAATGGCTCCAGAATAATAAATATAATCCAATTCCAAAACTTAGAGAAGCATTAAATATAAGATTCAGAGAAAATGATTTTTGGGGAGAAAATGCGAGCTACGCTCATTTTTCGGATTATTACAAGAAGGTTAGTCCTGACTCAGCTTTATTTTATGCCCGAAAAATGTATAATACTGCAAAGAAAATCAAAAGTGCGGATGACCAGGCTGAAGCTCTGCAGAAGCTTATCACACTCGATCCCCAAAATTACACTTCACATTTCATCCGATATCAATTCCTGAATGACAGCATTCAGACCGCAAGAAATAAAGCCAAAAACCAATTTGCATTAATCCGATACGAAACCGAAAAAAACAAGGCTGATTTTTTAAAAGCCAAAGCACAAAGTGCGGAACGACAAAATAAAATCATTATCCGGAATATCGCATTAATTGCAGCTTTTATTACTATCGTGGGATTTTATATTTATCTCCAAAAAAGACAAAAACGACTTCAGCAGGAAAAGCTCCTGGAAGTGAAAAACACAGAGCTAAAATACTCCAAAAAAGTTCACGACCGTGTTGCCAACAGGATCTATCAAATTATATCTTTTATAGAAAACACCTTGCATCCGGACAAAAACTCTATCCTTTTTGCTTTAGAAAATGTTTACGAAACATCCAGAGACATTTCTTACGAAAATCCTGATGTAAATGAGAAACAAAACTACCGTGAGCAGCTATTCAATATGCTGGACTCTTATTCTTCTCAAGACGTTGTCAAAGTTTTAATTGTCGGTAACAAGGAAGAAATCTGGCAAAATACCAATCTGCTTCAGAAAACTGAAGTGTATCTTGTGCTTCAGGAGCTGATGACCAATATGAAAAAACACAGTAATGCCAGTATAGTTTCAATAAGATTTCAGAGAGATGATACGGCAATAAACATCGCATATACAGACAACGGTGTTGGCATTAAAGATTTTTCTCCTAAAAACGGAATGAAAAATATGGAAAACCGTATTAATGCTATCAATGGAAGAATTATTTTTGACACACAAACCAATAATCTATTGAAAATCAACATTTCAATTCCAGTCTAAAATAATACTTATGTTCAAAAAAATTCTAATTGCCGAAGATTACGAAAGTTCCAATATCTCTGTTCAAAAAGCTTTGGAAGATCTCAAAATTCCAAATCCGAAATACGTCAATTATTGCGATGATGCACTTAGCAGAATAAAAATGAGTTTACAGGAAGCCAATCCTTTTGAGCTCCTGATCACGGATCTTTCTTTTGATGAAGACCACAGAGCACAAGAACTTAAAAGTGGCCAACAATTGATCTCTGCCGTCAGAGCACTACAACCGAATCTGAAAGTGATCGTTTTTTCTGTTGAGAAAAAAGAAGTTATTATTGAAAAACTGTTTAATGAGCAAAGGATCAATGGTTATGTCAAAAAAGGGCGAGACGATGTTAAAGATCTTAAAAAAGCAATAAGATCCGTTTATAATAATGAAAAATACATCACGTATGATCTAAAAATCAAAAGCGCAGAAAGAAACTCTTTTGAATTTTCCGAGTATGATACATTATTGGTCTCATTACTTGCCAAAGGCATTTTACTGAAGGACATCCCGGATTATCTGAGGTCTCATCAAATAAAACCGGCAAGTATGAGCGCCGTGGAAAAACGGCTGAAGGAAATCAAAGAATCTCTGAACATTAACAGTAATGAACAATTGATTGCATTCTGTAAGGATTTCGGCATTATCTGATTTATCATCATAAACACTTTTTATTAAAAAACTTTCAAAAATTTTGAAAGTTTTTTTGTTTTTACGGATTTCCGTAAAAACCAGAAATGAGCTTGAGGTACTTTTGGAATGTTAAACAATAAAAAACAATTATTATGAAAAAGTATTATGTTAACAAAAATGCACAAAAGAACGGAGATCACGAGGTACATGATGAGTACTGCAAATATCTTCCAGACACCAACAACAGAAAATATTTAGGCGAATTTTCTTCTTGTAAAGAAGCTGTCGCAGAAGCTAAAAAAGATTATATACAATCCAATGGCTGCAAAACTTGTTCTAACGAATGTCACACCCAATAAACTATACCAATGGGAAAATTTATTATCACTAAGAGAATCAATAATGAATATCAATTCAATCTGAAAGCCGGAAACGGAGAAATTATCCTGACAAGTGAGGGCTATGTTTCGAAATCCGGATGTAAAAACGGAATAGAGTCCGTAAAAATTAATTCACAAATCGATTCCAGATTTGAAAGAAGAACCGCTGTAAACAATAAAGAATATTTTGTGGTTAAAGCCGGAAACGGTGAAATAATCGGGAAAAGCCAATTATACAACACAAAGCAAGGAATGGAAAACGGAATTGCTTCCGTAAAAGACAATGCACCAACTGCAGAAATTATTGATGAAACCAACTAACAACTATGGAACTCAAATTAAAACTTGAACAGCTGCACCAAAGAGTTAACGGACTCAAAGATCAGATCCTGACAGAAGAGGCTACGAAAACAGCTTTTGTAATGCCGTTTATCCAGATTCTTGGTTACGACATTTTTAACCCAACGGAAGTCATCCCGGAGTTCATCGCAGATATTGGCACTAAAAAAGGAGAAAAAGTAGATTTTGTTATTAAAAGGGATAATGATCCTATCCTGATTATCGAATGTAAAAGCTGGAAGGAAAATGCAGACGCTCATAACTCACAGCTACATCGTTATTATCACGTATCCAAAGCAAGATTTGGCGTGCTCACCAACGGTATTACCTATAATTTCTATACAGATCTGGAGAAACCGAATATTATGGATGAAAAGCCATTTTTCACCATCAATCTTGATGATCTGAAGGACAATTCCATTAAACTTCTCGAGAGCTTCACAAAATCCGGCTATAATCTGGAGTCTATTCTGGATTCTGCGGAGGCATTGAAATATATCAAAGCCATCCGGAAAGAATTCGAAAAAGAAATTGAAAATCCGTCTGATGAACTGGTCAAATTACTGGTCAACAGATTTTTTGAAAGACCGCTTACTGCTAACAGAATGATCACTTTTAAGGAGTACACTAAGCGGGCATTAAGTATTTCGATTTCGGAATCTATAAGCTCGCGCCTAAAATCGGCCCTGGTCATTAATGATAATATTGAAACCGAAAAAACAGCCGTTCTGACCGCAAATATCGACCAGAATACTGATGTATCAAAAATCAATACAACAGAAGAAGAGCTGGAAGCATTTCAGATTGTAAAAGCCATTTTACGGGAAAAAATCTCTGCCGAAAGGATTGCATACAGAGATACGCAATCTTATTTCGGTATTCTGCTGGATGATAATAACCGAAAGCCAATCTGCAGATTTCATTTTGGAACCAGTAGAAAATTAGTGGAATTGTTTCATAACGGAAAAGATTCCGGAGAAAGAATCAATCTGGAGTCATTAGATGAGATTTACAAGTATAGAAATGAATTGCATCAAACTTTAGAAATATACAATTAATTTATTATGAAAAAAATACTTTTTACCTTACTGACATTAGGATTATTAATCCCGGCAACTTATAATGCCGCAACGACAACATCATCAGGCACAGAATTTTTCACTAAAAAAAGCAAGAAGAAAAAAGCTTACAAACAGAGAAAACCGAGAAAATCTTATTCACAAAATAACAACTGTACATACAATGGACACCAGCTATTTGTAGGAAAACGTGGCGGATGTTACTATTATTCAGGAGACAGCAAAGAATATGTAGACAGAAGCTATTGCTCAGGATGTAACTAGCTATGGAAGCAACCAACTCTCAAAATGACTTCAGAACATCGGAAATCATTTACAAAACGTTTTTCTCATTTTGTGCACTCTGCTGTTTTATTGCTATTCTTCCGCTTCCGCTACTCTATTACACATTCCTCAGGATTATCGTATTTACTGCTGCAGCAATAATTATTTATTATTTCACAAGACAGAAAGAATTTCACTGGGTTGCAGTTTTCGGAAGCATTCTGATTTTATTTAATCCTGTATTTCCTGTTCATTTTTACTCGAAAAGCATCTGGATATTGATTGACATTGCAACGGGTATTTTATTCCTGTTGCTTGTTTTCATCAGAAAAAAAACAAAAAAATTAGCCGAAGAAAACGTTTCGGAAACTGCAAGCCAGCCCAAAACATTCAGCAGAGACAGAATTATCAAAACCTCATCTAAAATTAACAATTATAAAAATGAATGAAACTACAGAAACTACGGAACCTACAGAAAGTCTTAAAGCCCATTTTTTAAGACTTTATCAGATGGCCATTTGCGATGATAATTTTAGTCCGCTGGAACTGAAAGCACTCTATAAGTCTGCGGAAGAACGCGGAATTTCTCAGAAAAATCTGGACGAAATCCTCCTGAACCCCATCAATTCAAAATTGACAATTCCGGAAAACATCGAAGAAAAAATTGATTATCTCTACGATTTGACCGTAATGATCTGGGCAGACGGAGAAGTGTCACCGAATGAAAAATCTGCTTTGGAAAAGTATGTTCTCATGTTTGGCTTTATGGAAGAAAACGCATTACAGATTGTGGATTATCTTATCGATTCGGTAAAAGATGGAAAAAGCAAAGCCGACATTATTAACGATTTAAATGATTAAAAAATGAATCCCAATATTAAAAACATTTTCAGATTAAAGCCGGTTCCGGTCGAAAAGGAAGAATCTCCTCTTAAAGTCGTTGAAACTGATAATAATGCAGAATCCACAGAGGAAAGCCGAAAGAGAACCTACCACGAATCCGGCTACAGAGACAGCTCCCGCAACAGCGGAAATCACACAGCACTTTCCATTTGTCTGGACGCCATCTATTCCAAATTTCAGAATGAAGAAAAAGAACTGGCTGAAAAACAAAATAAACTGAAAGAGCCCTATATCAATGAGCAGAAAAACAAGGAAACCGAAATCAAAGGTTTAACTGTTTCTCTTGATAATAAAGAAGAACAGATCAGAGAAGTGCAGCAAAACATTGATAATGTGAATAATAAAATTGAAACGCTGAAGTTTGAGATCAATGACATCCCAAGAAATCCGGAAACTTATCACATCAAAGCAAGCAAAGGCGCTTCTACAAAATTCTGGATTGGTTTATTACTTTTGATTCCGATCAGCCTGTATTTGTTTACGTTTTATATTTCGACCTCTTTCTCCGCATTTTTCAAAACATTTGACCCAAACGTCAGCATAATGCAAAGTGTGCTGGATGCGCAGGCATTCAATAAAGCCTGGGACGAAGGCGTTCTGGAAGGTGCTTTTGTAACACTGATTCCATTTGTCTTTCTGGGATTAGGCTACCTGATCCATATGTTCGGGGAAAATAGAAACTGGCTGAATTACGTGAAAATGTTTTTACTTTTTGTGGTCACCTTTGTTTTTGATGCCATTCTCGCTTACGAAATCGAATCTAAAATCTACGAGCTCAATAAAACTTTTGATTCTCCGCCTTTTGATCTTTCTATCGCCTTTACTAAAAATCAGTTTTGGGGAATTATATTCGCTGGATTTGTGGTCTATATTATCTGGGGATTGGTTTTCGATTTTATTATGAAAGAAAACAGGGAAAAAGATAAGATCAGGAATGAGCAAATCAAAAAACAAAAAGATATTCTTGTTTATCAGGAAAGAATTGCCGGCTTTGAAAAACAAATGGATGATATCAAAAACAGCATTGCGAGCATTAAAGAACTCATCATCAAAGCCAAAGGAAGGATTGAAGAACTTCAGAATATTATTGATGGTGTTATCATTCCTACAAAAGAGTACAAATCTTATGCATCGGAATATGTTCAGGGCTGGATCACTTTTATCGGTGAAAAATTAGCCGTATCTCATCCTGTAAAGCAGGAAATGATTGAGGAATGCAAAAATCAATACAACTATAACCTGAATAAAGTCGGTGCTAATTCTGATAGTCAGAACTCGGTTTATGTCTCTGTCCTTTAAAAAACCAATACCTATGAAATATATATATTACCTGCTAATTTTGTCATTATCTTTGATTCAATGCAAAAAAAGCGAACCGAAAACAGGTACAATAGGAAACAGCGATTCTATTTCCAACAGCAAAAACCTGAACATCAGCATCCTGATTGACCTTTCCGACAGAATTGACCCGGAAAAATATCCCAACGCGTCAATGGAATATTTTCAAAGAGACCTGAAGTATATCAAAACAATAAAAACAGGCTTTATTGAGCATGTTAAAAGCAAAAAAGTCATACAGCTCAACGACCAGATGCAGGTGTTTTTTAACCCGGAACCGTCTGATGGAGAAATCAATGACTTTGCAAAACAGCTGCAAGTTTCTTTTGATAAGAACACCTCAAGGGAAAATATCAATTTAGTCGATGAAAAATACACAATGCTACCTGAAAAAATCTACAAGTCTGCCATTTCGGATAAAAAATATGTAGGATCGGACATCTGGGGGTTTTTTAAAAATAAAGTAAAAGATTATTGCATCAAAGATAAACACCGGAATCTTCTCTTTATATTGACCGATGGTTATATGTTTCATAAGGATTCTAAATTTTCGGAAGGAAACAAAACGTCTTACCTCACGCCGGAGCTTGTAAAATCAATGAAGCTGAACACTTCAGAATTTAAGGAAAAAATTAATGATAAAGGATTTGGATTCATCAAGGCCAGTGATCATCTCGATAACCTTGAAGTTGTAGTTTTAGGAATCAATCCTGAAAAAGGTAATCCTTTCGAAGGCGAAGTAATCAAAACCTACTGGGAAAACTGGCTGAACGAAATGGACATCCATCAATACAAAATCAAGGAAGCCGACCTGCCTACTAATCTGGAAGTCATTATTAAAAATACAATATTGCATAAGTAATAAAAAATCGCATTCTTCAGCTTAGAATGCGATTTATTTTTTCCGTTATCAGTTTATAACGAGGTTTAATTTATAATAATATTAACTTTGCATCATAAAAATCTGCTGTGGAGAAAATACTCATCATAGATGACGAAGAAAAGATCAGGACGCTGCTTTCCAGAATTATCTCTCTGGAAGGATTTGACGTGTTCCAGGCTTCCGATCTGAAGAATGCTATGAAACGACTTGAAGTTTCTGAAATTGATGTCATTATCAGCGATGTAAAACTTCCGGACGGCAGCGGTGTGGAGTTTTCTAAAATCATTAAAAAAAATTATCCTGCTTCGGAAGTAATTCTTCTTACAGCTTTCGGAAATATTCCGGATGGCGTGCAGTCTATAAAAAACGGCGCATTTGATTATATCACAAAAGGTGATGATAATAATAAAATTATTCCACTGGTGTATAAAGCTTTGGAAAAAGTAAAGCTTAACAAACGACTTTTTCAGCTGGAAAAACAGTTGGGCGACAAACATTCTTTTGAAAATATTATCGGGAAATCTTCTCTTATAAAATCTGCAATAGAAGCTGCAAAAAAAGTAGCAGTAACCGATGCAACGGTTCTTTTGACAGGCGAAACAGGCACCGGAAAAGAGGTTTTTGCCCAGGCGATTCATAATGCAAGTAACCGAAGCAAGCAAAATTTTGTGGCAGTCAATTGTTCCGCTTTTGGCAAAGAATTACTGGAAAATGAGCTTTTCGGGCACAAAGCTGGTGCATTTACAGGTGCGATGAAAGATTCAAAAGGGATTTTTGAGGAAGCAAATAATGGAACGGTTTTTCTGGATGAGATCGGAGAAATGCCTTTGGATTTGCAGGCAAAACTGCTTCGTGTTCTGGAATCCGGCGAATTTCTGAAAGTTGGTGACAGCAAACCGACGAAAGTCAACGTGAGAATTATTGCTGCAACCAACCGGGATCTGCAGAAAGAAATTGATACCGGAAACTTTCGGGAAGATCTTTATTACCGGATCAATATATTCAATATCCTTCTGCCGTCTTTGAGAGAAAGAACTTCCGACCTTGAACAACTTGCGGATTTTTTCCTCAGACAATTTTCAGCCAAAATCGGAAAAAAGATAACCGGAATTTCCGATGAGTATCTTAATTTACTCAAAAAACATTCCTGGAAAGGCAATATCCGTGAACTTAGAAATATCATTGAAAGAAGCGTGATTCTGGAAGACGGGCAGGAACTATCCGTCAGCAGCCTGCCATTTGATCTGCTACAAAATGCAAACTTAAGTCAATCTGATAACAAAATTTTATCCGCTTTCTCACTGGCAAGTGCGGAGAAACTTCATATCCAGAAAATCCTTAACCACACCAAAGGCAATAAAGCCGAAGCCGCCCGTCTGCTCGAAATTGGTATTGCCACGCTTTACCGTAAGATTGAAGATTACAAAATATCATAATCAGCTTATCATTCTGATAATAAGCCTATCATTTTGATAGGCTTTTTTGTGACTCAAAATATATTTTAAAGCATCAATAATCTGATTATTAATTAATTAGAATACAAAATATTCAAAAGGAATACATCTTGGCATTAGTGATTCAAAATAAAATTAATGAATCAACACGAAAATTCCCGGCTAATTGACAAGCAGCCTCCTCAAAATTTGCAACTACAGAATAACAGTCAATTCAAAATTGTTCCCTGGGATCTTTTAGTGACAATTTATGGACTTATGATTGGAGCAGGAGTTATTTACAGAATCTTTAACCCTTAGATTATGACATTAATACTAACATTTTCAGGAATCATCTTATTTACAATGTTTTTCCTGACCGTAAAATACTTTGAAAAGTTATGATCCTTTTATTCATTATCGCCATTGCCGTATTCAGCTATATGTGTTATGTGCTCGTAAGACCGGAAAAATTTTAAAATAAGTAAAATGTGAGAAGATCGAAGTGAAAAGTTAATCTTCTTACTTCTTACCTCTCACTTTCAACCAAAAAATTATGAATACAGAAATTCTAGGAATCATTCTGATGTTTGCCATCACAATAACATTGGCAATACCGTTGGGAAGATACATTGGCAAAATTTTCAGTAATGAAAAGACTGGGCTGGATAAAATTTTAAACCCAATAGACAAGCCTTTTTATAAGCTATCAGGCATTGACCCGGAAAAAGAAATGAATTGGAAGCAGCATTTAATGGCTCTTCTTACCATCAACTTGATCTGGTTTCTCATTGCAATGTTCGTTCTCACCAATATGAGCTGGCTTCCTCTTAATCCGGATAATAATCCATCAATGAGCGGCGACCTTGCCTTTAACACAGCGGTAAGTTTTATTACCAACACCAATCTTCAGCACTATTCAGGTGAAACAGGAATGTCCTATCTGGGGCAATTAACTTTAATGTTATGGCAGTTTATTTCAGCGGCTTGCGGAATTGCCATTGCAGCTGTTGTTTTCTCAGCTATGAAGGAAAGAACTACCGATAAACTGGGCAATTTTTATTTCTTTTTTGTAAGAAGCTGCACCAGAATTTTATTACCTATTGCTGTTTTAGTGGCTTCTCTACTTGCTATGAACGGTATTCCGATGACTTTCGAAGGAAAAGATTCGATAACCAGTTTGCAGGGCGATAAAGTTGAAGTCAGCCGTGGTCCTGTAGCCGCATTTGTTGCCATAAAACATTTGGGAACCAATGGCGGCGGTTTTTTCGGGCCCAATTCAGCGCATCCGTTTGAAAACCCGAACTACATCACAAACGTGATTGAAATTGTCACCCAGATGCTGATTCCTCTGGCAATGATTTTTGCAATGGGATATATCATCAAAAGAAGAAAATTATCTTGGATGGTTTTTGGTGTGATGACAATAGGTTTTCTTTTATTGATGGTACCTACCGTGATTTCTGAGGTCAATGGAAACCCCACTATTTCCAATATGGGAATTAGTCAGGCCATGGGAAATATGGAAGGCAAGGAAGTTCGTTTCGGGTCAGCAGCATCGGCTTACTGGAGCATTGCAACGACGGTAATTTCTACAGGAAGCATCAACTCTATGCATGACAGTTTTATGCCTCTAAGCGGAATGAATCAGCTGCTTGGAATGATGGTTAATTGTTTTTATGGCGGCGTAGGCGTAGGGTTTCTGAACTTCTATATTTTTATTATTCTGGCGGTTTTTATTAGCGGACTGATGGTCGGCAGAACGCCGGAATTTCTCGGCAAAAAAATCGAAGCCAGGGAAATGAAAATTGCGATGATGATTGCATTGCTTCATCCTTTCCTGATTCTTGTGGGAACAGCCATTGCGAGTTATACTTATGCTCATCATCCTGAAACTTATGCCGGCTGGCTTAATAATCCGGGATTTCATGGATTTAGCGAAATGTTGTACGAATTTACTTCATCCAGTGCTAATAACGGAAGCGGTTTCGAAGGATTAGGAGATAATACGCCATTCTGGAATATCGCCTGCGGAATCGTGATGCTGATGGCAAGATATTTACCAATCATTGGTCCGGTTGCCATTGCCGGAAGTTTGGCAGCAAAAAAGTACATTCCTGAAAGTGCCGGGACGCTGAAAACAGATACTTCAACTTTCGGACTGATGATTTTCGCAGTCATTGCTATTGTAGCGGCATTGTCATTCTTTCCAGCTTTAGCACTAGGCCCGATTGCGGAATATTTTAGTCTCTGAGAAATGCAAGTGAATATTATTAAAATCTCTAACATTTCACATCTTACTTTTAATTCATAAAACAATGAAAAATAACAACAATTTGTTTCAACCAGACCTGATGAATGAAGCGTTGAAACAATCTTTTATAAAATTACATCCAGCCAAAATGATTCTTAATCCTGTGATGTTTATGGTTTGGATTGGCACTTTGGTAATGGCAGGTGTATGCATATGGATTGCGGCAGGGGAAAAAAATCAGGGAAGTATTATCTATAACATTATTGTGACCTTCATTCTCTTTCTCACGCTTTTGTTTGCCAATTTTGCGGAAGCCATTGCAGAAGCAAGAGGAAAAGCGCAGGCAGACTCTCTAAGAAAAACCAGAGAAGAAACACCGGCCAAATGGCTGAAAACAATGGGAGAATTATCTATGAATGAAGTGACACTGGTATCTTCCAGTCAAATGAGAAAAGGCGATATTTTCATTTGCGAGCCAGGCGATATTATCCCAACAGATGGTGAAATCATAGAAGGTTTGGCAACGATTGATGAAAGTGCAATTACCGGAGAAAGTGCTCCTGTTATCCGTGAAGCTGGTGGTGACAAAAGCAGTGTTACAGGCGGAACTAAAGTTTTATCGGACTTTATTAAAGTGAAAGTCACCACAGAACCGGGCGAAAGTTTCCTGGATAAAATGATTGCCTTGGTAGAAGGCGCTTCCAGACAAAAAACACCCAATGAAATTGCTTTGACCATTCTTCTGGCAGGTTTTACTTTGGTGTTTATCATTGTGACAGTCACACTGAAACCTTTTGGTGATTATGCTCACACGCCGATTACCATTGCAGCTTTTATTTCGCTTTTTGTTTGTTTGATTCCAACCACGATTGGTGGCTTATTATCCGCCATCGGAATTGCAGGAATGGACAGGGCTTTGCGCGCCAACGTGATTACCAAAAGCGGAAAAGCTGTAGAAACAGCCGGAGACGTAGATGTTCTTTTGCTGGACAAAACAGGAACCATCACCATCGGAAACAGAAAAGCTACACATTTTCATGTAGCAAATAACGTCAGTGAAAAAGAGTTCATTAAAGCAGTTGTTTTAAGCTCGGTGGCAGATGAAACTCCGGAAGGTAAATCAATAATAGAGCTCAGTGAAAAGTCAGATGCGAATAGTGAAATAAAAAGTGAACTTTCACATTTAACCGCTCACTTTTCACCGGAATATATCACTTTCACTGCAGAAACCAGAAGTTCAGGAATCAATTATGATAATATCAGAATTCGGAAAGGCGCTTCGGATGCTATCAGAAATTTGGTTGAAAAAGCAGGAAATACTTTTCCACAGGAAACAGAAGATGCTGTAAAAACGATTTCCAGCAATGGCGGAACACCTTTAGTCGTTTCCGAAAACGAAAAAGTTTTAGGGGTTGTAGAATTACAGGACATCATCAAACCCGGAATTCAGGAGCGTTTTGAGCGTCTGAGAAAGATGGGCATCAAAACTGTGATGGTTACCGGTGATAATCCGCTTACGGCAAAATACATTGCAGAAAAAGCAGGAGTGGATGATTTTATTGCGGAAGCCAAACCGGAAGATAAAATGAATTACATCAAAAAAGAACAGTCTGAAGGAAGACTGGTCGCAATGATGGGAGACGGAACCAATGATGCGCCGGCCTTGGCTCAGGCAGATGTAGGTGTAGCGATGAACAGCGGAACTCAGGCCGCCAAAGAAGCCGGAAATATGGTGGATCTGGATAATGATCCCACCAAACTGATAGAAGTGGTAGAAATCGGGAAACAATTGCTGATGACCAGAGGAACGCTTACTACATTCAGCATTGCGAATGATGTAGCGAAATATTTTGCAATTGTTCCGGCATTATTCATTGCATCCATTCCGGCTTTGCAGGGTCTGAATATTATGAATCTCCATTCTCCGGAAAGTGCGATTCTTTCGGCAGTAATTTTTAATGCGCTGATCATTCCGATGTTGATTCCACTCGCTTTGAAAGGTGTAGCTTACAAACCAATCGGTGCAAGCGCATTGCTCAGAAGAAATCTTTTGATTTACGGTTTAGGCGGCATTTTAATTCCTTTTATCGGAATCAAAATTATAGATTTAATAGTATCGAATTTTATTTAATCTGGTGAAAAGTGAAAAGTAAAAAGTTAGAAGTGAAATTTGGTTAATAGAAGTCTCATTTTTCACTTCTTACTTCTCACCACAAACTATCAAACCCTTCAAAATTATGAAACAAAATATATTACCCGCCTTCAGACTTACTTTGATTTGTCTTATCTTCTTTTCAGGATTTTATACACTAGTGATTTTTGGAATAGCACAAGCAGCTCCGAATGGCGGCAAAGGAGAAGTTATTACAAGTGAAAATTCACAACTTAAAAGTAAGCAGCTTGGTAAAACTTCAGATTTTCCAAAAATGACTTCATACTATTATAGCAATATCGGACAGAAATTTGACAAAGATGACTATTTCTGGTCTCGTCCTTCCGCTGTAAATTATAATGCTGCAGGAGCCGGAGGAAGCAATAAAGGTCCATCAAATCCGGATTATCTGAAAACAGTTCAGGAAAGAATCGATAATTTCATCAAACATAATCCCGATGTAAAAAAATCTGAAATCCCATCAGATTTGGTGACAGCCAGCGGAAGCGGATTAGACCCTAATATTTCTGTTCAGGCAGCAAAAGTCCAGGTGAAAAGAATTGCCAAAATCAGGAATATTGGTGAAAATGAGATCCGGCAGATAATTGCATCAAATACGGAAAAACCGATCTTCGGGATTTTAGGAACGGAAAAAATCAATGTTCTAAAGCTTAACATCGCTTTAGATGGTTTGAAATAATTAAAAGTCAATTTAAAAATGAAAAATACTATATTAATGGCATTGTCGATGCTGGGTTTGTCCGATGCAATTATGGCCCAGGAAGATAATAAGCCATTAAAAATCACAGGTTACGCAGAATTATATTATCAATATGACAATAATAATCCTCAAAACAACACCAGACCATCTTTCATATACAGCCATAACAGAAATAACGAGGTGAATCTGAATCTCGGATTCGTAAAAGCCAATTATGAAACTGACAAACTGAGAGCTAATCTGGCTTTGGCTACCGGAACTTATATGAACGCTAATTATGCCGCGGAACCAGGTGTGCTGAAAAATATCTACGAAGCCAATGTCGGAATCAAAATTTCTAAATCAAAAAACCTATGGATTGATGCGGGAATATTACCTTCACACATCGGTTTTGAAAGTGCGGTTAGCAAAGATTGCTTTACACTCACACGAAGTCTGCTGGCGGATAACTCTCCCTATTACGAAAGCGGTGCAAAAATCTCTTACACCAGTGACAGCGGAAAATGGTTCATCAGCGGATTAGTTCTAAACGGATGGCAACGAATCCAGCGGGTGGATGGCAATTCTACGGTCGCTTTTGGTCATCACCTGACTTATAAACCAACTGAAAAAATAACCCTAAACAGCAGTTCATTCATCGGGAATGATAAACCGGACAGCATCAGACAGATGCGTTATTTTCACAATTTATATGGTATTTTCCAGCTCACGGAAAAAGTAGCCCTGACAACAGGATTTGATATCGGTGCGGAACAAAAAACTAAAGGAAGCAAGCAATATAACATCTGGTATTCACCGGTGGTTATTGCCAGATACAGTCCCACTCAAAAGCTTAGTTTTGCTGCAAGAGGCGAATATTACCAAGACAAAAACGGCGTCATTATAACCACAGGAACTAAAAATGGTTTCCAGACTTTTGGATACTCTTTGAATGCAGATTATTGGATTTTCCCTAATTTGGTTTGGAGAACGGAAGTCAAAAGCCTTAACAGCAAAGACCATATTTTCTTTAACAGAGATAATGAATTCCGAAAAAATAACTTTTCAGCCGTTACATCACTGGCTGTTAGTTTTTAGACAGCCTACAGCGAATGGCTTTTAGCAAATGGCTCTAAAAGGACTATTGCTATTTGCCAAAAGCTAATCGCCAAAAGCAAAAACAATCTCTTATGGACGAAAAAAAATCAGCTCAGGATTTCCTCAATCTGATTAAAAAATCAAGGCGCGGAAAGTTCAAGATCTATATCGGGATGAGTGCTGGCGTCGGAAAAACCTATCGGATGCTGCAAGAAGCACATTCGCTTTTGTCAAACGGAATTGATGTAAAAATAGGTTATATTGAAACGCATCACCGGGAAGAAACCCACGCTTTGCTGGAAGGTTTACCAATCATTCCAAGGAGAAAATTGTTTTACAAGGGAAAAGAGCTGGATGAGCTGGATGTACAGGCGGTGATTAATCTCCGTCCGGAAGTGGTGATTGTAGATGAACTGGCCCATACCAACATCGAAGGCAGTAAAAATGAAAAGCGCTGGCAGGATGTTTTAGAAATTCTGGAATCGGGTATCAATGTCATCAGTGCGGTCAATATTCAACATATCGAAAGCCTGAATGAAGACATCAAAAGCATAACAAACATTGAAGTTAAAGAAAGGATTCCCGACAGCGTTTTGGCTCAGGCAGATGAGGTAGTGAATATTGACCTGACCGCAGAAGAGCTCATTGACCGACTGAAAGCTGGTAAAATCTATGACCGGTCAAAAGTTAACTCAGCGCTCAGCAATTTTTTTAAAAGTGAAAATATTCTTCAGCTTCGCGAATTAGCTTTAAAAGAAGTTGCCGCACAAGTTCAGCGAAAGGTGGAAACAGAGGTTTCGGTCATTAAAAACATCCGGAAAGAGCGTTTTCTGGCGTGCATCAGCTCCAACGAAAAAACTGCAAAAAATGTTATTCGCAAAGCTTCCAGACTGGCTAATTATTATAATAGTCAGTGGTTTTTGCTGTATGTGCAAGTTCCGAAAGAAAGTCCGGATAAAATTGCGCTGGATAAGCAGAGACATCTTATTAATAATTTTAAATTAGCTACGGAATTGGGAGCCGAAATTATAAAAGTAGAGGGAGCAAATGTTGCTCATATCATTATGCAACAATGCGAGGATAGAAAAATCACCACAGTCTGCATTGGCAAACCCCACCTCAGCATCTGGAAAATTATTGCTGCAACGGATACTTTCAATTCACTGCTCAATAAATTATCAAAAGAAAATATAGATTTGGTAATATTAAGCTAGAAGATTCGTAAATTGAAAGTAAGATGTAAAATGTAATAAGTATTATTAAAAACATCTCACTTTTTACTAAAAGCTTTTCACTATAATATGAAAATTAAGACAAAACTGAACATTGGCGTAGGACTGCTTTTTCTGATGATATTCTTTTTGTCCGTTCTTAGCGGCTGGTATATCAATCAGCTAAAAAAAGACACGAATAACATCCTGAAGGCCAATTATAATACGCTGGAATATTCCAGAAATATGCTTTTGGCACTTGAAGAGATCAATACAGATCCGCTTGCGTTCAAAGTATTTGAAAAGCATTTGCAAAAACAACAGAAAAATGTGACGGAGCCGGGAGAAAAAGAAGCAACCGATAATGTTGCTGTCCACTTCGAGGCATTGAAAGGAGACTCGGGGAATATAATGCTCCAATCGTCTATAAGAAAAGATATTGCGGAACTTATGCAACTGAATATGAGCGCTATAGAACATAAAAGCAGCATTGCCGACTCTACTGCCAAAAGTGCAATTCTCGCAATTTCCGTGACAGGTATGATTTGCTTTATCATTGCTTTTATTTTGCTGATTAATCTTCCGTCCAATATTGCAGACCCCATAAAAATTCTGACGGCAAGCATCAGGCAGATCGCTAATCAAAATTATAAAGAAAGAATTCATTTTGAGAGCAGGAGCGAGTTTGGCGAGTTGGCAAAATCCTTCAATACAATGGCGGAAAAACTCCAGGAATATTCAGAAAGCAGGCTGGAAAAGATCATCCGGGGAAAGAAACGTATTGAAACACTGATCGATAATATGCACGATCCGGTAATCGGGATTGATGAAAACAAAAAAGTCCTTTTTGTGAATGATGAAGCGCTCAAAATTACAGGACTTAAGAAAGACTATTTTTTAGGAAAGCAGATCCAGGATATTGCTGTCACAAATGACCTTGTAAGAAATCTGATCAAGGAGGTTATTATCGATGAAACTGAAAATAAGGATAAAGAGCCTATAAAAATCTATGCAGATGGGAAGGAAAGTTATTTTGTGAAAGACATTATTGATATCAATATTGTGCCTACCGGAGAACGGGAAAGCCGATTCATCGGCCAAGTAATTATGCTTAGAAATATTACGCCGTTCAAGGAGCTTGATCTGGCTAAAACTAATTTTCTCGGAACAGTTTCCCACGAATTCAAGACCCCGATTTCATCTATAAAAATGGGATTGCAGCTGTTGGAAAATCAAAAAATTGGAGATTTAAATGAGGAACAGAAGAATCTTGTCAACGGCATCAGGGAAGATTCCGAAAGACTGCTGAAAATCACAGGCGAACTGCTTAATATCACTCAGGTAGAAAGTGGCTTAATACAGCTTGACATCAAACATTCTGACATCAAAACCATAACTGAAGAAGCTGTTAGTGCGAACAGATCTTTTGCGGAACAAAAAAACATCCATATCAATATTAGGCAGGATGCTGAACTCTATGGCATTACTGCGGACAGTGAAAAAACATCCTGGGTTCTGAATAATCTCCTATCCAATGCGATTCGGTATTCTTATGAAAATTCGGAAGTTAATATTAATATAACTGAGGAAGATCGTAAAATCAAATTCTCTGTTCAAGATTTCGGCAAAGGAATCGAGGAACAGTATCTGGACAAAATTTTCGATCGTTACTTTAAAATTCCCGGAAGCGGCAAGGAAGGGACAGGTTTGGGACTGAGTATCAGCAAACATTTTATAGAAGCACAAGGCGGATCTATCTCCGTAAAATCGGAATTAGGCTCCGGAAGTACTTTTTCTTTTGAGCTTCCCAAATAATAAACCGCTCAGCAACTTTCGAATTTCAGCCCAATTAAACCTCAATAAAATAAAAAACCACCTCTATTTCTAAAGGTGGCTTGTAGACCCACAGGGATTCGAACCCCAGATGACTGAACCAAAATCAGTAGTGTTACCGCTACACCATGGGTCTGTTCTTTTAAGTGGTGCAAATTTATAGCTTTTTTTTGAACTTCCAAACTTTTTCTGAAAAAAAATGAATAATTTTATAAAATAATTTTTCGCTCAACCTAATGTTAATCGACCTTTCCAAAGCATCAGCCAAAACACCTGAACCATCTAACGAATTTGAAACCAAAGTTTTAGAATTCATAAAAGAATGGAAATCGGACTCCAAAATGGTTAAAGTTCAGACTTCCGGCTCCACCGGAATACCGAAAATTTTTGACATCGAAAAATCAAAAATGATGAACTCCGCCAAAATGACTTGTGATTTTTTAGGTCTGAAAGAAGGTGATACCGCCCTACTCTGTCTTCCGATTGAATATATCTCGGGAAAAATGATGGTTGTTAGAAGTATTTCCAGAAAATTAAAACTTCTGATTACAGAAACATCTCTCAATCCTTTGCAACATCTCAACGAGAAAGTTGATTTCTGTGCAATGACGCCTTTGCAGGTCGAAAATTCTCTGGACAAAATTCATTTTATCAAAAATCTTATTATTGGTGGCGCAGCTGTCTCAGAAAGTTTGAAACTAAAAATAGCTCAAACGCTCCAATTCTCCAACTCTCCAACTCAGATATTCGAAACGTACGGCATGAGTGAAACGCTTTCACATATTGCCCTGAAAGAAATTTTTCCTGATGCTCAGGATTGGTTTACAGTTTTTGATGGTGTTGATATTGCTTTGGATGAAAGAGGATGTTTAAAAATATCTGCTCCCAGACTGAATTCAGAACTTTTGCAGACCAATGATTTGGTTGAGATTAAGGACAAGAAACAATTCCGTTTTCTGGGAAGATTAGACAATGTCATCAATTCCGGCGGCGCAAAGATTTTTCCTGAGGAACTTGAAAAGCTGGTAAAAAAGATTATTGCAAACGAAGCTGTTTTTATAGGAATAGACGATGAAAAGTTAGGACAAAAATTGGTTTTAGTTATCGAAAGCACAGAATCCGAATCTATCAGATATCAATTATCTGATATCAGTTATAAAAAATCTTTTTATAAGCCAAAAGACATTATTTTTGTCAATCAGATTCCGAGAACATCTAATGGAAAAGTAAACCGTCTCGAATTAAAAAAAATGATCCAAAACCGATGAAAGATTTTTCCGCTGAAATCAGTTATAAAACGTCCCGCTCCTCCGGAGCTGGCGGACAAAACGTGAATAAGGTGGAAACTGCAGTAACTGCCATATGGAATGTGATGGAAAGTCCTGTTTTCACGTTCGATGAAAAGCTCAGAATTTCGGAAAAGCTTAAAAACAGGATCAACTCCGAAGGTTTGCTTCAGATGACTTCTTCCGAAAGCAGAACCCAGCTTCAGAATAAAAGAATCGTAACCGAAAAAATGCTGGAACTGGTTGAAAAAGCTTTGTTTATCCCGAAAAAGCGTGTGGCTACGAAACCGTCTAAAGGACAAATCCAGAAACGGATCGACAATAAAAAGAAATTATCCGAGAAGAAAGAAAACAGGAAATTCAGGTTTTAAAATCCGATAATTGTTCTATTTCTGCATTGATTTTTTCCGTATACTCCAATTGTTTATCGCGGATCCTTCCGTGGCTGGTAACGGTTTCATAATCCTGCTGGTAATTCTTGTAATCATCATAAATCCGGGTATAATAATTCTGCAGCATTTTAGCATCCATTGTTTTATCACTGATTAGCTTACGGAATCTTCTGGCAAATAATTCGGCAATATCAAAATGACTTTGCTCGTGCATCAGGACAAAATCCGTTTTGTGATCATTATGCACCCAGGATTTTGACGGAACAAAAAACGATTCTATCTTCACTTGTCCGGCAGTGAATTTCTTGGTTGGACTGTTCAATAAATAGGAGATCCCGCAAAATGTTGTAGCCGCTGCCTGGGAATTTCCGGGAATAGCCTTCGACTGAAAATCATTCCATATTAACCGTCTGCCCTCACTCCAGGGAAGTTTATCCTGAGCTGTTGCCAAACTGGCAAAAAACAAAAAATTAAGTATTAAAAGTAATCGTAACATGTCTGTTAGATGATTTTTTTAGATTAATGTTAATTTATTTGTGCAAAAAATGTATTTTTACCTCCCTCATTTTAAAAAATGGAAAAAGAGATAAAAATCAATTTTGAAGTAATCGAGAATTACGACCATCTTACCGATATAGAAAAAACACTTTTTGATAAAGCTAAAACCATTCGTGACCAGGCCTATGCGCCCTATTCCAATTTTTGGGTAGGCTGTGCGGTTCTGCTGGAAAATGGTGAAATCATCACCGGAAGCAACCAGGAAAATGCCGCTTATCCGTCCGGATTATGTGCTGAACGGACCACTATTTTCTGGACTTCTGCTAATTATCCGGGTGTTAAGATCAAAAAACTGTTCGTTATCGGCGCACCAAAAGAAGCGCTCACCTCTACCCCGATTCCGCCTTGCGGCTCTTGCAGACAGTCCATTCTGGAGTATGAATCCAAGCAGAAAGAAGGGATAGAAATCTATTTTGCATCATTGGACGGCGAAATTTATAAAACCAAATCCATACGGGATCTGCTCCCGTTTTCCTTCGACGCCAGCTTTTTGTAATTTTTTAGGAGCAAGACGTTTATACCTCTGACAGAAGCTTGCAGCCTGCTGTCCACTATATCTTTTTTTCATCCGAACGAAACCTCACAGGTTTTAAAAAACCTGTGAGGTTCCCAAAGCTAAAAAAAGGATGCCGTTCCCATCAGGGCTATGTTGAAGGGTTGTCTTTTCTTCGACGATTTTTGTTAAATTTCGAAGATTTTACTTTCCTCATTGATGCGCCGGACTACATTTTCTGTCCGTTCTTTGTGCGTATCCGTAATAAAGATCTGTCCGAAATTTTCTTTATTGACCAATTCTATTAATTGAGAAACTCTGTTATCATCAAGCTTATCAAAAATATCATCCAAGAGAAGGATCGGAGATTTACCCGTCAGTTCCTTGATTCTGTTGATCTGTGCCAGTTTCAAAGAAATCAGAAATGATTTCTGCTGGCCCTGAGAACCGATTTTTTTAATAGAATTACCATTCATCCCGAACAGCAAATCGTCCTTATGTGTTCCTTTGGAAGTATAGGTCAAAACTCTGTCTTTATCTATCGAATTGGACAAAAGTTCCTTAAAAAATCTGTCCGGCTGAGCAGAGTCGAAGCCTTCCAGGAGATGCGATTCATAAATAACATTCACGATTTCTTTTCCACCGGAAATAATTTCGTAAAAATGCTGAAAAATAGGATTCAGTTTTTCAACAAAGTCTTTTCTTTTTTCGAAAATCCTGGTTCCGAACATGGAAACCGGATCATCATAAATTTCCAGAGAATCTTTGTCAAAATATTTGTTTTTCGCAAAATTCTTCAGTAAAGCATTTCTCTGCTGAATCGTTTTCTGATATTGGATCAGATCAAAAAGATAGGAAGAATCGGTCTGGGAAATCATCGCATCCAGAAATTTCCTGCGGCTTTCCCCGGAATCAGAAATCAAATTGGAATCATACGGCGAGATCATCACACTTGGCAGATAACCAATATGATCTGCTAACCGGTCATAAGTTTTATCATTTTTTTTAATGACTTTTTTGGATTCTTTCGGCTGCAGAATTCTGATAATATCTTCTTTTTCGTCATTTTGAATTTCGGCATCGATAACGAAAAAATCCAACATCTCCTGACTTCCTTCATCTGACTTCTGACTCAAAATATTATTGAGATCTGAATTACCAAGAAAACTCTTGCCAACAGAAAGATAATGAAGTGCATCCAGAACATTGGTCTTCCCTACGCCGTTGTCTCCTACAAAACAATTGATCTGCGGTGAAAACTCAAATGACTTTTCCCGGTGATTTTTAAAATTGATGAGCGAAAGTTTGTTGATAATCATTTACTGTTTAGAGCTTAAAATTTTTAATAATTTCTCTGGGTCTTGATGGTTTTCCCAAAACAAAAAAATCTGAATGTGTTCAGAATTTGCAAAGTAAATGATGCTGTAGTTGCCAAAAATGAGGATTCTCTTATTTGTTCCTTCGATTTCTCTACCCAAATTAGGCTGGAGTTTTAATTGATTAGTCTTTTCTTTAATCCTTAATTTCAATTTTTCCGACAAACGAGTACTTCGATTTCTTTTGTTCCAATATTTAAAAATCTCATCTCTTTGGAATTTTGCTTTGTGTGACCAAATTACTTTTAATTCAGCCATTCTTCATCCATTTTATCAATCTCTTCTTCTGTATAAAAACGTCCGTTTTTTATATCATCTTCAGCCATTTTTATCATTTCCATTATAGCAGGTGGAAGTACAATTTTCTCATCTTTAAAATACTCATCCACTTCTTCCTCCGTCATTGGTTTTTCGGATTCGTAGATGGATTCCGGCTCTGCAACAATATTATTAGGTTTATCTTCAAAATTCTTCAAAAGTGAAGACAAGAAATAATAATTCTGTGATTCGCAGATTTTCTGAATCAGTTTAATTTTAATTTCATTGATATTGTCCATCACGCAAAAATTTCAGTAAAGATAAAACTAATTAGACAGATAATCAATTCCCGAAATTGACAAAATGCGGAACTTCTGCTGCAAAAGAATTCATCGGCATCATATCGTTTCTGTAGCTATTAAAATCAAAAGCGGAATTATTATCAAAAGGAACTCTTGGATAATACATAAATGAAACCTGGATCCTGTTAAAAACCAGATAAGGATTATTGATGAGAACTCCTAATCCGACTTTTGTATTAACATTGGTCCTTAACAATTTTTCATCCGGCATTCCCAGCCAGCCAAAAGCAGTTGTAATGTATGGGCTGAAGTGAAAATTTTTCCATGTTTTGTTAATGAAAAACTGCAGCTGATATCTTAAAACCAACTTCTTAGTTCCAATATAATCATAATTATAAACAGGGAATTCATCGTTTGCAGAAAGGTTGATCCGGTCTTTGTAAGAATAATTATTTTGTGGATTTCCCAAAGCCAAAGTTGGTGAAAAGAAATGACGGACTTTTGCAAAGTTCCAGTTTATCAGATTGGTAAAATAAGTTCCGTCTAAACGGAATGCATCTCGATTAATTTTTTCTTCATTAAAAAAGCGTCCAAACTGTGCTTTGATATTGAAATATCCGATTTTTGTAAAATCCCCGTAAGCTGCTGAAATACCGGCGTATGGTGTAACCTCCTTGCTTCTGGACAATAATCCTGCAGTAATATTAAATGCATTACCGTAAGGAATATCTTCCGGCAGATCATATTGGAAAACCTGCTGCTGGACAGAAAATTTTCTCTGAATAAACCCAGCCGAGGCCAAAAAGCTGTTATAAGAACGAAAATAATTGAACTGATCTATTCCCGGACTATCCTTATACTGATAATTCTGGAATCGTCCTATTAATGCAATGTTGCTGGAGATACGTTCGGTAGGATGTGCCGAAACCGGAATCTGATAACCGCCCCAGAGATCCTGGCTGTAAACCTTGATCTGAACTTCCGGAAATGCAGTTAGATCATCCATTGGCAGAGTTACGTTTCGCATAAAATATTCGAAAGTGAAGCCACCTGCCCATTTCGTCAGAGGCGAGAAAAAATCGCGTCTTGCACTTACGTTGATCCTTTCATTTTTAAAAAAATCACGCTCTCCCAAAATCTGCGCATTAATGTAACTTCCGAAAAGATTATTAGCCAGATAGCTTCCATAAAAATAGTCCTGTTTTTCTTTAGAATCATTGCGGTACAGAAAATCAACTTCATGCCCAAGTCCTAAAAGGTTTTCTTCTGTTATTCCTAAACCGATCTTACTTCCGGAATAGCTCACTCTCGGTTTTAGACTCCAGGAATCCAAAACTTTCACCACCACATCAATTGAATCGGTGGAACTGTTTTCAACAGCAATATTAACACGGTTCACAAAATTCATCTGGCGAAGAAGACGCTCGGATTCATACAATTTCTGCGCATTATATTCTTCTCCTTTTTTAAAAAGCAGATAATTATTAACCGTTGATATCCTGGTATTGGAATGGAGATGGTTCGTAAACCAGTCGTACCATTTTGATTTTTCTTTTTTCTCTTTGGTGTTATATCCGAACGGGTCGATGGTTTCAATTTTTACATTGCGGATAAATTTCCCATCATATGATTCTTGTGACTGCTTCTCTTTTCTGGACGAAACAGATGCAGAATCTGCTTCGCGACGAAATATGAAACGGTGAAGAAATTTTGTAAATTTTCTTTTATCTGAAAACTCCTCAATCTTATAATAAATCGAATCTTTTTTCTCCTGCGCCTGAGCAACGGAAACGAAACTTAAAAAGAATATTATGAAGAGAATAGATTTGTTATTGAACATTCGGATATTTTAACAAAACTGCAATATCAATTTATAAGCCAAAAAGCACAACAAAGGAAGACCACTACAGCTTTCCACCCAAAAATCAAAATAAACTTCCCGATTACTATTTTCAGAAAAATAAATTAGTAAAAATGTGATAATTATAGTCAGAAAAAAACACATTGAAAAAGTCAAATCCAGATAGAAAACACTTAATAAACCGGAGATAAAAACCAATGAATAAGCCAGGAATTTAGTTTTCTGGACGCCAATGAGAATCGGGAAAGTCACTACATCATCACTATTCATATCCCGGATATCAAAAGGCAAAACCAAAGCAGAAATAAATAACCAGGTAATCATGAAAATCTCCCAGTCAAATTCCGGAAGAATAAGCCAGGAATTAATCAAAGCCCAGGTCAGTCCAACATAAAAAACCTTGAATAATGGAATCTTTCTAATAAATTTCTCAAGGAAAAAAGAATTATAAAGCAATCCGAGAATCACAATAACCGCCCATTTCAAAAGTCGGATTTCATTATGATTCCTGAGAATCAGGATGACACTGACAATCCCGCAAATGCAATTGAAAATCAGAATCTTGAAGAATATTTTTTTATCATACTGGTATTTGGTGTAGAGATAACCGCTGAAATACGTAATGAAAATCAAAAGTAAAGTCGGCCAACGGAATATGTTTTGCTCCAGCATAAAATAGGCAGCCAGACAAGTTCCCATCAAAGAAACATAGATCTGACTGTCAATAACATATTTTTTTGCTAAATTTAAAATCGACATTTTACTTTAACAAATGTCGGAAAAATTGTTCTAAATAGATGAAGTTTAAAATATTAAAAAAAATATTAAACCACAAAAGTCATAAAAGAAAACCTTGCAAAAAGAGGAAAAAAACTCTTTTTATAACCAATTACTTTTTGAGCTTTCATAAACTTAAGAAAACAAAAACTTTTGTAACTTTTGTGGTTTTAATTCAAATTCAAAAAAAATTGTTTCCCTTTCCAACCTTACGATAAAATAATGCATCTTTAATAAAGTGATTCTTTCACTCAAGAAAAAATAAAAACAACTTATGAAAATCCTGAAATCCCTATTTGTACTGCTATTGATATTTGTAACTATGAATTTTTCAGCACAAAACTATTACGACCAGCAATGGAAAAAAATCGAAGATAATTATAATAAGGGAACATACAAATCTAATCTTCCGATTATTCTCGAAATACAAAATCAGGCTGTGAAAGATAATAATTCTATTCAGTTGATTAAATCTCTGAAGGCAGAATTCAGTATTACAAAACAGACTTATGATGATGCGAAGAATGAAGAAAACTCCAAATTCTTTTCGAAACTTCAAAACACAGAAACTAAATTAAAAGGTGATGAAAAACAATTGTTTCATCTTCTGACTTTGGAATTCATTAAAGATTATTACCAGAATAATTCCTGGAAAATTAATCAGAAAACCAATATTGATAATCCTGATTTATCACAAATTGAAACCTGGAGTAAGTTGGATTTTAAGAACTATTTGTCCAAAAATTATTCGGATCTGGAAAAAGACAATGCTGCTTTGAGAAAAATCCAAATGAAAAAGTACAGCGAAATTTTTGAGGATTCTGATAATCTCGATTATTTCCCGACACTTTCTGATTGGTACAATTATAACTATATCGATTTTCTCAGAAATCAAAACTTGTTTACCCCGAACGAACTGAAAGTCAATTCCACACAAATCAATGGGATTTCTGATTCGGAAATCAATTCTCTTTCCGGGAATCCGCAATTGTATTTCAGACATCAAAAAATCAATTATCAATGCGAATTCAATAACTGCAAAGACAAACTTGCTCAACTTGAAAAACTGGTTGAAGACGAATCTGTAAAAGGCGATTACAAAGTCTTGATTATTGATGATATCATAGAAATCCTTCAGGAAAAACAGGATTACAAAGCGGCTTTAGTGCGGATTGATATGGTAAAACAACTTTATCCGAAATCAAAGTTTCTGAATAATATTGTTAATAAAGAAAATCAAATCAAAAATCCTCAACTTAATATATTTTATGAAAAAGAAAACCAATCCAACAAACCAATTCACATCGTTGCAGAAGGAAAAAATGTTCAGCAATTTTCTTTGAATATTTATGAGGTCAAAGATGATACGCAAGGTTTTCTGAATCACGTTTTTGATTCTTACAAAACACCATTTGCGAAAGTCAAAAAAACGTTAGTAAGGAAAGACCAATTCACGCTTCCTGAATCTTTTGATTTCAAAACGCATAAAACATCTTTGGAACTGAAAGCACTTCCTGCAGGGATTTATTTGGCTGAATATGTTGTTGAAAACTCGGTTCAGAAAAGTTTTTATTTTATCGTTTCTGATTCTAAAATTATTTATTCTAAAAAAGATGATAACAATCCAAAAAAGAATATTCTGAAATTGGTAAATAATGAGAACGGAAAAGCTTTTATGAATGAAAATCTGGAAATTACAGAATATGTAAGAGGAAAACCAATCGTAAAATATTCTGTAAAAACCGATGCTTCCGGCAATTTCCAAATTCCAAATTCTGAGAATAAAGAATATTACAGAAATTTTCTTGTGAAAAACGGAAACAATTATTCGATGATAAATGTTTACGGTTATGATAATTACAATAATCAAAACAAATCTCAAAATCAGGAATCAGCCCAAATTTTCCTTGACAGAAAAATCTACAGACCAGGTCAAATTGTTTATTTCAAAGTCAATGCTACAGGAATCAACGGCGAAACCCAAAAAGTAAAAGTCCTCGAAAGAGTTCCGTTGAATATTATTTTGAATGATGCCAACGGCGAAGAATTACAGACTTTGAAACTGACTACTAACGAATTCGGTTCTGTCAACGGCAGTTTTACGCTTCCTAAAAATAAGCTGAATGGGAGTTTCAATATTGAAGTTGATAATGATGATGACAATTCCGATTATAATATTTCAGGCTATACGGACTTCCAGGTTGAGGAATATAAACGTCCCAAGTTTGAAGTGACTTTTGAACCTCTAAAAGACGAATATAAATACGGTCAAACCATAGAACTGAAAGGAAAAGCGATGATGTTTTCCGGCATTCCTTTGAGCAATTCGACTGTGAATTATGAAATCAAAAAACAGAATATCCGTTGGCGATATTTTTGGTGGTATCCACGCGGGAATGACAACGAAAATTCGATTTTGGGTAATGTGAAAACCAATGAAAAAGGCGAATTTACCATCAAAGTAGAATTGAAAAAAGATGAAACGCTGGAAGGGATTCAGATTGACAATTACGCGATCAATGCTTCTGTGACGGACATTAATGGCGAAACTCAATCTGCGAATACCAACGTGAAAGTTGCTTCCGTTTCTCATTACATCACTGCCACTGAAATTGGAAATACTTTTTCCGACGAAACTGTAAAATTAAATGTTGATACTAAAAATTACAGCGACCAGATTCTGAAAAAATCCTACAACATAAAGCTTGAAAAACTGGAAGAACCAAAACAGATTTTCAGAGAGAATTTTGCGTCTGTTGTTCAGGATTTGCCACAATTATCAAAGAATGAATTCGTACAGAAATTCCCTCACGACAGGTTTGATAAAAATGATGATGTGAAGAATTGGAAAGTTGAGAAAGTTGTTTTAAATGAAATAAAAAATCCTGTCATTCAGAACACAGACGGAAAGTCTGCGAACGAAGTTCTGAAGCGCAGTGAAGAATCTAAAGATTCCTCGTCCCTCGGAATGACAAACGAAAAACTGAATCTTGGGAAACTGGAAGCCGGAGCTTATAAACTTCAGCTTTATAATATCGAGGGAAAAGACACGATAAAAACGGAGCAGTTTTTCAAAGTTTGGGACAAAAAATCGCTGGGTCAAAGTCAAAATCCGTTTTTGGAAGTGATTAAACCAACGCAGGATTTCAAGCGAGGCGAAAAAGCAAAAGTCTTTGTTTATTCGGCCGTTCCGGATGCTTTGGTCAATATTTTTATTCAAAACGGAAAAGGAGAAACCGTGACGGAAAGCAAATCTTTCAAAAACGGAATTCTGGAATATGAAACTTTGATTCCGAAAGATGAAAGTATCTCAAGAGTAAATTTACAATTTCAATTGGTTGCATTTAATGACGTAAAAACAGAATCGGTTGATTTGAAGATCGCTGACACTAAGGATGATCTGAAAATTGAAACAGTGACTTTCCGGGACAAATTACAGCCGGGGCAAAAAGAAAAATGGACCATCAAAATTTCCGGTGCCGATAAAGAAAAAATCAATGCAGAAGTTTTAGCAAATATGTATGATAAGTCGCTTGACCAATTTGCGGTTAATTCCTGGAGCTGGCAGAAGTTTTATTCGCCTTTCTATCAAAGTTCTTATGAATTAAGAAATGGCTTGGAGCAGCAATATTATAATAAGAGATTCGAATTTTTGAAGAATTATAATATTAATTCTCCGCAGTTTAATTGGTTTGATGGTAATATTTATCAATATTTTTCTGATAATAAAAATAAAATTGAAGGAGTTGTTGTTACAGCTATGGGTGTCAAAAGAGAGAAAGCAGTTTTAGGTTACTCAACAGCTCCAATTGCAGAACAACTTAGCGGAAAAGTTGCAGGATTACAGATCTCCAGAGATACAATGAGTAAAAATAAAGAAATTGAAGAAGTCGTATTAACAGGTATAAATAAGAAAAATGGTGATTTAGACAAAATCCCTGTCCGTCAAAACCTCAATGAAACAGCATTTTTCTATCCGAATCTCTTGACAGACAAAGACGGAAATGTGTCATTTGAATTCACTTCTCCGGAAGCTTTGACTCAATGGAAACTGATGTTTTTAGCGCATACAAAAGATGCAAGAGCTGCAATTCTGGAGAAAACGGTGGTGACACAAAAAGATTTTTCGATTACGCCCAATTATCCAAGATTCCTGCGCGAAGGCGATGAACTGAATCTTCAGACCAAAATATCAAGTCTGGTCAATCAAAAATTAACCGGTTTCGCACAATTGCAGATTTTAGATGCGTTTACGAATGAAGATATTTCGGACAAATTCGGAATTACTCAATTAACAGCAGTTTCCGGATATAATAAAGAACAGTCTTTTTCACTGACTGAAAATGGAAACACATTTGCAACCTGGAAACTGAAAGTGCCGAATAATGTGTCTTCCATCATCATTAAAATAGTTGCAAAAGCCGGCAACTTCTCTGACGGCGAGCAAAAGGCCATTGCAATTCTCCCAAACAGAATGCTGATGACAGATGCTCTTCCGATTTTTGTGAAAGAAGGTCAGACGAAAACGTTTACTTTGGAAAATTTGAAACATTCTAATTCTAAAACCTTGACCAATGTTTCCAATACTTTGGAACTGACTACGAATCCGATTTGGGACATTATGTTTGCGCTGCCAAGCCTTAAAGATGATGCCAATAATTCTGCGGATGTCGTTTTCAATAAATGGTTTGCGGATGTTTTGGCTTCGGAGATTTTCAAAGCGAATCCGAAAATGAAAACCGTTTTCGATGAATACCAGTCCAAAGGGCTTTTGACTTCGAATCTGGAGAAAAATCAGGAACTGAAACAATTATTATTGGACGAAACGCCTTGGGTTCTGGAAAGTAAAAATGAGACAGAACAAATGCAAAAATTAGCAAGATTATTCGATGCGAATACAATGCGAAATTCAATCCAAAATGATTGGTCAGAATTGGTAAAATTGCAAAATCCTGATGGTGGATTCAGCTGGTATCAAGGTTATCCGAGTTCTTATTACACCTCGCTTTATATTCTTAAAAATCTTGGCAGAATTAATGAATGGCTGAAAGGCAATCTTTCTGATTACCAAAGTTCCGAGCAAAAAGAAATGGTCAAAAAACTGGTTTCGTATGTGGATAATGAAGTCAATAAATATTGGTCTTCTACTATAAATAAAACAAAGGACAATGTGATCAATAACTTTGTGTTGGACTATCTGGACACCAGAAATTACTGGGAAAAAGAATATCCTCTGAAAGCTGAAGGTGCTAAATTAAAATCTGCAGTCATATCAAAAGCTAAGACCGAAAAAATCACTGATTTCACATTTTTCGGATTGCATCGGCTGGCAATCTTATTCAACAATTATGGATTGAAAGAAGTGTCCAAAAAATTCCTGACTTATCTTAAAGAAACTTCGACAGAAATAGAAACTCAAGGCATTTATTGGAAACAGAACCTGAATGACTGGGGTTGGTATTCTTCCAAAACCGTGAACCACGCCGGCGCTTTGGAAGCGTTCCAGAAACTGTCGCCGAATGATGAAAATTTCATCGAAGAAATGAAAATCTGGCTGATTACTCAGAAAGAAGTGAATTCCTGGGGAAGCTCGCGTGGCACCGCAGAAGTGATTTTTACGATTCTGAATTCCGGAAAATCATGGACATCTCCAGCATCTGACAAAGCGGAAATCACTTGGGGCGGAAAACAGATCAATCCGCAAACACAGACCACTGGTTATGTAAAACAAACTGTGACTTCTGACCAATTAAACAAAAATCTTTCAATAGTTACAATTAAAAAAGAAAGCTCAGGAATTGTGCAGGGTGGATTATTCTGGCAGTATTATGAAGATCTTGATAAAATCAAATCTTCGGAAAATTATATCTCAATAACTAAAGAATTGTACAAAAAAGTGAAGACTGAAAACGGTGAACAATTAATTAAAATCAATGAAAGTTCACCTATTAAAGTCGGAGATAAAGTGACGGTAAGAATGATTCTTAATACAGACAGAAATATGGAATTCATTCACCTGAAAGATATGCGTGCTGCTGGTTTTGAACCTTTGGATGTGATTTCCGGTTACGAATGGAAAAATAATTTAGGCTATTATCAGTCCACGAAAGATGCTTCCACCAATTTCTACATAGAATATATGCCAAAAGGAAAATATATCTTCGATTACGATTATGTTGCAAACGCAAGTGGAAAATTCTCAAACGGAATTACTATTTTACAAAATTATTATGCTCCACAGATGAATGCGCATACGCAGGGAATGACTATAGACATTGCAGAATAATTGAAAATCATATGTTAAAAAGACAACCCAATAGCAATATTTGGTTGTTTTTTTTTATTTTTATCGGATAATCATAACAATTGAAAGATTATTCTAATTTCTTATTATAATTTATTTTTATAATAAACATGTCAGAAATCTTTAATATTCTAAAATATAAATAAATATTTATTATAATGGTAAAACAATTACTTACTGCAACAGGTATCTTTGCTTCTCTGGTACTTAGTGCACAGAAAAATTTCTGGAGTCCTGTTCAGAATAAAGCTGCATTTCAGAATGTAGCTTTGTTCGAAAGAACAACGACGCCAAAAGAATTCAAACTTTTCAGCCTGAATCTGGAAGGTATTAAATCCGAACTTTCCAAAGCTCCTGGCAGAGACTCCGGGGTTGAAAGCTTTGTACTGAAGTTTCCTACAGCTGCAGGAAATCTTGTAGATTATGTCGTAAAAGAAGCTCCTGTAATGGCTAAGGAACTTTCTGATAAATATCCGGGGATTTACTCGTATGTCGGTTACCAGAAGAATAATCCTGAAAACACGATCAGATTCAGTATCTCGCCATATGACGGAATCAATGTTATGTATTTTGAAAATGCTAAAATCAGCTATCTTGATACCTATACCAAAGACCTGAATAATTATATTGTTTATGAAAGAAGCAGTCTTCCTGTAAATCCGGAAAAGTTCAACTGCGAATATGACAAATATAATTTACCAAACCAGCAGACCACAAGCCCTATTTCTCTAAAAGCACCGTTTGTACAGGATGGAAAAATGAGAACATACCGCCTGGCATTGGCAGCCAATTTTGAATACTCCAGATATCATTACAACAGAGCCGGCCTTGCTTTGGGAACTGTTGATCAGAAAAAAGCAGCTGTACTTGCTGCTATGAATGCGAGTATGACCAGAGTGAATGGAGTTTATGAGAAAACTGTTTCATTGACTATGGTAATGGTACCAAACAATGATCAGATTATTTTCGTAGAAAATACCAATGATGGCTATACCAACGGAAACGGCGGTACAATGCTGGGTGAAAACCAAACCGTGTGTGATACTAAGATCGGTTCTGCAAATTATGACATAGGACACGTTTTCAGCACCGGCGGTGGTGGTGTAGCCTATCTGAGGTCGCCTTGCAGCGCAATCAAGGCCGGCGGTGTAACCGGATCTTCAGCGCCTATAAATGATGCCTTCAATATTGATTATGTTGCACACGAAATGGGACATCAGTTTGGAGGAAATCATACCTTCAGAGCTAATACTACGGATGCAGGATCTTGCAGTGGTAATTCCAACACTGCAACAGCAGTAGAGCCCGGAAGCGGATCTACAATTATGGCGTATGCCGGAATTTGTACAGCAACGTATGACATCCAAGCGCATAGTGATCCATATTTCCACTCAGTGAGTGTTAATGAAATGTATAATTTCATCACCAGAACAACGGATTGCTCTGTGAAAACAGCAAATAATAACAATCCTCCTGTTGCTGATGCAGGCCCGGATTACACTATTCCTTATGGAACTGCTTTTGTTTTAACAGGTTCTGGATCAGATCCAGATGGAGATGCCGTAACATATCTTTGGGAACAAACCAACACAGCTTCAATTACTCTTAATCCACAGCCACCAACTCCAACAACTGTTCAGGGTACTGTCTTCAGATCATATAACCCTAAGACAACACCGGAAAGATATTTTCCTGATATGAGCTATATTGCAGACAATAACCTTACACCAACTTGGGAAGTAATTCCTAATGTGGCAAGAACATTAAATTTTTCTTTATTAGTCAATGACAATAAAGCCACAGGTAACCAGTCTGCAAGAGACCTGATGGTAGTAACAGTAGCTAATACAGGCCCTTTTAAAGTGACATCACAGCCTGTAGCAGCCAATTATTTAGGAGGAAGTCAGCTTACCGTGACTTGGGATGTTGCAGGCACTAACGCTTCGCCTATAAACACACAAAATGTTCAGGTTCTGCTATCTTCAGATAACGGACTAACTTACCCTACTGTTCTGGCAGATAACCTTCCGAATAATGGTTCTGCTACGGTTACACTTCCTAATGAAGATAATAACAATGCAAGAATTATGGTAAAAGCTGTCGGAAATATTTTCTTTGCAGTCAACGCAGCCAGATTCAATATCAATAAAAATCTTGCTGTCAATGAATCATCATTTAACAAAGGATTCTCAGTTTATCCAAATCCTGCAAAAGGAGAAGTTAATATTTCATTGGACAAAATGAGTAAAAATGCTACTTACCAGATTTTTGATCTTTCCGGAAAGTTAGTAACAAAAGGAAATCTTGAAAATGAGAAATCAAGAATTAATATAGCTAAACTGCAAACAGGAACTTACAGATTAGTAGTTTCCAATAACGGTGAAACAACAAGTAAGAATCTTATTGTAAAATAATATCTTAATAAATCAAAAAAAAGGCTGTCTCAAAATGAGGCAGCCTTTTTTTATTAAAGTTTAACAATATTAGAATTTGTAAGACAATCCAACCTGGAATGTATTATTTCTGTTCTTATTGTTATCATTGTTTGTAGAAGTTGTTCCGTCTGATCCGTCATTCTTCTTGTTAATGTCGGTGAAACCAGCTACATATCTCGCATTGATACCAAAGTTTTCAGTAAAGTTGAATCCCAAACCTAAACCTGCACCCATGTTAAAGCTGCTGAAGTTGTCTTTCATATCTCTGGAAGAATAAGATTCCGTAGTTGTTGTAGATGCTCCTCCAGAAGTAGTGGTAGTAGTTGTATCACCTTTCGACTTAGCTCCTACAAGAAATCCGAATTCAGGACCTGCTTCTAAATAGAAGTTAGGCGTAGCTTTAAATTGAAACATCACCGGTACAGTAATATAATCGAGATTAAGACTAGCAGAGTTTTTATTCGTAGTAGTAACGCCTGCAACTGTATATGTGTTAGTTCCTGTCACTTTAGCTCCCATCTGACTGTACAAAACCTCCGGCTGGATGCTGAACTGCTCAGACAATGGCGCATTCATAAAAACACCACCATAGAAACCTGCTTTGGATTTTGCATCTTCATAACCATCATCAGAGATTGATGCAATGTTAACACCCGCTTTAAGACCAAACATTGGACTGGTTTGTGCAAATGCAAATGTTCCAGCTACTAAACCTAATCCTAAAAATAACTTTTTCATAATTTCAAATTTTAAATTTTGTTTTTACGATTTGGATAGTTCCAAATTCTTTGCCAAAATTTTTAAAACCGGAAAAAATAATCTGTTATAATTTTGAATCTAATAATGTAAAATATTTATTTTCAGAAGGATAAAAAAACTATTCAGCGAATAATAAGATCAATTATTGTCTATATTTTTATAGAAATCTAAAGCAAGAATTATCTGTTCAGCATTCACTTTTTGATCATATAAACAAGAACCAACACCATTAATCAGAGAAAAATTAATGTTTCCGTCTTCATTTTTTTTATCATTAAACATCAGATCCATTATTGCTGCATTTTTAAATTCAGAAATATCGATATAAGGGAATAATCTTTTAATCTTACTAATGATAACAGATGAAACATCCACATCAAGAAGACCACACAAAAATGCCAGATGCGCTTCACAGATCATTCCAAGCGCAACGGCTTCTCCATGAGGAATCAAGCTTCCTTTTTTTAAAAACAGACTTTCTACCGCATGACCTATGGTGTGACCAAAATTGAGATTTTTCCTGATATTTTGCTCCCTGAAATCTTTTGATACAATATCCTGCTTTATTTCCATGCTTCTTTTGATAAACGGCTCGATAAACTGCGGTGCAATCTTTTCTACAGAAATCAGATCATTCCAATGTTTCTCATCGGCTATAAGTCCATGTTTCAGCATTTCCGCAAAACCGCTTCTTAGCTCTTCAAATTTTAAAGTATTTAGAAACTTAGGATAAAATAAAATGGCTTCCGGCAAGGCAAAAGTTCCTATTACATTTTTAAGGTACTGATGATCTATTCCTGTTTTGCCACCAATTGATGCATCGCACATTGCAAGAAGCGTTGTCGGGAGGTTAATGAATCGTATTCCTCTCTTATAAGTAGAAGCTACAAAGCCGCCAAGATCCGTCACTACTCCACCGCCAAGGTTAATGAGTAAAGATTTTCTGTCGGCTTCCATTTCAGAAAAGATCTCCCAAAGCTGAGTCGCTGTTCCGATATTCTTATTTTCCTCACCTGCTTCTATTTCAATCACTTCAAAAGGTGCATCGGTTTCCAGATTGGGAAGCAATATTGGCAGACAATGATTATGAGTATTTTCATCCACTAAGATGAAAATCTTGCTTGGATTGAGTTGTCCGATATATTCATTAAGACTTGTAAAATCTTTGTCAAGCTCTTGTATCATAACCAAATTTTTAACAAAAATAAGAACAATCATTCACAAAACACTGCGCAGAGCACAAAAAAAAGAGAAGCCATTGCTTCTCTTCAGTTTATAATTTTGAAATAAAATCTCTTAACTCCTGAGCCGAACTCTGAAACTGAAACACCGGATAAACCATAAAATAATTTTCAGGATCTGCACATCTCGGATAAGCGAACTTGGCAACATCCAATCTGTCGGTATCAAATGTAAAAGACTCCACCAGCCTTTTAACCTGTTCAGACGTTATCATTGTGCTTCGCAGCTGCTGTTTGATAACAGCAATCTTATCATTTCCAAACTTTGTGTCTTTCACCACCTGTAAAAACGCATTGAATCTGGAATTGCTCATTACATTACCATAGAAATTTCCCTGGTTACTATTTCCATAATTATTATCTGGCATTCCGTTATATGGATTCCAGTTTCCGGTATTTCCGTTGTAAGGAGAATTCCACATATCATTCCAGATGTCTCCGTAATTACCGTAACCCTGATTCTGCAATGGATAAGTCGCTAAAAGATACAAACCACGGTTGGTAAAATAATCGAGAACGAGCCTGGAATTATTCCTGACATTAAGCCTTGTTCTGTAAACCAGATATCCGTTATCATAGATAGAAACAGGAACAACTCCAGGAATCAGGTCAAAAAACCTATATTTTCCTGCTGAATTCGAAGCCATCTGGTCACCAACTTCAACGGTATAAAATCCTCTTTCCGGAATCCTGATAAAAACTTCTGCATAACCAAAACCATAATTCTGATTCCAGTTATAACCCGGGTTATCATTTCCTCTGTTATTTTTATTTTGATTATTTCGGAACCCTGAATTGTCTAATGTTCCTTCTCTTTTTGAAATGTTTCCATTTCTCTGTGACATTTCATTTTTAGATGCTTCATTTTTAAGAAGCTCACCGGCTTTTCCGGCTTCTTGCCCGAAAGAAATAATACCAAAAACCAGTAAACAAGTTGTAAAAATATTTTTCATAAGTAATAGTTTAATAATATTTCAATTAAATCTATTATTATGCCAAAATAAAAACTAATTGAATTAAAATTTTTAAAAATTTACAATAAAAAACTAATTATTAAAAATTTTATTTACAAGAGGTTTTTTTTAGATTAAGAATAACTGGAAAGGTTAAATTCGTTTGATTTATTATTTCGAAAAACTAATAAAAAAGAGAAGCAAATGCTTCTCTTTATACAAAAACTATTTCAATATTTTTATTACATATGGATCGAACGCTTTTCCGTTGCGTCCAGAGCAGCTTCTTTCACTGCTTCTGCATAAGTCGGGTGTGCGTGGGACATTCTTGAGATATCTTCTGCACTTGCACGGAATTCCATCGCAGTTACACCTTCTGCAACCAGATCCGCAGCTCTGGCTCCAATCATGTGGAAACCTAAAACTTCATCAGTTTTCTCATCAGCCAGGATTTTTACAAACCCGTCCGTATCACCACTTGCACGGCTTCTTCCTAAAGCTCTCATCGGAAAATTCCCCACTTTATAGGCTACACCTTCTGCTTTCAGCTGCTCTTCTGTTTTACCAACACCAGCCACTTCCGGCCAAGTGTAAACCACTCCCGGAATCAGATTATAATTGATGTGAGGCTTTTGCCCGGCCAAAGTTTCAGCCACAAAAGTTCCTTCTTCTTCAGCTTTGTGAGCCAGCATTGCACCTTTGATCACATCTCCGATGGCATAGATATTAGAAACATTGGTCTGAAGGTGGTCATTCACTTTTACTCTTCCTCTTTCATCCAGCTCCACGCCGGCTTTTTCCAAACCAAGGCCGTCTGTATAAGGCCTTCTTCCTACAGAGACCAATACATAATCACCATTAAAAGTTACCTCTTCACCCTTTTTATTTTTTGCTGTTACTTTCACGGAATCGCCGTTTCTCTCCACTGCAGAAACCGCTGTGGAAAGTTCGAATTTCATTCCTTGTTTTCTCAGAACTTTCTGCAATTCTTTTGACAAACTTCCGTCCATTCCCGGAATGATCTTGTCCATAAATTCAACCACTGTTACCTGGGAACCTAATCTCAGATAAACAGAACCCAATTCTAATCCGATAACGCCGCCGCCAATCACCACTAAATGTTTTGGAATTTCTTTTAAATTAAGAGCTTCTGTTGAAGTAATCACTCTTTCTTTATCCAATGTGATGAAAGGCAAACTTGAAGGTTTTGAGCCTGTTGCGATAATGGTGTATTTTGATTCGATAGTTTCTGATGAACCGTCATTTTTTGTCACTTTGATCTGAGTTGCAGATTCAAAACTTCCAAGTCCTTCAAAAACTGTGATCTTGTTTTTGTCCATCAGGAAGTTAATTCCTTTTGTGGTTTGCTCTACTACGCCGTTTTTGCGTTCAATCATTTTAGCCAGATCCACTTTCGGCTCGTTAATAATGATTCCGTAATCAGCAAACTCGTGTTTTGCCTTTTCGAAATGTTCAGAACTGTCCAGCAAAGCTTTTGAAGGAATACAGCCTACGTTAAGACATGTTCCGCCCAAAGTAGGATATTTTTCAATAATTGCTGTTTTGAAACCCAATTGTGCAGCTCTGATGGCTGCAACATATCCGCCGGGACCAGAACCGATAACGGTTACATCAAATTGACTCATATTTTTTGTGATTATTATTCGAAAAAAATTTCCTCAAATTTACGAATTTCAGACGAATTTAAAACTGATTCCCGTAAGATAATTAATGCCTATTTTTGTATTAGATTTTTCTAATTCAATCATAATGTCAATTGAGCAAAATTATCAGCATATTCTTTCTCAACTTCCGGAAAATGTAAAACTGGTTGCGGTTTCGAAAACCAATCCTGCAGAAAAGATCAAGGAAGTATATGATCTGGGACAACGGGCTTTTGGAGAGAACAAAGTTCAGGAATTACTGGAAAAACAACCTGTTCTTCCCAATGACATCGAATGGCATCTCATCGGTCATCTTCAGACCAATAAAGTCAAATATATTGCCGGTTTCATCTCAGTGATAGAAAGCATTGACAGTGAAAAACTACTAAAAGAAGTGGATAAAGAAGCATTAAAAAACAATAGAAAAATCAATGTTTTGCTTCAGGTCAAAATTGCAAAAGAAGAGACTAAATTTGGATTAACAACAGATGAAACTATAGATATTTTCAACAAATATCTTGAAGGAAATTTTCCGAATATTAAAATCAAAGGCCTTATGGGAATGGCTAGTTTCGTGGATGATGAGACTCAAATCCGTGAAGAATTTTCTGTCTTGAAAAATCTTTTTGATGAATTGTCCCGATTGAAACCATTAGAAACCCTGTCAATGGGAATGAGCGGTGATTTCCCGATTGCAATAGAATCCGGTTCCAATTCGGTAAGAGTAGGTTCTGCGATTTTTGGAGAGAGAAATTATTAATCTCTAATCGCAAAGGCACAAAATAAATTAAAATATAGACCGCTTTAAGTCGCCAATTTTTAACTTTGTAACTTTTCTTAAGAGAAATTTAAAATAAGTTTTAGCGACTTTGCGTTAAAATAGTTCGAATTACAAACTTTCGTAGACCTTCATCAAATCTCGGGCAATTACCTCATCATTAAATTTCTGAACGAACTGCAAACCTTTTTCTTCACGTCGCTTTCTTTCGGATTCGTTTTCCCAGAGGAACAGGATTTTAGCCCTGATATCATCTACATTTCCAGGATTAACATAGACGGAATCCGGTCCGCCGGCTTCAGGCAGGCAACTTGTATTGCTCGTAATCACAACGGTTTCTGAGAACAATGCTTCGATGACAGGAATCCCAAAACCTTCAAAAAAACTGGGATAGATGAAAATTTCTGCAAGCTTGTAAATCCCCGCCAATTCTTCCATAGAAACACCTGATAGAAACTGAACATCCACATTTCCTTTCCTAATTTCTTTCTCTATTAGCTTGAAATATTTAGGTTTTTTTGCCCCAACCACAACTAAAGGAATTTTGGAATCTTTCAAAGCTTTAACAACATTGAGAAGATTTTTTCTGGGTTCAACAGTTCCTACATTCAACAGAAATCTGTCAGGAAGATTGAATTTTTCTTTGATTTTTTTAAGCGTTTCCTGCGATTGATTTTCTTTAAAACTAGAATGACAACCTTGATAAACGACTTCGATTTTATCTTCCGGAACTTTCAGATAATGAATAATATCTTGTTTAGTCTGCTCAGAAATTGCGATAATTTTATCCGCAGATTGTGCTGCTTTTCTGAATTTCCAAAGGTGAATTTTCCTGTCAAACCAGGAATAATATTCCGGAAATCGCATGAAAATCAAATCGTGGATCGTTACTACTTTTTTAATCGGTTTTTTATCCCATTTCAGAGGTAATTCTCCAGACAAACCGTGAAAGATATCTGCATCAAGTCCCTGTGCATCAATGCCCATTTTGAATTGCCTGGACATTGTTCCTTTAGAACTCGGGAGAAATGAGACGTTGGGTAATTTCAGAAATTCTTTACCTTTTTCTGATTGATTTTTATTAATAAGAATGTATTGATTTTCCGGAAAAAAAGATGCTAAAATGCGGATCAGATCCCGCGAATAATTTCCCAGGCCTGAACTGTTGTTAAAAAAGCGTTTGGCATCGTAAGCAATCTTCATCAATTCTTATTTTTTTTGTTCCAATTTTCTAGAAACTCACAAGTTGTAGAAAACTTATAATTATTTTTTTTTGCCCATTTAACAAAATCATCAAAGCGGTTTTCCATCGCTTTTCCGGTATTTTTGAATGTAAATGCCGGTAATTTATATTTCGGATCAGAGATATCTGCAAATTCCCACGGATGAAAATAGATGTTTAAAAATCCGGTAGATTTCAAAGACAATTTTGACAGAAATTTATAGAGCCATAACGGAAAGTTATGAAAACTGAGCCAAAACAATGGAATTCTAAACATTGTGGAAACCGAAGCCGGAAACTGCAACACTTTTTTTTGCCAGAAAGGTTTTCTGCTGACATTGAAATTATTATACCGACCTGGCAAGTAAGTCGGATTAATGGAGGAATTATAAAAATAACCTGCATCGGAAACCGCATCATCTGAAACCGGGCTCATCCTCGGCATCCTTAAACCTTTCACTGTTGTATCAAACAGCTTCTCTAGTTCCAGCCTGGATTCCAGCAAATGTTTTTCATCAAAATCAGAATGAAACCAGGTGTGGGAAGCGAGTTCATGACCTTCGGAAAGCAATTGCTGAACCAAGTCCTGATTATTCTCTGCAAAAACTACTGTTGAGAAAAAAGTGGCTTTTACATCATTATTTTTCAAAATCCTGAGAATATTCTGCAAGCCTTTCCTGGAAACCGCCAGTTGTTCCTCCAAAGGAATTTCGCCGTTATATTCCAAAGGCATATCAAATTCTTCAATATCGAAACTGAGTAAAATCATGGATTAAAAATTTTTCGAGCGTACAATGTATGTCGGCCTGTCTTTGATTTGTTTGAAAATTTTTCCCATATAAATTCCTAAAATCCCGAGGATCGTGAGCTGTAGTCCTCCGAAGAATACAACCGTCATAATCAGGGATGCCCAGCCTGATATTTCTGATTCATTATAAAATGAATAAAAAACATAGACAAAATATACCACTGGCGATAAAAAAGAAAAGAAAAAACCAAGATATGCTGCCAGATAAAGCGGTTTTACACTGAATGCTGTAATGCCTGTAAAGGCAAAACGGAGCATTTTTCCAAAGCTGTATTTGCTCACCCCGGAAAACCTGTCAGCCGCAACAAAATCAATCGAATACTGCCTGAAGCCAATCCATTTAACAAGACCTCTCAGGAAAATATCAGACTCGCCGGTTCTCCTTATAACTTCTACAACGGAAGCATCTAACAATCTGAAGTCAGAACTTCCTTTTTCTAACTCAACGTCTGATAATCCTGATAAAATATGATAGAAGAAATCTGATGTTTTTCTTTTAAAAAAGCTGATGTTTTTAGAATATTTTCTGATAGTATAGACAATATCAAAACCTTCTTCCCATTTTCTGATCATGTCAGGAATCAGAATCGGCGGATGCTGAAGATCCGCATCCATAGAAATCACAGCATTTCCGTCAGCATAATCCATTCCTGCTTTTACGGCATTCTGATGTCCGAAATTACGGGAAAACTCGATATATTTAACTTCGTGACATTCTAAGGCTAACTTTTCAAGATGCTGTTGGGTGTGATCACGGCTACCATCATTAACAAAGATAATTTCGTAATTATAATCAGTCAGAGTCTGAAAAACTTTTCTGATCTCAGAATGAATCAAGGATAAATTCCCTTCCTCATTATAAGCCGGTATAACTATGGATATTTTTTTCATCGCAGTGCCTCGTTAATTGAGTTTATAATCTTTTTCAAAATCTTTGGTCAGCAGTTCATACATCACCCTGAACCAAACTACAATGCAAGGAATCGCTTTAGTAGAATATTTTACAAAAACCTCTTCTTTTATGGATTTCGGAAACAGATCTGAAAAGGCAAAACACGTAAAAATCATCACGAAAATTAATATCCCGACATCTACTTTTGAAATTGTCTTCTGCATCAAAAACCAGATCATAACGCCTGCAACTGCAATTATGTAGGTTGGACCTTCTGAACCCGAACTGAATAGCACAACAAATAATAATGTTGAAGCCAGAATCATCATTTGAAAACTTAGATTTTTGTATTGGCTGATTCTGAGGTAAGGTGTCATAAAAAGCATGAAACCGGGAGTAAGGAATACAAGATTTGAAATGCTTGCATCTTGTAAAATTCTTCTTACAACACCCATTAATGAATAATCCTGACGTGTTCCTAAAACCTGATTCGAGAGATTTTTTTCGGAAAGAGAAGTATACCAGTCAAAGTAAGATTGAAGCCCAAATTTCGGACTGGAAATAAGCATTGGTAAAAGAAAAAACAAGATAGCAATGATAATTAAACCAATAATAAACCGAAGTTTATTTTTGATGAAAAAAAATGCCGAAAGCCCAACAATTCCATAAATTTTTACAAAAGTTCCAATCAGAATAGCGACTGCGGATTTTGTTTCTTTTCTTTCGTAGATGTAAATTGCGGACAGCATAATAATTCCGGTAAGCGCAATATTAAACTGATAAGATACCGCAGCAGTAATGAATTCCTGAAGACATAGCCATGCAAAAAAAGATTTTTTTCTATCTGAAAACGGAAACTTGTAAATGGCATACAGAAAAACCATTGTAACCGCAACATTCCAGAGAATACAGCCCAGCCAGTCCGGCATCAGTGCAAAAGGAGCAATCAGCAGGCTAAAAAAAACGCCATAGTGATTACTGTCAAAAAACAGATCGGGATATTGTAAGAAAATATTTTTTTCCTGCAAAGTGTTGTGGAATACATTCTTGAAAATCAAATAATTATTATAATTACCAACGCCTCTATTATACTTGCTGAAGGCGGTAATTGCTGCAATTATAATATAAATTACAAATATGATTCTGTAATCCGAAATGAATTTGATAAACTTTTGCTTCACGATCTGGCTATTAGCATTGAAAAACTACCTGTCCGGAGACAGGCAATTTTGTTTATATTTTTCTAAACAGCAACATTGTTTTCTCTCAAAGCGTCATTGAGAGATGTTTTCTTATCTGTAGATTCTTTTCTTTTACCTATAATCAAGGCGCAGGGAACTTGATATTCTCCTGCAGGAAACTTCTTCGTGTAACTTCCCGGAATCACGACACATCTTTCCGGAACGTAACCTTTCATTTCCACAGGCTCATCTCCTGTTACATCTATGATTTTAGTAGACATTGTGAGGCATACATTGGCTCCCAAAACGGCTTCTTTACCAACGCGAACACCTTCAACAACGATACAACGTGACCCAATAAATGCATCATCCTCGATGATTACCGGCGCAGCCTGCAAAGGCTCCAGCACACCACCAATTCCTACACCACCACTGAGGTGAACATTTTTACCGATCTGCGCGCAGCTTCCGACCGTAGCCCAAGTGTCAACCATTGTCCCGGAATCTACATAAGCACCTATATTGACATAAGATGGCATCATAATCACACCGCTAGCCACAAAACTTCCGTGTCTTGCGATAGCGTGAGGAACCACTCGCACGCCTTTCTCCGCATAGTTTTTCTTCAAAGGAATTTTATCATGAAATTCGAATGGACCAACTTCTATGGTTTCCATAGTCTGGATCGGGAAATACATCACGACACCTTTTTTCACCCATTCATTGATCTGCCAGCCATTCTCAGTAGGCTCAGCTGTTCTTAATTCTCCTGCATCCAGCTTTGCAACTACTTCTCTCACTGCACTCTGATACTCTTCTTCTTTCAATAGTTCCCGGTTATCCCAAGCTTTTTCGATTTTTTCCTGTAAAGACATACTTTATAAATGATAATTGATTAATGATAGTTGATTCTATTATATAAAAAAGTCCAATAAAAAAATTATTGAACCTCTCCATATTACAACCGTAGCAAAAATAATAAATCTAAAGCACACTTCTTGCAAAAAGAAATGCTTTGTTCCAATATGCCTCGTTAAGCGAAGAAATAATCACGCCTTTGGATGTGGATGAATGGATGAATGTTATTTCGCCGCCATTCATAATCTCGTGAACAATTCCCACGTGAGAGATCGTAGAACCGCCCGCAGTCGCAAAGAACAGCAGATCGCCCGGCTTCACTCTTGAAATATCCACTGCATCACCGGCTCTTGCCTGATCCTGGGATCTTCTGGGAAGTTTCATATTATTCTCATCAAAGACTTTGCAGACGAGACCGGAGCAGTCAAATCCCGCTTTGGTATTTCCTGCATATTTATAAGGCGTTCCGAGATAATTTTCAGCATCTGTGACTACTGCAGCTCTCTTTCCGGAAACGTTGCCTGAATAAACTGAATTCAGCTTTTTAATATTGACAGCTTTGGAAGATGCAGGTTTTTTATAGGAATATTTTTTTGCAGAATGGGATGTTCCGCAAGATATCAGAAATATTGAAAAGATAATTACAAGTACAGCGTTTTTCATGTGACATTTAAAATAGTAATTTTCCTTCAATAGCAGCTATTTTTAGTTGAGTAACAAAAATAGCACAGATAACTTATTAAACCAAATACTTGAATAAAAATCGTGAGATTAGACAGATTCTATCTCTCTTTCATCTTTCCGTTTTTGTACCTCTCGCTCGCAGTCTGATAATAGGAAATAGTCTGTTTCACGAGATCATTATTCTTATTTTTAATTTCAGTAAGAGCCCTGTCTGCACCGGAAACATTGAATTGCTTCACTCTTTTTCTGTCATCAATCTGAGTAAAAACATCATTTTTCAATAATCCCAGCGTCCTGTAATTGCCGATAAATGCTCTTTCTTCTCCAGGCTTGGTTTTGTTAATATCTTTTCCGTAAAGACTTGTTGTATAATTCCAGTTCAGGTAACCAAAAAGCGTCGGCATTACATCAATCTGAGAAGTCAGGCGATCAATTTTTTCGGGGCTATTGCCGGAATTGTAGATGATTGCCGGAATGTGATGCTTGGCAATATTGATTTCCCATTTACCAGCACTGCTTGCACAGTGATCTGCTACAATCACAAAAACGGTATTGCTGAACCAAGGCTTCTTTTGAGCATCTGCGATAAATTTCCCCAAGGCATAATCCGTATATTTTACTGCGCCTTCCCTTTCGCCTTGCGGAAGATCAATCTTGCCATTCGGAAAAGTATAAGGCTTGTGATTGGAAGTCGTCATCACAAACTGGAAAAACGGTTTCTTATTTTTCGTGCTTATATCGGCATATTTAATAGCCTGTCTGTAAATATCCTCATCGCATATTCCCCAGGCATTTTCGAAGCTCACCTCGTTATCAGCGATATTATACCGGTGTGTTTTGATATCTTCTGATAGAGGATTGCCTCGGTTTCTGTCTACAATGTCAAAACCCTGTCCACCGAAAAAGTTGTTCATATTATCAAAATAACCATCACCACCATAAATAAAATAGGGCTGATAGTTTTTCTGTCTCAGAATTGTGGCTATGGAAAACAGATTCTGGTTGTCCGGCCTTCTCACGATACTGTTTCCGGGCGTTGGCGGCACTGATAATGTCAAAGCTTCCATTCCGCGGACGGTTCTGGTCCCTGTTGCATAAAGATTGGTAAAGAAAATACTTTCATTGGCAAGCCTGTCGTAGTTTGGCGTCAGGTTGCCTTTATTTCCAAATGCCGTAAGAAAATCTGCACTGAAACTTTCTATTGCAACCAAAATAATATTCGGATTCTGGATTCCGTTTCCAGCTGTGGCTCTCGAAATATCATCATAAACAGAAGACCGGTACTTTTGATTGTCTTGCAAAAGATCTTTTTTGACAATAGGGTAAGCTTCTCTATCCGAAAGTGTAGGATAAAAAGTCTGATAATCCAGCTCATTGGACTGAAAAGCAGAGATAAATGAAAATGCTCCGTTCTTACCCACTTCATTAATGACAAGATTATTGCTGAAATCGGCCAGTTTATTTTTCATTGTAAATCCCAATACAGTAGTTACAATCAAAATGGGAATCGCATAATAAGCCCGTTTTCCAAATGAAATTCTGGATGTAAAAGTATGTTTGAAAGCATTCAGCTTTTTTAGTAATACAAAGGTTCCTATTACCAACCCGAGTAATATTGCAATAATCAGCGGTAAAGGATAGGATTGGTTGATGTTTTCAATAACTTCATAAGTGTAAATCAGATAATCTACTGCTATAAAATTAAATCGAACACCAAACTCATCCCAAAAAGGGATCTCAGCCAGTAAACTGAAATAAATGATGATAAATATAATTGTCAGGTACAAATATGTAAAAACCTTGTCAAAAACAGAACCTATCAACTTTTTAGGGAGGATCAACAGATAGATTGAATAGATTGCCAAAAATGATAAGCCGATTGTAAGATCATATAAAAATCCGGTGAAAAAAGCGCGGAGAATATGAAGCAGATTAAAATCAGCATCTGCGGACGACCATATCAGGAAAACTAACCGAATGAGGAATGAAAGACAAATGTAAAGACAAAGTACCGAAAAAAGCACTGAAAACCTGCCGGAAAAAAGATTGCTCAGCTTATTATTCAAGCTATTTTTTGAGTTCATACTGACAAAATTATTATGAGCGCAAATTACTAACTTAAATTTACAATCATTCTTTTTTATCAATAATTTATGATAAGCTCTCCAGGAGTTTGAGAAATTATGAAGAAAATAAGAGGGCAACTAGTGCCCCCTTCAATCAATAATCGGATTCTATGAACTCGATTACAGTAACAAAGTGAGTGCAATTTTTTTGCCAAAAAACAAAACAATCTCCTGAAATTCAGAAGATTGTTAAAAATGTGGAGAATACGGGGATCGAACCCGTCACCTTTAGACTGCCAGTCTAACGCTCTAGCCAGATGAGCTAATTCCCCAATGGTTTTGCAATGATAAGGATTTTTTTTAACCCACAAAAAAAAATCGGGCTCAAAAATTTGAGCCCGATTTCTGTAAAACGTAAAATTTAAAAATATGAAATCAATTTTGGTTTGATTTTAAATATTCATCAATAATTTCGAAAGCTTTTTTTTCGTCTTTTATATCCACTTTAATAAAAGTATTGGTTGCAGTGGGTGTGGAAAGAAAACTAAGATAAGAATTCTCTACATCACACTTTATTCCTGCATCTTCCAGCCTGGATTTCATCAGCTGGATCTCCTGCGGGCTGCTGCTTTCGTATACAGCCACTCTTGTTGTTGCATCCATAATTTTAAGATTTTGATTTTAAAAGCAAAGCAATTTACGAAAAAAATATCAAAATCTGAAATTCCTTATATTAAATTCTCGAATATAGAATTAATTTTATCTAAAATAATCTGGATTTCTTCTTTCGTTACATTAAGATGCGGGCGGAATCTAAGTGACTGATCGCCACAGGTAAGGATAATGATCCCTTCATCATAGAGCGCTTTTCTCAGCCATTCTCTTGATGCTCCGTCTTTCAGGTCGAATGCACACATCAAGCCTTTTCCACGGGCTGCAAAAATATGATCCGGAAACTTCTGCTCTAATTGCTGAAGTCCATTCAGCAAATATTCGCCAACGATCCTGGAGTTTTCAACCAGATTTTCTTTCTCGATCACTTCCAGAACCAACTGAAATCTCAGCACATCAATAAAATTACCTCCAAATGTGGAATTGATTCTTGAGCTTTCTTTAAAAACGTGGTGCTCAACTTCATCCAGCTTTTCTTTATTAGCAAGGATGCCGCAAACCTGGGCTTTTTTCCCGAACGTAATCACATCAGGAATAATGTCAAGATGCTGATAAGCCCACATTTTCCCGGTCATCCCGATTCCGGTCTGAACTTCATCCAAAATCAGAAGGATTTCATTCTCATCACAGATTCTTCTGAGTTCTGTAAAAAACTCTTTTCTGAAATGATTATCGCCACCCTCGGCCTGTATTGGTTCAATAATAACACAAGCCACTTCATCCGGATTTGCAAGGATCGCTTCCTGAATATTCATCAGAGCCATTTGTTCATTCCTGATGGTTTCTTCAAGATTTTCTTCTGTAATAGGGAAATTCAATTTCGGATTTGAAATTCTCGGCCAGTTAAATTTAGGAAAATACTGATATTTTCTAGGATCAGACGTATTGGTTAATGATAAGGTGTAACCACTTCTACCGTGAAAAGCCTGTCTGAAATGGATGGCAATAGAACCTTCTTTATCAATATCCTTCTGCCAGTTTTTTCTGGTTTTCCAGTCAAAAGCTGTTTTAAGAGCATTTTCTACCGCAAGCGCACCGCCTTCTATAAAAAAACAATATGGCAGCTCTTTCGGAATTGCTACCCTGGAAAAAACTTCCATAAAATCCGCATATTCCTGAAGGTAGACATCACTAAGCGTCGGTTTGTAAATTGCCATTTTTCCAAGCCAGTTAGCTCTTTCCATCACATAAGGATGGTTGTAACCAATGGAAGCAGAGGCAAACATCGAGAACATATCCAGGTATTTTTTCCCTGTCAGCCTGTCTACAATATACGAACCCTGAGAAGCTTCGTAATCCATCACGAAATCAAATCCGTCCGCAAGGATATGCTTACCAAGGGTTTCTTTTACTTTATTTTCTGTTGTTGTTATCATAATTTGTATTTTTTATAAATCGAATTTAATCCCCTGAGCCAGCGGAAGACTTGTTGTATAATTAATGGTGTTGGTCTGCCTTCTCATATAATATTTCCAGACATCGGAGCCGGATTCCCGTCCGCCGCCGGTTTCTTTTTCGCCCCCAAATGCGCCGCCGATTTCTGCTCCGGAAGTTCCTATGTTCACGTTTGCAATTCCACAGTCCGACCCGGCATGAGAAAGAAATAATTCTGCCTCTCTCAGGTTTTGGGTCATAATGGCCGACGATAATCCCTGAGGAACATCATTCTGAACAGCAATGGCTTCGTCCAGGGTTTTATATTTAATTAAGTAAAGAATTGGCGCAAATGTTTCGTGCTGCACTATTTCATAGCTGTTTTCAACTTCGGCAATGCAAGGTTTTACATAGCATCCTGAGTTATAATCTCCGCCTTCCAAAACACCGCCTTCTACAATGAATTTTCCGCCTTCTGATTTGCATTTTTCAATAGAATCAAGATATTGCTTTACAGCATCTCTATCGATAAGCGGTCCAACGTGATTGGTTTCATCCAATGGATTTCCGATTTTTAACTGTCCATAAGCTTTAACTAAACGGTTTTTCACCTCATCATAAACAGATTCGTGGATGATTAGACGTCTTGTGGAAGTACAACGCTGCCCAGCCGTTCCTACTGCGCCAAAAACTGCGCCGATGATGGACATATTAAGGTCTGCATTTTCTGTAATGATAATAGCATTGTTTCCACCCAGTTCCAGGATCGATTTCCCAAATCTTTCGGCTACATTTTTACCTACTATTCTTCCTACTCTTGTAGACCCTGTAAAAGAAACCAAAGCTACTTTTTTATCTTTTACCAGCCTGTCACCAATCTCGTGATCAGCAACTAATAAGTTGGAAATACCTTCCGGAAGGTTATTTTCCCTCGCCACTTCATTGAAGATATTCTGACACGCAATAGCGCAAAGTGGTGTTTTCTCTGAGGGTTTCCAGATCACAACATTCCCACAGATCCAGGCTAAAGCTGCGTTCCAGCTCCAAACGGCTACCGGAAAATTGAAAGCGGAAATCACACCTACAATTCCCAGCGGATGATATTGCTCGTACATCCTGTGACCGGGCCTTTCGGAATGCATGGTGAATCCGTGAAGCTGACGAGACAATCCTACTGCAAAATCACAGATATCTATCATTTCCTGAACTTCACCAAGACCTTCCTGCAAAGATTTTCCCATTTCATAAGAAACCAATTTACCCAGATCTTCTTTGTATTCCCTCAGTTTATTTCCAAACTGACGAACCAAATCGCCTCTTTTTGGAGAAGGAATCTGTCTGAATTCTAAGTAGGCTTGTTGTGCTTTCGTCATCACTTTGTCGTAATCGTGATGATCTGAAGCTGTTACAGAAGCGATAAAATTGCCGTCTACTGGAGAATGGCTATCTAGTTTAGTACCTGATGAAAAGAAATCCAGACCGGTAGATGTACCTTTATTTTCTGGTGCGATTCCTAACCTTTTCAGGTTTTCTGATATCGAAATTGAGGACATAATTTTTTAATTTTTTAGAGTCCCTAAGATAAAAATATATTTTGACCAGCAAAATCAAAAAACTAACAATTGTTAGTAATGAATAAGGAATTAATAATAAAAAAAACATCAAGGAGATAATTAATTTATAAAACAGTGACATTTCACTAAATATAATTTACTATCAGTGATACAAACATCTATAAATTAAGGATATTTTATAATTTTGAATGAATCTAAATTAAAGTTTTTTTTGCTACTTTTGAAGAAATAAAAGATAATGGAAAACCAAGAGAATACCGACAAAAAACTTCCAAAATGGAAACTCTGGCTGAAGCGTTTCGGCATTGGCGGTATTATTTTTTTTACGGTGAAAGGTATTATCACTTCTACCCTGATCTATTTTCTTGGTAAAAACTTTTGGGTCATCATCAGGGATTTTTTTGTGCAGTGGTTTGACTAATAAACCGGTTCTTTCTTTGCAAACAAGGCATCTAAAGCGTATTTCCCGGATCCAAGCACCAAGATGGAAAGATAAAAGAAAAAATACAGAAGACTAAGCTCCTTGTCCGAATAAGCATCTGCACCGTGTACCACAAAAAATGCCACAAGCATTGTAATCATCAAAGGAACTGCTGCAAGCCTGGTGAGAAATCCCAAAATGATAAATACAGAACATACAAATTCTGCGAAAACAACCAATACTAAGGTGAGAGCCGAGCCTAATCCCAAAAAGTTCATAAACTCTATTTTGTCATTAGCGATGAGCATCATCAGTTTCGGATAGCCGTGTGAGATCATCGAAAATCCCACAAATAAGCGGATTATCAATATAAAAACGTCCAGCATCGTTTCGGTAGTCCGTGAAGAATTAAAATTTCCCATTTCTGAAATCTGTTTACATCAAAACTACAAAAAAATCCTTTAAATAAAAGGATTTTAACGATAACCGAAGTTTTTCAGATCTCTGTCATTCTTTCGCCAGTCTTTTTTGACCTTCACAAAAAGATTAAGATGCAGTTTTTTACCGAAGAACTTTTCCAGGTCCAGACGCGCTTCTGTTCCTACTTTTTTGATTGCTTCTCCTTTGTGACCGATAATGATGCCTTTCTGCGTATCGCGCTCCACATAGATTATGGAATCAATAAAGATAATTCCTTCTTTTTCTTTGAACATCTCTGTCACAACCTCCACAGAATAAGGGATTTCTTTTTCATAATTCAGAAGAATTTTTTCACGGATAGCCTCGTTCACAAAAAAACGTTCCGGTTTGTCCGTATACATATCTTTATCATAATAAGGTGGATTCTCCGGTAGCATTGATTTCAGCTTAGGCAGAATCACCTCTGTGTTGAAATTGTTAATTGCAGAAATAGGTAAAATTTCCGCTTTTGGGATCTTTTCGTGCCATTCTGTAGCAATCTTTTCAAGATCCTGCTGATTGGTCTGGTCTATTTTGTTTAATAACAACAACACAGGAACCGGAATTTTATTCAGCTTATCAATTAAAAACTCTGATTGTTCGCTTTTGTCTGTCACATCTACGATAAACAAAAAAACATCGGCATCCTGCAAAGAATCTTTTACAAAGTCCATCATCTTTTCCTGCAGACCATATTTTGGATCTAAAACGCCAGGTGTGTCCGAGAATACAATCTGCAAATCCTCTTCATTATAAATCCCGAAAATACGGTGTCTGGTTGTCTGTGCTTTTTGGGTGACAATTGCCAGTTTCTCTCCCATCAGTTGGTTTAGAAGCGTAGATTTTCCGGCATTTGGTTTCCCAACGATATTTACGAATCCTGCTTTGTGCATTGATTTAAATTAAATGATTAAAATTAAAAGGTTTATGACATTGACCTTTTAATGAAATGCAAAGTTAAGGAAATTTAAAAGTATCATTTTAGAATTCGTAATATTTAATCTACTGGCTATTATTAATTCTAAGTAATTATTTTTTTTATCTTTAAGGTCATAATTAATAACATATGAAAAAACTTTACATTTTAATTTTTGCAGCCAATCTTTTTTCTGCACAAAACCCGGAGTTACTGAACAACAAATGGCAAATAACGAAAGTAGTTGGCGAACTGTTGCCCACTGACCAAATTCCTCCTGCTATGCCATATCAGCAAATCACAGAATTCAGCGCCAATCCATCAAAACTCAATTTGTCATTTTTCAATACTGTTGGTGCCGAAATTACTTACACAGGTGACAATATGTTTATTGTCAATAGTAAAGCCTGTACTTTGGCTGATTATTGGGGAGATAATGGCCAAGTCAATAGCTTTTTTGGATTACTTTGTGATTTTTTCAAAAAAGACGCCAATTATTTCTATAATATCTCAAATAACGAGAACGAAAAAATTTTAACGGTTAGTAATGCGACATTTCAGGAAATTCATTTCAAATCTGCTATTTTAGCTACTAAAGAAAATGATATTAATAAAATATCTGTCTATCCAAATCCTTCTTCCGATATTATAAAAATTGAAAAACTGAAACCTAATTCATCATTAGAATTGACAGACGTTTCCGGAAAAGCAGTAAAAACAATGGCTAATATCAAGTCAGAGAAAACTGAGATTAATATCAAAAATTTACCCTTGGGAATCTATTATTTAAAAGTTAACGGACAACCATTGCAAAAAATTATTAAGAAATAATTCTCGACAAAGGAATAAAATCGGTTCAAATTTGAGCCGATTTTTTTATTTTAAAGTTCTACCTTTGGCAATTAACTTTTCAAATAACCGTTTATGTTTACAGACAAAGAAATATCAGAAATTAACCAACTCCTTGTTCCGGAAAATAATATAGTGATCGTAACACATCATAATCCTGACGGCGACGCAATTGGTTCTTCTCTTGGTCTTAAACATTACCTTAAAACGAAAGGTATTGACGCAACGGTAATCACTCCTAATGATTTTCCGAAGTTTCTAAAGTGGATGCCCGAAGCCAAGAAAATCGTGATTGCAGACTATAAAAGAAAAGTGGCCGGTGAAGCGATTTATAATGCGGATGTTATTTTTTGCCTCGACTTTAATTCACCGTCCAGAATTGGAATCCTGGGCGATTGGGTGACTAAATCTCACGCCAAAAAAATACTGATTGACCATCATCAGATGCCGGAACAGTTTGATTACGTTTATTCTGACACCACGGTTCCGGCAACTTGCCAGATGGTTTATCATTTCATCCAAGCCAATCAGGATGAAAAATCAGTAAATATTGATGCCGCTCAATGTTTATATACCGGGATAATGACAGATACCGGCGGATTCCGCTTCCGATCAACGAGCGCAACTACACACAGAATAGTGGCAGATCTTATTGAAAAAGGTGCAGATCCTGCCATTATAACGTCCAACACCTGGGATACAAATACACTTTCCAGGCTCCATCTGCTGTCTTTGGTACTGGGCAGAATTGAACTGGTAAAGGACGGGAAAGTTGCAATTCTCTGGCTAAAACGCTCCGAACTGAAAGAATTTGGCTTTGACAAAGGTGATACGGAAGGATTTGTGAACTACGGCTTAAGCCTTGCCGGAACCAAGATGGCAGCATTCTTTATGGAAGATCTTTATGAGGATTTTATTAAGATCTCATTCCGTTCCAAGGACAATGTGGATACCAATCAATTCTCCAGAAAATACTTCAACGGTGGCGGCCATATTAATGCTTCCGGCGGAAAATATTTTAAATCTATTGAAGATACTATTGAGGATTTTAAAGAACGAGTTGAAGGTGAAGATTTCTAAAAAACAAAATTAAAGGCAAAAGAATCAAAATCCGATTATCAAACACCTCACCTGATACCTAAAATGGATTGTCCGACAAAATCCATAGCCCCGATGGGAACGGCATCCTTTTTTGGGCTTTGGAAACCTCACAGGTTTTAAAAACCTGTGAGGTTTCGCTCGGAGAAAAAAGATATAGTGGACAGCGGGAAACAGCTCCTAAAATAAATTTAAATACTATTCGACGAAGTCAAAAAGCTCCTAAAATCATCTTAATAAAACAAACATTAACGCAATAATTGCAGGCAAAGCCTGAACGAAAAATATTCTTCTGGCTGCTGAAAGTGCGCCGTAAATGCCTGCTACAATTACACAGCCGAGAAAGAATGCAGCCACATTTCCTGACCAGGCCTTATCTGCAATAAACAAACTCCAGATGAGTCCGGCCGATAAAAATCCGTTGTAAAGACCTTGATTTGCCGCAAGACTTTTTGTGGGCTTAAAGAGTTCTGCAGGAATGGTTCTGAATGTTTTCTTTCCCAATGTTTCCCATGCAAACATTTCCATATAAAGGATGTAAAGGTGTTCCAGAGCGACTATTGTAATGAGGATTTTTGAAATGAGTTCCATATTTATAAAACAAGATTTTTTGGAAGATGATGCAACAATTCTGTGTTGATAACTGATGCGCAGATTTCCGGTTTTTCCCAATGTCCGTTATGCCCGCAATCTAAAATATAGGATTTGATATTGGTTCTGTCAGGGAGGTTTTTGATGGTTTTCTCGGAGTTAACCGTTGAATCATGCCTGCCGGACAGGATCAGGATTTTCCCTTCGAATTGCTCTAATACCAATTTTCTTTCGGGGCGCTCAATCATTCCTTTTTGAGATGCCAGAACGCCGTCCACAGACGAGGTGTAAGCTATTTCTTTCGCTAGTCTGATCTTCGCCTCTAAAACATCGTGCTCATTTGGGTTGAAGAGATTCGGAACACCCGCATTCACGAAGGCTCTGAGATTTTCTTTGATGATTCTGAGACCTTTTCTTCTTGTTTCCTTCTTCGCCTCATCATCTGCAAAATAAGTTGAGAAGAATAAAGTCAATGATCTCAACAATTCAGGATATCTTTCTGCAAAAGCCAGAGCAATGTAGCCGCCCATAGAGTGACCAAGCAAATGAAATTCCGTTAATCCAAGCACATCAGTTACTTTTTTCACTTCTTCCGCCATCAGTTCGGACGTTTGTATTTCCGCAATTGCCCTCGATTTTCCAAAACCCGGCAAATCGATTTTTATCAGCCTGAATTTATCCGACAAAAAAGGAATCATATCATCCCAAATCGAGAGATTTTCCATAAAGCCGTGAAGCAGAACTAAATTCTCCGGGCCGGTTCCTTGTATTTCGTAATTAAGCATCGTTTTATTTTTAAGTTTCCCTTCGACAGGTAAAATTCACCTCAGGCTGACAATACGTTATTGAATTTTGATAATGATCTTGTCTCCAAATCCCGCGTTATTGACGGATTCGTGAAGCTTAAAGGTTTTTCCGCCGTCTTTTGTAGAAAAATTCCGCTTGCCTTTTCTCACATCCAGCTTTCCATTGTCATAGTCCAAAATACTCTGGGTTATCGTTCCATCGAATTTAAGATTTTTTGGAGAAGTCATTCTTGCAGTTCCTTCAATATCAACAAAATTCTTCCCAACGGCGTTCGAGCCTTTAACTTTATATTCATCCTGCCCGATTTTTGTAAATGTAATCTCGCCTTTTCCTTCTACCATATCGTGTGTCAAAATGTGGGTTCCTGACAAATCTTTATAAGCCCGGCTGCTGAGGATACTGTCATTAATTTTCGTTCTCACCGCATTGATGGAATCAATGATTTTTACACTGTCAATTTTCGGAGTCACTGTCTTTTCAGATTTTTTACATGAAACAATTGATAAAAGGACAATAACAGCAATCAGTTTTTTCATAGTTTTAATTATCCTCACGAAAGTAAATAAATTAAATGAAAAACCTTCCTAAAAATTCATTCAGAAAGGTTATAACTGTCGCTCCTCCGGAGCTATGTGTGATGATGCTGTAAAATCTACAAACATTTCTCTTCTCAGTATCTTGCTTGTTACTGCATTCTTTTTTCGTAAAGTTCTTTTTCCTTATCATTCATTTCGGCAATAACGTAACGTTCGGATTTTGTGATCGCCAGTTCATCCAGCATATCAACCATTGTTTTGTACTGAGAATCATCAGTTGGTTTTATAATAACTGTGAAGATCTCTTTCTTCGGCGCATTGGCTTTTGCAGCTTCAATCGTTTTTGCTACCTGAAACTTATCAAATGAAACTTCTTTCAGGCTATTATCATTTAAATCCTTTTTGTCAGCCTGATAATAAAATACTTTACCGTCTTTACCGAGAATGAATGTCAGTTGGTTTTTATAATCAATTTGCGTTGGCTCGTCCGGATTGTGGGCAGATAAACCGACATCCATCACATTCGGTTTTGAGAAATTGGTGGTGAACATAAAAAATGTAATCAATAAAAATCCTAAATCCACCATTGGCGTCATATCTACCTTTATCAGTTTTTTGTGAGATCTTTTTCCGCCGGATTGTTCTTTAATTTGTACCTCAGCCATAATAATCGTTTTTATAAGTTAGCAATAGAAATTAAAAATCCATAACGATTTATCATCATTATGGATTTTTGAATACAAATTATATACCTTAATTACAATAACATTATAAAAATGTTATCCACAGAATTACAAATTGTTCCAATCCTTGAAAGTCATTTCAAATTTTATTTCTTTTCCGAAGGTTCCGATTTCTTTCCAACCGGAAAACCTGTAAAAATCCGCTGCTCTTGTTCCAGGCGCTGTTCCCAGCCAAACCGGGTTTTGGGTCTGTTTAAAATACCAGTTTAGCATCAGGTTATGCAATTGTTTCCCGATGCCTTGATTTTCAAATTCCGGATCTACGAACAGAGCCCAGATATTATTTGCAACCAAATCTACTATTGCAAAACCAACAATGAGATTCTCAATCTCACATACCCAGCCTTTTCCATTTTCTAATAAAAAGCATTCATAATCCTTATCTTTTACAATATCCGGATTAGAAAGCTGATTTTCTTTGACAGCATTCCGGATGATCTGCATTTGTGGAATATCAGCGATGATAGCTTCTCTGAAAATCATAATTATTTACTTTTAAAATAATCAATTCCGCATTTCAGAAACTTTTTAAAATCCTCTTTCGGCATATAACCTGAAACCGGTGTATTAATCACTTTTTGATCTGGTGTTACCAAAACATAGTGAGGCTGGGAATTGTTATTAAAATTAACCTGCTGAAACAGACTCCACTTGTCGCCAATCGTTTTAATCAGCTTTTTGGAGCCGTCACCTCGATCAATTTTGATCTGTTCATTTTCCGGCAGTTCTTCTTTGTCATCCACATAAACCGAAGCCAGAATCACATCATTCTGAATCATAGGCAGGATATCATCCTGACTCCAGACAAATTCTTCCATTTTTCGGCAGTTTTCGCAACCATAGCCTGTAAAATCTATCAAAACAGGCTTGTTTTGTTTTTTAGCTTCCTCTATGGCTTCGAAATAATTATGGTAAGGCTTAAGACCAAGAATTCCGTCTTCTTCTTTATGGAAGAAACTGACGTTAAGCGGCGGTAAGATTCCGCTCAAAGCCTGCAACTTTGGTTTTTCAGAAGGAATAAGTCCCTGGACCAAATATGCAATAAATACGATTCCGAATACCCCAAGAATTCTTCTCGGTAGTGAAATTTTCGACTTTTTATCATCATGCGGAAATCTGATTTTCCCGAACAGATAAAGCACTAATCCTATTGCAATGATGATCCAGATGACAATAAACAATTCTCTTTTCAGTAAAAATGTTTTGGAAACCAGATCCGCTTTTGACAAAAATTTAAGCGCTAAGGCCAATTCTATAAAACCAAGAACGACCTTGACTGTATTCATCCAGCCGCCGGATTTTGGCAAGCTTTGCAAAGCCTGCGGAAAAAGTGCCAGCAATCCGAAAACCAATGCCCAAGCCAATCCGAAACCAGCCAAAGCAAATGTTAATAAGGTGGGAACATTTTTAGCGCCTGCAACAACACCTCCTAACAAACTTCCTAAAATCGGACCAGTACAGGAGAATGAAACAATGACTAAAGTCAATGCCATAAAGAAAATCCCGATAATGCCACCAGCCTCTTCAGCTTTAGAAGATTTGTTGGCGATGGAACTTGGCAACGTGATTTCGTAATACCCGAAAAAGCTCAGAGCAAAGAACAAAAATATAGCGAAGAAGAATAAATTCAGCCAGATATTTGTTGAAATCTGATTAAAAACATTACCGGAAATGCCATCAATAATATGAAACGGAATACTCAATAAAACGAAAATCAGCAGGATAAAAAATCCATAAATAAAAGCATCTCTTTTGCCTTTGGCCTTATTCTTATTGCCTTTAGTGAAAAATGAAACCGTGAGCGGAATCATCGGGAAAACGCAGGGTGTGAGCAATGCAATCAGTCCGCCTAAAAATCCTAACCCCAGAACTAGCCAATTGTCATCGTTCGGTTTTTGCTGAGCCGTACCACAGTTTGTCAAAGGATTTTTGAAATCTAAGGAATTAACTCTCAGCCCTTCCTGCTTTTCATTACTGACTGGCGAAGCTACCACCATCTGCGCTCCGGCTTCTGGAATGGCAACCGAAGATGTATCAGTTCCTGGAACCGGCAACTCAGCAGCCTTAGCTTCGGAAACAGCATCCGGCTTAATTTCTTTTTCAAACTCTAAGGTATCCGGAGCTCTGCATATGCGGTCATTACAGGTTTGATAAGTAATCTCTGCAGTAACGGTCGTTGGTTTGGAAGTATCTTTAGGCCTGAATTTTTGCTTAAATAAAACTTTGTCGGAATAATAGACAATCTGTGCTCCAAAGGCTTCCGAAAACTCATCATGCTTCTTACCGATTTCCTGAACTTTCCCGATCAGCTGAATGCCTTGTTTTGAGGTGATTTTAAATTCAGTCGGAATGCCGGAATCCGGCGGAAGATCCTGAGAATAAATATGCCATTTATCTTCAATTGTAGCGGTAAGAACAGCTTCATATTCATCTTTTCCAACACTCTTGATATCAAAAGCAAACCTGACAGGATTGCTTATCTGCGCATGAAAAAAGGTAATGATCAAAAAGAACAGTGTTGATAACACCAATTTTAAATTTTTCATTTTATTTGGTTTTGACCACAATATTTTATAGTAATGTAAATTATAGTTTATATTATATTTTTAAGATTAACCCGGCCGCATTATCATACAATGCAAATCTCCTGTCCTGGCGAAAAGGCAAAACACCTAAAACATTCTCTTTTTCATCACAGAGCAGCCAGATTTTCTGCTTGGCTAAAATAGATAATTTTTCATCCTTAAAAAATTTCGAAATTTTCTTTTTACCAATCATTCCGATAGGGAAAAACAAATCGCCTTCTTGCTTCTTCCTTAATTTTAGAGGAAGTTGTACTTTTTCTGCATCAATTGTCCAAAAACAATTACCAAACGCCATAATTTCATTTTTAATATGTTCAGGAATAATTATTTTATCCCTTTCAATTTTTAAACTTATTTCATCTCTTTCTTTTTCTCTTTTTTCCTTTCTCTTTTCAAAAATCAGCTCATTGCGGTTAATGATTAACTGAAACTCAGAACTAAGGAAACAACTTCCGGTTTGGGCTTTCAGAATCTTATTCATTTCATTGTCATCATTAAACCCGAATCGTTTAAAAATTTCATATCGAATCAGTTCAGATTGTTGTGATAATTTGTGTTTATCAATAATGAGCTGATTTTCAGAAGAACTGATTTTCAGAAGATCAATTTTCTCACTAACAGATTCATCAATAAAATCTTTAGCCTGATTGATATAACTGATGCTTTTTGAAAAATTTACGAGAAAATCCGGGTTGATTTTTTCCAGCTCCAGAACAATGTTGTGTCGGATTTTATTCCTCAGATAATCTGTTTTCTGATTGGATTTATCTTCCCGAAATTCGATTTGATTTTCTTTTGCAAAATTATAAATCTCGTCCTTGGAAAAATCAAGAAGTGGCCGAATAATACCATTTTCATTTTGCGGAATTCCACTCAAGCCTCTGATTCCTGATGCTTTGGAAAGATTGATAATAAAGGTTTCAAGTTGATCATTCAGATGATGTGCTGTAACCAGAATGTCCAGTTTTTGATTCTTCTGAATGTCTCTGAAAAACCTATAGCGCACTTCCCTGGCCCAATTTTGAATAGAATGTTCCGGCTGCTTATCATCCTCAGAAATTTCATATAAGTGAAACGGAATCTGATGCCTTTCACAAAAGTCAGAAACGAGCTGTTGGTCTAAGTTAGAATCCTCTTCACGAAGATGATAGTTAATATGTGCCACCTGAAAATCAAAACCTGAAAGGCGAAACAATTCCGCTAAAACCATTGAATCCACTCCTCCGCTCACAGCCAAAAGGTATGTTTTTTGCTGCGGTTGGATCAGAAATTGTTTCAGAACGTTTTGAAATTTTAATAGACTTAACACAATTTTATAACGAAATAGTCAGTTATAACCACAAATATACAGTTATTAATTCTTACTTTTGAAACGCTTTTGAATCCGTAAATTCAATTTTGGTTCATATTAATAAAGAACAAATTAAATATTTTACTATGAGATTATTTAAAATTTTGACCATCACAGCAGTGGGACTTTCCCTGGCATCGTGTGTCAGCAAAAAACAATTCGACGCCCTAAATCTTAACTACAAACAATGTGTGGAAGATGCCGGCGAAAGAATGCGTCAAATTCAGGATCTGAAGAGTGCCAATTCCGGTCTTCAAAGTCAAAACGACCTTTTAATGAGCCAAAACAATGCGCTAAAATCCAGCTTGGATGCCTGTCTTTCCAATGCAGGAAAAGGTTCCGCTAATATTGATAAATTAGTAGGAGAAATCAATGCTTCCAATGCATACATCAAGCAGCTGATTTCCGGAAAAAGCAGAAATGACAGTTTGAATATCGCACTGTCTAACAAGCTGAAACGTTCTCTTGATAATGTTGCAGATCAGGATGTGGATGTAAAAGTTCTGAAAGGTGTGGTATTAATTTCATTATCTGATAAAATGCTTTACCAGGTCGGAAAATATGACATTCAGCCGGCAGCTCAGGATGTTTTGGCCAAAGTTGCAAAAGTAATCAACGATTATGATACATACAGCGTTTTGATTGAAGGTAACACGGATAACACACCGCTCAATAGTGCCAATGCGCCGAGAGACAACTGGGATCTTTCCGCACTCAGAGCAACAGCCGTTGCGAAGGTTCTTCAGAATCAGTTCGGTGTCAATCCTAACAGAATCACAGCAGGCGGTAGATCCGAATACAACCCGAAAACAACCAACGCTTCTGTTTCCGGAAGGTCTGAAAACCGTAGAACAGAGATCATCATTATGCCGAAGCTGGATGAGTTTATGAAGTTAATGGACATTGCTCCGGTTAAAAAATAATTTCTGCTGACAGCTTTTAGCTTTTGGCAAATTGCTTAAACCTTCAAGAATTTTGAATTCTTGAAGGTTTTTTTATGGTCTTCTAAAATTTGTGCAGCTTTTAGGAACGCCGAATTGCATTTATTATTTTTTTTTATGGCAGCTTTCTCCGCCTTCCACTCCCGCTATTTTTGCCTTTGCTTTTCCAGCCACAAAAAATGAGCTCCGTTCAAGTCGGGCTGCGGGTTTTACATCCATAAAAGATTCGACATCATTTAAACATTTAGTACCTTTGAACCACAAACCAAAAACTCTGAACGCCCAATGAGTTATTTCGAAGAATTAGACAAAGAAATGGACAGATACCTGGAAGAAACCGCTTCCGAAGAACCTGCCGTTCTCAAAAAATTAAGGAAAGAAACCTATCAGAAAACCACGCAGCCGCATATGATTTCCGGTTATCTGCAAGGTCGCCTGCTTAGTATCTTATCACATATCGTTCAGCCTGAAAATGTATTGGAAATCGGCACATTTACAGGTTATGCCGCATTGAGCATTGCCGAAGGCTTACCAAAAAGCGGGAAGATCTATACGATTGACAAGAATGAAGATTTAGCTTACATTCCACAAAAATATTTTGAAGAAAGTGATTATAAAGATCAGATTGAATTCATCATCGGTGATGCGAAGGAAGAAATCAAGAAACTGGATAAAATCTGGGATCTGATTTTCATCGATGCAGACAAAGAAAGCTATCTGGACTATCTGAAACTCATCAAACCTAATTTACGTTCCGGCAGTATTATTTTGATTGACAATGTTCTTTGGTACGGAAAAGTTCTGGAAAACAATCCAAAAGACAAACAAACGGAGCAAATCAAACTTGTCAATAAAATCATCGCTGAAGATCCCGATTTCGAAAATCTAATCTTACCTTTGCGCGACGGATTACATCTCATCAGAAAAAAATAATTCGTATTTTTAATTCATAATTGATTGAAATGACAAAAGGGATTTGCAACGTTTCCATCGCTCCGCTGAGGGCTGACAGTTCTGATAAAAGCGAAATCGTATCACAACTCCTTTACGGAGAATCTGCAGATATCATTGAGGTTAAGGACAACTGGACCAAGATCATCACGCATTACGACAACTACGAAGCCTGGATGGACACCAAACAAATACTGCCTGTTTCTGATGAATTCTTGGCATCAAGAAAGACAAATCTTGTGAAAGAACCGTTCCAGTCTACAATGACGGAAAGTGGAAAAATGCTTTTATCAATGGGTTCCGAAGTCACTTTTGAAACCACCGCACCAACACGTGGCCATGATCTCAGCGAAAGCATTGTCAACTGCGCCAAAGAATTCCTGAACGTTCCTTATCTCTGGGGCGGAAAAAGTTTTTTTGGGATTGACTGCAGTGGCTTTACCCAGATCGTTTATAAAATCCATGGCATTAAAATCCCAAGAGACACCTATCAGCAGGCAGCATTGGGCGAAGCATTGACTTTTATTGAAGAAGCTAAGCCTGGTGACCTTGCATTTTTTGAAAATCCGGAAGGGAGAATCATTCACGTCGGATTTATCCTCGCCGATCAGAAAATAATCCATGCGCACGGAAAAGTCCGTATTGACAGCCTGGATTCTTCCGGAATCTTTAACAAGGACCAAAACAGACACACCCATAAACTGAGATTTATTAGATCTTATTTCTAACATACACGCTTCTGAAGTTCAGAAGCGTTTTTTTATGCAGTTAATCAAAAAACACCAGCAGTAGCTCATATTTTTCTGTCTGGTTTGTAATTAAAATTAATTTGTAATTTCATTTTCAGAAATTTTTGATGCATTAAAAAAAATATCACTTTTTGTTTTATTATTGGCGTATTTGGACAAGATTTTTTCAAAAGAGTTTTTATGTTTAAATGGTTGCTTAATTATATATTCTAATCAATATAAGAGTATTTATTAATAATGGTTGTTAAAATGAAAATAATTAGTACATTAACCATAACAAAAAACCAATTTAATTAAAAATAAACTATTATGAAGAAACTATTACTACCATTAGTGATTGTTGTTGCAGCAACATCACTTTCCGCACAAAAACTAGATAAGTTCGGAGCGGATCTTGGCAAAAAATCCGTGCTTGGCAAAGAAATCCGGTTACCTTATACAGACGTTACCAATTATTACGGCTATATCAGTCCTTCAACTGCGCCGGATGAGGTGAAGAACGGAAAAAAAATGTATTACGTTTATGTATGGATTCCTGTTGCAGCACCTGAGTTGGGTGTCCGGATGATATCTCCTGTTCCTGATGGATTGAAATCCGGTGATAAAGATTATATCTCACCAGATTATACCGCTAATGCTGCAGACAAATCAACTTATTTTGATACCTGGATAGTGTTGGAAAGAGCCAACGGCATTATGAAACTGGAAGATGCAGCTTCTAAAGCTAAAACTGCCAGCTGGACTACATTGGAAAATAACGATGACTCCAGCGAAATGCCGGCTCAGCCATCAGGAAAAAAATACAATTCTTTGATGCGTATCACAAGTGATCTTTCAAACCCGGCAAAATCTCTTATTGCCGGATTATACAGAATTGGGTTCACAACTTATAAAACCGGTGATGTACAAGGAAGCTTTTTTGCCCAGATTGGCGCACCGATTGGCCTGCCGGGTGTAGCAATCGCCAGCAAGCCTGAAGATCTTATGAAGAATGTTAAAAAATAAATAAAAAACGCTCCGAAAATCCGGAGCGTTTTTTTTGATATACTTTAGAACAGGTTTCTGGATTTGGCCTCTTCTTTTACTTTTCCATAACTCATAATATTTGCAATAAGCAGAGGAATAAAGGTAATCGGCAATATCGTAAAAACACCAAAACCCTTAGTAGCCGTTATGTACAGACCACAAATCAGCATAATGATGAATAATGAAAAAAAAGCGATATAAATAGCCTTCGCTGATTTCAGTTTCCTGAGCAATTCATCATTGGTGAGTTCCGAAAGCTTGTCTGTATTTTTCATTTGTCAGAGTTTAAAGTTTAATGTCACGTTGAAGAATCTTCCCGTCAGTCTAACCGGAACAGGATAATAAACACTTGGTGAAGAACTGACATCACTGACCCATTGGTTTGCAATTGTATTATTGATATTGAATGCGTTGAAAATCTGAACTCCCAAACTTAACTCCTTAAAATTTTTCCAAAAAGTGCCGCTGGCTTTATTATCTTTCTGATCAATAAAAATCTTTGTAAGACCGATATCTACCCTTTTGTAGGAAGGTAATGTTTTCTGATAACGGTAAGCTGCATAATAATCCGGCAATCCTGCGCTGTCAAATGATACCGGAGTTCCCGAATTGATTCCGCTGGCAAAGGTCAATGTCAGATTTACTCTCATGCTCGTAAATTTCGGCATATAATCCTGGTAAAACATTGAAAAGCGGAAACGCTGGTCTGTTGGTCTTGGGATGTACCCTTTTCCATCAATACTTTCATAGACTCTGGCATAACTGGCAGAAACCCAGGAATCTACTCCAGGAACAAACTGACCGAATAATCTGGCATCCAATCCATACGCATAACCTTCTGAGTTATTCTTTCCGGCATAGCGGATTCTGACATTATCCAGATAATAAGGAATCAGGTTTTCCATTTTCTTATAATACGCTTCAGTAGTAAGTTTGAATGGTTTTCTGTCTTTACCACCCACCTGGAACTCATAATCATTAGCAATGATAATCTGATAAGATTTCTGAGCTTCAATATTTGGGTTGAATGCACCCGTAAGATCCTTGATCTCTTTATAAAATGGAGCCTGGTAATAAACACCACCTGAGATCCTGAACAACATATCCATATCCCAGTTCGGTTTGATGGCAATTTGCGCTCTCGGACTAAACAGCGTCTGCTTGTTGAAGCTCCAGTTCTGTATTCTTGCGCCGCCATTCACAAAAATCCTGTTGCTTCCCCAGTAGAATTTCTTAGAAAACTGTGCATAAGCCGAGATTCTGGTTGGTGAGATATTATTTTGTCCGGCAATGTTGAATTTCAGATTGAGATCCGATGTATCAAGCTGTCCCGGGATGACGAAATCTCTTGGAGTGCTGTAACCGATAGAATCTACAAACTGCCATTCATTGGTAAAATCTTTAATCGTTTCCCTTTCGAATTTGGCGCCGACTTCAATATCCGTATTGACATCCGGCGAAAATTTTGTTCTGAACTGCGATCCAACGACGCGAACTAATAAATCATTTCTTGCATGATCTATCTGTCCGCCGGCATCATAACCTGCAACAGGATTTCCTTCCTCATCAAATGCTTCCAAAATGTAGCCGGAAGCTAAAGAATAATACTCTCTTTCTCTGTTCTGATAAGCAAAATTATCTAATGTAAACTGCCATTTTTTATTTGGTTTGAAATTGACACTCACCGTTCCCATTATATTCTTGTACTCATCGTCTTCCTGCCCGTTATAAAAAACAGTCAGCCTCAAAGGACGCTGAAGGCTTCCGAAATCCACTTCCTTCTGCTTGGGAACCATTTTATAATCGTTCTTGGCAAAATAACCTAAGAAAGACAATGACCATTTTTCATTGAACTGGTAATTAAGATAAGATTGCAGATCAAAGTACTGCGGGTTGAAGTCGGTATCTTCATTCAGCGTGTTGAGTACCAAATTCGTGTTCCTGTAACGGCCAGAAATAAGACCTGTGAGTTTTTTATCCCTGGATGCAAAACCTGTGGTCAGCCTCCCGCCAATCAGGCTTGCTTCACCGGAAAGCTCAAACTTTTCCGGCTGTCTGTAATAAATATTTAAAGCGGATGACATTTTATCACCATATCTCGGCTCAAAACCACCTGCTGAGAAATTGATGGTGGAAACCATATCAGGATTGATGATACTCATCCCTTCCTGTAAAGAGTTACGAACCAGAAATGGCCTGTAAAGCTCGATATCATTAATGTAAATCAAATTCTCATCATAATTTCCGCCTCTTACCATATACTGAGAGCTGAGCTCAGCGTTGGAGTTTACGGAAGGTAAACTTTTGATAAGACTTTCCACTCCGCCACCAAGCGAAATAACGGTCTGTGCTTCCTTCGCCGAAATTTCTACAGAGGTAAGATCATTAGTGGTCCGTTTTGCTCTTTTCTGGAAAACGACTTCCTGGATTTCATTTTCTTTAGCGACAGGAAGAAAAAGAACATTGACAGATTGCGATCTCGGCGATGTTTTAATGACTTTTGAAAAGCCTTTAAAATTCTCTTTTTGTACTTTCAGTTCCTGCTCTGTGGTGGCAATCGGGATCTTTATGAAACCATTATTATCGGTTTTATAAGACTGATTGTTATAGGTTACCTCTGCATCGGAAACCGATTTTCCGTCTTCGTCCAGAACTTTTAGGGTGATTTGTGAAAATGCCGTCAGTGGCAATAAAAAGAGAATTAAAAAGATATAATTTTTCAAAGCTGTAGTTTTTTAATCTGATGTTTATTGTTTTTGTACTATTGAATCAACAAAAATAGCAATTAATACAAAGAACGAAAGAATATTTGAAATTCTTGTGCTAAAAACTGAAATAAATAAAAAGTCCGGTAATTCCGGACTTCATTTTTTTATAATATGGCTTCTCTGATTCTGGTAAGTTTCCCTAAAAGATCATTCAGCAAATCCAGCTTCAGCATATTGGCACCGTCTGATTTTGCAACGGAAGGATCCGGATGTGTTTCTATGAAAATGCCGTCCGCTCCTACTGCAATCCCTGCTTTTGCTATTGTCTCAATCAGTTCCGGTCTGCCACCAGTCACTCCCGAATTCTGATTCGGTTGCTGAAGTGAATGGGTAACATCCAGAATCACCGGAGAATATCCTCTCATTGTGGGGATTCCGCGGAAATCTACTACCAGATCCGTATATCCGAAAGAATTTCCTCTTTCAATAATTGCTGTTTTTTCATTACCGGAATCTTTCACCTTCTGAACTGCAAATTTCATAGATTCCGGCGAGAGAAACTGCCCTTTTTTAAGAGTCACCGCTTTCCCTGTTTCAGCAGCAGCTATCAAAAGATCCGTCTGCCTTACTAAAAATGCAGGAATCTGTAAAACATCCACATATTCCGCAGCCAAAGCAGCGTGATCGTTTTCATGAATGTCAGTTGTAGTCGGAACATTGAACGTCTCCCCTACTTTCCTCAGGATTTTTAACGCTTTCTCATCTCCGATTCCGGTGAAGGAATCTACTCGGCTTCTATTAGCCTTTCTGAAGCTTCCTTTGAAGATGTAAGGAATATTATATTTGTCGGACAACTTCACGATATGCTCTGCAATCTGCAATGCCATTGTTTCATCTTCAATAGCACAAGGCCCTGCGATCAGGAAAAAATTATTCGAATCTTTGTGATGAATATGATCTAAATATTGTATCATTTCTTTGGTTTTAGAATTATAATTTCAGAATGAACGACTCCAAAATCTGAGTACAAATATACGGAATTAATAACGCAATTTTTTTCCGACTTGCGCTATCACAATGGTTGAAATTATCTATTTATCAAATTTGATGATGATTTTTTGGAATGTATTAATGTTGCGGCTCGTCATTTTATCTTTTAGGCTTTTCTTCCCGAGAACTTTCCCAAAGTCGGAATCCAGCGTTTGTCCTTTCGGGACTTGCCAGTAGAAAATACCATTGACGATTTTACCCTTTTCATTCTCTGCGTGATTTGATTTTTGAAATTCTTCCAGCAGAGTTTCTTCTACTTTTTCAGAACCCAGAAAAACATAATTGTGACAATTTTCGACCGGCGGAAACGGATCATTCTCTAAAATTTCGTTGATTTCTTTTTCGTTTTTAATAAAAAGAAAGGCATCATAATTAAAATGTTCCGACATTGATTTTTCTAAGATCTTCTTTAATTCGGATGAAGTTTTATCGGACTGAAACAGAATATTTCCGCTCGCCAAAACCGAAGATACATTCTGAGCGCCCGCATCTGAAAACACTTTGCAGACATCTGCCATTTTCATATTGGTTCCTTTGACATTAACACCCCGGAGAAACGCACAGTATTTTTTCATAGTTGATAGTTGATAGTTGATAGTTGATAGTAAAATTAATTCTTAATTCTTAATTCTTAATTCTTAATTCTTAATTCTTAATTCTTAATTCTTAATTCTTAATTCTTAATTCTTAATTAAAAAATAAGCGTTTCAAAATTCTGAAACGCTTATTTTTTATTGAGTAACTTTCATCAGCTGTTTTGTGATGTTGTCCATCTTTTCAGCTTCATAAGTCGTGTCATAATCTTTCATAATATCAAAAAGATAAGAATAAAAAGATGTTACTTTCTGGACATCATCCGCCTTTTTGAAGGCTTTTTCCTTACCCATTTCCTGAAGATCCTTAATAAAATTATTGAATCGTTTATCTATGACATTGAGTGAGTTGATAAGATACTGATAGCCTTTATCCTTTTGCCCGATCTTATTATAGGCATCGGAAACAGCCCCTACCACAAGAGAATATTCCATTGGTTTGGTTTTCATTTGTCTCGCCGCATAAGCCTGGAATTTAGGCGATAATTTCGTGTAGTAATCATACTCCTCAAAAATGCCTTTTTTGAGTTCTTCTGCCAGTTTCAGTCCTTTTTGCTCTTGTCCTGCAACGATATATGCGTAGACAATAGAACTCAGTGACCTTGGATCGTTGTATTTGGAAACAGGAATTTCTTTACTAGCCAAATCCAAGATTTCGATAGCCTTTTGCTTTTCACCTTTCAGTGCTAAAGCTTCGGCAGCGCGGCTTGCAGATGATCTGTATCCCACAATATTCTGTGTACAGGTTTCATCAAAGTGAACATTTAAATCTTTGAAATTGCCCCATCTGTAGTTTTTCACAATATTATACAGCTCATCAGCATTCACCATTCCTAACTCACCATCAGGAGATTCTTCCGTTTTTATGGGAACCAATCTGTAGCTGAAACCATCGAATTTCAGATAATTCGAAAGGAAAAATAAATTACTGCTGTCATAGATCCCGCCGCTTGAAAAGTTGATTGGACGCTTCCAGTCGAAATTAGCCAGGATGTCCAGCATCATCATATTATTCTTGAACATACTGGAACCTTTATAATTGATGACAATCTGTTTTTCCGCTTTTTGCGCTTCAGCAGGTGTAATGATTCCTGATTTTACGGCATTGTTCACATTAACCGGAAGAATAAATTTGGAAACCGGAAGAAAGTTGAATTTTTCATAACGCTCATTACCAAAAATCATTTTAACGATTTCGTCCTTTTCCGGTGATTTCATTTTCAGGAAGTTAACCGCCTCTTTCATCGTCATTGAATCCTGTGTCATATATTTTCTAAATGCCGCAAATTCCGTATCTGGTGCACCCTGATCTTTAAGATTGGCGAAGATATTGGACCAATCATCCTGGGTCATCAGATAAACCTGATCATTCGAACCTTCCCTGTAATCTTCGTGAGTCAGGGTTGAAGGAACCGGCATCGAATTATAGGTTCTTCTCTTCACCTGGTCTATATTCCAAGGTGTTGATAACAATGTAAAATTAACCACTTTTACATCCGGACGAAACTCCTCAGTTTCCTGAATAGCCCAAACCGGATAAGTATCATTATCGCCGTAAACAAACATAATTCCGTCTTTTGGCAATGATTTTAAACTGGAATAAGCATAATCGTAAGCAGTGTAACGTCCGCTTCTGTCGTGAACATTATAATTCTGGAAACCCATCATCAACGGAATTCCAAGTAAAATCACACCGGTTATAATCTGAACTGATTTAGTCTTGATTTTTTTCTGAAGCAGCCAGTAAATAGCTGCAACACCAAGACCAATCCAAATTGCAAATGCGTAGAATGAGCCGACCATCGCATAATCTCTTTCACGAGGCTCAAAAGGTTTTACTCCGGTGTAGAAAACAATTCCTACACTGGTTAAAATAAACAATGATAAAATGGCATAAAACCTTCCGAAATCTTTATTAAGCTGAAAGAAGAAACCTATCAGACCAAGAATCAGTGGCAAAAGGAAAAACTTTACCGTACTTGTATTCTGGAATTTGGCAGGCATCTCGCTCTGGTCTCCCCAAAGATTGTTATCGATGAAAGGAATTCCGGTGATGAAATTGCCATTGGTATTTTCCATATGTCCTTCCACATCATTTTGTCTGCCGGAATAGTTCCAAAGCAGATATCTCGCAAAGTAAAAATAATTCTGAAATGTGATGAAATAATCCAGATTCTGAGCCAGAGTTGGTTTCTGAACATTAATGATTCCGAATTGTTTCGCCTTCAGGTAATCATCCATTTTGATGGTTCCGTTCTCATATTTCTGACGAAGCTCATCAAAGAATTGTTTTGCTTCAGGACTTTCAGCAACCTGCTCATTACCATAATTGAATGTAAAATCCGGAGCTCCGTACATTGATATATAATTTGGCATCACCGATTTATCTTCACTGAACATTCTCGGGAAAAACCCGACGTGTTCTTTACTGTAAACATAATTGAATTTTTCACCTACAACACGGTATCTTCCAGTCTGTGGATCGCGCTCATAAGTATCGCCGGTTTTTTCTGTCTTGTAACTTCCGTCTTCATTTTTTTCGATGCCGTTAGGATCAAGATAAGCGGTATAATTTTGTCCGTAGAAGGTAGGCCAGTCTCCGTATTGTTCACGGTTATAGTAATCCAGCATCCCGATGGCGTTGTCCGGATCGTTAAGGTTCATTGGTGGATTGGCATTAGCCCTGATAGGAATCACCAGCCAGCAGGAAAACCCGATGATCATATAAACAACGGACAATGCAATAGTCTGGTAAAGTGATTTCCCTGTTTTTCTGGTGTAAGTAATCAAAAGATAGCAAAGGGAAGTAAATAACACAAACGCTATAATAGTTCCAGAGTGGAAAGGCATTCCCATTCCATTAACAAAAATCAGCTCACATTTGAAGAAAAACCACATTACCAGTGGGAAAATAAATTTGAACACAATTGCAAGAATCACGAGCGTGATTCCATTAGCCCATAAAAAAGACTTCCATGTAAACTGATATTTTCTGGTGTAATAAATGAGACAAACTGCAGGAAGCGCAAGCATACACATCATATGAACACCTACTGATAGCCCAATCACGAAAAACAACAGAATGATCCATCTTTCATTATCTTTTTCCAGATATTCATTTTCCCATTTAGTAATCAGCCAGACAATCAATGCAATGAACATACTCGCCATTGCATAAACCTCGCCTTCTACTGCGGAAAACCAGAATGTATCTGAAAAAGTGAAACATAATGCACCAACACCCCCTGCAAAAAAGGTGGCTATTTCCTCGCCTACAGTTATGTTATCGAATTCCTTATTTAATAATCGTCTCACCAGATGTGTGATGGTCCAGAAAAGGAATAGAATCGTAAAAGCACTGAACAGCGCAGACATTGCATTGATCACCAACGAATAATGATGCCCGTCTCCGAAGGCAAATAATGCTACAACAGCACCTACCAACTGGAACAATGCTGCTCCCGGTGCGTGAGTAACCTCCAGTTTTACCGCGGAAGAAATATATTCACCACAATCCCAAAAACTAAAGTTAGGTTCAATGGTTGAAAGATACGTAATGAGTGCAATAACGAAAACTACCCATCCGAGAACGGTGTTCCATTGTTTAAAAGTCCAATTCTTCATAAGGAAAATGAAATAACGGCGAAATTAACGTTTTTGATTCAGTTATTTGGGTTTTTAACAAAAATTAAATATTGGTATAAATTTTGAAAATTGCAGAAAAACAATTGAATTATTAATAAAAAAATTATATAAAATCAGATTCACGGCCCAAAAGTAAAAACATTGCAATTTTTTTTTTATTTTTGCAGACAGTTTTTGAGAGAAAAATGATTATAAAATGATGAATGTACACGATAATATTCTTGGTTTAATTGGCAACTCACCGTTAGTCAGGTTAAACCAGGTTACCAAGGACATTCCTGCAACAGTGTATGCTAAGCTGGAGTCTTATAATCCGGGACATTCTACGAAAGACAGAATTGCATTGCATATTATAGAAAATGCAGAAAAGCAGGGCATCCTGAAATCAGATTCTGTGATTGTAGAAACCACTTCTGGCAACACAGGTTTTTCCATAGCAATGGTATGTATCGTCAAAGGTTATAAATGTATCCTTGCCGTGAGCGATAAAACAAAAGCTGAAAAAATTGCTTATCTGAAAGCATTAGGTGCAACAGTCTACGTTTGCCCGGCCTCTGTTCCGGCAGATGACCCGAGATCTTACTATGAAGTCGCAAAAAGAATTGCAAAAGAAACTCCAAATTCTGTCTATATCAATCAATATTTTAACGAATTGAATATTGATGCGCATTATCAGACAACAGGTCCTGAAATCTGGAAACAGACGGAAGGTAAAATCACTCACCTTTTTGCCTGTACAGGAACCGGAGGCACACTTTCCGGCTCTGCAAAATATCTGAAAGAACAAAATCCTGACATCAAAATCATCGGTGTAGATGCAGACGGATCTATCCTGAAAACTTACCACGAAACAGGAAAAATCAACAAAACGGAAATTCATCCTTACCAGATCGAAGGTCTTGGAAAAAACCTGATTCCGGGTGCACTTTTGTTTGATACAATTGATGAATATGTCAGAGTTAATGATGAAATGTCAGCATACAGAACCCGCGAAATTGCTTTGAAGGAAGCGATAATGGGCGGTTACACAACTGGTGCCGTGACTCAGGCTCTGATCCAGTATGCCAATTCTCACGAGTTCAAAGCTGATGATTTGATTGTTTTAATCTTCCCGGATCATGGCTCAAGATATATCACCAAAGTTTACAGCGACAAGTGGATGGAAGAGCAAGGTTTCATCAACAACTGTTTCCATAACTATGATGAAGTTTTCAAAACAGAAATCATTAAATAAAATTATACCACAATATTTATAAGCCTTTTGTAAATACAAAAGGTTTTTTTAATAAAACCAAAAATATAAGTTAGAAAAAATGGACATTTTTGAAAGAATAAAACAAAATCCGGGTCCACTAGGACAATTTGCAGATTATGGAGAAGGCTATTATATTTTTCCAAGACTTGAGGGACCCATCGGTCCGAGAATGAAGTTCCAGGGGAAGGAAGTGATTTTTTGGAGTGCTAATGATTATTTGGGATTATGCAATCATCCTGAAGTTTTAGAAGCCGATGCCAAAGCCGCTGCAGAATTCGGAATGTTTTATCCGATGGGCGCCAGAGCAATGTCCGGAGAAACTGAACAGCACCTGCAACTGGAAAGAGAACTGGCAGATTTCGTAAAGAAAGATTCAGCTTACCTTCTGAATTTCGGTTATCAGGGAATGGTGTCTTGTATTGATGCACTGGTTTCAAGAAATGATGTGATCGTTTATGATGTGGATTCTCACGCATGTATCGTGGACGGTGTCAGACTGCACGCCGGAAAACGTTTTACTTACAAGCATAATGATATCGAGAGTTTTGAAAAGAACTTAATGAGAGCTCAAAAAGTTACGGAAGAAACAGGCGGAGGAATTTTAGTAATTACGGAAGGCGTTTTCGGAATGAGAGGACAGCAAGGTAAACTGAAAGAGATCTGCGCACTAAAAGACAAATACAAATTCAGAATCCTGGTAGATGACGCACATGGATTCGGAACATTGGGAAAAACAGGAGCCGGAGCTGGAGAAGAGCAAGGCTGCCAGGACCAGATTGATGTTTACTTTTCTACTTTTGCAAAGTCTATGGCTGGTTTCGGAGCGTTTCTGGCCGGAGATAAAGAAATCATCCGTTACCTGAAATTCAACCTCAGGTCTCAGATTTTTGCTAAATCTCTGACGATGCCAATGGTAATCGGAGGTTTAAAAAGATTGGAACTATTGAGAACAAGACCGGAAATCAAGGCTAAACTGTGGGAGAATGTTGAAAAACTGCAAGGCGGACTGAAAAAAATCGGTTATAACCTTGGCGATACCAACACTTGTGTAACGCCGGTTTTCATCCAGGGAACACCTGTTGAAGCAACTTTATTGGTTAAAGAGTTGAGAGAAGATTACGGCATTTTCACATCTGTTGTGGTTTATCCGGTCATTCCAAAAGGAATGATCCTTTTAAGATTGATTCCAACCGCTTCTCACACCGATGCTGAAATCAATGAAACGCTTGCAGCTTTCGAATCGATTTACAATAAATTGACAAGCGGCTATTACAAAGAAGCTGAAGCTAAATTACTGAAAGAGCAAAATTTAGAATTTAAGCCGATTTAATTTTTAGCTAATTATAAAATAAACCCTTTTGGAATTCAGAATTCTGAAAGGGTTTTTAATTTGATAAAAAATTGTAATTTTGAAAAAGGTATTTTACCAAATTTAGAAAATGAAGCCACAAGTAATACAAGATCATAACGGAAATCCAACGGGTGTTTTTATTCCGATTAAAGAATGGGAAGCAATAAAAAAACAATATCCCGGAATTGAAGACAATCAATCTTTTGAGCTTTCTCTTGAACAGATAAAAATATTGGACGAAAGATTAAAAGCTGATAAACAAGATTTCATCCCGGCAAGAAAAGCTCTAAATAACTTGCGTGAAAAGTATGGCTTATGAAATTATAATCCTTGACAGAGCTCAGGAAGAGATTGATAAAGCATATGAATATTACGCCGAGATTTCTTTAACCGTGCTGAAGTCTTTTGACAACCAATTAGAACAATTATATCAAAGATTAGAAACCAATCCTTTTTTTCAGTCGCGATACAAAAATTTAAGAGCATTACCTTTTAAATCCTTTCCATTTATGGCATTTTTCAGAATCGATGAAGAAAAAAAATTAATTTACATCTATTCTGTTTTCAATACTTCGCAAAACCCAGAAAAATACCCAAAAGATTAAATAAACTTCTCAATTATTTCAAATCTTTCAGACCATTCTAATTCTTTTGGCAATTTGAGATTAGAAAATTCTATGTGAAATACTCTTCGTTTTTTCTGATTTGTCGTTCTATTGGAACCGTGTAAAATAAGCGGTTTCATAATCATAATGCCGCCTTTGTTCACAGAACAAATTTCTTCGGTTCCAACATTGCAATCAATCGTTTCGGGACGATAGATTTCTTTACTGAAGTATCAATAGATTCAATCACATTAATGATTTGATTGATTTCGTCATCTGAGAAAACATTATTGATGATTGTAAATCCTTTTTTGGAAATTTCGGTTTTATGGTTTTTTGTAAACATAAATTAATTTAACTAAATCAGTTAAAGCTAAAAACCCCTTCAGAGTTTGAAACTCTGAAGGGGTTCTATTAAATCTTAATTAATCTTCTTCAAATCCAGATCCTCAAAATCAAAACTAAAGTCAGTCACATCAGAGATCGGTTTCATTTTTGCGGAAACGGCTTTTCCATTTTCATCAAACGTCAAAGTAAAGAATGCATCGGCATCATAGCTTCTGTCATCCCATTTTGCTACAAAAGCATTCGCAGAATATGGAATCAAATCACCTTTTAGTCTTGGAGAAGATTTAGAAATAATTCTGTAACCTTTGCCTTGTCTGGAAACCTCAACAATCCCGAACCAGTCATCTTTGTACCAACCGATGAACTGATCATCTTTCAAATCAGATTTAAACTTTGAAGCCTTATCATAAACCTCTTTCTTCTGTTTCTCAAAAGTTTCTTCATTTTTCTTGCTTCTGTCACCATAAATTTTCAGCCAATCTCGGTTAGAAACGCCTAAGTAAGCATCTTTCACGGAATTCGTAATTGTAGAAAACGCTGCTCCTGATTGTTGATTCGTCAGCACTACAATTCCCAGTTTCAGGTCAGGAATCAATGTAAAATGCGTTACCGTTCCTATCAGACCTCCGGAATGCTGAACCTGCAAATGACCTTTCACATCACTCAGAAACCAGCCTAAACCATAGCCGTAAAAATGTGTATCATAAGGCGAAGTAATCCCAACTTTATCAGGAATTTGCAGACTCCATAATTCGTGCGCATTTTTCTCAGAAACCAGACGTTTGCCGTCTTTTGTTACAAATCCATTCAGAAGGAAGTTTGCCCAAGTCGTCATATCCTGAATGTTACTCATTATTCCGCCTGCGGCGTTCGCTGTTTCGTTCCAATCGTGAGGAACTGCAACAGCTTTTCCGTCAACAGGAGCGTGTGCATCAATGATATTCTGAGAACTTTTTGCACGGTTATAAGAACCGAAACTTGCTGTCATCCCGACAGGTTTCATAATTCTCTGCTCTATAAAATCTGCCCATTGCAACCCTGAAACTCTATGTATCACTTCCCCAGCCACGATGAACATAATATTGTTATAATCCAAAGTCGTTCTGAACGGATTTTCCGGTTTTAAGAATCTCACATTATGAATAATATCATTGACTGTCAGATTGCCGCCTTCCGGGAAAAACATCAGATCGCCCTGTCCTAAACCCAATCCGGCTCTGTGTGTCACCAAATCCTTTATCGTCACATTCTGAGAAACATAAGGATCTGCCATCTGGAATTCGGGGATATATTTGGTCACTTTATCATCCCAGTTCAACTTGCCTTCATCTGCCAAAATAGCCAGCGCTGTACACGTAAAACCTTTACTGTTGGACGCAATCCCGACCAAAGTATTATCATCCATCGGCTGATTATTTTTAAGCGAACGGACACCGAAACCTTTGGCATATATCAGTTTTCCGTCTTTTACGATTCCCACAGACATCCCCGGAACATCAAAGGTTTTTAGAGAATTTTGGATCAATTCATCCAGCTTTTTTTCTTCAATCTGGGCATTGAAAAAGACAAAAGAAAAAAGAACAAAAAGTAAGGCTATGTTTCTTCTCATTTTTAATTATAATTTTTACGAAGATAACAATTTTGAAGCAGCCTGACATCCGACAGGACAAGCTCTCGGATAAAATTTCTTAAATTTGTAGAAATCTAAGAAAGTCAATGAAAAGTAAAAAAGAATTCTTCCTTGAGTGTTATAAACTCGGGATAATCAAGTTTGGGCGTTTCACACTGAAAAGCGGGATCGAAAGTCCTTTTTATGTCGATCTTCGTCCACTCGCTTCTGATCCGAAAATCCTGAAAGAGCTGGCTCATTATCTGTTGGAAATGCTCCCTTTGGATAATTTTGACATCATCTGCGGTGTTCCTTATGCAGCGCTTCCGATGGCTACTGCAATGTCTCTGGAAAGTTACCTGCCTCTCATCATCAAGAGAAAAGAAGCTAAAGCTTACGGCACCAAAAAACTAATTGAAGGCATCTACGAGAAAGGGCAAAACTGCTTATTAGTAGAAGATGTCATCACCTCCGGAAAATCTTTGGTCGAAACGATTGACGAAGTGGAAAATGAAGGTATCAAAGTGTCTGACATTGTTGTAGTTCTTGACAGACAACAAGGCGGAAAAGAAAAACTCGAAGCTAAAGGCTATAAAGTCCATTCACTTTTCAATATTTCTGAAGTTGTGGAAATCCTGAGAGAAGTTAATTATATCGATGATGATGAAGTTGCAAGAATTCAGGATTTTGTAAACGGAAATCAGGTCGTTTTTGAAGAAAAAAAACGTTTGTCCTACGAACAAAAACTGGAAGCTGCGGAACATTCTTTCGCCAAGAAAATTCTTGAAATTGCTATCGAAAAAAAATCAAACCTGATTGCATCTGCAGATTTCATCACAACAAAAGAGTTGTTAGACTTTGCTGATATTGTTGGTCCTCACATTGTCGCACTTAAAACACACATCGATATTCTGAACGATTTTGACGCTGATACAACCATTCTTCCGCTAAAAGACCTGGCAACGAAACATAACTTCCTTTTAATGGAAGACCGGAAATTTGCTGACATCGGAAATACGCAGGAATTACAATTTTCCTATGGCACATATAAAATTTCCAACTGGGCAGATTTGGTAACGTCCCACGTGATTGGCGGAAGCAAAAGCCTGGATTGCTTTATGAATGTGGGCGTTGTTGCGATTTTGGGAATGTCTTCTCAAGGGACTTTAACCGATTCGCATTATCGTGAAGAGGCTTTGAAAATTATAGAAAACCACCCAAGTATTATCGGATGTGTGGCGCAGAATCAAGTTTCTGACCAGCTTTTATTGTTCACACCAGGCGTTAATTTGGCGACAAGCGGCGATGACAAAGGCCAGCAATATAATTCTCCGGAACACGTCATCAGGAATTACGGAACAGACTTTATTATTGTAGGCCGCGGAATTTATAAAGCTGACGAGCCTGAACAGGAAGCTTTACGTTACAAAAACGAAGGCTGGAGAGCATACCAGGATTCTTTTAAAAATTTTTAAATCATTGAAACCCTTTCAGAATTCTGAAAGGGTTTTATTTTCAATGTCAGTCCTCGAAGACAATTTACTATCGGATTAATGGAAAAAAAATTATCAAGCAAAAATTAATATTCATCGGAAAAAATTAGTAGTTTTAGATACTGATTATTTTTGATGAAGCCATTTTTTTTGTGCCTGACTTTATGCTTTTTTTATTTCTCTGCAAAAGCGCAGCGAGACACTGTCACAATCCATGCCAGGCTGAATGAGGACCAGAAAACCATTTCTGTTGAACAGGTGCTTGTTTACCATAACACTCATCAGAAATCCATCAGCCAGATCAAGCTTCTGAATTGGGTTGCAGCATACCAAAACAGAAAAACCTATCTTCTGAAAAGAAAAGTTGAAGACCGTAAAAAAGATCTTTATTTTGCAAAACCAGATCAGCTCGGAAAGCTTGAAAGTCTTCAATATTCCTACGGAAATAACTTTTCTGAAGTGCTCAATAAGAATCAGGAAAATATTTATATTCCATTATCTGAATCACTGAATCCGGGAGAACGCATAAAGATTTCACTGAATTATCAGATCCGCTTGCCCGATGCCAGATTTACCGGTTACGGAATAGATGCCAATCATATTTTGCTGAAGTATTTCTTTCTGGTGCCGGAAACTTTCGAAGACGAAAATCAAAGCAACAGTTTTTACAGGGATACGGAAGAAACCGGTAATGCGGGATCATTCTGGACTGTTGATTTTATAGTTCCGGAGAGCTGGAAATGCTATTCCAGCCTGGCCAGATATTCGGAATCCGGATTTTCAGGCATCTCAATTAATGACCCGGAATTTCAGCTTTCAAAAAATAATCATCCTGGGTTTCAGCCTGAAATTGATGGGCAAAAAGTCAATATCCAGCTCGGTTACGACATTTCCGAATATCAACAGAAAATACTTGAGCCTGTTTTAGTCAATCATCTTAGTTTTCTCAAAAGCAAAACCGGAAACCTGCCGGAAAATATTTTCATCACACAAAAATTTCTTAACAAAGAAGAATTTTTTGGTATTGATGACATTAAATTCTGGAAATTCAAATACCAACTTTTTACAGATTATGAAAAAGCTGACCTTGATTATTTCAGCCTGCTATCAAAAAAAGTCATTGATGAAAACCTCATCACCAATAAAACCAATGATCACTGGTTAAAAAACGGCTTAAAATCTTATCTCGAAATTCAGTATCTTAAAAAGTTTTATCCAAATCATCAATTATTAGGCAACCTACCTGATAATGTTAAAATACTCGGAATCAAACCATTGAAAGTTTTTCATGCATCAAAACTGAAACTGTCGGAGCGTTATGGACTTGCCTATCATTACATTTACACTCAGAATCTGGATCAGAAAATTACAACGCCTTATCATCAGCTCAGTAATTTCAATACAACAGCCATAAGCCAGTTTGAAACCGGAAGTTTGCTTAATTACATTTCCGAATATCAAGGCTCGGAACAATTTGACTTATTTCTAAAGAATTATCTTTCTTACAATTACCAAAAAAAATCATCTGGTTCGGATTTTCTGAAAGCATTGGAAAAAGCAACAGACGGAAACTCCGATTTTTTGGAACGAATGATGAATGAAAAGCACAGAGTCAATTTTAACCTGAAAAGTATCAAGGAAAAAAATCAAAATTATAATGTTCATCTGCGTTCCAGAAATGCCGATCTAATTCCTCTTAAAATACAGTCCGAAACAAGAGAAGGCGGTAAAAATACTTTCTGGAAAAGCGAAAAAGAGGTTAGCAAAGATTCTGTATCAATTCCAAATAATAGTATTTACAAAATCGTTCTGAACGATGATTATATCTTCCCGGAAACCAATTACAGAGATAATTACATCTACACGAAAGGATTATTCTCTAATGCGAAAAAGATCCGATTCAAACTTATAAAAGATATTCAGAATCCTGAATACAACGAGATTTTCCTGACTCCCCGTCTTACTTTCAATGCATATGATAAAGTATTGATTGGACTTAATTTTAAGAACCAGGGAATATTCGACCAGAAATTTGATTACTCGGTGACACCATATTACAGTACCGGAACAGGCAAACTTACAGGATCCGGAGCGTTGAACTACTCTATTCTGCCCCCAAACAGTTTCTTCAGAAGATGGAACTTCGGTGTATCGGGTTCGTATTTTCATTATGATAATGATTTGGCTTACAAAAGATTTGGCGCAGGAACATCCTTTGATTTTCAAAAGAATCCGAGAAGTGCCATTGGCAGGAGCTTATATTTCTCATATAATTACTATGAAAGAGAGCTTACACCACTGATGATCCTTAATAATCAATACTCTAAATATAATCTCTGGAACATTGGTTATTCTTATTCTGACAACAGGCTGATCCACGAAAAATATATCGGAACCAATTTCCAGTGGATGGAAGATTTTCAGAAAATTTCTGCTGAAGCATTTTACCGCTGGGAATTTGCAAAAGACAAAAAAGTGAGCTTCAGGCTATTTGCCGGTTATTTCCTGAGAAATGACACTAAAAATTCTTTATTCAATTACGGAATTTCCAGAGTATCTAACTACAGCTTTTCCTACGGACTTCTGGGTCAAAGTGCCACATCCGGAATTTTATCCCAGCAGTTTATCTTAGCTGAAGGCGGCTTTAAATCATTTTTTAACACCTCGGTTAATCAGTTTATTACGAGCGCTAATGTAGATTCGCATTTATGGAAATGGTTTAACCTGTATGCAGATGCCGGCATTTATAAAAATAAGACGAGGCAGGCAGAGTTTATATGGGATTCCGGTGTTAAAGTAAAAGTAGTTCCGGATTTTCTGGAGATCTATTTTCCTGTTGCTTCAAGCTTGGGATTTGAGCCCGGCTTCAAGGATTACGGACGCAGGATCCGCTATACACTGGTTCTCAATCTCGGTGCGCTGATTAACAACCTGAGAAGAGGGGTGTTCTAAAAAAGAAAACCACCGTAATGGTGGCTATCTTTATATATTGAAATGGTTATTAGTTTTGTTTAAATTTGCTTTAGCAAAAGTATTATATCTTATAACATAATTTTATCCCATAATGCCGTGATATATTTATAGATAATTCGATTTTGTGTATCTACTGTAGCTAATCGTTTTTTGCTTAAAAGTGATATTTCATATTAAAGCCCGTAAAATAATACGCATTTTTTGGACCCGGATTGATATCAGTAAACTGCCCGGGATAATTAGATCCCGCATCGGAATCATTTATATTATTACCCAAGAATAAGAAAGTATAATTCTTCTGACCGGTTAGATTATTGCCCATAACAAAAATATCTATGTCGAACTTTTCAAAAGATTTCTGATACCCTAATTTTGCATTGAAAAGGCCAAAACCTTTTATCTTATTATTATTCCCGAAATCTGAATACACATTGCCTAAATAATTATAGGTGTTATTAAGATAAAGCCCGACTTTAGTATGAATATCTAAACCAACAGCATATTTATTTCTGGGTACGCCAACAACTGTTTTATGAGTATAATCTGATAGCTTCCCGCCAGAAACAGTTTTAAAATCAGCATATTTAAAATCATAATATGAGATATTGAAAAAAGGAATAATTTTCTGAATAAATCCTTGCGATGAATAACGATAGCCTAAGCTCATTTCTGCTCCTGTGTTTCTTTGGTTACCGGTATTATCCCAATAAGAATAGTTAACTGCCCCATTGTTTCCGGTTAACTGAGTCAGTTTATTCTTTACATTAATCTGAAATAAGGATATCTGATAGTCAAACTTGGTATCCAGCAAAAGTCCCTGAACACTGAAATCCCACATTTTTGCTTTTTCCGGCTGCAAATTCTCATTTAATATATTAATATTAGTTGCTGAAATAAAATTATTCCCCGCAACCGGGGTATTATATCCCTCACTATAACTCAAATTAAATATTTGGTTTTTCCATTCTTTTTGCAAAGCAATATGTGGTGTAATAACGATATCATATTTTTTACTGAAAGATAGATTTTTATTATATTGATCCGTATTATTATAATATAATAAACCCGGGAATGATAATAAATCTTCACGATTATAATAAGTCGAATTAGCGCTCAACCCGGCTAACAATGTCAGATTAAATGGTTTGTACAAAATCTTATCAATTAAGAAATAAGTCCCTTGACTATTTTCATATCTGAAATATGACCCCTTGTTTATCTGGCTGACCTGTAATGGTATATCTACACTTCCTGTAAATCTGTAGTTGGAGATTTGTGATCGTGAGACTTGCATTTCCGCACCAAAATCTATTGTATTTTTAAAATCACCTATATCATTGTTAAGTTGAAAAGTACTCCTGAAACCCATATTTGGATTGGTAGATGTTTCCAAAGCACCAGCTGCTATTCTGTCAAACGAGTTTCCTGAATAGAATAAAGTAGTCATATTTTTAAAATTCTTCGTGATGTCCCAGATATGACCTAAGCCTACTCTTGTAGAATTAAGCTTATTACCTGCATCTTTTCTAATATATGCAATGTTTCCTTCATCTATTCCCTGTTCATAAACAGAATAAGGAATTTGGCCGGAAACTTTTTCGTATGAATAGCCCTGGCTGGCAAACAATGTAATTTTCTGCTGACCATTTAATTTAATCTCTCCGTTAAGATTGACAAAATTCTTCAAGCTAGAGCCGTGAGGTCTGTAGCCATCACTTTGAATGTGACCGTAATTCAGATTTAATGAATAATTATCGCCTGTCGTATTGACCTGCGTTATTGACTGCATATGTTTGAATGAACCGGCTAAAAATTTTTCTGTGACAGTAGTTCCTTGTTTGTCATCAGATCTGGTATAGAATCTAACAACACCGCCTACTCCACCACCATACATTGTAGCAGCAGGGCCTTTGATTACTTCTATATTATTAACATAAGAAAAATCTACATCATCTAAAACGGTTATACCTTCTGCATTGGTTATAGGCATATTATTCCAATAGAACTTTACGCCCCAGTTATTAAATTTTTGATCATTTCCATAACCTCGCAGTACAATTCTCTGTCCGCCAAGCTGCGTTCTTTTATCCACCTGAACACCTGCCATTGTAGAAAGCGTCTGATCTATATACGCTGAATTATTTCTGTTCAGCTCATCTTCGGAAAGTGTTTCTGTGGACTGGGCATGTCTTTTAAATTCGGCTCTTTCTTTTTTTACTTTGGTTCTTGCATTAATTGTAACCTGTTCTATATCTTGCTGTTGGGCATAAGCTGATAGTGATGCTAATAGCGCCACAACCATAATGTATTTGTTTTTCATTGAGTTACTTTAAAGTTTGACTGAAATCTGGAAAATATGACTACATCTCAAATTCGATAGAAAATATTTTTCTTAATCTGAGATGCAGTGCATAAACCTGTATTTACTGTAAAGGGTAATGATCTTCCAGAAAAAATAATAATCTATTTATTTTTTCTTTCGGTAATATCCAGATTATTATCGGTTAATCCTTGCTTTATAATTTTTTTGGAGACTTTTCCTTTATCGGATTCAAATACAAAATAATAAATACCTGCAGGAATATTTGTAAAGTCAATTACACCTTTTTTTACGAGCTCAAGAGTTTTTATTATGTTTCCATAATTATTTATTACAAAAGCTTTTTTACCTATTAATTCTTTGTCATTAATCTGATAGTTCAGATTAGTAACAACTGGTATCGGGTATAACTTTATAGCATCATCTTTGGAGAGTTCGGAATGCTTCTCGTTTGGTGAACTTTCAAATTCCTCTTCTTCCTCACCAAACTTCTGGTGAGCCCAATTTATTTTTGCTTCGCTGTATTTTATTTGAGAATCTGTTGCACCGAATTTGCTATATGGAGTTTCCATGTTATTTTCCATCAGGCTATTGATCCTTAAATAACTCTCAGGCTTCAGGAGTGTTCCTCTTTCAACCGTAATAAAATTTCTGGCGATTACTTCTGCTCTTGAACTCATAGTTACATCTCCGGAAGTAAAAACAGAATTAACATTATTACCAATCTTCACATTATCGTTGGACTCAAATTTATAATTTCCATTGTTTAAAACCGGTGATAATCTGTTGTAAAAATTATCATTCTGTATAGAAATATTTTGGTCGTAAACGTTAGTCCTGCCATTTCCTGTCATATTAATCTTTTCCAAACCAGAGTAATAATTTGAATTGATGAAATTACCCGTAACGTTATGAGTTTTATAATAATAGCTTGAGTAAAAATTCAGATACGAATTATTCAGTGTCAAAAGCGTATTGTCAATATTGTCATAAAAAGAGCCATTATAAACATTTAGCGAAGCATCATTAAGTGTTAGATTTCCTGTTTGCAAAGTAGCATCTTCAAAATTATTAACAGTGTAATTATTAAGTGTGACATTTTTTACTGTAAAATAGGAATCTCTTGAACCAATTACAAACGATTTGTTACTTGAGTTAGAAGAGGATAAAACTCCCCCGTCCCAAATAATTTTCGCTCCGGGTTCTAATATTATATTTTTTGCTGTAATATCAGATGAATTAACATGAAGTGTTATATCACGCTTTATTCTTAAGTCACCACATATATTGACTGTTGTATTACTCCAACTTGTATCAGTCATTATTAGCTGATCTTTACAGCTAGGTAGCGGGGCGCTCCACACGCCACTACCTGCTGTGCCAATTACTATTTCATCAAAATAATCATCAATGTATATGTTCGAAACAATACATCTTGGCAAACCGTTTCCATACACTTTCCATTGGGTAGTGGTTTTATCCAGATAGAAAAGCCCATAATCTGTTCCTAAAAATAAGATATCCCTGTTTTCATCATATTCAATAGTACTGACAGGATAGTTGCCAGGTGTATTTACTGGCAATCCTAAAGAAGAAACATTAGAGAGATTGTAGGAGATATTGTTCCAATTTTGACCAAAGTCTGTACTCTCATATACCTTCTGATCTTTCAAGCCTGCTGTCCCAAATGTCACCCATATTCTATTCGGATTATAATCGTCCATAGTTACCCAAGAAATAGGTATTGATAAAGTATTCAAAACATCAGGTAAGCCCGGATCCGCATTTTTAATATTTTGCCCAATTTCCTCCCAAGATATACCTCTATCTTTTGAATAAAACAATTTGTTATGATCTGGTGTATCTTCTGAAAAAGTAGCAATTTCATTATAAGTAACCGGAAGAATGATATTTTTATTACTATTAAGACCAACCTTTGCTAGTACCGGCAAAATACCAACATCACTAGTAGTCGTGTTAAATATCGAAGGAAAGATGTTAGATTGTGTATTTCCTTTATAAACATAATATCTACCATTAAATAAATTTTGACTGTTTTTTACTGGATATCCCCAATGATAGTGTATATCAGCATCCAAAGGGTCTTCTAACATATCCCAGACAGGCCAACCAGGATTTTTAGAAGCTCCGCTATCATTAGAAATAAAATCACCATATACATTTGAAAAATAAATTCGGCCCGTATGTGGACTCGTGTAAACGGTTCCTTCATGATTATTTGTGAAAAATGTTTGGGATTGATTATATGGTGGTGTTAAGCTTAATTTATTCCTATAGAATCCATCGTCTTGTGTACCTAAATCAAAAATTCTTTCCGAAGGACTGGAATAATAGCCCATATTGTTAATAATATGTGCTACTAGATTTCCCGAAATATTTGTCCATGTCACGCCATTATCCGGACTTATTGACACTCCTCCATCGTGGCCTAATACTAAATAATTAGTTCCATTATAGGTTGTAAATGCGAGGGCCCGCGAGTCATCGTGTGTCTTTTGATAAATCAAATTATTTAGAGAAGAATTATTTACCGTCGCATCAGTAAACTTATAAAAACCTGGCATTCCTAACAGATAATAGTTTAAAACATTGCTTAAATTGTTTACTTTTATATCATTATTTCCATAACTGTTGACAGTTTTGATTAGCTGAAAGTTTTGCCAATCGGTACTTTTAAAAATATAGGCATTATTATTTTTTGCCTGAAGCATAACATAGGTACTCCCACCATAATTAGTAATATTAGAATTCGTAATCTGACCACTTCCAATTCCTGCCAATGCTCTAAAGTAACTTTCTTTTTCCTCCCAAGTAGCTCCCCCATCAGTTGAACGAAATATTTTGTTTACAGAGCCGTCTCCTCTTCCTGCAACCCAAACTGTATTTGGATCTGATGGATTAACATCTACATTTTCTAATGCTACTTGAACGCCATTACAAAGTTGCGGACCAGCTTCGTACCAAGAATCACCGAAATTTATCGACTTATATACTCTTTTTCTAGAGTTAGCATACATAATACCTGTTCCAGTGGGTTCTGAAAAACCCATACAATCGAATCCTTTGTCATTATCAGGCATAGTAGGAACACTCCATGTCTGACCATTGTCTTGAGACTTTATGACACCTAATCCATATAAATTTCTAAATTGTCCGTGGGTATTAGAATAATGTCTATTTCCAAACCAAAATAAGGCACAAGACGATGCATACAAGACATTATTTTTTTTTACAATTTTCCTTACTGTCTGTACAGGAAGATTATTAGTAATTTTGTTCCAGGTCACATTAGGCACTCCATTTATAGCATTATAGCTTTCGTAGATACCACCTCCAAAAACACCGATTAACATATGATTAGCATCTGATGGATCTACCCAAATAGACTGAACGTTACTATTTCCTATATTTCTTACACCATTTCCATCACTACTAAATTGTATCCCATATGGATTTGTAGGCCAGTTTTGTTTACCCAGTTTTGTCCAATTCTGCGATTTGACCAAATTTGAAAGGACTAATAAAATAGAACAAAAAAAGATTATTTTTTTCATAACCTTATTTTTTATTTTGCGCTTCCAATTCCTCTATCCTTTTATCCTGTTTGATAAGATGCAATGTCAACTCCTCAACTTTTTTAAGTAGAAGAATGTTCATTTCTTTCAGCTCTATACCATTTTTGATAGCTTCCTCCGTACTTGGTACTTCTGGCAGATGTCCATTAGCAGTAATGTAGTTTTCAATATCTTTTAAGGACATTAACTTATAGTCTTTTGCAAAGACATAATCTGCCCAAGCATTATCTGCAGCTATATCAACCTTTACTTTTTCTGTACGGATACCATCCTTTACGAAAAGTTTATATTTATTTCCATCAGAAGCTACACCATCGGCAGGAAGTGCACTTGTAAACTGTCCTATACCAATAGTACCATTATTGCCTATAATCCAATCACCTATATTCAATTCATTATTTGGTGTAGCTGCTTTATTAGTTAAGTTATTACCGATATATATATTATTATTAGCGTTAAATATTTCTGCTGTAACATTGTTATAACCAACGGAAATATTATTATTGCCTGTTCTTAATAAAATAAAACTGTTACTCCCAATCGCGGTATTATTAGATGAATTGTTACCCAAACCTCTTAATGAGCTATTACCCACAGCAGTATTATCATTTCCCGTTATGCTATAAGCACTTCCTCCATTTAAAGCCAAATATCCTAAAGCGGTATTATTATTACCGGTAGTTAGACGACTTAAGGCATTCAAACCGACACTAACATTATAATTACCTGTAGTACTATTTATTAAAGAATTTACTCCTAACGCAACATTAAAACTACCTGATGTATTACTTGCCAAAGAATTAAATCCAATTGCTGTATTAGAATTACCTGTATTGTTAGCATTCATAGATCCTAGCCCTACAGCTACATTCGCATAATTAACACCACCAGCATTGTTTGAAGGAATTTCATTACCACCTCCTATGTATATATTATTGGCCCAGGTAGGTGAAATGCTGGAATTGTAGAAAACGAGTCTACCATTTGTAGACAACCTCATTTTTTCAGTATTATTAGTTTTAAAAACCAAATCTTTTGAATCTGTTGTCCCAATAAAATTAGTACCAGGTGTCGTTCCTGTGTTCCCTGTGAGTGACCATTGTGCCTTGACAATACCTGTTAGCGCCAAAATGCAGAATAAAAATGCTTTTCTCATAATTGTAAAAAAATTAATTGTTATTATTTCTACAAATGTATGGGGTAGGCATCATATATTTTTATCACCTATTACCGTGATTTTTTTAACTATTACTGCCGTAAGAAAGTCTAAAATTATGCTTTGAGAATGCATTGCTCTTGAGAAAAAAACTAAAAAAATAGATTTTTAGCCGGGACATTTTTTACAAATATCTTACTAATAAAATTTTAGATAGTCATTAAGTTTTAAAAAAAATTAGAGCAGTACTTAATAAATAAAATTGTTCAGAAATTCAAATATAAAAAACCGTAAAAACAATGCTTGTTCTATAATTTAAGTTGGGTTATTTTTATAAAAAACTCTTATACTATCTGTCGTAATTTGTTTTTAGTTTATAAACACTAACAGAGTCGTAATCTTTTTGCCAGATTTTTATCGGATTAGAAAAATTTTTAATTAATCTGAAATCATTAAGATTTATTTCACCTGCTATTTTTTTTGTTAAGGTGTTTTTTATGTAATATTTGTTTCGATTTACTTTAATCCCTATGAAATTATAGTCTTCATTGTTTGAGTGAAAATATGATGGTAAAATAAGATATTGAATATTATTTCTTTTCATGTAATCGGTAAATTTTGAATTGGTTATTTCCGAAAAAAAATTCTGATTCCCTACCAAACCATCAGCCGGAATAACCTGCATATCAGAATAAAAGGCAAATTTCCCTGGGAAATCATAAATAAAAATTCTTGAATTGGCTGGTAATGTTTTTTTTATTTTTTGTGAAAATACTTTTACTTCATTCTCTTTTCTTTCTGAAATATGAGAATTTTTATCTAATAATGTAAACTGAAGGCTGAAATTACTACTCTTTTTCATATAACCTATTGAACAAGAAATAATAATTCCTGAAACAATTAGTATATAGTTTAGCCATTTCTTTTTAGAATGCTTTTTTAACACTAAAAACATAATATCACCTATTAGAATAACTATGACAATAATTTGAATAACATAATACCATTGCCCAATTTGTGACTGAAAAACAACATTATAAAGCAACTGAACAACAGAACCAACTGCAATAAGAATTTTTAGATTACGGTATTGGATCGTTTTGAAAAAAAACAAAATTAGCAATGCTATAATATTACAGACCAAAAAAAATTGACTGATAAGTGTAAGAAAAATATATGTCTGAAAATATGGAAACGAACTTTTTATTCGCCCACTAATTGGAACCAAAGCTCCAAAAAAAAGATAATTACTAAACAAATAACTCCCACATATAAAAAAAATGACAATACCTGATCTAAATAAAGTAAGGTAATTATATTTTCGGTAATAAAAATAATACAAGCTAAGAAAAAACAAAGGAAAAATATTGTCTAATCTGCTCAAAAAAACCAAAGAAAATAGCAATCCGAATAGCCAATCATTATTGATCTTCGAAGCTAAAAAATAAATCAATATCGAGAAGCAAAATAAATTAAGATGAGCTTCTGTAAGATATAGAGTTCCTAAACTAAAATACAGAGTAATTATAAAAAAAAAACCTATAATCTCTCCTTCTTTATTATTCTTAAAAAAAATATTTAAAAAGCTCAAACTGAATATAACAAAGACCGTTTGAAAAAGCCACAGTATGTACACAACTTCTTGCTTCCCAAAAGGATTTAGAAGTTCTGCTATACAACAAAAAACCATCCATAGAGGATGATACCCATTCGTAAGATATAGATCATTAAAAAAAGAACCTTTACCGTTTACAATATTATAAGCTATTTGAGGATAAAAAAAACCGTCATCCGCAGGAAAATTTGCCGGATTAAACAGAAAAAAAATCGATGAAATACAAATTAGGCAATAAAAAAGAATAGGGTTAGATAGTTTATAATTCATAGTATTTTTTAATTCTTTTTATTAAAATATTATTAAATGAATAATCTAACTTACTATTCTCTATAAATGAAATCATTTTTCTCAAAATTTTAATTCTCAAATATAGCATTTTTGTATGAAAATGGTTTCGGATTACAATTAATTTGTGGTGATAGTTTAAATGGTTACTTTCAGTATTTGATAAATTGTTTTGCAAAAATTTGATTATCATCAGTTATAGTCTTCACACTATAGATGCCTTTTGGAAGAATGCTGACATCTATCTCTGCAGTTTTATGTATAATGGATTTGTGTTTAACCTGTTTTCCGGTTTTGTCGAAAATGATGATTTCTTTTATTATCCCATTGCTTAAAGAAAGTCTCAGCAAATCATCTACAGGATTTTTTTCTATGATAAGCTCTTTATTATTGTTATCAATTGTATACAAATTCTTTTTGCCTTTTCCTCCGCCTTTTTTGGGAGTAATATCACTCCCGCTTGAGGGTTCTGTACACCAATTACAATTAACAGTTGGCAAAATTGTAATACTGTAATTTAGTGCTGGTGTTATTAAAATTTCATTATTTGCAGAAATAGAACCTTTAACAATGGTATTAACTGAACTTGTAAATACGAGACTAGCTTCATAACATCGATAACCAATTGATTCTATATTAGTTTCCGTAAAAACGCAATTAATTTGGGTGAAAAAAAATTTGGGAAAGAATAATAAAAGAAGAAAAACCTTTTTTGTCATAGAAGCTTTTTTTATTTTTAACAAAAATATAAATGCTTTGATTACAATTTCATCACATAAATCCGTTATTTTTTTAAAAAAAAATGAAAAAAAATTTACTTCTATTAATAGTTACATTCTACTTTCAGGCACAGGCGCAAAAAAAGATTCCGGATATAGATCACCTTTTCGAAAAATTCAATTCAGTTATTTATAAAAATACCGACTCAGCATTTTATTATTGTAAAAAAGCATCAGATCTTAATAAACAAGTGGGTAACGATTATTACAAAGCTCACAGTCTTTTCATATATGCATTATATTATTATGTACTTGGTAATAATGTAGAAGCCACAAAGTATAATAATGAAGCTTTAAACTTTGCAAACAAAGAGAAAAATCTATATATCTTATTTCGTGTCCACAATTTAAAAGGCGTAATATTTTTTGAGAATAGTGAATTAGACAAAGCTTTTAATGAATTTCAGCTTGCGGAATATTACCTTAAAAAAAAACCGGACAATAAAAACTATGGACTCCTTCATTTTAATCTTGGAAATCTTTTTATTGCAAAAGGTGATACAACTGGAGGTATTAAGCATTATCAGATTACGACAAAATACGCATTGCTGGCAAAAGATACTGCTAGGATCTATAGTTCGTATATAGTTGTTGCAAATACACTTAAAACAAATAACCAAAAAAAAGCGAATGATTATTATGAAAAAGCTTTTCGCTTAGCAACTCTTACTAATGATATACAGGAACAATTCAATATAAGAATTAATCAAAGCTCAAATTTCTTAATAGCCAAGGATAAAAGAGCTCTTACTTATTTGCATAAAGCTGAATTAATCTTAAAAAAAATAAAAGACAAAAGTTTATACTTTCATATCTATTTTAATTATGGCGGTTATAACGATAATACAAAAAATTACGATATGGCTGCCAGATACTACGAACTGGCTTACAAAAGTTATGATCCGGAAAAACTGTCAGTCAAACATAAAATACATATTTTGGAAAATTTAGTCCGGATTAATGCTAAAAATAATAATTATCAAAAATCATATGATTATCAAACCATTTTATACAAGCTAAAAGACAGCCTTTTCACCATAGAGAAAGAAAAAAACTACAATCAGCTGCTTGCCAAATATGAGGTTGAAAAAAAGAACAGCCAGATAAAACTTCTTAGTCAGCAGAATGAATTACAGAAAGCGAAAAAAACAAGAATATATATGGCGCTGGCATCTGTCAGCACACTACTTCTTATTGTATTTATTTTTTATAGAAACAAACTAAAAACACAAGACAGGCTCAACAAAAAACAACAGGAACTCAACCGGACGAAACATCTAATGGAAGGCCAGAATACCGAAAGAAACAGGCTTGCAAGAGATCTTCACGATGGCGTAGCCGGCAGCCTGGCCGGCATCAACTACATGCTGGACAGAGAGAATGAAATGCTACAAAACCAAAAATTATCGGCAATAAAAAAACACATCGATATTCTGCATTCCGAAATAAGAGAGATTTCACATAATCTGAGCGATCATTTTCTGGCAGAGAAAACATTTCATCAATTATTAATAAAATTGTCAGAACAAAACGAGGAAAACAATATTACTACAAATATCCTTTTCTTTCCGGAAAATGCTTTAGACTTAATTAGTGATAGTATGAAAACCCATCTTTATAGAATTACTCAGGAATTATTCACCAATATCCGAAAGCATGCCAATGCAACAGCTGTTCAGTTAACAGTAACCAAAAATGAAAATAACGTTTGCATAATTATAGAAGATAACGGAAGCGGATTTTCAGAAAATAGACTGCAAGGTATTGGCTTAAAAAATATAAAAGAGAGATTACAAACCTTTGATGCTGAGATGGAGATTGACTCTTATCCCGGAAAAGGAACAACCATTATAATAACTTTCAAAATATGATAAGAATAGGTATTGTGGATGATCATCAGTTATTTTTGGATGGAATCTATTCAATTTTATCCACAACTGAAAATATTGATGTAGTATTTACTACAAACAACGCAAAAGATGCCATTCAACAAATTAATAAAATTAAGACAGATATTTTGATCACCGATATATCTATGCCGGAAATGAATGGATTGGAATTGACCCACCATATCAAAAAGAATTTTCCAGACATCAAAATTATTGTGATGAGCAGTTTCCGGGATTTAGGAAACAGAAGCATTATTGATTCCTACTTATTAAAAAACACACCCAAAGAGCTATTGATAAATGTGATTAATGACCTTCATTATCATAATAAGAAATACTATTACTCGGAACAAATTAATTTTCAGGAGATAGACCTTAAAAAAAATATTCTAAGCCCCAGAGAGAAAGAAATTGTTGCGGCTATCGCCAAAGGATTTTCAAGTACAGAGATAGCCAATAAGCTGTTTATAAGTATCAACACTGTAGAAACGCACAGGAAGAATATTTTTTTCAAGCTTGGGATATCGAACACTGCCCAGCTTATATCTACAGCCATCAAGCTAGGAATAATAGACTATTAACAACATATAAAAAAGGCTTCCAAATTTTGGAAGCCTTGAATTTTTAAGAAAAACTATGATTAGTTTTTGATAACTTTTCTGCTGATTTTGTTAGCACCATTATCCACAGTTACGATGTAAGCACCCTTAACTAAAGATTGTGTGTTTACAGATCCTCCGTTCTCAACTCTGTTAGAAGAGATCAATCTTCCTTCTGCAGAATAGATATTCACTGTAGATTTTACAGGAAGCTTGAAAGTGATCTGATCTTTTACGATTGTATTGAATTGAACCTGCTTATCAAAATCTTTGATATCTGTCACAGCCATAGATCCTTTTACGTAGAACATAATATCATCAAATAATATTACTCCACCACCGGCATTATTCTCAGGATATACTCTTAAACCTGGTCTTGCAACAGTTGCTCCTGCATTAGGCTGAGCTTCTGCAGTAAAAAACTGCCAAGCTGGCGAATCTGTTGAATAATCTGCTGCCTGCATATTGTTAGCACCTGTATCTGCTGTATTTCTAAACTGATTCCAGTATTTAAATCTTGCAGTAGTACTGTTATCTAAATACCATCCGGAGAAAACATACGTAGTTCCAGCTGTTACAGGAGTATCAGTTGTTGGACTTACAGTACTGTTACCTGAAGCCGGAGATGTTAAAGATAAAGATGAAGCGCCAGAATGAGCTGTAGAAGACTGAGCAATAGTTGCCGCAGTCGGAATAAACCAAGAATCAGGCTTTCCTGCTGTCCAGGTTTCAAATCCGTTGTTTGGTATCAAGTTTTGAGCAGAAACTAAAGAAATAGCTGCAACACTTAAAATAGTAAAGATTTTTTTCATTTTATTAAAGTTTAAAATTGTTTCTTATTTTCTTTGTGTAAAGGGATGCTAAGTTAATAAAAAAAAGTATCTGGCAAAATATTATTTATTTTTTAACATTTATTCATTAAAATCTCCCGCTTTGATCGATGCTGGAAAAATTTTCATTGCTAAAAATTAACATTCATCAATACAATTTTGTTTAACATTTATCTGTTCACAAAGGTAATGATATTAATAAAACCAAATGTTAAGTCTGTTTTAAATCATATCAGATTAAAGATTCCGTCACTATTATTTAAAAAAAAACACTGCCAGATAACAGTGTTTTTCTAATTCAAAGATCAAATTATTTCTTGATGATTTTTTGAGAAACCATTTTTCCGTCCACCTCAGCCGACACAATGTAAATTCCTTTTGGTAATGAGGAAACATCCAGTCTGGAATTTTCAGAAGCTTCCACGGTCTTTATAACCTGACCAACACTATTATAAACAGATACTTTTGCGGATACATCAAAAATAATATCACCAGAGACAAGGGTATTTTTTACAAGGTTCTTTTGTATTTTACCAGCATCTAATACAGCCATAGTTGGTTTGGTCACTTTGATATCATCAATGAAAAATCTTCCGTTTGCTGATGCATTTCCCTCAAAAGCGATGACCACATTCCCGGTTGCATTGGTAATATTGATGGTATAATTTGTATAGCTAGCCTTCACAAGCGTCACAGTTGTCTGGTTCAAGGTTCCTCCTGTAGCCGAAATTTTGAGAGTTGTGGCTTCGTTATTTCCGTTCCACGCAGCAGCCCGGAAGGTTAATGTACCATTGCCGGACAATGCAATTCCAGGTGTTTTCAGTATGCCTAACACGCTGGACGTTCCCATTTTCAGACAGCCGCCGCCTTTATAAGCTCTTGTAAGATCCCATGAACCTCCTGTCGTATAGCTTGTAAGTGCTGTACTCGCAACACTCGTGGCCCAATTACCATCACTTCCGCCAGTACCATCCACATCGTCGAATGTCGCATTGAAAACTGTGATTTGAGCATTAACTGTAGCACTAATAACAACTGCAGCTAATAAAGAATAGATCTTTTTCATAATTACTTTTATTAAGATTTTATTAAGGCAAATCTATCTAAATTAACAGACACCTGTGTATACAAAATATTAATAAAACAATAACAATCAGCAACTTAAAATTAAAAATTGATTCTCATTACAATAATATAACGTTAATAAAAAACGCTGCCAAATGGCAGCGTCCAAATTGATATTACGGCAAAAAATTATTTCTTGATAATTTTTTGAGAAACCGCCTGTCCGTTTACAACTCCTGATACGATGTAGCCTCCTTTTGCCAATGAAGAAACATCCAGCTTAGAATTTTCAGAAACTTCTGCAGTTTTTACAACCTGACCAGCCATATTGTAAACTGATACTTTCGCAGATGCACCAAAAATAATATCGTTAGAAACGATTGTATTTTTAACTAAATTGGCTTTTGCCTTAGATGCATCCACCACTGCCATTGTAGGATCTTCATACTCGATTACAATTGATGAAACATACGATGCGTTTGCGCCTCTTTTCAAAGCGAAAAATTTGTAATCTGTTCCAGCAAAATCAGTTGCAGTCCATCCTGTTGAAGATGCTGCACCCACTGCAGTTCCGCCAGTTACCGTATAATCTGCAGCTGTAGCATTTACAAGTCTGGAGCTACCACCTTGGAAAGTAGAAACCTGCGGTGTTCCTGCAGATACGATTGTTACACTTACGATTTTGCCCGGCAATGCACTTGTATTATAGATAACACCATTGTTTGCCTGCATCTGGATTAATGTTCCCTGAGCATTACCTGTTGCTGGAGTATTATTATTGTTTCCTGTAATAGCTTTACCGCCAAAGCTGATACCATTGGTAGTCCAGGTTCTTTCAGCACCACTATTATAGTTACTGGTTCCAAGTACAGCCGTGCCACCAATGTTGGTTGTATTGATTGTTACGGTTTTTGTCTGTGCAAAAATACTGGTTGATACAGCTACTGCTGCCAATAAAGAATAAAATTTTTTCATTTTATATAAGTTTAAAATTGTTTCATATCGTCGCAGGCAAAGATAATTTTTTTGTCTTAATTATAATTTTACGAATGCTTTCTCCGTTTTAAATTATTGTTAATTCGCCTGTAACCTTTTATCATTACATTTACACCTAATAAGGAAAAGGGTGCCGAAGTTAAGTAATTTTTTTCTAATCATCTTTATTTTTTTTGCATCAATTAATATTAATGCACAGATATTCAGTTGGAAAAACCCTAATATTCCGCAAGATTCCATAAAAAAAGACAGCGTCATTATTTCCAGAATCAATAAAGACTTTTTCACCAAAGACACACTTGATTTTATAAAAAAGCAAAACCGTGTTGTTTATGATGAAGAAGTTCTTGTAAAAAATGACAAAAAAAGAATCCTGGGTGAGCTCAACTCGAAAGGTTCCATTATCCGTGGGATTACGTTTGGAAATAACCAAGGATCATCGGTCCAGAGTTCTATGGATATGCAGATTTCCGGAAAGCTGAGTCCTGACGTTTCTATATTGGCTTCTATTTCGGATCATAACCTTCCGGTTCAGGCAGATGGCTACACACAGACTTTGCAGGAATTTGATAAAATATATCTTCAGCTCAATATCAAAAACCACAGCATCATCCGGGCCGGCCATCTGGATCTAAATGATGAAACCACCTACTTCGGACGTTATCAAAGAAGAAGTATGGGTTTGCAATTCCTGACAAATTGGGAAAAGAACGGCAACAAGACTTTTGTAGATGTTTCCGGCGGTGTTGCGAGAAGTGAATTTTTCCGCATGCGTTTCCAAGGCATCGAGGGAAACCAGGGCCCGTACAGACTGACCGGAAAGAATGGCGAGCTGTTTATCACCATCATTTCCGGATCAGAGCAGGTTTATATTGACGGAATCCTTATGAAGCGTGGTGAAAATCAGGACTATACTATTAATTATAATACAGGAGAGATCACATTCACTAGCTTCCGTCCTATTTATAAGCAGAACTTTATTAACGTATCCTACAATTATACTAACCGGAATTATACCAGATTTCTGATTACCGGTAGCATCAGGCATCAGCGTGAAAAGCTAAAGGCGGGATTCAGCTGGTTTATGGAAAATGATAATAAAAATGCACCATTATCTCTCAATCTGAGTGATGAAGACAAGCAGACACTCGTAAATGCCGGCAATAATCCGGATGCTATGTTTGCATCTTCCGGAGTAGAAACCGAATACGACGTCAATAAAATTCTTTACAAGCGTGTTTTTACAGGCGAAACATTTCATTATGAATTTTCAACAGATCAGACTCAGAAGCTTTATCAAGTCGCATTTACGTACTTTGGAAGCGGAAAAGGTGACTATCAGTTACAGCAATCTACCAATAACGGCCGTGTTTTCCAGTATGTCGGGACTGGTTTGGGTGATTACCTTGCTGTCAGGAAGCTGCCAGCTCCTGAAAAATCGCAGGTTTATTCCGCCAATGTGGAATATGCTCTGAATGAAGGCATCATTGGCACCGACGTTTCTATCAGCAACTACGACATCAACACATTTTCCTCGCGTGACAATCAACAGAATATTGGTTACGCTGCCAGAATCTATGCTAACAAAACGTTCAGAAAAAATAACTGGACAGGAACACCAATGGTTGAATATCAGGTGATCCAGAAGAATTTTCATATTCTGGACAGGATTAATAACGTCGATTTCTGGAGAGATTTTAACCTGACGAATGAATTTAACCAGATCACACAGAACAGGTTCATCTTTTCATTTCTCAATGATTTTAATAAAACGTCCTTCATTAATTATAAGATTAATTATCTTGAAGAAAAAAACAGCTACAAAGGTATAAAAAACGATGTGGATGCCACCTGGAAAACCGGAAAGTTCACAAACCTGGGAACCATCTCCTATCTTGACACCAAATCAACCGATCTCAATACAACGTTTATCCGGGGTGCTGTCTCTACTGAATTAGCCGGCAAAAAAGGAAGCTGGATGCTGGGTGGATCTATGGAACACAACGAAAAAAAATACAATTCGACTGAGCTACTGGATGTAACAAGTTTCAGATGGCGAGAGATTTTTATCCAGAAAAAAATTGCAGATTCTGCCAGAACCAAATTAATAAGTCGGCTATATTTCCGCAGCAATGATTCTGTTTTAGATAATCGGCTAAAGAAAATGAACAATATTCTGGGAATCCAGGCAGAAAGTCAGATCATCAAAACCGAGAAAACACAGTTATCCACTTTGGTGCATTACAGAAAATTCTTTTATGAAAATCAGACTCTTGCAAATGAGCAGAATCAGGATTTCGTGGTAGGAAACATCCTTTATAACCAACAATTATTCAAAAACGGAATGCGTCTTCAGCTTTTCTATGAACTTGGGAACGGACAGGAAGCGCAGCGGGAGTTCCAGTACATCAAAGTAACCGACGGACAGGGCGTTTACAAATGGACAGATTATAACAATGACGGTGTTCAGCAATTAGATGAGTTTGAAGTGGCAGAATATGCGGACCTTGCACAATACATCCGAGTGTATACCAACAGCGTTAATTATCTTGCCTCCAACAAGAATAAACTTCAGCTGGCTTTATTCGTTAATCCATCCGTTATTATCAGTTCAGAAAATGCTTTCCTGAAACGTTGGAATTTCAACATATCCTTACTCTCTCAAAACTCATATCTCAAAGGAAGTGAAGTACTGGTCTGGAATCCATTTAAAAGGCAAAACGATCAGTTGCTTAGGACACAGAATATTTTGGCTTCTGCGCTTTTCAATTCCAGTGACAAATCTGGCTGGAACGGAAGCTACCGGTATACTGATAATGATAATCTGGTAAATGCCAATTTCAGCAACGAGGCACATTCTCAGAAATCCCATTTCATGAATATCGGTTACTCCTTCACAAAGGCTTTCCGGGCAGACTGGGAAAATACGCTTCAGAATGTTAATAACAGTTCGCAGATTTACGCCTCAAGGAATTACCTTCTTCAGAACTGGGAAACCAAACCGAAAGCAACTTACAAATTAACAGAAACCCTGCAAACCGAATTGTTCGGCGCATTGCGTCAGAAAAGGAGAACCGATGGATCCGAGCTTTTAAAAACCTATGAGATATCGGGAACATTGCAATGGGAAAAACAAAAAACATCCGTTAGAGCCAACTTTTCTTTTATTAATAATGATTTTACGGGAAATAACTTCAGCATTGTTGGAAATCAGATGCTGGAAGGTCTGAAACCCGGTAAAAATCAGGTATGGACACTCTACATCCAGCAGGCGATTAATTCATTCATTCAATTGAACATCAATTATGAAGGCCGTAATTCCGGCGACAGAACCATCCATATCGGAAGTATGCAGGTGAGAGCAAGCTTTTAAGTTTGAGAGTTTGAGAATTGCAGAGTTATTTTATCATCTCTAAAAATGCTCCCACTCTAATACTCTAATACTCTAATACTCTAAAACCCTACAACTCATTCCTGCTCCACTCACTCCAGCTTCCGACATACAGATTCGGGATATCAAAACCGGCATAATCCAGAGCCAGAAGTGAGTGACAAGCTGTCACGCCACTACCGCAATGAAACGCGATTTTATGTTTATCATACTTTTCAAATAAATCTGAATAAAGATTCTTAAGCACATCAGGAGATTTAAACAAGCCGTTTTCATCCAGATTATCTGCAAAAGGAAAATTCTTAGCATTCGGAATATGACCCGCAACCAAATCGATGGGTTCGGTAATGCCATTATAGCGTTGCGGTTCACGAACATCTACAATTACCGAATCGGCATCCTGAATCGCTTTTCTGACATCATCAATTTGGATTTGTGGCAATTGCCAATCTGTATATTCAGAATTATATTTAGTTTCGGGATAGGAATCATCACCTGAACTTAAAGGGTAATTATGATTTTCAGCAAACTGCAAACCACCATTCAGAAGCTGAACATTATGATGCCCAACAGCCCTCAGCATCCACCAAAATCTTGCAGCCGCGTTGGCACCATTTTTATCATCATAAATAATGACTTGAGAATCCTTACTAATTCCCAATCTGCCTAAAGTCTTGATAAAATCTTCAAGCTTAGGCAAAGGATGTCTTCCTCCATTTTTTGGATCATCAATATTCGCCAGATCAGAATTCAGATCTACGAAGACTGCTTTTTGAAGATGTTTTTTCCGGTATTCCTCTTTGGCATCCGGACCAGTTCTTACATCAAAAATTTGGACATCAGGATTAGCGGAAATATCAGCAAGCTTGCTAACTTCTATAATTGGTGACTGTTTTTTCATATCACAACATTGATTTGTTTAATTCGTAAAATGCTATTGAGTCTTCGCTACTGAAAACGCCGGTTTTCATTTTATGAATTTATTAAAAAATTTATTGGAATTCTTTTTGATTCTCAATCCCAAATTTAATTAGATTTGCGAATCAAGAAAAATAAAAATGGAGACTTATACAGAAAAGATTTTAATCACAGGCGCGCTCGGTCAAATCGGAACGGAACTAACCGCCAAATTATCAGAAATTTACGGCAAAGAAAATGTTATCGCATCAGGACTTGACAAATGGAAAGATGGCATTACCGAAGCTGGTTATTATGAAAGATTGGATGTCACTAATTTCCAAGCGGTTACAGACGTTATCAAAGCGCATAACATTACGACAGTTTATCACCTGGCGTCTTTACTTTCCGGAACCTCTGAAAAACAACCGTTATTTGCTTGGAAACTGAACCTCGATCCGTTGATTCATCTTTGCGAACTGGCAAAAGAAGGCATCATTAAAAAAATATTCTGGCCGAGCTCCATTGCTGTTTTCGGGAAAGGTATTCCTAAAGAAAATGTAGGTCAGGAAGTGGTGCTAAATCCGACAACCGTTTACGGCATCTCAAAAATGGCGGGCGAAAAATGGTGTGAATATTACTTTGAAAAATATGGTGTGGACATCAGAAGCATCCGTTATCCCGGGCTGATTTCCTGGAAAGCACCTGCGGGCGGCGGAACTACAGACTACGCCGTTGAGATATTTTATGAGGCTGTGGAAAACGGAAAATATACAAGCTTTATTAAAGAAGATACGGCGATGCCGATGTTGTATATGGACGATGCTATTGATGCTACGATTAAGCTCATGACAGCTCCCAAAGAAGATGTAAAAATCCGTTACTCATATAACCTGGGTGGGATGAGTTTCACACCTAAAGAACTAGCAGCTGAGATTCAGAAAACGATTCCTGATTTTGAGATAAAATATGAGCCGGATTTTCGCCAGGCCATTGCAGATTCCTGGCCGGCAAGTATTGATGATTCTGCTGCAAAACAAGATTGGGGATTAGATTATAAGTTTGATATATCAACAATGTCAATAGATATGATAAATAATTTAAAGATAAAATTAGGCAAGGTTTAATATCTTAACAATAAATTTAAGTAAAAAATTATTTAACATCTGATTTTTAATTAATTATAAACATTATATAAAATAAAGTTTAAGTGGTTTTACTGACTTTCAATATATCTATTTCTGAAAATAAACTTTTATCAAATAAAAATTTTACTGAAAATTCATTGATAAAAGCTATCGAAGAAAAAACGGAAATAATCCTGTTATTACTGGAACTTCATGAATTTCAGGCCACTTTCTTTATTGAAGTTTCCATCGCGGAAAGGCTTCAGAAGTTAATAAAAAACATATCATCTAACGGTCACGAAATTGCATTTTATAACATCAGTTCTACTACAGATTTTATAGAAAAAACCAAACAAAATATTGAGCAGATTCTTGAAAAACCGATCCGTGGATTGAGACAAAAACACCATCAATTTTCTTATCCGGAAATACAAAAAATGGAGTTCAGATATGTTTCAGAAATTGAAGAATCCAGCATTAATTTTCTTTGGCGAAAGCTGACATCAAGAGCCGGCATCCATATCGAAAATGACTTGAATGTTATCCCGGAGAGTCAGTCTCCTTATTCTCAGCTTCCGTTTAATGATTATGTTTTGCAGGTTACCCCGATGAAGTACTATGAAAGCATGCTTCTGGAGAGTTTAAAAAATAATGATTATGTAATGATTTATGCCAATGCGTGGCAACTCTTCAGCTCTTCCGAATCACCATTTAAACTGCCATTCTACAAAAAAATCAATAACGGGAGAAAATTTGAAGACCGCCTTGAGCAGCTTTTTCAATTCATTGACGAGAATGAAATAGCCGTCTCCAGAATGAAGGATTATTTGTTTTGATATCAGAATTTTCAAATTAAATATCCGGCAGATAAATAGATTTATTTTTCAATAATTAATAATCATTTTAAAATAATCTAAGTGTACAGAAAATGTATGGCGACTGTACGGAAACTGTATAAGAAAGCCTGTTATCATTTACACGATAAACAGGCTTTATTTTTATTTACAAGACAATTGTTATTAACTCAGCTCAAAAACGGTAATTTCCGGTAACACTCCTACTCTACCGGGATATCCGATCACGCCAAAACCACGATTGACGTAAAGATATTTACCCTCGCTTTCATAGAGATCTGCCCATTTCGGGTATTTATACTTCACAGGTGACCATTTGAAATTTTTCAGGTCGATGCCGAATTGCATCCCGTGCGTGTGCCCGGAAAGTGTTAGCTGTACATTTTTCGGATGATTTTTGACAACAGCGTCAAAATGAGAAGGATCGTGCGACATCAGTATTTTACAAGCTTCAGCGGGAACTCCTGCAGACGCCTTATCCAGATCTCCGAATTGTGGAAACGGTGGAATTCCCCAGTTTTCAACACCTAAGACATATAATTTTTCACCATTTCTCTCAATGATGCGATGTTCATTCCGAAGCATCTCAAATCCGGCTTTCCTTTCATTTTCAATGAGTTTCGGAATGTTATTTTTTCTCTCATCAATGGTTTTCCAGACGCCATATTCACCGTAATCGTGGTTGCCAAGAACAGCGAACTTTCCATCTTTTCCTCTGATTTGAGAAAACAGATCAATAAACGGAACAAATTCATCAGCATAATTATTCACCATATCACCTGTAAACAACACCAAATCCGCATTCTGTTCATTAATCAAATCGATAGCGTGCTGCAAATTTTTAGGATTCTGAAAACTCCCGCTATGAACATCTGAAATCTGAACAATCTTATAGCCTTTGAAACTTTCGGGAAGATTCTTGAGCTTCAGTTTTACGATTCTTGCCCTGTGCCTGTATTTCCCGAAAATAATTCCATCAAGCACAAAACCCGCTAAAATTGCTCCGGAACCTAGCCCAACCAGACTGATAAATCGACGTCTTGAGGGATAATTATGATGTTCTGTCGCCACATAATTATAACCAAAATTAAGAAGTCTGATCATATCTTCTATCAAAAGAAAGACAGCAACCAGCAATTTTGGCAAGACAAATATCAGAATGACGGAAAATACCACCTGGAAATTGAGATACTTATGCGAACCCCTGTCAAAGGTGAAAACAGAATAAAACAAAAACCCGTAAACTAAAAGCGTCGGAATCCAATAAATCAGCTTTCCGTTCTGGCTGGTATAAACGGTTTTGAAAGCCTGATAAACATAGATTTCCAGAATTAAAAATACGGCGAGTAGAAATATAATAGTCTTTTGCATAATGTTATAAAAAAAACAAAAGGAACAATTAACTTATTCCTTTTGTATTATAAACGTTTGAGATTTGTTTTTACTTTATGTTGATTATATTTTTCCTTCCGGAAACTTATAAACCACACAATTGATATTCATCCCGGCTCCTACAGAGGTAAACAGGATATGAGAACCCGGTGTGAAAGTCTGTCCATCCATTTTTCCTTTTCTGATGAGATCAAACAACGTAGGAACTGTAGCTACTGACGAATTTCCAAACTGCTGTATCGTCATCGGAGAGATTGCATGATCGTAATCTTTTTGTCCATACAGCTTAAACAGCCTGCCTATCATTGCATAGTCCATTTTAGCATTAGCCTGATGAATCAGGATTTTACTGATGTCTGCAATATCCAACCCTGCTTTATCAATAGTTGCTTTAATAGCATCAGGGACATTTTTCAGTGCATATTCATAGATTTTTCTTCCGCGCATTCTGATGAATAACTGAGACTGATCGTGCTCCAGATTTAAAGAAGGGCCGTTTTCCAGATAGCATAATTCTTCGCCATTGTCACACAGTGTATTATCTGCCAGAACACCAACTTTTGAATCTTCAGTAGCCGTAACCACAACAGCACCGGCGCCATCAGCAAAAATCATTTTATTTCTGTCATAAGGATCGGTAACTCTGCTCAGCGTTTCACCGCCGACAACCAGGACTGTTTTTGCTTTGCCTGCCTTGATCATCGTATCAGCAAGAATCAGTGATTCTACCCAGCCCGGACAACCGAAAATCATATCGTAATTGATACAATCTCTTCTTTGAATGCCAAGCTTACCTTTTAGTCTTGCGGAAAGAGACGGCATAAAATTCGGGATCCCGTTCACATCCACCTCACCAAAATTGGTAGCAAAAATAATATAATCAATTTCTTCCTTATCAATGCCTGCATCTTCGATAGCTTCTAATGATGCTCTGTGAGCCAGATCAGAATTAAAATCTTCAGGATTCGCATACCTTCTGTTCTCTATTTCAGTAATGTCCACAAATTTCTGAATGATTTCCTCAGTCGGCTTTTCAATCAGCTGATTATTATCATCATAGAACACAGCATCAGAAAAATAAGAGCCGTCTATTACGTTTTCCGGAACATAACTGCCGGAGCCAATGATTATTGTATTAGGCATTGATATTAAAAAATTTTAAATGCAAAATTACATAAAAATTAATTGTCGGGATTTTATTTTTTCCCAATTTTTTTGACAAGTCGCCAATTCATTTTTATTACAAGCAATTCACTATTAAAAATAATTCGGTTTTTTTTAGCTTGAATTTAATTGCGGAATATTTATTTTTGACGAATGTTTGAATTCCAGACCATAAAGATTGCTGCTGAAGATATTTTGATAAAAGAAAAAGGAAGCAAGTTCATAGGCTTTGCGTATCCTGTTAATTCTGAATCCGATATCAAAAACAGATTAAATCATCTTTACGAGCAACATCCGAAAGCCACCCATCATTGCTATGCATACCGTTTAGGAATCAATGGAGAAAATTACCGTGCTAATGACGATGGCGAACCTTCCGGAAGTGCTGGATTGCCAATTTATAACCAATTGCTGGCGCATCAGATTACAAATGTGCTTCTTGTAGTGATAAGATACTATGGCGGCACAAAATTAGGCGTTGGCGGATTGGTTAAAACGTATAAAGAAACTGCGAAATTCACGCTTGAGCAGACGGAAATCATCACTAAAGAGCTGGAATCTGAAATTGAAATCCGATTTAAGTTTTCCCAGCAAAACCAAATCTTTACACTGCTTAATAAATACGACGCAAAAATTCTGGATTTTGATGCGCAGGAAATTTGTATCATTAAGGCTAATATCAAAACAGCAAAAAAAGAAAACATCTCGGACGAATTGTCCGAGATGCTTTTGGAATTTAATTTTTCATAACTTTTATTCCCTTCTGTTTCCCGAGAGCAGCGATGCAAAATAAATAAGCTGAGCCAACGAACCAAGTGCTGCTACAACATAGGTTCTGGCAGCCCATTTAAGTGAATCTTCCGCACCCTCATATTCTTCTGCTGTCACCGTTCCTGTAGATTTCAGCCATTTCAGGGCACGATTACTGGCATCATATTCAACCGGAAGCGTTATAAATGCAAATAAAGTCGTGATTGCAAAAAGAACAACGCCAACTGCTAAAATTGTTTTGTTACCGCTCATTGCCATTACTACAATCCCTCCCATAAGGACGAATTGCAATAATCTGGAGCTGATGTTCACCACCGGAACCATTTTTGACCTGAACTGCAGCATTGAATAGCCAACAGCGTGCTGAACGGCGTGTCCGCATTCGTGCGCTGCAACGGCTGCAGCTGCAGCATTTCTCTGCATATAAACAGCCTCCGACAGATTAACTGTTTTATTTTCAGGATTATAATGATCGGTCAACTGACCGGGAACTGAAATCACCTGTACATCATTGATACCATTGTCTCTCAGCATTTTTTCTGCCACTTCCTTCCCGGACATTCCGTTTCTAAGGTGGACATTGGAATAATATTCGAATTTAGAACGAAGCCTGCTCTGCACAAACATACTTATCAAAAAAACGGCTCCGATAATAAGATAATACATATTGATCTATTTAATGTGTTTTGACGGTTTTTGTTGTAAAAAGTATGCCAAAGTATTGGTATTTTTAGCCTAAAACCTATCTTTGCTCTCTTGATACGCAAGAATATGGAAAATGTTATTATAAAGCAAGTCGTTACTGAAAAAGACCTGATAAACTTCATTAAATTTCCGATGCAATTGTACCGGGACAATCCTAATTATGTTCCGCCATTAATCAGCGAAGAAAAAAACATCTGGAAAAAAGAGCAAAATCCCGCATTGGAATATTCTGATGCAAAACAATTTCTGGCTTATAAAAATAACGAAATAGTTGGCAGAATTGCAGTCATATTCAATCATAGGGAAGAAAAAGAACTAGGAATCAAAAAAGTCCGGTTTGGCTGGCTTGATTTCATTGATGATGAAAACGTCTCCAAAGCTTTGATTGATGAAGCAATAAAATTCGCAAAGGAACATCAAATCGAAAAAATTGAAGGACCAATGGGTTTCACAAATCTTGATAAAGCCGGAATGCTGACGATGGGGTTTGACAAACTGGCAACAATGATCGGACTTTATAATAATGAATATTATTCCAGACATCTTGAGAATCTCGGCCTGAGTAAAGAAAAAGAATGGGTAGAGTTTGAAATCAATTTCCCCGAAGTTTTACCGGAGAAGGTGGTAAAGTTCAGTTCCTTAATTGCGGAAAAATATAAGCTCAAAGTTATCAACTTCAAATCGAAACAGGAGATTCTTCCTTTAGTAGAACCTATGTTTAAGCTTCTGGACGAAACCTATAAGCATCTTTCCACGTACACGCCGATTTCGGAAGAGCAGATTAAAACATACAAAGAGAAGTATTTTCCTTTTATTGACAAAAATTATATAATCTGTGTTGCAGACGAAAAAGACGAATTAATTTCATTCGCGATTACAATGCCTTCATATTCCAAAGCTTTACAAAAATCCAAAGGCCGGTTATTCCCATTCGGATGGTGGCATTTTCTGCAGGCCGGCAAAAAAAATGACAGGGCCAATTTCTATTTGATTGGTGTTCATCCGGACTATCAAAGGCGTGGTGTTACCGCAATTATTTTTAAAGAGATTTTTGACCGTTTCCGGAAAATGGGAATCAAATACGCGGAAACTAACCCTGAACTGGAAGAAAATAAGAATGTACAGGTGCTCTGGCAGGATTATAATCCGGTGAATCATAAAAGAAGGAGAACTTACTCTTTAGAAATTCAAGCCTAATAATGTTAAACAATTGTTTAACATTAAAGACTTATATTATTTTCTAACTTTGAAAAAAAATGCAAAATTGAAGAAGCAACTTATCATTTACGGAATACTGATTATAGCATTTATTCTTTACAATTTCCTGGAACCTGTAAAAGATCAGAAAGCAGACACGTTGATCAATATACTGTTTGCCAGCGCCTTATTCCTTTATATCGCTTACATTGCGTATCTGGTTCTGAAAAAGATGGGTAAAAAAGACAAATAATGCTTATTTATAATTATTCTAAATTTACTAAAACAGACTTTTCTCTTCTTTTAGCAAGGTCGATAATTTAATATATTAAATCTTTATTTAGTATTTTTGCATAGTTAAATTTAGACTTTATGAATTTACCTGAAAATTATATCCCTATACTGATTCAGGCCGCCGTTGGTCTTGGATTCGTAGCAATATCTTTGCTGGGGGCCCATTTTCTGGGACCTAAGCAAAAGAAAGGGAATTCCGTCAAAAACTCAAGCTGGGAATGTGGTATTCCTGTGGAAGGAAATGCCAGAACACCATTTTCCATCAAATATTTCTTAACTGCGGTATTGTTCGTATTGTTCGATATCGAAATCGTATTTTTCTATCCTTATGCCGTTAATTTCAGAGAATTCGGGATGCAGGGCTTTTTAGCGGTGCTGACATTCGTGGCAATTTTCTTTGTGGCGTTTTTCTATGTTTGGAAACGCGGCGCTCTGGATTGGGACAAATAAGGTAATTGAAATTATAAATCAAAAATTTTAGAGGTTGGTTTTGAATTTGAATCTATTTAAAATCAAGCGTTTAATCTAAAATCAAAAAAAATGTCAGACAAAAAACCAGTAATAATTACAGACGCGCCTGCTCCCGAAGGATATGAAGGAGAAGGTTTTTTTGCAACCAAGCTGAGCAGCGTTATCGGAATGGCGAGGAAATATTCGCTGTGGCCTTTGCCATTTGCGACATCTTGCTGTGGCATCGAATTTATGGCCACTTTGAACCCGACTTATGATGCATCCCGATTCGGAATGGAAAGAAACTCTTTCTCACCGAGACAGGCAGATATGCTGATGGTTTGCGGAACAATTTCAAAAAAGTTAGGTCCTGTTCTTAAAGAAGTTTATACCCAGATGGCTGAACCTAAATGGGTGGTCGCTGTTGGCGCTTGCGCTTCCAGCGGTGGGATTTTTGACACATACTCAGTTTTGCAGGGAATTGATAAAATCATTCCTGTAGACGTTTATGTTCCGGGATGTCCGCCAAGACCAGAGCAGATCATTGAAGGAGTAATGCAGGTTCAGGCTCTTGCCGAAAGCGAAAGCATCAGAAGAAGAGACACGCCGGAATACCAGGCGCTTCTGGACTCTTATAATATTAGCAATTAAAATTCGGTTCAAGGATTGTTAATTTTGAATTTAAATTATGACGAACGAGTTTGTATTAGAAGCCATAACAAGAGAATTCCCGGATTCCGTTATTTCCAGCTCAGAACCTTACGGAATGCTGACAGTGGAAATCAAAAAAGATGATATCAAGAAAGTGATCCACTACCTCAAAGATTCTTCTTTGGAATTCAATTTCCTGACGGATATCTGTGGTATTCATTATCCTGAGACACCTGAAAAAGAAATCGGTGTCATTTACCATTTACATAATATGATGACGAATTTCAGAATTCGTCTGAAAGTATTTATGTCCAGGGAAAACATTGAGGTCGATTCAATGGTAGACTTATATGCAGGTGCCAACTGGATGGAAAGAGAGACCTATGATTTCTATGGCATCAAATTCAAAGGTCATCCGGATCTGAGAACTATTCTTAATATGGAAGACCTTGGTTACCACCCGATGCTGAAAGAATATAAGCTGGAAGACGGAACAAGGACAGACAAAAATGATGCAATGTTCGGAAGATAATATAGCCTATGGCTGATGGCATTTAGCCAATAGCCAGAAGCAAATAGCTAAAAGCAAATATTATGAAAGATAACTCATTATCTAATATACTAAACCAATACGAAAGCAAGGAACAAATCGACGGGCAACTATACACGTTGAATCTTGGTCCTACGCACCCTGCGACACACGGGATTTTTCAAAACGTCCTAACGATGGATGGCGAAAGAATCCTTCATTCCGAGCAAACGGTTGGCTATATTCACAGGGCATTTGAAAAAATTTCCGAAAGAAGAAATTTTGCCCAGATTACGACGCTCACAGACCGTATGAACTATTGCTCTGCCCCAATCAATAATATTGGCTGGCATATGACCGTGGAAAAACTGATTGGTGTGGAAGTTCCAAAACGTGTAGATTATATGCGCGTGATTTTGATGGAATTAGCAAGAATCGGCGATCATTTGATCTGTAATGGTGTAACGGGAATGGACTCCGGCGCAATTACAGGCCTTACTTATATGTTCATCGAAAGAGAACGTATCTACGACATGTATGAGCAGATTTGTGGTGCAAGAATGACGACCAATATGGGAAGAATCGGTGGTTTTGAAAGAGACTTGACGCCGAAATTCCACGAACTGATCAAAGATTTCCTTAAGACTTTCCCACCAAGATTCCAGGAATTCTGCAATCTTCTGGAAAGAAACAGAATCTTTATGGACAGAACCATCGGAACAGGTGCCATTTCTGCGGAAAGAGCTTTGAGCTACGGTTTTACAGGTCCTAACCTGCGTGCTGCCGGTGTTGATTATGATGTGAGAGTGGCACAACCTTATTCATCTTATCAGGATTTTGATTTCATCATTCCGGTTGGAACTGCGGGTGATACCTATGACCGCTTTATGGTTCGTCAGCAGGAAATCTGGGAATCGATTAAAATCATCAAACAAGCTTACGAAAATCTTCCTGAAGGTCCTTTCCACGCAGACGTTCCGGAATTCTATCTGCCTGAAAAAGCAGATGTTTACCAAAAAATGGAAGCCCTGATTTATCACTTTAAAATCGTAATGGGAGAAACCGATGTTCCGAAAGGCGAAGTTTACCACGCGGTAGAAGGCGGAAACGGCGAACTAGGTTTTTATCTGGTGAGCGACGGCGGAAGAAGTCCTTACAGACTGCATTTCAGAAGACCTTGTTTCATCTACTATCAGGCGTATCCGGAAATGATTACCGGTTCAGTAATCTCCGATGCGATTGTGACAATGTGTAGTATGAATATTATTGCGGGCGAATTAGACGCATAGAAAGACATTAAGAAAAAAGATGAAAGATAAAAGACTTTCATTTCAAAATAAAAATTGAATTTAGAATTCAGAATTGCGAGTCTTGACTCTTTGTTCTTGATTCTTTAATCTTAAATAAAATGAGCGAAACAATTGCATTTAAACCTGAAAGCTTAGCGCAGGTTCATAAAATTATCGCAAGATATCCGGAAGGAAGACAAAAATCGGCACTGATTCCGGTATTGCATTTGGCACAGAAAGAATTTGGAGGATGGTTGGCTGTTCCCGTTATGGATTATGTAGCAGAACTATTGAATATCACTCCGATTGAAGTTTATGAAGTAGCTACTTTCTACACGATGTTTAATATGAAGCCTGTTGGAAAATATGTTTTGGAAGTTTGCAGAACAGGACCTTGTATGCTGAACGGAAGCGACAACATCCTGAATCATATCCGTACAAAACTAAACATCAAGGACGGCGGAACTTCTGAAGATGGCTTATTCACTCTGAAGCCAGCCGAATGTCTTGGCGCCTGTGGCTATGCACCAATGATGCAGCTTGGTAAATTCTATCACGAAAATTTAACTATAGAAAAAGTAGACGAAATCCTTGATCTTTGCAGACAAGGGGCAATCGCTTTAGATTAATATTAAAGAAATGAGTAAAAAACTTTTACTTAAAAACGCACATATAGACGGAATCCGTTACTTCGAAACTTATCGCAAACACGGTGGTTACGAAGCTGCGGAGAAAGCGCTTAAAATGACGACCGATGAAGTTCTGGAAGAAGTTAAAGTTTCCGGACTCAGAGGAAGAGGTGGCGCTGGTTTCCCGACGGGAATGAAGTGGAGTTTCCTGGCAAAGCCGGAAGGTGTTCCAAGACACTTGGTGGTAAATGCAGACGAATCTGAACCCGGGACTTTCAAGGACAGATACCTGATGGAATTTCTTCCGCATCTTTTGATTGAAGGAATGTTGATTTCATCGTATTGTTTAGGTTCCAATGTTTCCTACATCTATATCCGAGGAGAATATTCCTGGATTCCTGATATTTTGGAAGAAGCAATCGAAGAAGCAAAAGCTGCTGGATTTCTTGGAAAGAATATCTTAGGAACGGGCTATGATTTGGAGATTTATGTTCAGAGAGGCGCAGGTGCTTACATTTGCGGTGAAGAAACTGCATTGCTGGAATCGCTTGAAGGAAGAAGAGGAAACCCAAGACTTAAACCACCTTTCCCCGCTGTGAAAGGACTTTGGGAAAGACCAACCGTTGTCAATAACGTTGAATCGATTGCGGCAGTTGTCCCAATCATCGAAATTGGAGGTGCGGAATATGCTAAAATTGGCGTTGGCAGATCAACTGGAACCAAATTGATTTCGGCTTGTGGTAATATCAATAAACCAGGCGTTTACGAGATCGATATGACCATTACCGTTGAGGAATTTATTTATTCTGATGAATATTGTGGCGGGATCCCGAATGGTAAAAAGCTGAAAGCCTGTATCCCGGGAGGAAGCTCTGTTCCGATCGTTCCTGCTAATCTATTGCTGAGAACTGTAAATGGCGAACCAAGATATATGAACTATGAATCCCTAGCTGATGGCGGTTTTGCTACCGGCACTATGATGGGTTCAGGCGGATTTATTGTTTTGGATGAAGACCAGTGTGTGGTCAATCATACAATGACTTTAGCACGATTTTATAATCACGAAAGTTGCGGACAGTGTACACCTTGCCGTGAAGGAACGGGCTGGATGTACAAGATCCTAAAGAAAATAGAAAACGGACAGGGGAAAATGGAAGATATTGATTTGCTTTGGGACATCCAGAGAAAAATCGAAGGAAACACCATTTGTCCTTTGGGTGATGCTGCGGCCTGGCCGGTTGCTGCTGCTATCAGACACTTCAGAGATGAATTCGAATGGCACGTCAATAATCCTGAACTTTGCCTGACACAAAACTACGGACTGGCAAATTATGCAGACCCGATTCCGGCTGTTAGTAATAATTAAAATTGAATCTGAATTTCAGATTGATAAATGATGATGAAAAAGTTCTTTGAATTAGTTTTTGTATTTTTTGTAGGATTGAATTTTGTTTTTGGACAAAGTAATAATGCAACTCAGGAAATATCCGATAATTACGATTTTGGTAATAAACAAACTTTGAAAAAAGGAACAATGTTCGTTTTTTGGGGTTGGAACAGAGCAGGATTTAGCAAATCTGACATCCATTTCAAAGGGAATGGTTATGATTTCACCTTGAATAATGTAGTTGCACATGACAGGCCTTCAGAATTAAGTATGGCTTATATTGATCCCAGCAGGCTTTCCATACCGCAGTTTAATTTCAGGTTTGCTTATTTTCTGAAAGATAATTTAGCGTTAGTCGTAGCACAGGATCATATGAAATATGTGATGGATCAGAATCAGAAGGTTAGTATAAACGGTCATATTTCGGATCCGGTTTATGCAGGTATGATTCATAACGGAGAAGTAGATATGACAGATGAGCAGTTTCTGACCTTTGAACATACGGATGGATTGAATTACATTAATGCCGGTTTAGAGAAATACAAAAACATATTATCCAAAAAGAATTTTGATATCTTTTGGGCTTATGGTGGCGGTATCGGTGCGCTGATGCCAAAAAGTAATGTCAAGCTTTTTGGAAACGAAAGAAGTGACAGGTATCACTTGGCAGGTTTCGGCCTAGATGCAAGAGCTAATATTGATCTTATATTCTGGGATCATTTAATGGCAAGAGTAGAGGGAAAATTTGGCTACATCAATATGCCGGATATCAAAACCACACTTAATAATAAGCCTGATAAAGCGAGTCAGGACTTCGTATTCTACCAGGTCAACTTTGGAATCGGATACGTTTTTAACAGAAAATTGAAATAAAAATAGAAGACTATTGCTGAATGCATATAGCCAAAAGCATAAGATATGAGCGAAGAAGTCAAAAAATTTAAAATTACCATAGACGGACAGACTACCGAAGTTTTGCCCGGAACTTCTATTCTGGAAGCGGCAAGACAAATCGGCGGAAAATCTGTTCCTCCCGCAATGTGCTATTACAGCAAGCTGGAAACCAGCGGTGGCCGTTGCAGAACGTGTCTTGTAGAAGTTTCCAAAGGTTCCGAAGCTGATCCGCGTCCAATGCCTAAATTGGTAGCAAGCTGCAGAACTGGTGTAATGGACGGAATGGAAGTAAAAAACCTCACCTCCGAAAAAGCACAGGAAGGCAGAAAAGCTGTTACTGAGTTTCTTTTGGTCAACCATCCGTTGGATTGTCCTGTTTGTGATCAGGCCGGAGAATGTCATCTTCAGGATCTTGGCTATGAACACGGAAATGTTGAAACAAGAACGGAATTTGAGCGGAATACTTATGATGCAGATGACATCGGTCCGTACATCAAACTGAATATGAACCGTTGCATTCTTTGCGCAAGATGTGTACTGGCAGCGAATCAGCTGACAGAAAAAAGAGAGCACGGCATCCTTTACAGAGGTGACCACGCGGAGATATCAACGATGTTGAATAAAGCACTGGATAATGAATTCATCGGAAATGTGATTGATGTTTGTCCTGTAGGTGCTTTGACCGACAGAACGGCTAGATTCGCAAGCAGAGTCTGGTTTACAAAGCCTTACAATGCAACCTGTAAATGTGAGAAATGTTCCGGAAAGGCTGTACTTTGGATGAAAGGCGATGAAGTTGTGAGAGTGACAGCCAGAAAAGACCAATACGGTGAAGTGGAAGAATGGATTTGCAATGAGTGTCGTTTTGAAAGAAAAGATGTTAAGTATTGGAATATTGAAGGACCAAGACACATCGACAGACATTCTGTGATTTCTCTGAATCATTATGAGAAAAAAACAGACAGTTACAATGTTCTGGAAAATCCTGAAGCTAAAGAAATCGGTTTAAAAGACGAAAAAGAAATTGAAAAATTGGACAACGAAATAATTTAGTATTCATTTGTCTGATTAAATTCAAATAACAATTATGGAATTAATTACTTTCAAAATTATATTGGTACTTGCCCTGTTTTTGCTTGCATTAACCATTGCAGCCTACTCCACCTGGGCAGAGAGAAAAGTCGCAGCCGTGATGCAGGACAGGATCGGGCCAAGCAAAGCCGGACCATTCGGATTGCTACAACCGCTTGCTGATGGTGGTAAGTTTTTCTTTAAGGAAGATTTTACACCGGCAAATGCGGAAAAATTTCTTTTTATTCTCGGACCATCTTTGGTAATGTTCATTTCACTTATCACTGGTGCAGTGATTCCCTGGGGAAAAAGCTTAAATATTGGCGGGACTTCGTTCGACCTTCAGGTTGCCAATATCGATGTTGGTGTCCTTTACATTATCGGAATGGCTTCCATCGGTGTTTATGGGATCATGATCGGAGGTTGGGCTTCTAACAACAAGTACTCATTATTAGGGGCAATCCGAGCATCTTCCCAGATGATTTCCTACGAATTGGCAATGGGACTGGCATTACTTTCCATCATTATGATGAATGGAAGCCTGGACCTTAAAGTCATTACAGAATCTCAGGCTACAGGAAAACTTTGGGGATTATTTTCTCTGGATGGAATGAACTGGAATATCTTTTATCAGCCATTGGCATTTTTGATTTTCATCATTGCGGCATTAGCAGAAACCAACAGACATCCGTTTGACTTACCTGAATGTGAATCTGAGCTTGTAACAGGTTATTCCACAGAATATTCCTCAATGAAATTAGGACTCTATATGTTCGGGGAATATGTGAATATGTTTATTTCCAACGCATTTATGGTTGCTTTGTTCTTCGGAGGTTATAACTATCCAGGAATTGAGTGGGTAACACAAAATTGGGGAGAGAACACCGCCGGAATATTAAGCATTGCAGCATTTCTTGGTAAAACGGTCATCGGAATCCTGATTTTCATGTGGATCAGATGGACGCTTCCAAGATTCCGATACGATCAGTTGATGCATCTGGGATGGAAAACATTGATTCCACTGGCTTTGGTTAATTTGATGATTACCGGTGCATTAATTTTAGCTTTCGGAAATTAGTATTGAATATAAAAATTAAGATAAAGACAAGATTAGTCTAAAATCTAATGTCTAACATCTAACATCTATAATTAAATGAAACTTACTAACAGATCAAAAGTTGTTTCGAATAAGGAAATGACCCTTGCAGAGAAAATCTACCTTCCGGCGGTATTCAAAGGAATGGGGATTACCCTGAAGCACGCTGTGAGAAATATCGTAAAAGGCCCGCCAATTTATCCTTATCCTGAGGTGGATAAACCTAGGGCAGAAATCTGGAGAGGCCAGCACGTTCTTAAAAGAGATGAAGAAGGCCGCGAAAGATGTACCGCTTGCGGACTTTGCGCAGTCGCTTGTCCTGCTGAAGCGATTACTATGGTTGCTGCCGAAAGAACCAGAGAAGAGAAACATCTTTACAGGGAAGAGAAATATGCGGAAAGCTATGAAATCAATATGCTGAGATGCATTTTCTGCGGAATGTGTGAAGAAGCCTGTCCGAAATCGGCCATCTATCTTACGGACCGTTTGGTAGATGTAGAAACCAACAGAGGTTCTTTTATCTACGGAAAAGACAAGTTGGTAGAGAAAATAAATGAAAGGATTGACATCACACCAAGACAGTCCGATAAACAAAAAAATGCAGTGAAGTAATGGATCAGATTTTATTTTTCTTTGTCGCATTTTTAGCCATAGCAAGTGCCGTTTATTTTGTCTTTGCAAAAAATCCGCTTTATGCCATTCTATCACTGATTGTGACGATGTTTTCTATTGCAGGGATGTATATTCTTTTGAATGCCCAGTTTTTAGGAATCGTACAGATCATTGTTTACGCTGGTGCTATTATGGTTCTTTTCCTTTACATTTTGATGATGCTTAACCTCAATAAAGAAGACGAAAGCAAGAAGGCCAGCCTTCCGAAATTCATCGGAGTTTTTTCTGCAAGTATTCTTTTCATCGGGATGTTGGGCGCTTATAAAGGTCTTACTGGGAACACAGCGGTTGCCAACAATATAGACCAGTCCGTAGGTCTTACCAAAAACCTGGGAAGATTATTGTTTAACGAATATGTATTGCCGTTTGAGCTGGCATCTGTGCTTATCCTTGCGGGTATTGTGGGAGCTGTTCTGATCGGTAAAAAAGATTTATAGGATATGAATACATTTATACAACAAGTTCCTCTGGAATACTTTATCATTCTGAGCACGATTCTTTTCTGCCTCGGAGTTTTAGGAGTTTTGGTGCGCAAAAACGCTATCGTGATTTTGGGCTGTGTAGAATTGATGCTTAATTCCGTAAATCTTTTGCTTGCTGCATTTTCGGCTTACAAAGGTGATGGTCACGGGCA
>CAJYLO010000026.1 GCA_913776245.1 uncultured Chryseobacterium sp.
TGCCCGTGACCATCACCTTTGTAAGCCGAAAATGCAGCAAGCAAAAGATTTACGGAATTAAGCATCAATTCTACACAGCCCAAAATCACGATAGCGTTTTTGCGCACCAAAACTCCTAAAACTCCGAAGCAGAAAAGAATCGTGCTCAGAATGATAAAGTATTCCAAAGGAACTTGTTGTATAAATGTATTCATATCCTATAAATCTTTTTTACCAATCAGAACAGCTCCTACAATACCCGCAAGGATAAGCACAGATGCCAGCTCAAACGGCAATACATATTCGTTAAACAATAATCTTCCCAGGTTCTTGGTAAGACCTACTGACTGGTCTATATTGTTGGCAACCGTTGTGTTCCCAGTTAGACCTTTATAAGCGCCCAACATCCCGATGAAAAGAATACTTGCAGAAAAAACCCCGATAAATTTCGGAAGGCTAGCCTTCTTGCTTTCGTCTTCTTTATTAAGGTTAAGCATCATCAAAATGTAAAGGAAAAGAACCATAATAGCACCAGCGTAAACAATGATCTGTACAATTCCTAAAAACTGTGCATTCAGAAGAATGTACATTCCGGCAATTGAGAACATCGTCACAATCAGTGATAAGATGGCATATAGTGGATTTTTTGCAAAAACAAAATAAACAGCACTTGCAATAGCTAAAAATGCGACAAAGAAAAATAAAATCTGATCCATTACTTCACTGCATTTTTTTGTTTATCGGACTGTCTTGGTGTGATGTCAATCCTTTCATTTATTTTCTCTACTAACTTATCTTTTCCGTAGATAAAAGAACCTCTGTTGGTTTCTACATCTACCAAACGGTCTGTAAGATAAATAGCAGATTTAGGACAGGCTTCTTCACACATTCCACAGAAAATACATCTCAGCATATTGATTTCGTAGCTCTCAGCGTATTTTTCTTCGCGATAAAGGTGTTTTTCCTCTTTGGTTCTTTCAGCAGCAACCATAGTAATCGCTTCGGCAGGACAAGCCACTGCGCAAAGTCCACAAGCAGTGCATCTTTCTCGGCCTTCTTCGTCTCTTTTCAAGACGTGCTGACCTCTCCAAATTTCTGCCCTGGGTTTATCTACTTCAGGATAAGGATAAATTGGCGGACCTTTTACAATATTTCTCACAGCGTGCTTGAGGGTAATCCCCATTCCTTTGAATACCGCCGGAAGGTAGATTTTCTCTGCAAGGGTCATTTCCTTGTTCGAAACAACTTTTGATCTGTTAGTAAGTTTCATTTAATTATAGATGTTAGATGTTAGACATTAGATTTTAGACTAATCTTGTCTTTATCTTAAATTTTATATTCAATATTAATTTCCGAATGCTAAAATCAATGAGCCCGTTATCATCAAATTAACCAAAGCTAGAGGAATCAATGTTTTCCATCCAAGGTGCATCAACTGGTCATATCTGAATCTTGGCAATGTCCATCTGATCCACATAAAAATCAGAATTCCGATAATTGTTTTTGTCAGGAATGCAAAGATGCTCAATATTCCAGCAGCATTTTCTCCCCAGTTTTGTGTAACCCATTCAATTCCAGGATAGTTATAACCTCCGAAAAATAATGCTACCATAAATGCGTTGGAGATAAACATATTAACATATTCTCCAAACATATAAAGTCCTAATTTCATAGAAGAATATTCTGTGGAATATCCAGTTACAAGTTCGGATTCACATTCTGGCAAGTCAAAAGGATGTCTGTTGGTTTCTGCCAATGCCGCAATGATGAAGATCAAAAATGCCAATGGCTGATAGAATATGTTCCAGTTCATTCCGTCTAGGGAAAATAAACCCCAAAGTTTTCCAGTTGCTTGTGTTTCTGTAATCACTTTCAGGTCAAGACTTCCGTTCATCATAATGATAGAGAGAAGTGCCAATCCCATTGCTAACTCGTAGGAAATCATCTGAGAAGAAGCACGAATGGCACCTAATAATGAATATTTATTGTTGGATGCCCAGCCACCGATCATAATTCCATAAACTCCGATGGAAGCCATTCCGATAATATAAAGAACACCAACATCAATATTCGCAACCTGAAGGTCGAACGAGGTTCCGCCAATATTTAAGCTTTTTCCCCAAGGAATTACAGCGCCGGTAATCAGAGAAATGAACATTACCAAAGAAGGTCCCAGGATAAAAAGAAACTTTTCAGCATTTGCTGGTGTAAAATCTTCCTTAAAGAAAAACTTACCACCATCAGCGAGCGGCTGCAGTAATCCGAAAGGTCCTGCTTTGCTTGGTCCGATTCTGTCCTGCATCACAGCAGCAACTTTTCTTTCTGCCCAAGTGGAGTAGGCGGCAATGGTCAATGCCAGTAAAAAAAGGGCAAGTACCAATATTAATTTGAAAGTAATCAATTCCATAATCGTTATTTGAATTTAATCAGATAATTTAAATTGTTTCGTTATCCAATTTTTCAATTTCTTTTTCGTCTCTCAGACCAATTTCCTTAGCTTCAGGATTTTCAAGAACATTGTAGCTGTCTGTTTTTTTCTCGTAATGATTTAGGGAAATCACAGAATGTCTGTCGATATGTCTTGGTCCTTCGATGTTCCAGAGCGCAGTGTCTTTTCTGTGGAAACGGCATTCATCACAAATCCAATCTTCCACTTCTCCATATTGGTCTTTTCTCGCCGTTACTCTTATGACTTCTTCGCCTTTCATCCAAAGCACCGCTTTGCCGCTGCATTTGGTACAGGAGCAAGTGGCGTTGTATGGTTTAGTAAACCAAACCCGGCTTTCGAATCTTGCGGTTCTGTCGGTCAAAGCTCCAACCGGACAGACATCAATCACGTTACCGATGAAATCATTGTCCAAAGCTTTGTTGAGCATCGTTGAAATTTCTGCGTGGTCTCCTCTGTAAAGGATGCCGTGCTCTCTTTTTTCTGTCAACTGATTCGCTGCCAATACGCATCTTGCGCAAAGGATGCAACGGTTCATGTTCAGTTTGATGTTCGGACCAATGTCGTCTGCATCGTGAGTATTTCTTTCGAACTCTGTTCTGGTTTCCAAATTTCCGTGCTCGTAACCCAAATCCTGAAGATGACATTCTCCGGCCTGGTCACAAATTGGACAGTCTAACGGATGATTTAAAAGTAAAAATTCTGTAACCGCTTTTCTACCTTCCTGTGCTTTCTCGGAAGTTAAGTTTTTCACTTCCATTCCATCCATCACACCGGTTCTGCAGCTTGCCACCAATTTCGGCATTGGTCTTGGGTCAGCTTCAGAACCTTTTGAAACTTCCACGAGACACGTTCTGCAACGTCCGCCACTGGTTTCCAACTTGCTGTAGTAGCACATTGCCGGCGGAACAGATTTGCCTCCGATTTGTCTGGCGGCTTCCAAAATAGAAGTTCCGGGCAGGACTTCGGTAGTCTGTCCGTCTATGGTAATTTTAAATTTTTTGACTTCTTCGCTCATAATATTGCTTTTAGCAGCTTGCTTTTGGCAATTAGCTTAATTTTTATTAAATTTTCTATTAAAAATGTATCCTACACCAAAGTTCACCTGGTAGAATACAAAGTCCTGACTGGCTTTATCAGGTTTGTTATTTAGAGTGGTTTTGATATCCGGCATATTAATGTAGCCAAATTTTCCTTCCACTCTTGCCATTATATGATTCCAAAAAACAAAATTGATGTTGGTTCTTGCGTCCAATCCAAATCCTGCAAAATGGTATCTGTCACTTCTCTCATTCCCAAAAAGTTTGACATTGCTCTTAGGCATCAGCGCGCCAGCACCGCCACCATAAGACCAAAAGATATCAAAATTCTTTTTAGATAAGATGTTTTTGTATTTTTCTAATCCAATGTTGATATAATTCAAACCATCGGTATGCTCGAAGGTTAAGAATTGCTCATCCGTCAAATCGACTTGTTCGTTCTTAATCATCGCTGCATAAGTAGGGTCAGAAATCTGGCCATTAAATTTTGCAGTTTGATTTTGGTCCATCACATATTTCATATGGTCTTGCGAAAAGACTAATGCCAAATTATCCTTTATAAAATAGGCATACCTGAAATTAAATTGAGGCGCTGATAATTCTCCCGGGTTGATATAGTCCCAGCTCAAGGCAGATGGTCTATCGTGTGCTACGACATTATTCAGCGTAAAATCATAACCATTCCCTTTGAAACGGATATCAGACTTGCTAAAAGCTGCTCTGTTCCAGCCCCAAAAGATAAACATCGAACCTTTTTTAATTATTTTCGATGCGTTGTCCGTTGTGGGATTAAATTCCGTGGTTTCTACGACAACGGCTGAATCTTTTATTTTTTTCTGACCAAATATATGGGTGCCGATAAAAAATACAAAAACTAATTCAAAGAACTTCTTCATTATTATCTTGAATTCGAAAAAATCAAATTCTCTTCTTAATTGTTAGCCACTGCCGGTATTGGGTCAGCATAATGGGCGATTCCGTAATTCTGGGTCAGGCACAGTTCAGGATTGTTGACGTGCCACTCGAACTCGTCTCTGAAGTGTCTGATAGCTGCTGCAACCGGCCAGGCCGCCGCATCTCCCAAAGGACAAATGGTATTCCCTTCGATTTTTCTCTGGATGTCCCAAAGCAAATCGATGTCTTCCATTTTACCTTGTCCGTTTTCTATTTTTTTCAAGATTTTGTACATCCAGCCCGTTCCTTCACGGCAAGGCGTACATTGCCCACAACTCTCATGGTTGTAGAATCTTGCTAATGTCATTGTATGATTGACCACACATTGGTCTTCATCCAAAACGATAAATCCACCTGAGCCCATCATGGTTCCGGTAGCAAAACCACCGTCAGCAAGGGATTCATAATTCATATATCTTGGTTCACCGTTGATGGTTTTCAGTAAAAGATTGGCTGGAACAATCGGCACAGAACTTCCGCCTGGGATACAAGCTTTCAGTTTTTTATTATTGGGGATTCCACCACAATATTCATCAGAATAAATGAATTCCTCTACCGTAATCGTCATATCGATTTCGTAAACGCCTGGTTTATTGATGTTACCACAAGCTGAAATCAATTTGGTTCCCGTTGACCTTCCTACACCAATTTTAGCATATTCAGCGCCAGTAATGTCAATGATTGGAACAACCGCTGCAATGGATTCAACATTATTCACAACTGTTGGTCTTTCCCAAAGTCCTTTTACAGCTGGGAAAGGTGGTTTCAGTCTTGGGTTTCCTCTTCTGCCTTCAAGAGATTCAAGCAATGCCGTTTCTTCTCCACAGATATAAGCTCCAGCACCTCTCTGAACATAAATCTCCAGATCGAAGCCGGTTCCTAAGATGTTTTTACCAAGAAATCCCGCAGCTTTAGCTTCCTCGATGGCTTCTTCCAGAATATCGGGAATCCAGGAATATTCTCCACGGATGTAGATGTAGGAAACATTGGAACCTAAACAGTACGATGAAATCAACATTCCTTCAATCAGAAGATGAGGAAGAAACTCCATCAGATATCTGTCCTTGAAAGTTCCAGGCTCGGATTCGTCGGCGTTTACTACCAGGTGTCTGGGAACACCTTCCGGTTTTGCCAGGAAACTCCATTTCATTCCAGTTGGGAAACCGGCGCCGCCACGTCCTCTGAGTCCGGAAGCTTTAACTTCTTCCAGAACTTGATCAGTCGTCATCTTCAGCGCTTTCTCTGCCGCTTCGTAACCACCATGTTTGCGGTAAGTTTCGAAGTAACGGATTCCGTCTATATGTGCGTTTTTAAGTAAAAGTTTTTTACTCATTGTTTATAAAAGCTTATTGCAATTAGCTTTTGGCTTTTTGCTTAATTATTATCTCAATTAATGATTAACCTAAATCTATCGCACCTTGTCTGCAAAGCTCGATGATTTCGTCCACTTTTTCTATGGTCAGATTTTCGTGGAAATATTTTCCTAGTTGCATCATCGGCGCATAACCGCATGCACCCAGACATTCAGCAGGCTTAAGCGTGAATAAACCGTCTTCAGAAGTTCCACCGTCTTTGATATTCAGTTTTGTGCGGATGTGGTTTAGGATGTTATCGCTTCCGTTCAGCATACAAGGTCCGGTTCTGCAAACTTCCAAAACATATTTGCCAACTGGCTTCATATTAAACATTGTGTAGAAGGTTGCCACTTCATAAACTTCAATCGGCGTAATGCTCAATAATTCCGCTACATAATCCATAACCGGAACAGATAACCAACCGTCAAATTCTTTCTGTGCAATATGCAAAACCGGAATCAAAGCAGATTTTTGTCTGCCTTCCGGATATCTTGCGATTATTTTATGAACCTGCGCCAGGCTTTCAGGTTTAAAAGCAATTGTTTCGCTCATTTTATTTAAGATTAAAGAACCAAGAATAAAGAGTCAAGACTCGCAATTCTGAATTCTAAATTCAATTTTTATTTTGAAATGAAAGTCTTTTATCTTTCATCTTTTTTCTTAATGTCTTTCTATGCGTCTAATTCTCCAGCAATGATATTCATACTACACATCGTTACGATTGCGTCAGAAATTACAGAGCCTGTAATCATTTCAGGATAGGCCTGGTAATAAATAAAACAAGGTCTTCTGAAATGCAGTCTGTAAGGACTTCTCCCACCATCACTTACCAAATAGAATCCTAACTCTCCGTTTCCGCCTTCCACAGCGTGGTAAACTTCGCCTTTAGGAACATCCGTTTCTCCCATCACGATTTTGAAATGGTAAATCAATGCTTCCATTTTCTGATAAACATCTGCTTTCTCAGGAAGATAAAATTCCGGAACGTCTGCGTGGAATGGTCCTTCAGGCAAATTTTCGTAAGCTTGTTTGATGATTTTGATAGATTCCCAGATTTCCTGCTGACGAACCATGAAACGGTCGTAAGTATCACCGGCAGTTCCTACAGGAATGATGAAATCAAAATCCTGATAAGAAGAATAAGGTTGCGCTACTCTCACATCGTAATCGACACCAGCAGCACGTAAATTAGGACCTGTAAAACCATAGCTTAAAGCACGCTCCGCAGAAATTGCACCTGTACCAATGGTTCTGTCCATAAAAATTCTGTTTCTTTCCAAAAGATTACAGAACTCCTGAAATCTTGGCGGGAAAGTTTTAAGAAAATCTTTTATCAATTCGTGGAACTTCGGGGTCAGGTCTCTTTCAAAACCACCGATTCTTCCCATATTGGTCGTCATCCTCGCACCACAGATTTGCTCATACATATCATAGATACGTTCTCTTTCGATGAACATGTATGTAAGACCTGTAATAGCACCGGAGTCCATTCCCGTTACACCATTACAAATCAAATGGTCACCGATTCTGGCTAATTCCATCAAAATAACACGCATATAATCTACACGTTTGGGAACTTCTACACCAATCAGTTTTTCCACCGTCATATGCCAGCCGAGATTATTAATAGGCGCAGAACAATAATTCATACGGTCTGTCAGTGTCGTAATCTGAGCAAAGTTTCTTCTTTCGGAAATCTTTTCGAATGCTCTGTGGATGTAACCAACTGTCTGCTCCGAGTGCAGGATTCTCTCGCCGTCCATCGTCAGGACATTCTGGAAAATCCCGTGCGTCGCTGGGTGCGTAGGACCAAGATTCAACGTGTACAATTGTCCGTCGATTTGCTCCTTGCTTTCGTATTGGTTAAGTATATTAGATAATGAGTTATCTTTCATAATAAATTTTATTTGAGGTTTGAAATTTGAGGTTTGAGATTTTTGACGAATTTCAAATTTCAAATTTCCGATTTCAAATTTGTCCTATCTTCCGAACATTGCGTCGTTCTTGTCCGTCCTTGTTCCATCTTCCAGCTTGTATTCTTTCAGCATCGGGTGATAGCCAAGATCATCCATGTTAAGGATTGGTCTCAGATCAGGATGTCCCTTGAATTGGATTCCATAGAAATCATAAGTTTCTCTTTCCATCCAGTTAGCTCCTGCATACAAATCCACCATAGAATCTACTTCGATATTTTCTCTGGTCATAAACACTTTGAGACGAATTCTGAAATTCGCCATCATATTATGAAGATGATAGATTACACCAATTTCTTTCTCCGGAGTCTCAGGATAATGAATTCCGCAGATATCCGTCAGGAAATTAAATTCCAGTGTAGAATCTCTAAGATAATGAATCACCTTTTTGATGTCATCCTTTTTGATTTCCACCGTCAGCATTCCATAAGGCTCTGAACTGTGAAGTACGGAATCCGGAAATTCTCTTGTCAGCGCTTCTAATACAAATTCGTTCGTCATAATTAAATTCAAAATTTAAAATCCTGAAATTAGATTTTAATAACTGATATCATAAGAATCCAAGAGCGCACGGTATTCCGGTGTGTCTCTTCTTCTGATACTTTCACTTTCGGCAAGTGCCTGTACCTGCATCACACCTTCGATGATCTGCTCTGGTCTTGGCGGACATCCCGGAACATATACGTCTACAGGAATTATTTTGTCAATTCCTTGAAGAACCGAATAAGTATCGAAAATACCACCGCTGGAAGCACAAGCGCCAACGGCAACTACCCATTTTGGCTCAGCCATTTGGGTATAAACTTCTTTAAGAACCGGACCTAACTTCTTGGAAATTGTTCCGCAAACCATCAGCATATCTGCCTGTCTTGGTGAGAAGGAGTTTCTTTCCATCCCGAATCTGGAGGCATCGTAGGTTGGGTTCAATGTTGCCATAAACTCGATCCCGCAGCACGAAGTCGCAAATGGTAAGGGCCACAAAGAATATTTTCTCGCCATTCCGATGACGCTGCTGAGTTTGGTTGCGAAAAAACCTTCTCCTTCATAACCATCGGGAGCCGGTGCGTCTGTAATTATTACTGGTTTTTTGTCTGACATTTTGTTGGATTTTAGATTAAATATTTGATTTTAAACCGATTCAAATTCAAAACCAAGCTCTAAAATTTCTGATTTATTATTTCGATACGGCTTATTTGTCCCAGTCCAGCGCACCTCTTTTCCAAACATAGAAAAAAGCCACAAAGAAAATGGCAACAAAAGTGAGAACTGCCAGGAATCCCTGCATTCCAAATTCTCTGAAATTTACTGCATAAGGGTAGAAGAATACAATTTCGATATCGAATAGTACGAACAATACCGCAGTTAGGAAATATTTGATGGAGAATGGCGTTCTGGCATTTCCCTCCACAGGAATACCGCATTCCCAGCTGGAGTTTTTAACGGAATTTCCTTTCTTCTGTTTAGGTCCCAGGTAATGAGCGCCCAAGAGAGAAATGGCTACGAATCCAAGACCAACGGCAGCCTGGATCAGTATCGGAATATAATTTTCAGGTAAATTCATAAAGTCTAAATTTAACTATGCAAAAATACTAAATAAAGATTTAATATATTAAATTATCGGCCTTGCGAAAAGAAGAGAAGAGTCTGTTTTGCTAAATTTAGAATAATTATAAATAAGTCATTGCTTCTGTTTCTTTCCGGTTTTTCTGAGAACCAGATACGCAATGTACGCAATGTAGAGAAATAAGACGCTGGCAAACAAGATGTTGATTAAAGTGTCTGTTCGTTCATCCTTAATAGGATTGATAAAATTGTACAGCACAAAGATGATGATCAGAATGCCGTAGATGATTAATTGCTTTTTCACTTCTGCTCGATTGATTGTTGATTTAATAAATCAGGTGTTAAAATTAGTTAAACGAATGTTTAAAAATCAATCCCTGATTTCCATGGCGTAAGTTCTTCTTCTCTTATGATTCACGGGATTATAATCCTGCCACAGCACCTGTACGCTTTTGTTTTCTTCCAGTTCCGGATTGGTTTCTGTAAACTTAATTCCCATTTTGCGGAAACGTTCAAAAATTTCTTTGAATATAATTGCTGTAACGCCTCGCCGCTGATATTCCGGGTGAATCCCTATCAGATAAAAATTGGCGCGGTCATTTTTCTTCCCGGCCTGTAGAAAATGCCACCAGCCAAAAGGGAAAAGCTTGCCCTTCGACTTCTGAAGTGCCTTAGAATAGGAAGGCATCGTGATGGCAAACGAAATTAATTCATCGTTATCGTCAGTGATGCAGATGATGTAATTTTTGTCAATAAAGGGAAAGTATTTTTCCTTGTATGTTTTGATCTGTTCCCCGGAAATTGGCGTGTAAGTGGAGAGGTGTTTGTAGGTCTCATCCAGAAGCTTGAACATGGGCTCTACCAAAGGCAGAATTTCCTGTTTTGATTTAAAATTGAGAACTTTAAGCTTATACTTTTCGGCAATCAAAGAACTGAACTTGACCACCTTTTCCGGCAATACTTCCGGGAAATTGATTTCAAATTCTACCCATTCTTTTTCTTTGGTCAGGCCAAGATTTTCAATATGTCTGGGATAATACTCGAAATTATACAGTCCGATCATCGTTGCCAGCTTGTCAAATCCCATGGTAAGCATCCCTGCTTTATCCAGATTGGTAAATCCCATCGGACCTTCAATTTTATGAATCTGATGCTCCCTGGCAAATTTTATGGCCTGATCTATCAGCGCCTTTGATACGCTCTCGTCATCAATAAAATCGAGCCATCCAAATCTCACTTTGCTGATTCCCAATTCTTTTTCTTCTTTGTGGTTGATCATTAACGCAATTCTTCCGGCGATCTTATTGTTTTTGTAAGCCAGAAATTGTTGCGTTTCTGAGTAGGAAAGAGCGGGATTCTGTTCTTTCTTCCAGATATTTTTTTCTTCGTTGATTAATGGCGGAACGTAATTGGGATTGTCCCGGTATAATTCCATGGGAAACCTGATGAAGTCGTTGAGTTCCGATTCTGTCGAGACTTGCTTTATAATGACATTTTCCATAATCTTGCGTATCAAAAAGCAAAGATAAGTTATAGGTGAAAAATACCAATGCTTTGGCATGCTTTTTACAACTATTTTCGCAAAACGCAATCAAAAACTATATGTATTATCTAATTATTGGAGCTATCTTTCTGATCAGTATGTTTGTCCAGAGCAGGCTCCGTTCCAAGTTCGAATATTATTCCAATGTTCATCTCCGCAACGGCATGTCCGGGAAAGAGGTGGCAGAAAAAATGTTGCGGGATAATGGGATAAGTGATGTTCAGGTGATTTCCGTACCAGGTCAGCTGACCGATCATTATAATCCTGAAAATAAAACCGTCAATCTGTCAGAAGCGGTTTATATGCAGAGAAATGCGGCAGCGGCAGCAGTTGCGGCGCATGAATGTGGTCATGCTGTGCAGCATGCCGTAGGCTATTCTATGCTGAAATTCCGGTCCACAATGGTTCCGATTGTCAATATAAGTTCCCGTTTACTGCAATTCGTGCTGATGGGAGGGATTCTTGTAATGGCAATGAGCGGAAATAAGACGATTCTTGCACTAGGTGTTGTTCTATTTGCGATTACGACGCTGTTTGCACTTATCACATTACCTGTAGAATACGATGCCAGCAACCGTGCATTGAAATGGCTGAAATCCACGCGTACAGTTACAGCGGAAGAATATGAAGGCGCAGAAGATTCCCTGAAATGGGCAGCAAGAACTTATGTGGTAGCAGCTTTGGGCTCACTGGCACAATTGATTTACTTCGCCTCACTACTATCAGGGAACAGAAGAGATTAGATTCAATCGATATGATATTCCAAAGGCATCTCAGACAATTCGTTTGAGATGTTTTCTTTTTGAGACATTTTAATATTTGCGGAGATGATGCAATTTTCCTGAGCATCGAAGCTGAGGATTTTTGCATCATATTTATTAAGAATTGTGAAAATAATGTTTTGTTGAGAAAATTTAAACCTGATTTCGATTTCGCTCTCCAGTTCTTTTGTGATAATTTCTGCATCGGCGAGGGTGAGCTTTGCAGATTCTTTGTAGGCTTTCACCAGTCCTCCAACTCCCAGCTTGGTGCCGCCATAATACCTCACAACGATTAGTAAAACATTGGAGATGTCATGCGCCAGAAGCTGATTGTAAATTGGCAGTCCCGCGCTTCCCGATGGTTCGCCATCGTCATTGGCTCTGTAGTTTTCGCCGTTAATGCCAAGCCGGTAAGCGTAACAGTGGTGTGTGGCCTTAGGATGGATTTCCCGTAAAAGATGCAACTGATTCTTAACCTCAGACTCAGAATTTACAGGATAAGCGAAACCGATAAATTTGCTGCCTTTTTCTTTAAGCAACACATCCTCGATTTTATTTTTTAAAGTTTGGAATTCAAACATCCTGCAAAAATAAAGAATCTACATTTAACATTTATGAGCATACGTATAGTAGTTTTACTTAAGTTAATCAATTTTTATAAAGTTGATATTCGATGATTTTAACAGAAAATCAGAAAGAAATAAAATCTCAACAATTAATTTTTACGTAATTTTGCATTTAAAATTTTTTAAAATCAATGCCTAATACAGTAATCATTGGCTCCGGAAGTTATGTTCCGGAAAACGAAATAGACGGTTCTCACTTTTCAGAGGCTGTTTTCTATGACGATAACAATCAATTGATTGAAAAACCAACTGGGGAAATCATTCAGAAGTTTGTAGACATTACGGAAATTGAAAAAAGACGGTATGCAAGTCCCGAGGATTTTAATTCGGATCTGGGTTACCGTGCGGCTCTGGAAGCTATTGAGGATGCCGGCATTGATAAAGAAGATATTGATTACATCATTTATGCTACCAACTTTGGAGAGGTGGATGTGAATGGAATTCCGAATTTTATGCCATCTCTGTCAGCAAGATTGAAAGGAAAACTTGGTATCAAAAGAAGAGACTGTATCAATTATGATATGATTTTCGGATGTCCGGGTTGGGTGGAATCATTGATTCTAGCAGACACCATGATCAAGGCAGGTAAAGCTAAAACCATTTTGGTAGTGGGTGGTGAGACGCTGAGCAGAGTGACAGATCCTTACGACAGAAATAAAATGATTTTTGCCGATGGTGCAGGCGCCGTAGTCGTTACAGCGACTGAAGATTCTACAGTTGGCGTTTTGGCAGATAGAACGCTCTGCGACAATGGTGAGGAACTTTGCTATCTGGAAAACGGACCATCACTGAACCTGGACCACGATCAAAGTCAGCTCTTTATCCGCATGCGTGGAAGAAAAATTTACGAATATGCCCTTAAAAATGTGCCGGATTCCATCAAAGCAACCATAGAGAAGGCAAATCTGGACATTGCTGATATCAGTAAAGTGCTGATTCATCAGGCTAATGCTAAGATGGATTACGCAATGATCGGAAGACTCTTCAAGCTTTATGGACAGAAAGAGTATGACCACGCCATTTCCCCGATGACCATTCAGCAGTTTGGAAATTCATCCGTGGCCACGGTTCCGACTTTATTTGATTTAATCCGTAAAGGTAAAATGGAAGGCCAGTCATTCACCCCGGGTTCACATATTTTGTTCACCTCAGTAGGAGCGGGGATGAATATCAATTGCGTGGTCTACAAATTTCCGGAGGGGAAAATATAGCCCATTAAAAGTAAAATTAATTTAAGAACGTTGATATGACAGAAGGAATAAATTCATTTGTTCCTTTTGTTATTTTATAAGACTATGCAAAAAACGATAATTTTTCTACTCGGTGTTTTTTTGGTTTTGGAAGTGTATGTTTATCAGGCTTTTAAAACGGTTTTTACCAGTCAAAACGGAAAGTTGGTTTATTGGATTCCTACGGTGCTGGTATATGCCTTTCTTTTTTACTCCATTCTGACATTTGACCGCGGATCACATAAATATCTGAATCTGCAGATCGTATTTTCGGTAATCCTTATTTTTGTTTTGCCCAAATTACTCGTGGCAGTTTTTCTGCTCATTGAGGATGTGGCGAGATTACTCAATTTTGGATTTAATTATGTCACCAAGGAAAATACTGATTATCCTTCCAGAAGAAAATTTATCAGCTTAGTAGGCTTGGGCTCCGGCGCTATTCTGGCCGCTGCCGTTCTGGATGGAATTATTTTCGGGAAGTACCGGCACAGAGCCAGGATTGTCAAGTTAAAACTCAAAAATCTTCCTGAAAGTTTTAAAGGTTATAAAATTGTCCAGATATCGGACGTACACAGCGGTAGTTTTCAGAATCCTAAGAATCTTCAGCACGCTATTGATCTGATGAATGAGCAGGATGTAGATTTGGTTCTTTTTACTGGTGATATGGTGAATAATTATGCCGATGAATTCTTGCCATTCATCGATTTGTTTTCCCAGATCAGGAGTAAGGACGGAAAATTTGCCGTTCTCGGAAATCACGATTACGGAGAGTATGGTGTATGGAAAAGCATTGAGGAAAGAAAAAATAATATTCCGAAACTCATAGAACACGAAAAGAAGGCAGGCTTCGAAATGCTTCGAAATGAGCATCGCGTGATAGAAAAAAATGGTGAAAAACTTTACATTCTTGGCGTGGAAAACTGGGGGATTCCGCCATTTCCTCAGTTCGGAGATTTGGACAAGGCCGCTAAAGGTGTTCCCGCAGAAGCTGCAAAGATCCTCATGTCGCACGATCCGTCTCACTTTGATGCGGTGGTAAAGAAACACCCCAAAAACGTACAGCTCACGCTCTCCGGCCACACGCACGGCATGCAGTTCGGTATCGATCTTAAAAATTTCCGCTGGTCTCCTGTGAAATACAAGTACCCAAAATGGGCGGATCTTTACGAAAGTGAAGGAAAATATCTTTATGTCAACCGCGGATTTGGTGTCATTGGCTATCCAGGCAGAGTCGGTATTTTGCCGGAAATCACCGTGTTTGAATTAATTTAATCTCGTTTGTTATTGAAATTTTTCGGATCAATAATCGTATTTCGTCTGAACTAGCCTAATACAATATGAACTTAAGTTCGTTTTTTTATTAGATGTGATTGTATTTACATTTCCTGATAAGCACTTGGTCCGGACTTTTTTTGAAAAATTTGGGAGTTTTTAAGAATAGAAACTAAAGCTTTATTAAAACGTAAAAAGACGGTTACTAAGCGTCTTTTGTTTTATTAGGATCTATATAACCTCACACTCTCACAGCATCCGGAACCATGATCTCATAATTCCCGCCATAGGAAATGATTTCTCTGACGATACTACTGCTGATGTAAGATTTCCCGGACGACGTCAAAAGGAAAATAGTTTCAACGGTGTTATCCCTGGTCAAAGCTCTGTTGGTCTGTGCAATTGACTTTTCAAATTCGAAATCGGCTGGATTTCTGAGTCCTCTCAAAATGAAATTCACATTTTTGCTTTTACAATAATCGATGGTCAGACCTTCGAAATCATCCACTTCAACGTTCGGGAATTTTTCAAAAGTTTTTTTGATGAACTCTTTTCGTTGTTCAAGTGAGAACATGTATTTTTTCTGAGAATTCTTTCCGATGGCGATGATGATCTTGTCAAATAACGGCACTGCGCGTTCCACAATATCATAATGACCAAGCGTTATCGGATCAAATGATCCCGGAAAAACAGCAATCTTCATAGAATGTTACAATTTTAGATTATGAATTTTAGATTTGTCAGATCAATCTAAAATCTATCATTTATAATTATTTTTTAAGTGCTTTTTCCACTTCGTTACCGCACAGGTCCCTGATCGAAATGCCGTATATCTTTGCCTGCTGGGGCAGAATGCTGGCCGGCGAAAATCCCGGATTGGTATTCATTTCCAGCAAGTGAGGAATACCATTCACGATAATAAATTCCGAGCGTGAAAAACCGCTCATCCCCAGGGATTTATAAGCTTTTATGGATATTTCTTCCACTTTCTTTCTGGTTTCTTCATCAATTCTGGCCGGTGTGATTTCCTGGGAGGCTCCTTCATACTTTGCCTCGTAATCAAAAAATTCTTTGTCGGGCACAATTTCCGTAATTCCCAAAACGATCACTTCATTGCGATAGTCCAGTACACCTACGGAAACTTCCATGCCATTCAGCGCACTTTCGATCAGTATTTCATCATCTTCCCGGTAAGCGATCCGGATGGCGGCCTCCAGCTCGCTTTTATCTTTAACTTTAGTAATTCCAAGGGAAGATCCGCTTTGATTAGGCTTAACAAAAACCGGAAGACCTAATTTTTCAACGATATCATCATCCGAAATTTCCTCACCTTTCCTTAAATAAATGCTTTTTGCTGATGGAATTCCATATTTGGACAAAACCGCTAATGTATCTTTTTTATTGAATGTTAGCGCACTCTGGTAAAAATCGCAGCCTGTGTATTGTTGGCCTACAGCGTCCCAGTAAGCCTGCATCATTCCGTTTTCGCCCGGTGTTCCGTGGATGATGTTAAAGCAGACATCGAAGTAGAGCATATCGCCATCGCCTAAATTCACTGAGAAATCAGCTTTATTGATAAATTTCTTTTTATCATTTTTGTCAAGGAGATACCATTCGTCTTTCAGGATAATAACTTTGTAAACTTCATAAAGATCACAATCCAGTGAATCGAAAATCAGTTGTCCGCTTTTTAAAGAAACCTTGTATTCATCAGAATAACCGCCCATTACAACGGCCACGTTTTTTTTGCTCATTTCAGAAAAATATTGAAAACAAATGTAGAGATTTTATAAAAAAATAAGATGTTAATTTCTGAAAATTTTGAAAACGGAATTTATGAGTGAATTACCGATACAAAGGCACAAAATTGTTTAGGTCTGTTGTACAGTGTTCTATGCACGAACTTAAATTAACGTGAGTTCGATGTAATCAATTTACAAATTGACTGATAATCAATTTATTGTATTTTATAAATTGCGTCGGGCTTCAGCCCGATGTATAAATTTAGAGGTTAAAGTAGGCTTTAGCCAAAATTTAAGCTAGGTTTTTTCTGGTGCCTTAAAACGTTGCAGTAAGTAAAAAAATCTAGTGTTTTTGTGTTTAACGGTTTTGTAATTAATAAAAAAACAATTTCAAATAAGGCCAATAGATCAAGGTGCCAACGCAAATCGAAGAAATGGTCGCCAACATCACAGCACCACCAGCCAAATCCTTAATAATCCCGATTCCAGGATCAAACTCAGGCTGAATGTAATCGCATATTTTCTCAACACAAGTGTTCAAAGCTTCTGTTGTCAAAACAAAAAAGCAACAAAGAAGAATCAAAGCTGTTTCTATACTGGAAAGTCCAAAAAAAGCGATCAGAAAAAGATTAATTATCAATCCTGAAATATGAAACTGAAAATTTCTTTCGTTTCTCAAAATCCAAATAATTCCTCGGAAAGTAAACTGAACACTTTTATGAAATGGCGGTTTTTTCATTGTAATAATAACAACAAAGATAGATTATTATCATAATTGTTAATAACTAAATAAAATCAACTTTTCCAATCGAATCGGAATCATTATATTTGTGGAATTGAAATAAATACACTTTATGAGATTTATTGTTGCCAGTGGCGATTTGCAGAAAGGTTTACAGACGGTGAGTGGCGTGATTTCCGGATCACAATCCAGACCAATTTTGGAAAATTTTCTTTTCGAGCTAGACCAGAATTTATTAACCGTGACAGCTTCCGATGGAGAAACGACTTTGATTACTTCGCTTGAAGTGAAGTCTGATGATAAGGGAAAAATAGCAGTTCCGGGAAAGATTTTCCAGGACTTCCTGAAAACTTATGGCGAGCAGCCGCTGACACTGGTAGTGAAGGATTCTGAGGACGGCAACGGCAGCGTTTTGGAAATCTTGGATGAGAAAGACAACTTTGCTGTCGCACTTGACAATGCGGACGATTATCCGGAGTTGCCCGAGTTTGATGCATCTCAGAAGGTAACCATTGGCGGTGGCGTGTTGGCAGAAGCTTTGGCTAACACTTTGTTTGCGACTAGTAATGATTCTCTGCGTCCTGTGATGACGGGTGTTTTGTTTCAGTTTAAGGAAGATGAGACCAATTTTGTATCCACAGATTCTCACAGATTGGTGGTTTATAAAAGAACAGATATCGTGCATCCGGAGACTCTGGAGTTCATTATGCCAAAGAAACCATTGTCAATTTTCAAAAATATTCTGAACAATTCCAATGAAGATGTGGTAATTGAATTCAGTGATAATATGGCAAAATTCACATTCGGAAATAACATCTGGATTTGTCGTTTGATTGACGGAAAATATCCTAATTACAACGCTGTAATCCCGAAAGAAAATCCTAATGTATTGACCATCAACAGAGGCCTGCTTTTGAGTTCTATCAGAAGAGCTTCCATTATGTCAAACAAATCTACGAATCAGGTAAGATTTAAATTGTCCGGTAACGTTCTTCACCTTCATGCAGAAGATACAGAATATGCTAACAAAGCGGATATGCAGATTCCTTGCGACTACAATGGTGATGATATCAATATCGGTTTCAGTTCAAAATTCCTGACAGAAATGTTATCCGTTTTGGCTTCCGATGATATCACGATGAAGATGTCTCAGCCCAACAGACCGGGAATTGTAGAACCGGTGGACGGACTAGAGGAGAATGAAAGTATTCTGATGCTGTCAATGCCTGTGATAGGTTTATAATTTTAAAATTAATCATATTTAAAATTTGAGATTTGAAATTCAGGTCTCAAATTTTAGTTTAAATTAATAACTATTTTTTAACATAAAAACAACGGAATATGACAACGTTCACATTTGAAGCGGACAAATCCGAAGTTGAGAAAATCCGCACAATTTTAAAAGCACTTGGTGTCAAAAAGCTCAAGGTAAAAGAAGATGTTTCTGAATCAGCTGAAAAAATAAAATATTCTCGCAAAGAATTTGGCGAAATGCTTGATGAATCAAAGAAAAGCAAAAGTGATAAATTGCTGAACTCAAAAGATGATGTCAAAAATCTTTTTGATTCTTTAAGTTTAAAATAAATAAAAATGCGATTTGAAGATTCAAGTCGCATTTTTATTTTTCGATTCACTTAAAGTTATATTTGTCATTCTGGAGGAATCTAAATCTAGTGATTCGTAATTTTAAAAAGGATTGAATTCTAAATATAATTTTTCATCCTTGTCCTTAAAGAGAATTGAAAATCTAGGATTTAAATGGTAATTATCATAAATGTTTAGTTGTGTATAATCATCATAATAACCCCAATCTTGCTTTTCGAATTTGATTTCTTTAAATCCCTCCTTCATCTCCAAATTTAAAATTTCATTTTTAAAGACTTGATAGAATTTTGTTTTATTCCAATAATCAACTAAAACGTTTTTTGAAAGTAGAAATGGAATAAAATATTTTGGGTCTTTTTCTATGAAGGATTTGATAATTGCATTTTTAATTTCTTTGCTATTATATTCTTGAATTCTTATCACCATTGAAAATCTAAAATTTTATATCCTAACAACTTTTCATAATTTAATATTTCATCAACGTCAATATCATTATTGAATCTTATGTCAAATTTTTTTAAATTTTTAAGCGGTGTTAATGTCGTTAATTTACATTCGTAACAAATTAGTGTTTCTAGATTATTATTTGCATACAAAGGGAGAATTGATTTGATTTGTGTTTTACCAATATTAAGATAAACTAATTCGTTAAAATTATTAAGTCCTTCCGTATTTGTAATTTCAGTAGCATATAAGTCAAGCCTTTTTAGTTTTAAAGAGTTTTTAATAAAATTAAAGTTTTTAAATGTGGTAAATGAAATATCTAGTTGTTCCAATTCATCAAAATTTAACAGTAAATCAAAATCTTTGAAATTAGATTTAGAAATTTTTAAAACTTTCAAATTTTTAAAATTCTCTAAGAATTTGTAGGAATCAAAAAAACAATTACAAATATCTAAATACTCAACTTTATCCAAAGCAAAATCTGTGTCATTAAAAGTATTTTGGTTTTTAATTATTGCACCAGATAAATCGATTTTTTTTAAATTTTTGAGATTTTTTAAAAAGGAAATATCATCAATAGTAGAGCAGGATAAATTTATTGTTTCTAAATTTTCTAAATGGTCAATAAAACGAGAGTTAACAATATTCTTTCTTGCTATAAGTAAATTTTTAAGGTTACTGAAAAATTTAATATAAGTTATGTCTAATTCTGAATTATAAATTATTTCGAGTTTTTCAAAATCTAAAATATCAGTTTGGAAAATAGACTTTGTTAATTCTTTAGTTGTTTGATAATTATTAAATATACCTTCCAAAGAACTCATAATAAGTTTTTTCCAATTTATGGGTAACTCTTCCCATAGATTACTTAAATAAATATCATCTTCAGAAAAATTAAATTTACTTTCATTTTTATCAAGCCAAACCCCATTAAAAATTAATGAATTTATATCTAGATTTTCTTCATCTTCACAATCTCCTAAGAATGAAAGTATTTCTTGAGTATTTAAACTTGCAATGGAATAATTTCCAATTACAATTTGATTAATTGCTTGAATGATAAATCTTGAATATTTAGAATTGAAATTCGTTCGTTGATAATAAAATGGTCTATGTTCTGAGTTATCAATTACTAATCCACAATAAATTGTAAGTTCGTTCAAATCAAACGCATTTCTATATAGGAGGCTTAACGTTAAGTCATTTGTTATAATAGTTGGTTCAAGATGATAGGGAATTGAAAAAGAAATATTGTTGCAAAATGCAGGAGAATTATTTTGGATTAGTTCAACAGCTCCTCATAATCTACATTTCTTAACCAAATTATTGATTCGTTAAAATCATTAATAGTTTCTTGAATGTGTATGTAATAAAGCATTTGTGTTATGGTTTTAAATAGTTTTGTAATTTATAAAACATTCTTGAAATAATAAAATTAAATCATTTTTCAGTATAGTATTTGTGGAAATTTTAACTTCTCTGTTTCTCAAAAAATCACGATATTTGCAAACTTAGACTTTGTTAAGTTTTACGCCTTTGTGAACTTAAAAGCAGTTTAAATTTAAAAAATCTTTGTGCACTCTGTGTTCACAAAATTCAAATATAAAAAAGAATGAAAATTTCTAATAATTGGCTTAAAGATTATATCAAAACAGACCTTAACTCTGAGAAAATCAGCGCATATTTGACTGATATCGGTTTGGAAGTAGAAGGTGTTGATCAATTCGAAAGCGTAAAAGGAAGTCTGGAAGGGATCGTTGTAGGTAAAGTTTTGACTTGCGAAAAACACCCGAATGCTGATAAATTAAGCAAGACAACAGTAGATGTTGGCAACGGAAAAGTCTTGGAAATTGTTTGTGGCGCACCGAATGTAGCTGCAGGACAGACTGTTCCTGTTGCTTTGGTTGGAACAAAAATCTACGCCAAAGACGGCAGTGCTTTCGAGATCAAAAAAGCTAAAATCCGTGGCGAGGTTTCCGAAGGGATGATCTGTGCAGAGGATGAATTAGGCTTGAGCGATGACCATGCCGGAATTATGATTTTGGACGAAACTAAATACGAAGTGGGAAAACCTTTCGCAGATTATTTTGAACTGACAAATGATGAGGTTTATGAAATTGGGTTAACACCTAACAGGACTGACGCCATGTCGCACTACGGTGTTGCAAGGGATTTGCAGGCCTTTGTTTCATCCAATAATCTGAAATCAGAATTTACGAAATTAGAATCTAAGGTTCTGAATTCCGAAGGTTCTCACGATTTCAAACTTGAAATTGAAGACTCCGAACTGACGCCAAGATACCTGGGCGCAGTGATTGAAAATGTTGAGGTCAAAGAGTCTCCGGATTGGCTGAAAAGCAGATTGAAAGCCATCGGATTGTCACCAATTAATAATGTCGTAGATATCACCAATTATATTCTCCACGGCCTCGGGCAGCCGCTTCACGCTTTTGATGCAGACAAAATTGTAGACAAAACGGTGAAAGTGGGAACGGTGGCAGCCGGAACAAAATTCAAAACTTTGGATAATGTGGAAAGAACTCTGAATGGTTCCGAAATCATTATCAAAGACGGAAACAATAATCCGCTTTGCATCGCCGGAGTTTTCGGAGGAAGTGAAAGTGGTGTTTCATCCGAGACCAAAACCATTTTCCTGGAAAGTGCTTACTTTAATCCGGTGGCGATCAGAAAAGCGTCTAAACTTCATGGGCTCAATACCGATGCGTCTTTCCGTTTTGAAAGAGGTGTAGATCCTAATAATGCCAGAACTGCACTTACCCACGCTGTTTGTCTGATTGAAGAGCTGGCGGGTGGAAAACTGGTAGGAGAAATTCTGGAACATTATCCCGAAAAAATCAAAGATCATTATGTGGTCTTCCGATATTCTCAGCTGGATCAGATTTTGGGAACTAAAATACACCGGGAAAAGGTGAAGGAAATTCTAAAATCTCTCGATATCGTGATTCTTAACGAAATTCAGAATGGGTTGGAATTATCGGTTCCTGTTTACAGAGCGGATGTGACAAGAGAGATTGATGTCATCGAGGAAATCCTGAGAATCTACGGTTACAACAAAATCGATGCGCCTAAGAAAATCTCATTTACACCTGTGAAATTGAGTTTCGACGATCAGGATGCACTGGAAAATTCCTGGGCCAGAACACTGCAATCCAACGGTTTTCACGAGGTCATGAACAATTCGCTACGTTCGGTGAAAGATGAAACGAATGCTGTAAAATTGCTGAATCCTCTGAGTAATGATTTGGCATTTATGAGAAAGTCTTTGTTAGAAGGGCTTTTGGAAAATGCCGTTTATAATATCAACAGAAAATCTTCGGATATCAAGTTTTTTGAGTTAGGTAAAATTTATCACAAAAAAGAGCGATACAAAGAAAGAAAACAACTGGCGATTTTGACATCGGGAAGAGAAGTAGCGGAAAACTGGCGGCAGCCTAAAAGTGCAACAGACTTCTATTATCTGAAAGCTTACGTCAAAGTTCTTCTGGAGAAACTGAATCTTGATTTGCACGAGTCTGCTTTGGAAGACGATCGTTTTTCTGACGCTTTGGAAATCAAATCCGGCGATAAAACGTTGGCAAGATTAGGAAAAGTAGCTCCTCAATTGCTTAAAGATTTCGACATTAGTCAGGACGTTTTTTATGCAGAAATTGAACTGGAAAACTGTCAGGCATTGAGACCGAAAGGCAATTTGAAATTTGTTGATATACCGAAATTCAATAAAATCAGAAGAGACTTGGCCTTGTTGGTTGAAAAGACGATAACCTACGCAGAACTGTACGAGTTGGCGAAGAAAAACAAATCACCTTTCCTGAAGAACATTAATCTTTTTGATGTATACGAAGGTAAAAACCTTCCGGAAGGCAAAAAATCTTATGCTATGAGTTTCGAACTTCTCAACGAAGAAAAAACCTTGGAAGACAAAGATATTACGGAAGTTATGAACGCTCTGATCAAGTCTTTCACCAAAGAATTTAATGCGGAATTGAGGTAATTCATATAAAATTAAGCAAATAAAATCGGGAAAAGCTCCCGGTTTTTTTGTGTAGTTACATCATATTTTCTAGGAGCTATTTCCTGCTTTCCGTTGCAAACCTAATGAAATGTTCGACGAAGTCAATCTTTTTTGCTCGACGATTTGTCATTAAGTAGAGCTTTGCAAAAAGCAAAAAAGGATTTCCACTGCAATCGCGGCTTTGGGTTTTGTTATCCAAATTGCCATTTGTCAAAATTTACAACCAAGAAAATAACCATCCAATTTGTCATTCCGTAGGAATCTAAACTTAGCTGTCGGTTTTCTTACGGAATAGCAACTGTTTTTTTTAAATGACTTTTGTTCTTTTATGACTTTTGTGGTTTTTGAATATCCGTCATAGATAAAAATCATCCCTAATTCAAAATCATTCCACACATAGTTTTTGTAACTTTGCCCTAATGAATTCTTTAGTTGATAAATACAATATTCCAGGCCCGCGTTACACGTCGTATCCTACTGTTCCTTACTGGAACGAAGCTGATTTTACGGCAGACCGATGGAAAAAATCCGTAATAAAATCTTTTTCCGAAAGCAATGCAGAAGAAGGGATTTCCATTTATATTCACCTGCCTTTTTGCGAAGCGCTTTGCACATTCTGTGCCTGTCATAAAAGGATTACCAAGCAGCATTCTGTAGAAATTCCTTATCTGGAAAGTGTTCTGAAAGAATGGAAATTGTATCTCGAATTATTCGATCAAAAACCAAAACTAAAAGAACTTCATTTGGGTGGAGGAACGCCAACTTTTTTCTCTCCCGAAAATCTGAAAACCCTTTTGCAAGGGATTTTTGACACCGTCGAAATTGCTAATGAACAGGAATTCAGCTTTGAAGGTCATCCGAATAATACAACCCGGGAACATCTTCAGACTTTGTTTGATTTAGGGTTTAACAGAGTGAGTTTTGGTGTTCAGGATTATGATCCGAAAGTTCAGAAAGCCATCAACAGGATTCAGCCTTTCGAGAATGTGAAAAACGTGACAGAATGGGCCAGAGAAATTGGCTACAAGGGCATCAGCCACGATTTAGTTTTCGGATTGCCACATCAGACCTGGGAAGCGACAGAATACACCATCAGAAAAACATTGGAGCTGAAACCAGACCGATTGGCTTTCTATTCTTATGCTCACGTTCCGTGGGTGAAAGGCGTAGGACAGAGAGGTTTCGACGAGAATGATCTGCCAAGTGGCGATGAGAAAAGAAGATTATATGAAGATGGCAAAAAACTGTTGGAAGAATTAGGATATATTGAAATCGGGATGGATCATTTTGCATTGGAGCATGATGACCTTTATCAATCCTTGATTCAGAAAAAACTGCATCGTAATTTTATGGGTTATACATCCAGCAAAACACAATTAATGGTTGGCTTGGGAATGTCCGCTATATCGGATTCCTGGTACGCATTTGCACAAAATGCAAAAACAGTAGAAGAATATCAGAAAATCGTGGAAGAAGGTGAGATTCCGGTTTTCCGAGGACATATTTTGGATGGTGAAGATTTAACGATCAGAAAACATATTCTGAATCTGATGTGCCAGTTGGAAACAAGTTGGGATTTGCAAACCTCTTTTCCGGAAATTGAAAATGCGATTGAGAAATTAAAAGAAATGGAAACGGACGGCTTGGTAGAAATCTCTGATAACCAAATAAAAATTACTGAAAAAGGACGAGCTTTCACCAGAAATGTAGCAATGGTTTTCGACCTCAGAATGATGCGTAACAAACCGGAAACCCGGATTTTTTCGATGACGATTTAATTAGATATTGAGATAATAGAGAAGAGATAAAAGACAGTAATTCTTCGCTTATAATTGGTAAATAACGCAATGTTTGTCATTGGCTTCGCCGAACTGCGTTTCCGGAGGAATCTAAATTGTTAGAATTTTTTCAGAAAAGCAGTTCGGCGAAGCCAATGACGAAATTATTTTAAAATCTTCCGGTTATGAATTTAATCAAACAAAAAAATATCATTCTCAAAAGTTCCAGAGAGTTTTTAGCTGATGCTTTTTTTCCTGCTTCAGATGAGAAATTGCCACTAATCATTTTTGTCCACGGTTACAAAGGTTATAAAGACTGGGGCGCTTGGGAACTGATGGGAGAGATGTTCGCAAAAGCAGGCTTTTATTTTGTTAAATTCAATTTCTCACATAACGGAACAACGCTTAATAATCCTCTTGAGTTTGCGGATTTGGAAGCTTTCGGACAAAATAATTACTCCAAAGAATTGCATGATTTAGAAGTTGTTATCAATTATTTTAGAAATCAAAAAGGCGTTAATACTGACAATATAGCATTATTAGGACACAGCAGAGGCGGAGCTATCTCTGTCATTGAAGCTGCTGAAAATCACGATATTTCAAAGTTAATAACATTGGCCAGCGTTTCATCTCTTAACCGTTTTCCAAAAGATGAAGCTTTTGAAAACTGGAAAAGAAATGGCGTTTATTTCGTGGAAAATGCGCGTACCAAACAAAAAATGCCGCATTATCTTCAGTTCTATCAAGACTTCGAAAATAATGAACAAAGGTTTGATGTAGAAAAAGCTTGTGAAAAACTAACAATTCCAAGTTTATATATTCACGGTACTGCAGACGAATCTGTTCCTTTGAACCATTCCGAAAATCTTCAAAGGTGGACAAAGGATTCTCAACTCAAAATCATAGAAGATGCGAACCATACTTTTGGCGCGAGAGAGCCTTGGCAGGACACAGAACTTCCACGCGGGCTGCAGGAAGCTGTCCGCGTTAGCATTGATTTTCTGAAAAAATAACAGATTAATTTTTCTTGTTTAAGCTGCTGTTTTCGATCCAGCGCTTGTTACTATTGATGTCCTTCAGGTACCAGATATTGTTGGCATTCATTACGTAAAGGTTATGCGTAATCGGGACAGAGATCTTCTTGCCTTCCAGTTTATCCGCCCGTACGGACACGGCATTGCGTTTTTTCACATAATCGCCGCTGAAAATATTGGAAAAACTTTTGTTGTCAGCTTTATCATCAATAACCTCGATCAGCATCACACTATTGTCGTTATTGAACTGAAGGATGTGGCGCTCGCTGTGATCATCAAAATCCTCCACCAGAACAAATTTTTTGTTGCGAAGATCATAGTCACCAGCTTCTTTGCCTTTTTTGGTTCTGCTCTCCAGCTTGTCCAGAGCTTTGTCCAGAGCAGTATAGTTTTGCGCGTAAAATGTTAATGAGGAAACAAGGGAGAGAAGAAATAGTACTTTTTTCATGTAATACTGTGTTTGAAACAAATTTAAGCTTTGAAACCATGCCAAGCAAATCTTTGACCAAAATATTCAAAATGAATTTAATTATCTTTGCACCATGATACGCATTACCAAAATTTTTACTTTCGAAACCGCTCATGTTCTCTATAACTATGATGGCAAGTGCAAAAATATGCATGGACATTCTTACAAACTGTTTGTGACTGTAAAGGGAAATCCTATTGACGATCTGGATCATCCGAAAAACGGAATGGTGGTAGATTTTGGAGATATCAAAAAAATTGTAAAGCAAGAAATCGTTGATGTTTGGGATCACGCTGTTCTGGTGAACGGTGCGTCCCCTCACCAATCCTTGGGAGAAGGATTGCAGAACCAAGGTCATAAAGTGATTTTTTGTGATTACCAGCCGACTTGCGAAAACATGCTTTATGATATTGCAGATAAAATCAAATCCAAACTACCGGCTAATATCCAATTAGCTTATCTCAAACTTCATGAAACCGAAAACTCGTACGGCGAGTGGCTGGCAGAAGAAAACTGATTTCGGATTCGGTAAAAATAATAGCTTTTATTTGTTGATTATTTGGGGCTTTGTAAAATTTTAATATTTTTGCGCCCTAAATTCAATAACATGAAAAAGCTATTATTAGTAGGTGCAGTAGCACTTTTCGGAACCGTGAATGCTCAGACGGAAAAAGGATCTTGGGTTGTTGGCGGATCAACGACAATTGGTTTTAACAGTACTTCTTCTACTGTTAAATATAATGGTCAATCTACTGACGGACCAAAATCTACAACCTTTAGCGTAACGCCATCTGCCGGATACTTTGTGGCTGATAAGATAGCTGTCGGGATTGATGTAGGTTTCAAATCTGTAAAGAATGAAAGTACAGATTATATATTTGATCAGGCCTACACATTCGAAAGTAAGCAAAATACTTTAGTCATTATGCCAACTGCTTCTTATTATTTTAAATCCAATTCTAAGGTAATGCCATATTTGGGTGCTGGTATTGGATACTTTTCCACAACTACCAAATTTCCAGGATCTCCTTTCAGTAGCGATGGAGAAATTAAGGTAACAACAGACGGTCTTGCCTGGGGTGCGAAAGGTGGTATTGTCTTCCTTTTAACACCATCCATCGGAATAGATTTAGGTCTTGCTTATGTTAATACTTCCAATAAAGAAAATGAAGTGAAAAATGTGACCAATAGTTTTGGCGTGAATGCAGGTTTCTCTTTCTTCTTTAAATAATATTTCAATTTATATATAAAAAACCTCGAAACTGCGGGGTTTTTTTAGTTGGGGTAGATGAGATATTTCTGTCTTATTTTTTCAAATTGGTCAAGGTCTTTTCTCCAGCTCTTTCTGATTTCTTTCTCGGATTTTCCGGCGATAATTTGTTTTCTGAGTTCATCGCTTCCGGCCAGTTTGTCGAAGAAAAGGTTTCTCAAAAAGAAATCCTGTTCCGGATTTTTATAATCTTTGTAAGCTTTCAGAAGCCATCCGAGATTCAGTTCTCGTAGATCTTCAGAATAATTGCTGAGGTTTTCTCCGTAACATAATTTTCCGTTCAGGAAAGGATCTTTGGCGCCTTCTGTTGGTTTTGGGGTGAATTGATACGGTAAATTTTTAGTCCAAGGCGACCCGTAGATCTGAAACGGTAAATCCGTTCCTCTTCCCACAGAAACCTGTGTGCCTTCAAAAAAGCAAAGACTCGGATAGAGATTGATGGATTTATCATTGGGCAAATTGGGTGATGGTTTGTCAGAAATGCCGTAACGTTGCTGCTTGTGATAATTGGCCATAGGAATCAAAGTGTATTTTGCAGTCACTCCATTTTTTAACCATTTTTCACCATTGACCATTTTGCCATATTCCCCGATGGTCAGTCCGTAAACAACGGGAACATTATGCAATCCTACGAAACTTTTCCATTGGTTTTTCATCATTGGGCCATCTGTATAACCATCGTGAGGATTGGGTCGGTCAAGAACGATAACTTCCAAATTATTTTCAGCAGCAGCTTCCATGATGTAAGATAATGTTGAAATATAGGTATAAAATCTGACGCCAACATCCTGAATATCAAACAAAATAATATCAGCGCCTTTCAGGTATTCGGCTTTCGGCTTTTTGTTGTCGCCGTAAAGTGAAACAATCGGTAAACCTGTTTTTTTGTCAACACCACTTTTTACGTGTTCGCCCGCGTCGGCAGTTCCCCGGAAGCCATGCTCCGGAGCAAAAATCGATTGAATACTGATGTGGTTTTCCACCAGAAAATCCACCAGATGCTTTTTATTGTTAAGCAAACTGGTTTGATTGGCCGCAACGATAACCTTCTTGTTCTTAAGCAGCGGAAGATAAAGTTCCGGCTGGTCTGCTGCTGTTGTAAAGCTGGTTTTGGATTGATTTTGAGACTTGATGAGGAGTATTGTACCAAAATAAATTAGCAGGATAAAAACTAAAGTTTTATTTTTGAAGCTTAAAATCATTGATTTGAATTTTCCGTTATATTTCTCGAAAAAGATAGCGTTTTCCAAAGATAACAAAAATAATCTCTCCAAGGTGATTGTCTACATCGGTAGGCTTTCTGTGGCGCTGGGTATCATTGTTTCGCTCATCACCATCTCTACGGGACTCGGTTCCAAAAGGGCGATTGAAAACCGGATTTCCAATTTCAGCGGCGATATTTCCGTGAAATCGACACGTTCCAATTCTTCTTATAATTCTTCGGTTCTGGACACTAAAGGCCTGGATGAGAAAGCAATCAGAGCTGTGCCAGGCGTTGCCGGACTGCAGTCCTATGCCACGGTCAGCGGGATTTTACGCACGGAAAGTAATTTCGCCGGCGTGATTCTGAAAGGCGTTGGAAAGGATTTTGATAAACAGAGATTTCAACCTTTCATGATTTCGGGTTCTGTTCCGGATTATAATGAAGATGGTTATAATAATGAGGTGATTCTCTCAGAAAAAATGGCCAATGACCTGGCGCTGAAAACCAATGACAGCATTGTAGCGATATTTTCCAAGGAAGACCAGAAACCGATTTACAGAAAATTCCACATCAAAGGCATTTACAAGACCGACATCAAACTGGTGGACGACCTTTATATGATTGGCGATATCAATCACGTTCGCAAAGTTCAGAATATGAGCGAGAAAGAAGTGGGTGGTCTGGATATTTTCCTGAACAGTACGGACGATATGAACGCTGCTTTTCCGGAAGTCGAAAAATTCATCGGGTATAAAAATTATGCCGAGAAAGTGACGGAGAAGTATCCGCAAATATTGGATTGGGTCAATATCTTCAATCAGAATATCTCTTTGATTATTACGATAATGCTGATTGTAGTAGTCATCAACATCATTATGGTCTTGCTGATTCTGATTATCGAAAGAACCAATTCTATTGGATTACTCAAAACATTTGGTGCCACCAATGCGCAGATTCGTTCCATTTTTATCAATTATACTTTGATGATTATGATTCCGGGATTATTGGCGGGAAATATCATTGGCATCGGTCTGTTGCTGATTCAGAAATACACAGGAATTATCAAGCTCGACCCGGAAAATTATTTTATCAGCACCGTTCCGGTCGATTTGAATCCGCTTTACATTTTGTCGGTTTCCGTGGGAATATTTATCGTCTCTGGCATCGCAATGATTTTGCCGAGTTATCTTATCAGTAGAATTTCGCCATTGAAAGCGATAAAATACAGTTAATTAATTTTCATATTTTAACAGCTTCAAAAAACAGTTCAATGATACTAAAAAATCTCAATTATCCGCTGGATTTCAAATTCAAGATTACCACATTAGCGAGTGATTTCAACATCACGGACAGAAACGGAAATTATGTGGCTTATGTCCGTCAGAAAATGTTTAAGCTGAAGGAAGATGTCATCGTTTTCAATGACGAAAGCAAATCGAAAGAATTGTTTAATATCAAGGCTAATCAATGGATTGACTTCAATGCATCTTATACGATGACGGATTTGGTGAATGGCAAAAGATTCGGGAGGTTGGCAAGGAAAGGGATGCGTTCCATCTGGAAATCCCGTTACGATATCGTGGATGAAAATGACCAGCCGAAATATCAAATCAATGAAGATAACGGCTGGATTAAGGTTTTTGACAGTTTCGTGGGCGAGATTCCGATTTTAGGATTGTTCACCGGTTATTTCCTGAATCCTTCTTATACTGTAAAAGATACTGCGGGAAAAGAATACTTCCGACTGAAAAAGATGCCGTCTTTAGTGGGACGACGATTTCAATTAGAAAGATTAATTGACATTGATGATGAAGACGAATCTCTGGTAGTTTTGAGCTTCCTCATGATGGTGCTTCTGGAAAGAGCAAGAGGATAATCTTGTTAAAAACAATTAAAGGTTTAATTAATAAATTTATCAATAGAAATTCAACACTCGAGTTTTAAGATTATGATGAAGAAAAGTTACATTTGGAACAATTAAGTTTTAAAATCTTTAGATTTTCTACTTAACTGAACTTTAAATCATAGCTTTTATTCTGTTCTTAAATGACTGAAGTGTTATTAATTAAGCTCTAAAACAGCTTAATTATAAAAGTTAAGAAGATGAAATATTACAATAATATAGTAGAAACGATTGGTAATACACCGCTGGTCAAAATCAATAAAGTTTTGGGAGAAGATTTTCCTGCGTTGGTTTTGGCAAAAGTAGAAACCACGAATCCCGGAAATTCTGTAAAGGACAGAATGGCGCTGAAAATGATTGAAGATGCGGAAAAAGACGGACGTCTGAAACCAGGCGGAACCATCATCGAAGGAACTTCCGGAAACACGGGAATGGGCCTGGCTTTGGTGGCAATCCAGAAAGGTTACAAATGTATTTTTGTGACCAATTCCAAACAATCCAAAGAAAAATGCGACATCCTGCGTGCAGTTGGTGCAGAAGTTATCGTTTGTCCAACGGACGTAAAACCTACAGATCCGCGTTCTTACTATTCCACAGCCAAAAGATTAACCCAGGAAACGGAAAATGCATGGTATGTGAATCAGTATGATAATTTGTCCAACAGACAAGCGCATTATGAAAGCACCGCACCTGAAATTTGGGAACAGACGGAAGGGCAATTAACGCATTTCGTAGTGGGTGCCGGAACTGGAGGTACGATTACGGGTTGTGGGAGATTCTTCAAAGAGAAAAATCAAAATATTAAAGTGATCGGTGTGGATACTTACGGATCTATTCTGAAAGAAATCCACGAGACGGGAGAGATTCATCTGGATCACGCCTACACCTACATCACAGAAGGTATTGGCGAAGATATTCTTCCAGAGAATTATGATATGAGCGTGATTGATCATTTTGAAAAAGTGACCGACAAAGACGGTGCTATCTACGCCAGAAAACTGGCCAAGGAGGAAGGGATTTTCTGTGGTTATTCCGCCGGAAGTGCGATGTCTGCCTTGGTTCAGATGAAAGACCAGTTTACAAAAGACGATGTGATTGTTGTCCTGCTTCACGACCACGGAAGCCGTTATGTAGGAAAAATCTACAATGATGAGTGGATGAAGGAAATGGGCTGGCTGGATTAAGTATAGATGATAAATTATCGATGATAAATGAAAAAACCGCTGTCGGGAGATAGCGGTTTTTTGTTATTTATAGAATAGTTTGAACATTAAGAATTGCGGCTGTTCAGGTATTTTAGCTAAGACCCAAAAGTAGTCTTTTTCTTTGCTAACAACTTCATAAAAATACTTGTCGCCAGGTTTACTGAAATTTCTACGGCCATTATTATTACTTTCGATAAATTCCAGTTGAAAACTACTAGCTGTTGACCATATTAGTTTTGATTTGGAATAAGTTCCATCAGAGAATTGCTCAATCCAGTATTTGTCGGTCGTTGTTACTTTTGTTTTCTCACCTTCCCATTCATAGTAATAAAAATTTTTATTCCGCTTCAGAAATGTAAGTTGCTTATCTGTAATTTTAATTTCTGGACGGCTGTCGAGTTTTACCCAATCGTCTTTTTTCGGAGGGTCAATTTTATACAGATAATCTACAAATTCTTTACAGTTTTTTTGGAATCTGAAATACAATTGGTCTGCTAAAGATTCTTTTTCTGATTCATCAAATTGATTCAAATAAGGTAAGATAAACTTTTCATTTAAAACTAAAAGTCTTAAAGAATCGCTTAAATTTTTATTGATGTTAAAGCTCACGCACATTTCGTCTGTCAATTCGTCAACGCTTTTATTCTGTGAAAAAGAAAAAGTTCCAACAAATAACAGCAGGATTGTAAGAATTTTATTCATATTGTTTTAATCAAAAACCTCAAAATCAATTCCGTCAAAGCTTGCAAAAACCATCGTTGGATAAGAATCCTGATGAAAAATATTACCTTCGGAATCAATCCCAATCGCGCCCGCAAAACCATCGATTTCTTTTAGTTCTTCAAAAGTTCTGTCAAAAGCATTTTCAATAGTTAATCCATCAGTTACTCGGGTCACGATTTTTGCTGCAGTTGCATTGCTTACAATATCTTCTCCAACACCTGTACAGCTTACCGCACAGAATTGGTTGGCAAAATTGCCTGCAACCGTTGCAGAATCGGAGATTCTTCCAGGGATTTCAAAACCTTTTCCACCGGTAGAAGTACCTACAGCTAGTTTTCCGTGTTTGTCAATCGCAACAGCACCAACAGTTCCTTTGCCTCCATTTTTCAATTTATCTTCGTATTCTTTTCTTCGCTGAGGAATTTCAGTAGAGAAATCATCAAAACCATTTTCAGTTGCATAAATTTTCGCACCATTTCCGCCTATAACACGGTCGTCTTCTTTCATCAATTCTTTAGCAACAAAAATCGGATTTTTTACATTTTCAATATTAATCACGCCGCTCATTTTCTGAGTTTCGCCATCCATTAAAGCTGCGCTCATCCGGATGATTCCATCGCTCTGGATCTGAGAACCGATGCCGGCGTTATACAATTCGTCATCTTCCAAAAGCGAAACTGCGTAAGCCACGGTTTCCAAAGCAGAATTGTTTTGAAGGAATTCGTAAGATTTTTTCGCAATGTCTTTCAGTGAATTTTGTTTTGCCAGCTTCACTTCATGGCTTTGGCTGCTTTCGGAGAAGAATCCGCCGTGGATGATTATTTTCATTGGATTGTTGAATTGGATTTGATGAGTCTTGGAGCGTTTCAGATCGGTATATTTTAAGGATTTACGATGTCGTACCAGGCTTCGTCCAAGTGTTTTGGTTCTTTAGTTGTCAGAGCTCACTTGCGGAATGGGGTTGTACTGAGAATTAACGATGGTCATTTCACGTGATTTCAGGTCAAAGGTGTCATTCATAGAAAGCACATCCACCATCAGGTTTTTGATTGAAATAGGCTGACCCAATTCTACATTCGTCAGATTGGTATCTTTGATTTGAAGACCATCCACGATAATCACCAGACCAGAGCCAATTGCCGTCATGGTATCGTTTTCAATGAACAATCCTGTATCTTCACCGAGGCCAATACCCAAAGTTCTTGGATTGCTTACAACAGCCTGAAACAGCCTTCCGATTCTGCCACGTTGTACAAAATGCGTGTCTATCACCACATTTTCAATGAATCCGAGACCTTGAGTGGTTTTGATTTCGCCTTTCAGAAGTGCTTCGGAACTGGAACCTTGATAAATCATATTTTCAGATGCGGCCGCTGCTCCTGCAGAAGTTCCGGCGTAGATAAAATCTTCCGTCTGATACTTGGTCAATATGGCATCGTGAAAACGTGTGCCGCCAAGAATGGATGTCAGTCTCAGCTGGTCTCCGCCGGTGAACATGACCACGTCGGCTGCATTTGCTCTCGCAACAATTGCGTCGCTATTCGCCTGTTCACGGTTTTGGATGTCCAGAATATTGCAGTTTTTCAGGCCTAAATATTCGAAAGCCTTTTTGTATTCCGGTCCCACAATGTCCGGGATTTGGGAAGCTGTCGTAATGACTTCGATTACAGAATTCTCCCTGTGCTTGGACTCATCGATGATTTTTCTGAGGATTCCTCGTTCAAAAAAATTGAGGTTTTTCTCAACATTTTGGTCAAAACTGAGCTCCGTAAAACTACCTTTGTTTACAGCGCCACCAATGATGACTAGTTTTCCTTTTGATTTCATAGTAAACAAAAATAATAAATCAGAACAGAATATCAGGCATCTGGAGCCGGTAAAAATCGATTAGTGGGATTTAAAGTTTTAATAATCCTGTGTATAATCCATTAAAATAAACTTTTAAAATTACAGAATCCATATCATTTGCCGGATGTTTTTTCAATATTATTCAGGCATTAAAATAATTAGTTGAGATTGTATTTTATTTTCGCGCTTTTGGATTATCTTTGATAAAAGAGACTATTGGTCTAATGCCTTAGAATGAAAAACCTGTCAGATCATATTGGTTCTGGCATCAGATTTGGCAGTTGTCCGTCATTCTCAATTTGAACTTTTATTTATAGAAAAACATCTACTGACTTATATATGAAAATCGAAAAAATACAGGTCCTGCGCGGTCCCAATATCTGGAGCATCACACGCAAAAAACTGATTCTGATGAGGCTCAATCTGGAAGAGGTGGAGCATCAGCCTACCAATAAGATTGACGGATTTCGCGAGAGAATCGAGGCGCTTCTGCCGTCACTTTATTCCCACCGCTGTTCGGAAGGTACGGAAGGTGGGTTTTTCAAGCGCATCGAAATGGGAACTTGGATGGGACACGTCATCGAACATATCGCACTGGAGATCCAGACTCTGGCAGGCATGGATGTGGGATTTGGCCGCACACGCGAAACCAAGACCCCGGGAACTTACAATGTTGTTTTCAATTACATTGAGGAAAAGGCCGGGATTTTTGCAGCGGAAGAATCGGTGAAAATCGCAGAACATCTGATTGCAGGAACACCTTATGATTTGGATTCCTGCATCCGGACGCTGAAGGAAATCCGCGAGCGGGAAAGACTTGGTCCGTCTACCGGAAGTATTGTGGAAGAAGCGGCATCCCGGAAAATTCCGTGGATCAGGTTAGGCAAAAATTCTTTGGTCCAGCTGGGTTACGGGATCAATCAGCAACGTTTCCAGGCCACAATTACCGGCAATACCAGCAGCATAGCGGTAGATATTGCGTGCAATAAGGAACTTACCAAGAAGATGCTGGAAGATGCTGCGATTCCTGTTCCCTCCGGCGATCTGGTTATAGACGAGGACGGATTACAGAGTGTCATCAAAAAAATCGGCTATCCGCTGGTTCTTAAACCTCTGGACGGTAATCATGGAAAGGGAGCTTCTATCAATGTCAAGGATTATGAGACGGCAATTATTGGTCTGGAGCACGCGCAACAGTATTCTAAAAAAGTCATTGTCGAAAAATATATTACCGGTTTTGATTTTCGGGTTTTGGTGATTGACCATAAAATGGTAGCCGCAGCAAGGAGAGTTCCTGCCCACGTGGTAGGTGATGGTGAACTGAATCTTCAGCAGCTCATTGACAAGGAAAATCTGGATCCGCGAAGAGGCTATGGTCATGAAAATGTTCTCACGGAAATCACGGTGGATAAGGATACGAATGAGCTTCTCGAAAAGCTGAGCTATACGCTGCATACCATCCCGCAGAAGGGAGAAATCGTCTACCTGAAATCTACCGCAAACCTTTCTACTGGCGGAACATCTATTGACGTTACAGATATGATTCACCCGGAAAATATTCAGATGGCAGAAAGGATTTCCAGAATCATTGGACTAGATGTCTGCGGCATCGATATAATGGCAGAAAATCTGACGCAGCCACTGAAAGAAAGCGGAGGTGCCATCCTGGAAGTGAATGCAGCACCTGGTTTCAGAATGCACCTCGCTCCGAGTGAAGGCTTACCAAGAAACGTAGCTGCTCCGGTGGTAGATATGCTTTATCCGACGGGCAAGGAATTCAGGATTCCGATTATCGCCTTGACTGGAACCAACGGAAAAACAACGACCACGAGACTGCTGGCGCACATCGTTAAAAATAACGGGAAAAGAGTAGGGTTTACCACTTCCGATGGGATTTATATTCAAAATACGCTGCTCGAAAAAGGTGACACCACCGGACCGATGTCTGCAGAATTTATCCTGAAAGATCCCACCGTGGAGTTTGCAGTGCTGGAAACTGCGCGTGGTGGAATTCTCCGTTCGGGTTTAGGTTTTGGAACCTGCGATATCGGTGTACTGACGAATATTAAGGAAGATCATCTCGGGATGAATGATATCCATAATCTTAAAGATTTGACACGTGTGAAACGTGTGGTGCTGGACAGCGTGAAAAAAGACGGCTGGTGCATCCTGAATGCCGATGATGAGTATTCCATGAGAATTAAGGATGATCTGCGCTCCAAGGTGGCACTCTTCAGCCTGGACGAAAATAATCCTCACATCAAAAAATTCGCAAGGGAAGGGCGTGTGACCTGCGTGTATGAAGAAGGTTTTGTAACCATTAAGAAAGGCGAATGGAAAATCAGAATTGAAAAAGTCAAAAATATTCCGATAACGATGGAAGGCAAGGCCAGGTTTATGATCGCCAATGTTCTGGCGGCATCGCTGGCGGCGTATGTTTACGGCTTCGAAATTCCTAATATTGCTCTGGCACTCACCACATTTATTCCAAGCGCTCAGCTTACGCCCGGAAGATTGAATGTCTTCAACTTCAAAAACTTCAAAGTCATGATTGATTTTGCACACAATCCTGCAGGATACGAAGCGATTGAAGATTATCTCAAAAACGTGGATTCGAACAAGAAAATCGGGATCATTTCCGGCGTAGGAGATCGCAGGGACAATGATATCCGGGAATGTGGAAAGATTGCAGCCAGGATGTTTGACCATATTATCATCCGGAATGAGAAACACTTACGCGGCAGAACCGAGGATGAGATCAATGGGTTAATCATAGAAGGCATCCACAGCGTCGACAAAAATGTAAGTTATGAAATAATTCCGAAGGAGATTGACGCACTGAAGCATGCGATGAGCCTCGCTGAAGAAGGAACCTTCATTACTGCCCTGAGTGACGTCATACACAATGCGATAGAAATCGTCCAGGAATATCAGGCGAGGGAATTGCAGGATGAGTAAAACTAAAAAGCGATGCCTGCTTGGGCATCGCTTTTACGGAAAGTACTTTAGCAGCAAGTGCCATATTGTCTTTATTACTCCTGTAAGAGATATAAGCTGTTATCACAGCGCTTTGCGCATTATCAATTACTCTACAATAACCTTAAAACTGCTATTCAGATTTTCTCCCAGGACATTTAGGATATAAGTTCCTGCTAATTTTCTATTCTCAATCTTAAGGATAAAATTGCCTTTGTAATTGAAGTCCAGTTTTTTACGAAGAATGATTTTTCCTGACATATCCCTTAAAATTGCGGTCAAACCGGATTTTTTATAGCCGGGCAGCTTTATGAAGATCTGGTCTTTTACAGGATTAGGATAGATAGTTCCTTTATTAGATAGAAATTGGTCTGTACTCAGAGTCGCTTGGCTGTATAAAGCTTGTACCTCTGACTGGGTTAATGCATAATTGAACATCTTTAGTTCATCAAATGCACCTTTATACGGTGCCGGAACTGTGGTCGACAACAATTCCAGTTCGCCAATGTTGCCAATAATCAGATCGCTTGCTTCCCCGATTCCTGTAACTGCTGTTTCATCGCCTTCTGAACTTAAAACACCATTGGTGTAGATCCTCATCTTATGGGTTACAATATCTCTCATGATCACAACATTCACCCAATCTCCTGTGAAATAATTAGCAATAGGAGAGACAATTTCCTTTTTGGTTTTATCATCATCGATCGCAAAACGTAGCTGACCGCCTTTTATTTCAACATTGTAACGTTTTCCGGTAGCTCCCGTTGTCGTGTTTTTCGTAAATGAACCTTTACATAAAACATACAGACTTGTAGAAGATGAAGAAGGTATCATACTTGCCGGAGCTTTCATCCAAAATGAAACGGTGAAAGAATTTTTGTCAAAAAAGATATGATTTTGATTTGGAACGCTTGCAATATAAGTGTTGCTTGGTGAAGTAGCTAAGTCGAGTGCATAATTCTCTTTTCCTTGAATTCTTACATTGGAATTGTCATAAGCAATATCCAGCATTCCATCGTTTTGATAATCGGTCATATCGGCAATTTTTTCCCCTTCAAAAGGCGCTTCTCTGAAAGGCCAATGTCCCACGATTCCTGGATTTAATGTACGGAAATTCCAAACATCACCGCTCGCAGTTCCTTTTTCGTTCGATGCATCGATTTTCCAATAATATGTTGTTGCGGGACTCAATCCTGTCAGCTGATAGGATGGCGAAGTTGAATAAGGGATATCTGCGACTTTACTTAGACCTGATGGATCAGTTCCTAGATAAACCGAATATTTCGTGGTATTTGTACTTCCTGCCCATTTTAATGTCAGATTTCCGCCGGACAATTCTACATTGGTATTTCCAGTTGCAGGAATAGGAGTGTTAGCCTTAGACGGTGCTGACGGAATAGGAGGAGTGGTTATAGAAGCAACAGATGTGTAAACTGAAGAATCTGTTGCATTGATGGCTTTGACTCTGTAGTAGTATTGTGTATTGGGGCTCAATCCCGTTTCCTTATAACTGATCATGTCAGCAGCTAATGTTGCAATTTCTGAAAAAGTACTTCCATCAGTAGAACGTTCCAAAATATAGTTGGTTTCGTTTGTTGAATTGTCGCTCCAGTTAACAGTGAATGAACTTGATGGAGGCACTTCAGTAGTAGACACATCCGTGAAATTGATATCTGTTGGCGGAATAATAAATTCCGGCGGCGTTTGATTGGGTAAGCTGTTGATATAAACTTCAATGTTAAGATACGGAGCATTAGTGGTACTTACATTTAGGGCATCGGGTGTAAATTTGTCTAAACCGTTCGCATCTTCCCAAGCATCAGGCATTCCGTCATTATCTGTATCCACAGGAGCTGGTGCACCATAAACGTCTCCTGCGCCACCATTGTTAAATCCAAATTGAGAGGTGAGATCAGACTGAACATACACGTAGGTCGCTTTTGTTCCTTTGGATTGTAAATCAGAGATCATCAGATTTTCAACCTGATCCCGTCTCGGGTAGGACGCACCGACGTCCAGGAGAGCCTTTTCATAAGCTTGCTGTGCTGTCAATGCAGGATTTTTCATCGGATAATCATAAGGCTCTGATTTGATGGAATTAATGTCACCTGTCGGATATCCTGTTAAATCAGAAGGTACCAGAGTTCCGTTCAGGATTCCGTCTTTGTTGTTATCAAAATAATTACCGGAACCATAAAGAGAAAAATTATCATTACCTCGGTTGAAAGGTGTTGTAACTGTATTGCTGGTATTCGGCCCGCCGATGAAATAATTATTCAAAATATTTACATCCGAAGTTCCGGCAGAATCTCCGCCCATAATGTAGGCATCACCAGACTCTGTATGTCCGTAGGAATTGCCATAATTGCCCCAGTTATAAACGATGTTATTTACAAATTCGTTGATTCCTTTTACTTTGTTATTCCGCGTTTTGTTGCAGATGTATAAGTTGCCGATTAAACTGATTTTCCCGCCGGAAGGTTGCATCAATCCTCCGGCAGAGTGATTGTGCCTGTGTAAACCCTGACCGATAATCGAGTTCTGAATCGTTATATTATCAGGGCTATCTCCCTTATTATCCCAGTTGATGGAAAAAACTTCATCTGTTCCCCAGGTAAAAGACATGTGGTCGAAAATCATATTTGCACCATTAGCAAGACCTGACGTATCCTGACCCTGAGCTGTGCTTCCGAAACGGATCCGTATGTACCGTGAAATGGTATTGCCTGCTCCTGTAAAAGTAACTCTGGAACCGAGGAGAACAATGCCTTCTCCCGGAGCCGTTTGTCCGGCAATGGTCGTGTTTTTTGGAATTGAGATTTGAGACTGAGTATTGATAATCCCTCCAACTTTGAATATAACAAATCTCCCTTCTTTACTTACCGCATCGCGAAATGAGCCGGGTCCGCTGTCATTAAGGTTGGTTACGAAGTAGATCTCAGGATTGGCAGCGCCTCTGGCACCTGTTGTATATCTGCCAAAGCCGGTAGCTTCGGGAAAGGCTAATGTTTGAGCACTGAGAACGGTATTTACAGCAATAGCTCCACAAAATATAAATAGTTTCAGCACTTGCTTAGTGGGTAGAATTTTTTCTTTCATGATAAATCTGATTGATTAGAATATAACTTTTGATGTGATGGGAAATTAGAAACAACCATCAAGATGACTGTCCTGTCCAATCCTGTTAATTATCAGATTGTTATGATTAGTTGTGAACTGTGCATTAATTATTGAGGACTAGAGTCGAGATTTAAAAAAAGGATTTCAAGACTATGTTTTGATTTTTAAAAAGAGTTTCTGAGGTTGGATTTAGCATTGTGACCAAAAATGAATCTGGATTATAAATGCTTTCATATTTACAGGAACGGTGAGGCAAGGTTGCTCAATCTTAACACAAAGCAAATCTTCATTTTTAGCGATTTAAAAATCTACATTAATTTACGACATTTCAAACTGAGTCCAATAAAATCTTACTTTTTAGGTCAGACACTTAGTGACTATCCAGACATATATTCCATTTATTGGATTAGCAATAAATAAAGGAAATCATTCCAATGATGTCTATTCCGTGAGGATTCTCTGATTTTCTATAGCAAATCTATTCCGTTGTTTCTGCAAAAAAAAATCTCTTTGGGTATCCGTGATCGGAGATCCCGGAGCCTCCACGAGAACATTTTAAGCCTCCATCAATGTTCTTTCTTAATGTTTTTTTGGAATTGATTCCAGTTTTCCTTGCGCCTGCCTGAATGATGTATCTGCATAGAAATGTCAGAAACTTCACAAGATGCAAAGCAGTTCATTGAAATTTTGATATTTATTATTCTCTCAGTATCAATCACTAAATATGATCTTATCAGAAGTTAATTCCCTTGAGTACAATCTTTACAGATCTACTTATCAAAATCAAATTGAGCTATTCGAAAAAGGGAAATGTGAAAGATCGATATCGTCATCATGCGATGCGGTGGAGGTTTTCAGGAAACATTTTGATGCGGATGAAATGGATTATCTGGAAACGTTCTTTGCGCTATATCTGAATCAGGCGAACAGGCTGCCGGGCATTAAAAAATATCGGAATGCGGTATTTCTTCCACACTGGTGGATACAAGGATTGTAATGCACGCAGGGCTGCTTAGTAAATGCCACGCCATCCTTCGGGGAATTTAAATCCTTCGGGATGTGATATCAAAATGACCACACAAATTAAGGAAGCCGCCCAGATTCTCGATATTTACCTGTTAGACCACGTCGTCCTGACGTAGGATTCTTAACATAAATTTAAAAATTATTAAAGCAGACAAAACAAATCATCTGTTCAAAGAATTTCAAGAATTTACTTACTAAATTGTCTTCAAATACAATTCCTGCAGCTCTTCTGCTGAAAAGGCCTTGGAGGGAAGGTTTTGCACCAGTTCGCCCTGTTTCATAATTCCGATGTTTGTCGCAACACTCACCGCATTGAAAATATCGTGGGTTGCCATGAGAACGGTACTGCCTTCATTTCCTAACTGTCTGATGATTTCTGTAAATTCTGCCGTCGCAATAGGGTCTAGTCCGCTCGTAGGTTCATCAAGGAGTAGAACTTTTGCGTCTTTGGCAAGAGCAATGGCGATTCCTACTTTCTGCCGCATTCCTTTAGAGTAGCCGCCCAACGGTTTTTCATGAGCAATTTCCTGCAATCCGGTACGTTTCAATAATGCGGAAAGTTCATTTTTATCATAATTAAATCCGGCAATCTTCGAGAAAAAATCAAGGTTTTCAATTCCTGTGAGATTGGGATACAGCAATACCGTTTCCGGGATGTAAGCCAGGTGTTTTTTTATCTTTTCAGGATGATCTTTTACCGAAATATTATGGATGAATGCATCTCCCGAAGTGGCTTTAATTAAACCCAACAGGATATTGATGGTAGTGCTTTTTCCTGCGCCGTTCTGCCCCAGAAGAGCGAAGATTTCGCCTTCCTGAATTTCGAGGTCAAGAGATTTTAAGGCTGTAAAATCGTTGTATTTTTTATGGAGATTGATGGTTTTTAACATAGCTTTCTGAATTTGATTTGTGAAAGAATTAACAAAAAAGAAATAATAATAAAATAGGGAAGAAATACACCTAAAAGATTTACTTTCCCTGAGTCTGCGAACGTTTTTACAGTTTGTTTAGTCCAGTCAATAGTATTTCCGTTAACATTTTTAAAAATGGACGGATAGAAATACAGCCTTTGTTTTTCGTGAAATTTTTTCAGACCTTCGGCGTAATTCAACTGGTTATCCATTCCCGTTTTAGCAGCTTTACTCTGAACCAACTGCGTTTGAATGTTCGGTAAAATATAGCCTAAATAAACCGCAGCATTGTTTCTGTACAGCATTTTTTTGTGATATTGTTTAGCTGATTGTTCCGATTCCACATCTGCCATATGCTGCATTGCATAATACCACGTATAGGAAAAGCTGCTGTTTTCAGCAATGTTATATTGGCGGAACTGCGGATAGATCTTATGGAATTTCTGCATCGTGGGAACTTTCGCTTCGTCCCATTTGTTATGATAGCCTTCACGCTGTTCAATTTGTGCCTGTAAACCTTCCTTTACCGGAATAAGTTTCTGAATCAGCATATTTCCCGTCATTGGAATAATAAAATTCATTCCCATCCAGAAAATGACTAAAGCCAAAGCATTATAGGAAGAAGATTTCTGATAACCAATGATCCAGCGACAAAGTGCAAACCAGAAAACCAAATAAAGTAAACCGGAAAAAGCGAAAATAATAAAAGCTGAGTCTACCGGGATCTTAATATAAATTAGCGCAACGATCAACAATAAAAGGTAAACCGAACTTACCCCCATCAGACGAATCAGGATTTTAGCATCAATCAGTTTTCTAAGATTTTGACTTTGAACGGAAAGCAGTTTCCAGGTCCCTTTTTCCTGATCTTCGGAAATAATGTTGTAGCAAAACGCAATAATCACGAGGGGAAAAAGAAAAACAAGCACAAAAGAAAAATCGAAATTTCCCACTGCCGCATTGGCGGGATTAAAAAAATCTGAGTTGTTTTTTTGCTCCTCCAGATTTCTTATCGTTACCCCTTGAACGGAAGGCTTCAAATCTCTTAAGCCAATATTTAAAGCGGCTAATTTGGGCATTTCATTCACCAGATTGAATTTGACGTAGTACAGCAACAGACCGATATCGTCGTTGTGCAATGCCACATTTTTTTCAATGCTGTTTTTTTGATACGCCGCACTTTTTGCGATAATATCTTCATTCCTGTTGAGAAATTTTTTACCGGTGTACAAAGAACTCAAACCTGCAAAAAATAGAATCAGCAAAGAGATCACGTAGGCTTTGTTGCGGTAAAACTGTTTGTATAAATAATGATTCATTAGAGTAATTTTAAATTTTTAGCGCTCAGTCCAACTGCAAAAACACAGGCTAAAAGCCAGAAAATAATTGCTGCAAGAGAAAGAAACTGATGGGTTAAACTTTTTTTCAGTGAAGCAAATTCATACTGGAAATCCGGAAACTTCCGCCAGTTTTCGTGACCCACCATCGCAGGTTTTTCGCCTTCTTTGGGTTTGATATTGCTGATGTGTTCAATCTGCAGGTCATTCATTCTCTGTGCAAGTTTGTAACGGTATTCTTCCGCCTGGTTCTGAAATTGCTGATACGCAAAATAATCGGTTCCGGAAGCGGTCATAGAAAGGTTTTTAATCGCCATCACTGGATTAATAAACCCGAAAATTTCATTCAGTTTCTGCTGTTGATTGTATTGATTCTGAAGTTTTTTCAAATGCTCAACATAGAGTTTTGCGCTAATTCTTTCACCTTCTTTCATCACAATTCCACCGTAATTCACAGGAAGTTCGTCGGTGGTTTTTACGTTGTATTTTATTAGTAAAGAATCTTTAATATGTTTAAAGTGCGGGTCGTCGGGATTATGACTGTCGCCAACTTTCAGAACATCTTCTTCCACCTGCGTTTCAAAAGCGATTCTTGACGGCGTAGGATAGAGATTCTGTGCTGCAAACTGAACTCCTTTTGGCAGAAAAACTACCAAGATGAGCCAGGAACCGATCAAACTTACCAAAGCAGTTGACGAAGCTTTGCTTTGGGCAGAAATCAAAACCGTGAGTGTACAGAAAAAGAAATAATACAGCATATACGCCGGGAAAATCACCAATAATCTTGATACAATATCAGCAAAATCACTGGCTTCCGCCCAGACTCCTATCAATAAAACCACGGGAATCACCGGAATCAAAAACACCAGAGAAAACTGGCACAGCCCGAGGATCTTTCCCCACAAAATAGCTTTTGGAGAAGCACCCTGAATGGTCAGAATTTTCAGCGTCGCATCTTCTCTTTCGCGGGAAATGAGTCCGAAACCGAGAAATAATATGATCAACGGAACAATCACCTGAAGGATAAATGCCGAACTGAAAGTACCGAAACGGACTAGTATTCCTGAACTTCCGGCTTCAGAAAGATTGGCCGTATTCTGTTTGTGCGCTTCAAGGAAAATAACATTTCCCAGATAATCATCCAGGCCATTATCAAAAATGCTCAGCGGATGCCCGATCCTGAAAACCAGATAGCCGTAATGTGCCATTCTGTGCGGATGTTTGTCGGGTCTGTGTTCCCAGTTGTCACGGGTTTCTTTGCGGTATTCTTTTACCTTAGAATAGTTTTCGCCGTAATTCATAAAACCGATTCCGATGCTCAGAAAGCAAAACAGGATAACGGTGGCGGCGATGAGCAGATTTTGTTTACTTTTAAACAAATCCTCCCGGGTTTTTCTTATTATTAGTTTCAGGTGTGAAAAAGCCATTGTTTAAATTTTGTAAGTTGCTGTGAATAGGTAATTTCTTGGTGCTCCTGGAAAAAGTCTCAGGTAATTCTGAGCGCCTACCCAATACGTTCTGTTCATGATATTATTTAGATTAAGGGAAAGTTGAATTTTGCTTTGAGGTACAGAATAATAAAGTGCAACATCCAGTGCAGTGTAAGCGGGAAGTTCAAAGCTTCTTGTGAACCACGGGATTTTTTTACTTTGATACAGCATTCCCGCACCAATTCCGAAGTCTTTTAATGCCTGAATATTCGTAAAATTGTATCTCGTCCATAGATTAACAGAATTTTTTGACGTATTTTCTTTAGCCAAACCAATCAATGCAGGATTGGAATCATCCAGAACTTTAGCATCAATATAGCTGTAACCTGCATAAATGTGCCATTGCGGAAGAATATATCCGGTAAATTCTGCCTCAAAACCACGGCTTCTGTCCGCGCCACGCTGAATCAGTTGGTCGGGTTCTGCAGGATTATTGGCATTCACCAGAATATTTTTCTGATTGATTTCATAGACTGAAAAACTTGCATCAATCTTTTTGAGAAATTTTGTTTTAACCCCAAGTTCCTTTAAATCAGATAACAAAGGTTTATATAATGAAGCGGAAATTGCTCCTGTGAAATTGGCTGTCTGAGGCATCAGTGAGATCGTATTAGATTGGGGCTGATATCCGGTAAGATAGGTTCCGTAGATATTAGTGCTTTCGGTGATGCTGTAAGTAAGACCGACTCTGTAGAGCAATTTCTGATTTTTGAATGAGCTTTCTTGGGCTTTTTTGTAATTGGTAATATCCTGAAACCATTCTTGTCTCAATCCTGCTAAAAGTTTGAATTTTTTCCAGGTTAATAAATGCTGAATGTAGGCTGCGTGAGTGATTGTTAATGCCGGTGTTAAAGGATTGATAACATTTAAAACTGCGTAATCTTTTCCCTGATGATTTAACGCTCCTGGTGTCAAATCAAAGGGATTGACGTTTGGTTTCGGAAGGGTAATTCCGTTGTAAATCATCGTTTGGTACAAAGCAGCATTGGACGGGTTATAAGATGAATTTACTGTTCCGTCTTTCATCAGAAAGCCTCTTGCCGCATCCTGTTTTCCTCCACTTTTTTTCTCCCAGATATGACTGTCATAACCAATTAGGGTTTGATGGTCAAAAGCTCCTGTTTTGTACGTGAAATTAAAATATGCATTAATGTTATCCACTGACCAGTGCTGGATTCTTTCCAGATACTGCATCATCGCCAGACTGGAAATCGGTTGGTTGTTAACGTCCGGAACAAAAGAATTTGTGGTTCTGGTTTCGTGTGTGTCTTCATCCCAAAATTGCTTCATATAAGAAGCATTAAAACTGATGTTTTTATTGAAATGATGCGCCAGACTTCCCATTAAAGTTAAGTCTTTTGTTTTAAAATAATCTCCTGGTGCGCCTAGATTGAGACTAATCGGCGTGCTGTTGAGATCGGTTTTTCCTGCAACGGCGCCGAAGATAGGTTGCCCGCGGTCGAGATTTCCGTTCATTTCATTGTAGATCATCTCTATATTTACAGAAGTTTTATCATTCGGAATAAATGATAGGGAAGGTGCAATCAGAAGTCCGTTGTTTTTCACATGATCACGGAAAGATCTGGCATCCTGATGTGCTCCGTTGAATCGATACAAAAGTGTTTTGCCTTTATTCAAAGGACCAGTCAAATCTGTCGATAGTCGGTAGGTTTCAAAACTTCCACCTGACAAACTGATTTCATAACGAGGATTTGCCAAAGGTTTTTTGGTCACCATATTAATTGTACCGCCGGGATCTACACTGGACATAGTAATGCTTGCAGGACCTTTAAAAACTTCTACACGCTCGATATGCGGCGTCATTGGCTGAAGAAAATAATATTGCCTGGTACGCATACCATTAATGATTTGCCCTTCTTCGTTCTGACTGATTCCACGGATGCTGTATTGATTATAAAAACTGGCATTGGAAACACCTGCAATATTTTTAAGGACATCGCCCAGTCTGAAGGCTTGTCTGTCGGTGATGAGTTCTTTGGTAACGGTATTGAGTGTAAGAGGAATATCTTTATTTTTCATTGCAATCTTTGTGGCTGCAAATGAATAATCAGAAGTGTAATCTTTCGATTTTCTACCAATGATTTCTACTGTTTGAATGGTTGTATCAATAGAATCTTTCTCTATTTCCTGAGCATGAAAAGATGTTGAAAATAAGAAAAGACTAAAGCATCCTACCTTAAAAGGTCTGGAGGAAATAAAATGGATCATTCCCGGTTTATAAGATTTAAATGATATAAAATAGATGAATAGGTATTCTGAAATACCTTTTTGAACAAAGAATATTTTAAACTGGATTAATAAAATATTCCAAAATACGATCATCACAGATTTCAAAAATCTGCAATAAAAAAGTTCTGGTTTAAAAGAAAAACTAAAATTATGAAAACGCAGGTGGTGCTCTCGAAGAAAAATAATCGAGGAGGCAACGATAGGTTTTTACCTTTGGCTGAGGTAGTTCGCCGGTTGGCTCTTCAAAAATAGGAAAATCCAGCAAAGCTAATTCAGGAAGCAAAATATGATTCATCTGAAAATGAAGTGCACATTGGCAGTCATTGTCTTGGGAAATTTCAGATCCGGTTTTTGATTTTTTTTGTTTAGAATTCTCTGAATCACTTAGGTGATGACTAGAATGCTCTATAGTAACCGCTAGTCCACTCACGTTGTATATCAACATAAGCATCATAGAAAAAACAAAGAAATTCTTGATTGTTTTAGGCATAGAGAAATGCAAAAGTAAACTAAAATTGGACTGCCCCCAAAAAAAGTTAGACACTTTTTAGGGGCATTTTTATTATTTTCAACCCAAAATGCTGTAAGTGTTAAAACTTTAATAATAGTGCATCTTTAATTCTGAAGCTATATGCTGTTTTTTTTGCAGCTTCTCTTTAGTTTCAAATGATGGGTCTTTCCGGACAAAACATAAAAGATTCAATTAGTAAATTTTATACTAAAACAGTTAGTTCTTCCACCTTTTATTTCTAAGAAGAATTAATTATTGCCTGGCTGATCTCTTTTTAATTCTCTTTCAATTTCATTAATTTCAGGTAGCGGGATGTCGTATCCATCAGCCACACATTCGATTGTTCGGTCGTCAGTCAGGTCACCAACCTTATTGATGAAAAGGCTGTTACTCTCTGCCAGGAATTTCAGAAACTGGCTGTAATAATTATCTTTTCCTATCAGTGGAGGATTATAAGATGCTCTCTTGTCGTCATTCACGATAATATCATTAAAATCGGTATTCATCAGAACGGTCTGGAAGAAAGATTCAGCAGGGAGTAGGGTGTGCAAGTAATAGTCCTCAAATTCCATTACCTTCTCATTGTTAGTAAGAAAAGAACAGGTGTCTCTGGTAAAAATAAACCATTTGCCACCTATGTATGGTGTGACGTTTTTCATAAAATCCCTTTTATAGATAAGCGAGGAAATCCTGTGGGTCAATTCTGTAAAGTGATTCTGGATCCTTTGCAATGTGTCGGGTCTGTAAAACTTCTGATCATAATAAAAGATGTAATTTCTTCCCGCATTGACCGTCAGAAATTGCCGGATAATTTGCTGGGACCTCAATGGGAGGTCTTCGCCACTTAGATTGATCAGGTAGTCCCAATGCTTGCTGGCATTAAGTAAGAATTCCATGGCGTTAAGCTCCGCCTGGATCATGCTAAATCCCCCTGAGACGATATTCATACTTTCCAGTATATAGACATTCGGATATTGAACGACATAATCCTGGATCGTTTCCGTTGTTTCGGCACTGGCTTTCCGGTCGATGTGTATCAGGTAGAATTGGTCACGGGTATATATTTTTTCAAGCAAGGTCTTGAAGGCCTCGGGTCGCTGATGTACCATGATAAAATAAGCTATACGAACCTGTAGTCCGGAATGTCTTTCGTTGGTCTGAGGAAGGGTCTGGGGTATAGTTGAATGGGTCTGCATATTTACGGAATTTAGATCATCCGCACTGTGCAAATAATATTTCTGTGTGCGTAATGTACGAATAAAATAATGATAATCAACTATTTATATTTTTTAATTTTGAGGAAAATTCATTTACATTTGCAAAGTATTCATAAAGAAAGGTTCCTGCCTTTGCTTAACCGGTTCCACGGCACGAACCGGTCTTGCTTCTCCAGTTTCCCATTTATAGATCAGATTTTTTAATGATATTGAGAACAGTGCTTCCTTTGATCTTAAAAAATGATGCGGTATTGCAGGCCAGGATAGTATTCAGACTATCGGTGAGCTGTGCAAAGTATGATAGACCTATCGTGTAACATTACATTTTGTTCGCTCTATCAAAATTTTCAACAAAAAATGAAATCTGTAAAGTGTACAGATCTTATTATATTAATTTTTAATTTTATTACAATGCAAAAAGGCACCGTAAAATTTTTCAACGAGGCAAAAGGCTTCGGTTTCATCGCACCATCAGAAGGTGGCGCAGATATATTTGTACATACTTCAGGACTTGAGTCACGAGGCATCCGTGAAAACGACGAGGTTGTTTTCAATGTACAGAAAGGAGACAGAGGTTTAAGCGCTATCAACGTTAAACTGGCATAATCTGAGCAATATAGTAATTTATTGTTAGTTATATTACCGGCCTCCCGCATATTGCGAGAGGCTTTTATCTTTTTCATCAATACATCTTTTAGCATTCAATTCATAATCAAAAACATCATGCAGATCATCAATAATTTCGAAGAATATAAGTTACTGGAAGGAGTCCTTGTAGGAAGTTCCCCGTGGCACACGATCGATCAGAAGCAGATCGACCGATTTGCCAAAGCTACTATGGACCACCAGTGGATACACGTTGACGAGGAAAGGGCAGCCAATGAAAGTCCTTACGGATCAACTATAGCCCACGGATATCTGACGCTTTCATTGATTCCTTATTTGTGGAAGCAAATAGCATCGGTACAAAATGTCAGCCTTGAGGTCAACTATGGGATCGAAGACCTGAGATTCGGAGTACCTGTGAAAGTAAATTCCAGAGTATCATTACAGGCAACGATCAGATCGGTCAAAGATCTGCGAGGAATGGTCAAAGTAGTTGTCGGTGCCAGACTTGTCGTTGAGAATGAATCAAGGCCTGCCTACACGGGTGATGTTGTATTTCTGTATCAATTCAAATAGAAATTTTACATTATTCAGGAATTTAGATTGACCATTATTTTTATGAAACACATTAAATATTTGCATTACTGGACGATTGTCATACCGATTTTATCCTGGCTCTTCTATTTTGGTAGTTTCTTCTTTTCGTCTGGCTATTATTCGGTACTGCTTACGGCCCTTCTGCTGGGAAGCGTGATCACTGCCGTCTACCACTCTGAAGTATTGGCGCACCGGTTGGGCGAGCCTTTCGGCACACTGCTTCTTGCCTTTGCGATCACTGTCATAGAGGTGGGATTGATCATTTCCATTATGCTCGGTGCCAAAGGTCTGGAAACCATTACCCTGGCAAGGGATACGGTGTTTGCGGCTGTAATGCTTATACTCAATGGTATTATCGGAATTTGCATCGTCATAGGATCACTGCGATACAGGGAGCAGGCATTTACTTTGAAAGGTGTGAGTACGGCCTTAATTACCTTGACCGCGGTGGTAGTGTTTGTCTTGATCCTGCCTAATTACACCGTGAGTCACGGCGGTGGAGAATATACCTCTTTTCAGCTGCTGTTTATTGCAGTAATCTGTCTCTTCCTATATCTGGGATTCACGATGGTGCAGACGATCAGGCATCGGAGTTTTTTCCGGTCTCCACAGAAAGAAGATACGATTCAGAATAATGATGCTGAAATTAAAGTTAGCAACAAAAGAAGCTACATTAGTGTTTTAATGCTTATTATAAGCTTGGGAATAGTTGTGATGATGGCCAAGCTGCTTTCGAAGGATGTCGAATATCTTGTGACGGCAGTAGGCGCTCCGAAATCTGTGGTCGGAATTATTATCGCAGGAATTGTTTTACTGCCTGAAGCGCTTGCAGCTGTGAGAGCAGCCGGAAATGATGAGATACAGACTTCTCTTAATCTGGCATTCGGCTCTGCTCTGGCCAGCATCGGACTCAGCATTCCTGCCATTGCGATTATTTCGGTCATTAGTGGTATCAGGATGACCTTGGGAATTGACATTAAGTCGACAGTATTGCTGGGACTTTCCCTCTTTATCATTACGGTCTCCCTGGCTACAGGAAAAACCAACATTATGCAGGGCGTTGTACTGGTAGGAATCTTTCTGATTTACCTTTTCACATCGATTGTCCCCTAGAAGTAATATTAGTAGTAAAATTTATTTCTGTCAACAGTCATAAACTAAAAACGAGGTATTAATGACCTTCATTATGAATTAAAAAGCAGGAAAATGATCGATGAAAGATATTTAAGATCTCATGGTGCGGTAGAAAAGAAATTTACAGCTGGTTCTTGCATCTTTAGTCACGGAATCATTCAAAACCATTATTACCAGATCATTCACGATATTGTCAAACTTTCCAATACAGGTTATGATGCCAACGATATGACCTTTCAATTATTAAGAAGTGGAGAAGAGATCAGTCTGTATTCTGTGTTTGTTGAGATGCCTTCACTTCATCATGACGTAGCACTTACCGACTGCCGAATACTTGTCATGCAAAAGGATAACTTAATCACATGATCGAGCGGAACAAAGTTTTAAGGTTGGTGGTTTTGAAAGAGCTTTCAAATGATTTGTATGGTCAGCCGCTCAAGAGCTGCTGTTATATCACAGATAGTGCTGAAAACAAGGTTGAACAGCTGTTCCACAGCCTAAAGTTTGATCTTTATAGACGTTTTCCATAATGAAACCCAGCAGTTGTGCCGCAGTATTACAGTGTCGGGAGACGCTACCCGGGAGAGCTTTTAGTTTGACATTATGCAGATCACGGTAAAGATCCTCTCGGCTGTATTTTGTGTGAACGGAATCTAAGATAAAAGGGATATCGTCAGGATCTGAGTTTCCGAAAAGGTCTTTATCCGGCATCCAGTTAGGTAATCCGGATGTGAGATTTGCCAGATTGAGCAGCATTATTGGTTTTCCATCATATTCCAAATTAGGATAATCTTCCTTCAAATACTTACGGATATCATCGTTAAGGTTCACTTTTTTATCAAGGACAGCCTTCGCCAATAGAGTAGCTCCAAATGTTTTTGTAATAGAAGCCAGTTCGTATACTGTATTTCCTGTCGGCAGTTTCTGGTTATCTTTTCCGGTTGAACCGTAATTGTAAAGAAAGGGCTTTCCAATCTGAATAATGCCTACCGAAATACCCATCCTGGAACTATTTTTCATAAAGGCAGAAACTGATCTTTCTACCAAAGAATCCAATGCAGTTCTCAATGGGTTATCTGTAGGTATCCTTATCTAATCGTTTTGAGCAAAACAGAATGATACATTTGTCAGAAGCGTTAAAAATAAGAATATCTTTTTCATTTTGTAAATTGTAAGATTTGGTATGACTTGCTATCTCTACTATGACAGTTTGATACTAACCCATATTACATCGAATGCTGATATTTTTTTTTTTTTAAACAAATGGCTTAAAAAATTGATTATAGAAGAATGTCAGTACTTAACTTACGATCCAGATAAATGAACTTCAAGATTATCTATATTGTCTCAAATAGTTGGAAATCTACTCAGTTCCGTATTTATGTTTTATTACCTTTTTCGTTTGCCCCACAGCTGTCTTGAATGCCTGTTCTTTTATGTTGCTACTGAATTTGTGATAAGGAATGCTTAAATCAGATGTTGACTTCATACATTTATTCCTTACAGATCATTACATACTCCCTAGCCGCCGTTCCGAAGGTCGTATTTTTAAAATTCTAGAGAAGCTGTAATTCTAAAGTTGTCAGTTCTACTTCAAAATTAGAGTTTTTGTTCCACTTTACATCATATAAGTGATTCAGTATAAGTGCGTTTGAAAATTAGATTATAACAATTACCAATTAGCCTACTTTTTACCGAACGACAATCAAGAATTTTTGTACTTGAGATTAAAGTCAGTTTTTAGAAATAATTTAAAAAAAATTATGCAAAAAAGAAAATTGGGAAATAGCGGAGTAGAGGTTTCTGCATTAGGCTTTAGCTGTATGGGGCTAAACTTTCCGGATGCGAAAGGTCTAAAAAAAAATGCCATCACGCTACTACGTAACGCAGTTGAAAGAGGTGTTGCATTTTTTGATACCGCGGAGGCCTACGAACCGTACACCAACGAAGAGTTGGTTGGCGAGGGATTACAGCCTTATAGAAGAGATGTGGTCATAGCTACGAAGTTTGGTTGTAAAGACGCCAGTCAGGCAATAGGTCTGGACAGAAGACCGGAAACAATACAAACGAATGATCTTTTTGAAATTTTTGAGGTATTTAATGGCTGTATTGTTTGCAAATTTACGCACACTGCGCAACCAGAAATCATAATCACTGATAAAACCGTGATCGATCTGCGTGATGTCGATATCAGAAACTTTATATCTCCAATTAATGAATTCTTGGGTATGCTTTCAGGAAGTTCTGTAACGTTCCAATGTTCCGGAAGACAATCCTGACAGACCAATGCTTCCACTTTATTACTATGCTCCTGAAAAATCGGAATAAGCATTATTTGCTCAATATCAGTTCCAAGCAGTTTAGATTTTAAATTCTCTGCAGTTGCAAAGTTTTAAGATAGAGAGTGAGGGATTTTGTACCCATTTCTCATCGCTTTATGGATAAGATTTTCGCTGTAGCATCTCTGTGAATGGCCTTAAATAGGACATTGGCAAAAAAGTGGTAAAATCCTAATTTAAATTTTACGTAGTAAAACTAAAAATTTCTGCTGAAATCTACAAGTTAAAATGCTAAAAATTGAACAAGTTTTTTGAGTTCAAATCAAGAATTTAATACTTCTCTTTGCACCTGAAATTTATCAGTTGAAATATTTCTAAAAGAAAACAAAGAAAAAACTGGAAAAAAAAAGAAAGCCTTTTGAAAATGAGCGTGGCATTCTGTCAAGGTTTTTTGGAAAAAATTTTCACATATGTTTTTATATGTGAAAACTTTGTCCGAAAATCCGGAGGGCTTGACCTTGACAGAATATAGCTGTTGGAATAGGGAGCGAAGTATCTTTGGTTTCTATTTTTTTTATTTTTTATGCCCTGAATTGATTTACTAAATTTAAAAGAAAGCTCTAAGGAGAAATGAACGTCCCATCTATTCGTTTGATACTATCTTTTTTTAATACTGCTGTCGAAAAAACTTGTGATAAAAACTGCAAATTTGTATTATTTATATTAGTTTGTATTAATTTCCAAATTTAATAAAATTCAAAAAACAAATTGTAAGAAGCAATTCCGTGACTATAACTTTTACTATCCTATTTCAAAAGAAAGGTGATGACTTTAAAGCTTTTTTTTCTTTAATTGTTCAAATTGTTCATCAATACTTAAATCTGAAATTGGAATTTCTCTTATAAAATCAACCAATGACTCGGCTTTGGGCATCTTTGGATATTCAATACTATTAATGCTAGGAAAATTTGGAAATAAACCTTTGGGACGAAACTTCTTTTTCTTATTCGAATATTCCTTAATTATATTAACATAATTGGTCTTTTCACAACTTAAAAAATAATCTATTAAACTTGACATATTAATCATTATCAAGTCTTTAATATTTCTAAACTTTGTATTCTGGGGTTTTATCTTTCCAAATTCTTTTGTTATATATGACTCAATGGCTGATTGGGAAAACATATCATCTGAAACAACAATAATTGGATAAATATCAAGAGAGCCTTGTTTATATTTATTTAATAGCAAGGGATCAATCTTTTCAATATTTTCGTTAAAATAATCTATCGAATTAACCAGTTGTAAAATTCCTTTTGCTTTCTTTTTATTTTGAATGAATCTATCGTCTATATAAGATCTTACATATTCAAAACTGTCATTCTCTATAAAATCATCTCCTATAGCATTGTCTTTAAACTCAAATAATAGAATCGAATTGTTATATCGTAAATAGCAATCTGGAAACCCACTTATTTTTTCTTCATCAAACTTTATAAAAACTCCTTTATGATTAAATGATTTTTCAATAACTTTTCTAAAAAGAACCTTTTCAGAAATTAATTTAGAAATACTAGACTTGTAGTTTGCAAAGGTTAGTTTCTGATTATACTTACTTTTATACAACTGGAAAAGTTGATAGTAGATTTTATAAAACAAATGTTGTAGAAAAAATGTCCAGTTCAATATTGCATACTTACCATCGTGATAAAGAAGACAATTCAAACGTAACTCTGTATCTGAAATTGACTTATCAAAAAACTTATTTATTTTTATCTCATTACAGTACTGCCACATCCACTGATTCTCTTCAATCCAAAAACTACCATCAGCTACTGTCAGTATTTTAAAAATCTCAAAAATCCATATATCGGGATATTCAATAGAATTGACTTTATAAAATTCATTTAGAATATCTCTATCATTACAATAATAGTGATGTAGTAATGTTTTGATTTTTAAAAACTCAAAATAGAAATCGCTTCCGGAATAATACTGAATTGTTTTTTTTCCTAATATAATCTGACCAAATTCAGCATAATATTCTTTAGGAATGTCAAGAAATAAATTTTCTTCATTTTTTGACACATACACAACTTCATTTAGGATTAGGTAGGCTTTGAAAAAATGACTTTCAATAAAAATAAAATTTTCTTCTATTTTCCTCTTTTGTAGATAACTATAATTTTCTATTACAATTTTAAAAAACTCAGAATTTGTTTTCTCATTAAAAATCTCATTTTCTCTTTTTTGATTTAAAACAAGAGAAATCTGCTGTATTTCTTTTGATGCCTTCGTTGCAGTACTTGCAAATAAAGATAATATATGGTTGGATGACTTTTGATTAAACAATAAATTTGATGTCTTACACAAAATTAATAGCAAAGTATCGGGGCTGATACCTGCAATTATTTCAACAACACTCTCACTGCTTGAAATTCCAAAAATATTCTTGTAACCTAAAACGATTCTTGCTTCTACAGGCATTAAGAAAATATATTAAACGGGTTGTTTTACTTTCCCAAAAGTTTCGAACTCTATAAATTTAGATTTAAATAACTCATTAGGAATTTTTTTCTGTAATAATAAATGAAAATTCTCTTCGTGTGTAGAAACTATCAATTGTTTCCTTAGTGATAAGGTAATTCCACGAAACAAATCAATAAATGACAGAATATTTATGCTATCCATTGATTGAATTGGGTCGTCTATAAAAATACAATCAATTGCCTCCTTTGTTTCTGGATTTTTTGTTTTTAAAGCTCTTGCCAAAAATATGCTTAAACTTAAAATGTTTACTTGTGCAGTGCTGAAATACAGAGCCGGAACTGATCTTTCTACCTCACCTTTATCATTTACTTTTGTAGTATATATCTGTAATCGTGGTTTAGAATCTGCAAACTCACACTTAAATTCTATTGCTTGATAATCAGGATGTGGATCTATCTTTTTATAAATTTTATTAATCAATTCTGTGTAGAAAAATTCATCAATAGTTTTTGTAAGGTATTCTATGAGATTATCTTTTTCATTATTCAACTGTATCTCTGCATTATTTAGATCGCTTAGGTTATTTCGGTAATTTTTAATCTTATCTTGGATTTTTTGAGAAACAGTTGCATTAAGACAGTCATCTTTTAGTATTTCAATAATTTTATACTTTTCGATTTTATCTTCTATAATCTTTTGAGACTGTTTTTGTTTTTCAATTAAATCAAAAAACTCTTTTTCAATTTGAGATTTATCCTTATCATTCAATTCTATATTAAACTCTGATTTTATAAAGCTTTCGTAACTTTCATACACCCTTAATATTAATTTTTTTGCATCATTAATCTGCTGGATTCTATTGTTGTATTCCTGTTTAGATAAATTGTGATTGGATAATTCTATGTTTAATTGATTTAAAGAGTCTTCAAATTCCTTTTTTTTAGTTATGAATTCAGTTATAATCTTCTCAATATCAGATTTTGCGTTTAATAAAATAGCCTTATCAACCTGATTGTGGTTTAACACGAGGTTAAAATAATCAATAACAATTTTATAATCTTCCGATTTTTGCTGTACTTCAATATTATCACTTAATCGCTTAATATTATCATTATTACCGTTAATAATAACTAGAAGGTCACCAGTCTTTTTATTATTTGTATTTATAAGCTCGGTATTATCATTAATTCCTTTTAAAATCTTTGAAATCTCTTCCTGTATTGTCTTCGCTAATTCATCAGGAATCTGTTCATTACCAAATAACACTAATATCTCGTTTGTGCTTTCAAGATTATTTTTAAGTTCTTGTTTTTTTTCTTCTCTCTGTAAATTCAATTTTTCTATTTCTTTTTCCAAGTTGTTATAATCATTAGAAAAAGGTTGTTTTAGTAATGCAAAAGATTTCTTAATATTTTCATTACCAGAAAGCATTTTTTCTTTCAATTCATTAATTTCCGTTTCAAGAGAAATTTTATTTTCCAGATTTTCTTTTAGCTGGTTATCAAAAAACTTGTTTTCTACAATGTTACTAGACAGCTCCTCAAACGAATTATAATGATGACTACAAAGAGGGCAATCTGAAGTATGGGTCTGTGAAATTATTTCCAAACCACGATTTACAAATTCCTTCAGTTCATTATTAAACTGATTTTGAGTATTTATTTTACTTTGTGTTTCAACTAATTGTTTATCTTTTATTTCAAAATTAATTTTAAGATCAAGCTGTTGTGTAATTAAATCCTGATGCTTGGTAAACTGAGCAAATTCTGACAAAAGTTCTAAGTCATCATCAATTTTAGTTTCATAATATCCGAACTGCTCTAAAACTCTTTTCAATTCAAGTAATTTTAGTTCTTTATCGTCAATTAATTTAGATAAATCCTCGATTGATTTTATAATAGATTGATGGTTCTTAGATAATTGTTCTAATTTAGTTTTTTGATTAGGAACTTGTTCTAACTTGATTTGATTTAGATTCAAAGATTCTTGCAGATGGTCATTTTTACTCTTTAGCAAGTTGATTTCTTCTTCAATCAAAAATTTTTCACTTTCTTTTACTCCATTTTCATTTTTGAATTCCGCAATTCTTTTTTCCTGTTCTTCTAATCCTTTTTGTAAAATTAAAAAATCTTCAATTTTCTTTTCAATATCCAGAACTTCTTCTAAACGTTTTCGATGTTCTGAAAGATTTTTATCTGCATTTTCTATTTCTTGTTGAGCCTTATCTCTATTTTCTATTAAGGTGATAATTCGGTTTAGTTCTTTTATCTGATCTTCAAAATTTTCTAATTTCTTTCTGTTATCAACATAGTCTAAAACACCACCTTTCAGTTTATTATCTCCATTTTCTTCACCGTCTTTCGCCAATCTAATATTATCAATCTGTAATCCGACTTTAGTAAATTCCTCTTCTAAAGTTAATAATCTGACTTTAACATTTCTAGATAAATTGTCGTGCAGTGTTTCGTCAAATGATTCTCTAGTAACATAATCAAGAGTTTCTTCGTTCTTTTTAAGAAAGCTTATTAATTCATTAATTTCATCAAATTTCTTAAACTCTTGATCGTAATCAATTTCTAGTTGAAGTGATTTTTTCTGTTTTTCTATTTCTCCATCAATTCGTACTTTTTCCTGTTTTATATAGTCTAAAACCTTTACTGCCTTTTTATAAATAGAATCATATTTTTTTAAATCACCATCTATCTCAAGAAATCTTTCATAACGTTTTTCAGCCCTTTCTTCTTTTATAAAAGTATCTATCAGATCCTGACTTAATATTTGATTACGAAAATACTCGTTATCAGGTTTAGTTTTTGTGCTGTAAACTTTTCTTTTATTGATTGTATTTTCAAACGTACTTGAATCCGTTTCGACAATTACTTTACCAGATTTAGATGAATTATTTAATAACAAGGGAAGACTATTTTCTTTCCTCATTTTCTCGAAATCATCCATTCTGTCGAATCTTTGAATCTGATGAGTCACACTCCATTCTACCGCATCATAAAAAGAAGTTTTGCCAAATCCATTAGGTGCATAAATAGATGCAAAGTCCATTATCTCGCCATTGGAAGTAAAATCAAAAGTTGAGTTTTCTTCTTTTTCAAATGCTCTGAAACCAGTTATTTTTACACTTTTGATTTTCATTTTTTATTCAATTCTTTAACAATAAACTCTTGAGCTTCTTTATCACCTATAATCTTATCTCCCGTATCTAAAAGTTTCCATAAATCAGTATTTAAAGGAACATATTTAGAAATGTTTACTTCTCTGGTTATATCAACAATTTCTTTCAAATCAGAATTTGTAATATGTTTTATTATTAGTTTGTTTGCTTCACCTTCATCAAATTTTTGCGAAAAATTATCTTCAACTATTTTCCTACTTGAGAATTTATCATTTTCTATTTTATTCTTCAGCTCTTTGGAGGTTTTATCATTTGTCACATAAATAATATACAAATTCCATTTTTCATAAACCGACTCTAATTTTGGTTGATATTTCAACGCTACTTCTTCAGAAATTTTTTGCCATAAATTATTTTCTTCCAAGACAGAAGAATTTGTTAAAACAAAAAATACTGATATATTGACATTTAATTCTACCAATTGAAAATTGAAAGTACAATTTGTATATTTATTGGATAGTTCCTGTAAAATTTCTTGGCTATATTCCGAATACTTTTCCATATTCTTCTTTGAGTTTAATTAGTAATTCATTTTCATTTGATTTTTTGAAAGTCTTATAGTTCTCACTATTTTCAACCAACATAAAATGTTTCAGATATTCAAAATGGATAAAATTATATTTTTCAAATACAAATTCTTTTAATTCAGAAAGAGCATTTGTGATATTATTGACATCAGAGTTGAGTGTTCCATTTTCGTAATTGCTCTTTAGAGAATCGATTCGTGGAATAATGCTACCTTTATCTAACTTGTAATGTTTAATATTTGACTTTATTGGAGGTTTGTTCGTTTTAATAAATACAGTTCCATCATCTTCTAAACCATCATAATTAGAAACCAAACAATCCTTTAAAAAATCGGTCTCCAACCAATCTGTATCAGTTTTTCTGTACAATAATCTCAAATAGCAAAAGATATCTTCCAAATCACTAATGTTACAAGCCTTATCTTTTACAATATTTATTAAAGTCAAAAACTCTAGCCAGGTAATATAAATCAACTCATCATTTAGCTTTAGCATATCCTTTTCATTAATCAGCAATCTATCCGTAAAATAATCTTTAATAAATCGAGGAGTAATATCACTTGAAAGAACCTCTTCTGTCTTTTGCTTTAAAAATAATCTTGTAAAAGAAATGTCTTCATCATCTATTCCTGCATCAAAGTTAAAAGCAGATTGTTTTAAAAATTTGAAATTGACCAAAAATGATGGAAGTAATTCTGGGAGATTGTGCTGTCTAGTTATTTCAATAAAACGCATAATTGGAACAACTGAAATTTCCCCATTGCAGTCCTCTTCAGGAGTTCTACTTTGTATTCCACATATAGTAAGATAATCATCGTGAAATTTAATAATACCTCCTCCTGAAAATCCAGAAATATCACTATGCGACAAGTGAGCTACTTCAAGCCGGAGACTTAAAACATTTTGGTCGGAAGAAATAATATCTGATATTTTATATTTATTGTATTTATCATCAGATGCTCGTCTACTTTCAGGGAATCCTGCCATATTATATCCATTAGAAGAAGTATAACTGTCAATAAAAATCTGATTATATCCTACTATATCTGGCAACAATAATATAGCAGCATCAATTGATGACTCAAAGTGTTCAAAATAATTTTCTCCATTTTTGATTTCAATTACTTTTTCCTCATTTTGTGAATCAGCAAAACGTAAAGTGATTTCTTTTTTAACTTCGTTTTTCTTTCCACCTCTTTCGTCTTTAATTTCATCATAGAACACGTGCCTTGCAGACAATACATATGTTTTATCTGAATCAGCAGGTTGAAATAGAGCTCCACTTCCTTCCCCTAAAATAACTGAGTATTTTTTTATATCATTTTCGGTCATTAGTAATTAAATTCATTTTTAGAACTGATTTTAAAATATTCAAAATCGTTAAAATCTTCATCTGTGATAATTTTTGTACCTATATCGTAATTAAAATGAATATTAGCATTTGGATTATTTTTTATAATCCTTGCAACTGTTCTTTTATTTGGTAAACCGTGTTTAGTGGCGTTTGAACTTATTAAATAATTATCGGTCTTAATAATTGACAGCAATTCTGAATTCGTATTATGCTTACTTCCGTGATGTGAAATTTTTATTAGCTCTGCTTGTAAAGAATTTTCTTTATCAATTTCAAATTTATTTAATCCTTCAACTACTACTGATGGATGTGCATCACCTAAGAATAAAAAGTTTTTACCTTCATATTCCATTATAAAAGCAATGGAACTACCATTAGGAATACTTTTATCTTCTTTAAACTTAAATTTTGGTTTAGATTCTTCTTCTATAAAATCTTTCAAAGATGTTTCAAAATCAAACTCTCCACCGCTTGTAAAATAGTCTTCCTCTTTTTTGTATAGTTCTAATAAGTTTTTTAGACTTTTTTTACTTGGGGATAATATTTTGAACTTTAATCCTAAAAAATCAATTTTATTACCTTGTTTGATTATTTTACCATCCCATAATTGATTTTTTGACAGGTATTCTTCAAACTTAATCCCTTGTTTGGGGCTTGTATAAAAATCATTTTCACCTTCTTTAATTTCAATATTTAAATCTTGATTTTCTTCAATAGCTAATTCTTTAGCTATTTCTTTTCCAGAGTTAAACCAAACTTTCTTAATAAGCGTTGGAGCTTCTTTGTCTTTATTCAACCATCTTAATAATCCACCAATATGGTCGTCATCGAAATGAGTCAGAACTAAAAGGTCAATCTTCTGTCCATTACTTTTTATATAATCGATAGCATCAAATAAATCACCTTTTCTCTTTAATTTATTTTCATATGTATCTCCTATGCCTCCATCTATAATTATATTTCTTGGAATGTCATTTTCCTCAAATGAAATCCAAATGGAATCTCCATTAAATGCTTGTAAAAATTTAATTTTCATAGTTTGGGAATTTAGTTTTTTTTATTTGTATTAAATTACGGTTTTCCATAATTGCTAATAAAATACAATAAAACTCTATAAAATTAATCAAATTTCAATATATATTCTTGAAATTATAACCAAAAAAATCCCATTAAGGGATTTTATATTTTCTTTAATCAAGTTTCTTATTTCCTTTTATCATTTTTTGTTCCTCATATCCAAACAAATTAAATATTTCTCTCAATCGGGAGAGCAACCGATTGCTGTATTTGGATTTTATTAAGTTAAAGAAAGATTAGTTGCAATGTGTGTTATCAATGCTTTGATTTAAGAATTTTTTGCTTCTTCGGTAAAACATTTTTTCTACGAAATGTATTTTGATTTCGGAAAGTTGAGGTGGTTTAAATTCTTTGTTAAAAGAGTAAATTCTCCAGCTATACTTACCTTCCTGATATTTCTCAGCGTGTGACAATGGAATTTTTTGCTTTTTCAAATAATGGATTACTTTTGTGTGAAATACGAATAGTTTTATTTGTTAAGTCTTTTTTGTTTATAGAAGTCATTAATTAACACTTGCCAAATCACATTTTTAAATTTTGATATCCAAGCTGTTTATTTCTTGTTCGAGAGCTATCTACTTTTTGTTATATTCCTTATTTAATTTTTAACTCCTTATTTCAAAAATCCAACATCACCACCTGACTTCCTTGGAACGGATTATATGAAGGCTTATAATCAATATAGCCTGAAGAATGGAGACTCTTCAGACATTTATGATAGGTGGCTTTTGATCGGATTTTACTGATGCGCATCACCTCATCGCGGGAAATACTGACCGGATTTCGGAAACGGCTGAAATTCCAGAACTGGAATAAGGCTAAATAGAGGCTGATATGTGATGGATTAAGTGTATTATCCTGAGCCACCTTTTCATAGAAAGCTGTGAGGTGTTTGATATAATTCATAATTTGGTTCGCTGTTGTTAAATCATTACTTCTTTTTCAGCATTTCTTCAATGTCTTTGTAATTGTAATATAATGTCCCGCCGACACGGGTGTAAGATAAAGTTCCATTGATGCGTAGCTTCTGCAATGTTCCGGAGGAGATTTTTAGAAGTGCTTTGACCTCTGACGAACGAAGCCATAATTTCTGCTGGGAAATCTTGATCTGAAACAGGTTTTGTAGGTCTTCCAGCAATTCGGTTCTAAATTCCTGAAGGTCTTCTTTGGTGATTAGGTTTACGATCATAACTACTTCATTTTTGTTTTTGACTTAGTTTTCTTCTACAAATTTGTAGCATTAAAACATTGAAAACAATAGTGTTATAAGGGCGTGGTCTAAATAAGAACAATCTGGATGATGCAGGAATCTTTTGGAGATTAAAAAAGAATAAATTGGAATCAACTAGATGGTTTACAAAGAAAAAAGACGAGTTCCGAAGTCTTTTCCCCTTTTTGCAAAAAAGGCAAGAGAGTCTTAGATATAAAACTTGAAAAGTTTGTATATACAAAGACACATCTTGCTGCACTAAGGCTCAGATTTTTCAGAGCTCTGAAATATTCATTTAAAACATTGATTATGAGTGTTTTTTAATATTTTTGCTTTAGAAAGAAAAAGGATGAAAAGAACCAATCTTTAGCCTGCATAAAAAATATGCAGGTTTACGGTTAGGGTGTATAAATTTTATATACGTTTGTGGGCTGACTGTATAAAATTTATACAGGTTTTTAATTTGAGTGTACAAAATTTGTACAGTCTTTTGATTTGAGTGTACAAATTTTGTACACTCAACAGTTGGCGATAATTTGATATAAGATTTGAAAATAGATTTAGTTGAAATCTCAGATTAATAGCATCTCATTGGTTAATTTTTATTTTTCCATATTAGCTATCTTATCCAATACTTGCTTTTTCCTGTTCTCTAAAGTTCCGCTTACTTCAAGAATTTCATTACTAAAATCTCCAATCCAGTCTTCTAGAATATCATTTACTTCGTGTCTTAGATTGGGCAAATCTGATTCTTGAAAACCTATTAAATCGACTTTTTCTATAGGAACAAAAATCAAGAGGTCAATTTCAGCAATTGCCGTGGTCATTTCTTCGTAGAGAATTGATATATTTTTCCTTTTGCTTATTGCATAAATATATGCCAATAAGTCTAATGGACAACGGTCAAAAATTACATTGTCATCACTATTTTGTAGCTAGTCTACGGAAAAATTGAATTGCTCAATATAATCTTCCAACGTCGGTATTTCTGAAAACAAATATCCTTCTTCCTCAAGTTGTAAGTAAGGCTCAATTATAAATTCATAATCAGGTAAGCTTTCAGCAATATCTTCTGCCAAAGTTGTTTTTCCGACTCTATGTGAACCTGTAAAAGCTATTCGCATAATTAATATTGTAAACCTTTTTAATTCAATGTTTCTCCAAAAGTTATCAGATTGCTATCGGGATCAAGGATAGAAAATTCTTTTTGTCCCCAAACTTTTTCTGTTAAATGTCCATTGGGATGTATTGGAACTTTATTTTCGATGAATATGTTATACAGATTTTCAATGGAGGTTGTACGGATATAAATCTGTCCATAATTTTCGTCTGGAACAAGATTTTTAAATTCAAAAAAGTGCAATTGTAGATTATCTCTTTGCAACATTAAGTAATTATCAAACTCATTTCCGAAAACTGTAAAACCTAGTTTTTTATAGAAATTCAGAGTAAGTTCTTTTTCTCTCATTGGCAATTTTGCAATAATATCAGTAATCATTTTTTTTCTTTCAAATTTCTATATTTAATCTTGAAGGAACACTTGATTGAAATCAAAAAATCACATTAGCTCTTACTCGGCTCAAAGTTTCTTGCCGTATTTTCAAATAAGAAGCAATCATATTCAAAGGAAAAATTTTAATGATTTGAGGTTTGTTTTTAAGAAGGTAATTATATTTTTCAGTCGGATTCAAATTGCTGTCATAAATATGAATTTTAGTAGACAACGAATTGAAAATCTTGTTGAGTTGTAAGAAATTTTGTGAAATCGAAATCAGTTTGTGTAAGTTTTCTAGTTTTAATTCTACAACTTCTGATTTAACAAATGACTTTATAATTGTGTTGGAAGGGATTTGATTCGTCAAACTATCAAAATTGAAAACCCAATCATTTTGAATATTCAAATCAATAATTTTTTCTTCATAATCAATCTTTTGAAGTTGAAAAAGAGCTCCTGTTTTAATAAAGAAAATCGATTTTGAAATTTCTCCTTCAGAAAGAAGGACTTCATTTTTCTCAATGGTTTTTGTTTCAGTATTTTGATTAAATAACTGAACTTCAAAATCTGAAAAAACACCTAAGCTTCTTAGCATATTCTATAATTAACGATTTGCTATCAAATTTACATAATAATCGCTTCGCTTCAATTTTCTCATTCAATCTCTTGAATCAGAGAAAATCTATGAAATTGATTAGGGAATGTCTAAAATGTAGATACCATAAAACTTTACGATTTGAGGAGTATTTTAGACATCCATCCAATATAACTTAATTACAATCTGTCATTAGCAGCAAACTTCTCTCTGCACTGATGCTGATACTCTTGCAGCGACATACCATAGATCTCTGAAAACAATTTTAGAAAATTGGAGCGGGAGGCAATTCCACAGAACTTGGCAAGAACGTCCGTTTTCTGATGTGCTGTTATAGGATCTTCTGCGAGAAGTTCGGCGATATACTTTATGCGCAACTCACTTAGGTAACGGTTAAAATGCATTCCTTTCTCTGTGTTAATGTAGGAAGATAGATAATTAGGATTTGTCCCTACTCTTATTGCAATTTTTTTCAAACTCAGGTTCGGTTTCAAAAACTCTTTTTCGTCTTCAAATTTCTGAAGATTCTTCCGAATTCTGTTGCGAGTCTCTGCACTCAATGTCCATTTTGGTGGCAAGACATCCCCTTCTAATTCCTCCATATCAACACCCAGACCCGCTAAGACCACATCGTATGTTTTCTCGGGCTTCTTTTCCAAATAAGCTTTGATAGTCAAGATTAGTAAGAAAATAGAGACTGTCATCAGAGCAGCGAAGATATCCTTGTAACGTTTTGTAATACTCGCATATTCAATATTTATGCGCTCCACCTCAAACTGGGTAAAAAGATGATGTCTGTCTTCTTTGTTTATTTTTTCAATTTCGTGGAAGGTATTAGAAAAAGATAAGGTCTCATCTATATCTGTTTTTTTACGGGCATTCTTTAGTAAAATCTTATAGTTTTCCGTAAGCTCAGGAAAGAAAAAATGGTGTTTCTGATAAATGGAATCTACTTTTCTAAAAAAACTAAAGGATTCTTGTTGCTGTTGTTGAGCCAATTTATTCTTTCCCAGATAAAAGTAGATTACCGATACCCCGGCAAAGTCATTTATCCTGACCAGTTCTGGAAGTGCACGATTGAGATTGGTAATACTTTGTTCGTAATTTCCTTTACGGAATTCAGAAATGCCTTTAGATTTAAATAAATAACTCCATAACTGGGCGAAATGTAAATTTTGGGGGATTTCCCTCTTGCCAATTTCAATTAAGCGGTCGGCGCTATCATCATCTCCCATTTGCTGGTAGCAATAGATAAGCTGATGTAAACTGTTATAATAGCCTTTGCGCATATTGTACAGGATATCTGGGGAATTATTTTTCAAAATCTCCTGTCTAAAGAAAGCAGAACAGGTCTCAAATTGACTGACCGCCTCATTATAATATCCCAGATAACTTTTCATTACACCCAGATGATATAATATATTATACTTTACGTATGGGCTAGTGCTACGTCTGGCGTAGGATAACGCTTTAATATAATCATCCAATGCAGGTTGGTAATCTTTAAAATTAAAGTAATACACAATTCCCCTTCCAAGATAGGCAGAGGCAATAAGATCGTTATTACAACTATGCTGAGCGGAAGTTATTGCACTGTCTGCATACAGCTTTTTGCGGTATCCTGATGGCTCAAAATTTAGGGCATCTTGATATGCATATGCTAATTCAGAATGATTTTTTTCTTTTTTCGCGAGGGCAATTAAAAGGTCAACGTAAGAAAGTGCTGTAGTATCATTAACCTTCTGGTGATCATACTTTTTTCTGATCTGATGATAGGCCACATTGTCTGTGCTCTGCGCAACCCATAATTCCGCAGTGCAAACCAAAAGCAATATAAACAACCCGAACATCTGCACGTTATCTTCATTTTATTATAACCTTTTATAAAAATACGTTATTTTTTATGGAATATCCAACTGTTTTGTAAACTACATAACACAAATGTCAACTATCATCGTTCTTATTTACACAAAATAACATTTGATGTGATGAATAAGCATCATTTGTCTTTTTGAGCACAATACCTAATTCTAACTTATAATCACTTTTATAACAAAAACTACAACATATACCTATGCCGCTCTGAGATTTTGATACAGAGGATCAGTTTATAAACTGGCATCAGACATAGGAAACAGGCATCGTAAATCATTTTTTTTGTTGAATTTCTGTTTTACATTTGATCAGTAATTGTTTGAAAAATAGACATATACTTTACACAGAATACTGTCAACAAAAAAAACTAATATCATGAAATATTTAAAAAAAATAATACCATTTGTGGTAAGCATTTACTTTGTTATTCTCTTCTGCTATGCAGCTATCAGTAAGATATTGGATTTCGAAAAGTTCCAGGATCAAATTTCAGCATCACCATTGTTGAATGGATTATCGCAATTCCTGCCTTACACGATAATCATTGTCGAAGTTATTATAGCAGTATTGTTATGCTACCGGAAAACCAGAACAATTGGACTGATAGGAAGCCTTTTTTTGATGCTCATATTCACGGTATATATCATTTTAATGCTAAGGACAAGTAAAAATCTCCCTTGCTCCTGTGGCGGAATATTGGAGAAAATGAGTTGGAACCAGCATCTGTATTTCAATATTGGCTGTGTCGTCCTTACTATTATTGCTTTAGGTTTAAATCTAAAATACAGCAGGCCTGCTAAATAAGTATGTTACCGTAATTATTTACGGATCATCGATCGTGACTGAATTTGTAATTAATGTTCAACCTTAAAATTAGACAGCCGAAAGCTGTTTAACAATCCGAAATTCTAAAATGATTTTATTAACAACAATTTGTTTGAGAATATGTAGAATAGGATATTTTGGTACGACAAGATTCGCTAATCTATGGGTATAAATTAAATGACTTAACCTACTCAATTGTACTTCTCACGCAAGTTTAAAGTTTTTATGGTAATCTTTTTTGATGTATAAAAAGACCGGAATTATGAAACTTAATCAAATTTTGAAAGCCAATGCGGTAGCCATTGCTGCCGTGATATTCTCAGGGGCGGTGATGTCCTTCAAAGTGATGGAGAAAAAGTCTGCTGACAAACAGTACTTTTACAACAGCAGTGATGTATCAGAAGGTGCATTCGCTGAAGTCGCCAACTGGCAGGAAGGAACAAGCCCATCCTGTATTACTTCTGGAAACAGACCTTGTTCGATGACCGTTCCGGAAGGAAGCAGCCTGAGTGATGTGATCGATGGGCTAACTAATGCCCAGGTTCTCGCGATTCATCCAAGTGAAAGAAGACCTTAACTGATCAATCCTTAACTAAGCAGGGCTGGAAAATTTCAGCCCTGTTTTGTTTATCTCGGATTCTGCGGCATTCCGCTCAGCGTTATGATATCTTCCGGAATGGCAATCGCATAGCGTAGGTCATTAGGAGGTAAACTATAAGTTTGCCCTTTAACCGTTCTTGTCAGCGTAATATTAGCCCCATCACGGTTATACCGTTTGAGGTCTGGCCACCGAAGTCCACGAATCAAAAGTTCTTTTCGCCTTTCCTTCAGAACAATATCCAAAGCTTCTGCCTGCGAACCGGCTTTTATCGGAACAAAGGTTCCCATTTTCCAGCGTTTAATGAGAAGATTGTTAAGGTCATTCATTCCTTCTTGAACCCGGTCTAACCTAATCTTGCATTCAGCCGCCATCAGATACAACTCATCAGTGGCAACACTTACGAGCGGACCGTTGGCATTATTGTAATACGCTTTGAACAATACTTCATTCGCCGCATTCTTCCCGAAGAATACGGTTTTCCGCAGGTCATTATTATCGTACATCTGGTAAATGAAGGCAGGGATTTTGGCCGGAATCAGATGGTATTCGTATTTCATCGCTGCCCAGAGCAGGACCTCTTTGTTCATTTCGGCAACAGGATAATCCGCATTAGGATTCAGGGAATTAAAATCCATCAGTTCGCTATTGATGCTTAGTGCCGCTTCCGTATTGCTGAGCGCCTTCTCATAGTCACCCATAAACAGATAAGTTCGGGCTAAAAGGCCATAAGCCGCTGCTCTTGAGATCCGCATTCCGGAAATCTGCTTTGGCAATAGTAATGGAATGGCAGTCTGAAGGTCACTGATGATCTGCTCGTAGGTCTGCTTAACCGTTGAACGTACTGAAGGAATATTCATATCCGGATCCAGCCTTAGTGGAAGACCTAGATCTGTTGTCGCTGTTGCCGGATTGTAGGCTGGACACCAAATCTGCGCAGCATCCAGGTAGCGGAAGGCACGCAAAGCCAATGCCTGTCCTCTGATATTATCAGCCTGCTCGCCGGTATAATTTTTATCTTTCATATTGAAAAGTACAGCATTACAGACATAGATGCTTCGATAACACGCTGACCAGTCATTTCCTGAAGAAACAGGAGTAGCCAAATTATCCGGCATCCAGGTATAAAGGCGTTTGGAGGCCTCAAAGCTTAATGCGTTATAATCCGCATCCGTCAGGTAATAGTCATCCGAGCTTGTTTCACCGCTGGAGGCAAAATCCACATTAAGAAAACCATAATTGTTGAGCAGCATCTGATTATCTTCAAGTTTATCGGGTGTGGCCAGCTTCAGGTCTGACTTTTCATCCAAAAAATCACTGCAACTCAAAACGGATAGTATTACCGGTATTAGCATTAATGATTTAAAGAGTGTTTTTATAATGTTGATTGTCTTGATCTTTTTCATATATCTGATTTTTTTTCATTCAATAATTTTAAAATTTAGCTTTCAATCCTAAAGTGTACATCACAGGCGGCTTTACCACATAGCTGCCCAGATTAAAATCAGGATCGATCCCGCTTTTGCTTTCCTGCCAGAGGATTCCCAAGTTGCTTATATTGGCATAGAGTTGTAAGGCTTTAAGCGGCATCTGCTGCCACTGCTTTTTGCCGATCTCGTATCCCAGATTGATGTATTGCAGACGGATATGATCACCCTTTTCGATAAGAGCCGCCGAACCTGCATAGAAGGCATCCCGGTTAGAGTTGGTCTGATACTGGTTGGACGGCACATCGGTAAACGCCTCATCTCCGGGCTTCTGCCATCGTAAGGCATAATCACTATGGCCGATCCAATCTTTAAAAAGGCTGGTATAATTGATGGAAGGCCTTCTGAAATAATATCCCAGCTTGTAGATGATCCCTATATCCAAAGTGAATTGCTTATAAGAAAAGGTATTGGTAAATGAACCATACACCGTAGGAATGGCAGAACCAAAGTATTGCAGATCTTTTACATCAGCGCCCATCATCTTGGCGTAATCCTTACTGACCTCGCCATTCATATATCCTCGGGGGTCACCATTCTGAGGATCAAGCCCTGCCCACTGGTAAGCGAATATGGAATAGACAGGCAAGCCTTCAATCCCTGAAATGGGAACGCTTGACAGCACAAAGTTCCTGGCAATAGTGCTGTTTGGATAGTATTTCGTCACCTTGTCCTTGTACGTGCTGAAATTAGCCGTGGTCTGCCAACGGAATGCTTTATTGATGTTGATGGTCATTAATTCCACATCAATACCGTTCCCTTCAATACCTGCAACATTCCATACCAGGCTGGTTAATCCTATGGTATAATCCAGCGGAACCTGTCCGAATAGATTTTCTCCTTTTTTACGGAAATATTCTACAGAGCCGGAGATCCTATTGTTGCGGGTCGCAAAATCCAGTCCTGCATTGATCATCCTTACCGTTTCCCATCGAAGCTGTGGATTGTAATAGTTGTCAAATCTAGCCATCTGCTCCTGGGTGTAGGTAGAGACACCAAGTATCGCCATTGTCGTCACGGCGACCATTGCAGGGTTAATATTACCATTATAACCATAAGAACCTCTTAGCTTGAGTTCAGGGAGCCAGCTGAAAGGATAGAACTTTTCGTTAGAGACATTCCAGGACAGTCCTGCCGACCAGAACGGATTCCACTGATCATTAGTCTTCAGCCCGAAAAGGTTGCTGGCATCTCTTCTGGCACTTCCGGAAATGGTATAGCGGTTGTCGAAGGTATAAGCTGCATTGGCATATACGGAGACGAATCGGTTATTGGTCTCCCGCAGGGCATTTAGGTTATCAATGAAGGAAGTACCGCCAGTGATTAGCGGGTATTTATTCTTAAAGTCCACCGTACCGAATGAAAGGTTGTTCGAATCATAGCCGTAGTATCTGGTATTCGTCGATTGGGAATTGGCATCCCGGACCTCTCCGCCGGCAATGGCTGAGACCTGATGTTTTCCAAATCCTCTGTTGAAATTTAGCTGACCACGGAAATTGTTGATGAGCAGCTGTGAAGTCGTTTTATCCAGTATGCTGCCTTTCGGAACGTTATAGGTAAGGCTTCCGTTGGAATTGATGACCGTGAACCGGTTGACATAATCCCTTACGTAGTAGCTTTGTTCATCATACAGGCTGTTGGATAACCCTGTAGTTCTCTGGTACTGGTATTTCAGATCAGCATCCAGTCCCTTCAGGATCTTATAGTTCAGTCCTGCATTGACGATGATCTCCGAGCTTCGGCCTGTTCCTGAGAAATGCTGCCAGTCGGTCAGCGGATAATAATTCCAGTCCAGTAATTTTCCATTGCCCAATCCTGATTTATAGCCCTGTTCAAAAGATTTTGAGACAATAAGTGCATTACCGTTCGCATCGGCTATTTCCATATAAGGAACCGCATTGGTTTTCATAATGATGCTTCCGTAGGCAGTTCTTCCGTTCCTGGTCGCTGAATGAGTAAAGAAGACCCCGGTGTTCAGGGTCAGGTTCTTCAGGGGTTGCCAGGTGTTCTGGAAACGCAAGTTCATCCGCTGGTAATTCTCACCCAGGTTTCCGGTATTGTCATCGTAGCCGAGTGAAGAAGTCCACGAAAACTGCGGTGCGCCTCCCGACATACTCAGTGAATACTGCCTGTTTTCCAATGGCTGATACATATACCTTTTGAATTGGTCTCGTGAATCAATACCTTTTAGTCGTTCAATTTCCTTCTGAACGGTTTCGTGAGAAAGGAGGCCTTTTTTTTCCTTGTTGAGAAGATCGACAACCGGAGAAAGGACGGGATGGCTCGACGAGTTGATATCGGTGTTATAAAAGTTCTTTTTAAAAAGCTCTTGCTCCACATCGATAAAATCTGCGCTGGAAATGACTTTGAGGTAATTCAGATCCGGTTTGGGGCTTGTTGTGAGAAAGGTATTAAAATCCACCGTGATCGGCTGATTATATTTTGCTCCCTTAGTGGTAATGACAATGACCCCGTTGGCAGCTCGTGCTCCCCAGATGCTCGCAGCTGCCGCATCTTTGAGAATGGTGATGTTCTCAACAATATTGGGGTTGATATTGCTGATGTCGCCTTCGTATGGAAAATTGTCCACAACGATCAGCGGGGCTTTCGGTCCCTGAATCGTGCTGAGTCCTCTGACCATAATCTGCGGCGTTCCCTGGGAAGTCCCCCGGCTGATCACAATGCCATTCGCAGTGCCAGCCAGGCGGTCAAGGATATTGGTGGAGACCTGTGTGTTCAGGGCGGTCTTACCTACGGCGGAGAACGAACCTGTGGACCGCTCTTTCGGTATTTTCTGATATCCCGTTGTCAGTACCACTTCATCGATCTGTGCCACTTTCTCTGATAGGTAAATCCTCAAAGGTTCTGGAAGTGGCAGTTCCAAAGGAAGTACCTTTTCTTCATAACCTTTACCGAGAATAACCAGGCTGATTCTTTTTTCGTCTGTACTGAGGCTGAATTTTCCGTTTTGGTCTGTTGTGGTGGCGGTTTTGGTATTCTGTATGGCTACCGTTATGCCTTTCACCGGCAATCGGGTGGTTTCATCCAAAACGCTTCCCGTAATTATCTGCTGCGCCATTATGGGAAAAGCAAAACAGGTGGCGGGAAGCATTAATAATTTCTTCATAGTTTGATATAGTTTTGAGTTGTTGATAATTCAATGAAATATTTAAATGTTAACCTTAGAATCAAGTAGATCAATGATCCAATTTGTTTGACGATGGATAGATGACAGATAATTTTCATTATTGAATATCTTTAATGACCATCATCAATAGATTACGTTCTGCTAGGATCAGGTCAAGGTCATATTTCTGAAGTTCTTTCCTGAGTGTCGGGATATCCTTGATGCCGGAGACTTCCAGATCTACATTTCCTGTATAGCCGGTCTCATCGACAAAGATTTCTTTAATGGGAATTTCGCCGTTCAGCATATTGATCATATTTCTGAGCGGTGCGTTTCTGAGGATGGATGGTGTCCGTGGAAAGGTGGAGCGTTTGTCCCCGCCTTTGCTCGCCAGCTTATCTTTCTGACTTGTTCTTATTAATATCAGGCATTGTACAGGTCTCTTTTCCAGTGTTACGGTGTAGCCGGAATAGCGGTTGATATCTTCCAGCATATATTGATAAAGCGCATCAGCCATACTTTCGGGAATGATGAATTCGTAGTTATAAAGATTAGAGGTATCATTGGAACCGTCTGCTTTTTGTTGAAGCACAAGTTTTTGGGGTTCTTTAACTTCAATGAGCATTCTTTTACCTGTAAAGGATTCTTGAGATTGCTGTCTGAACAATTCAAAACCGATGGCATAATACATATCCCAAAGAGGAAGGTTGGTAAATTGTCTGCCATTGATAGCTCCGGATGCTGTGGTCCGGAATGTTCCGCCTGAGCCTATGTCGGGAATGGGGCCTTTGGCAAAGAATGAATAATTGAGGAGCTGGATATTTTTCTGACGGTCATAATCCTCGGAAAGCATCAAGGGACGTTTTCTGTCCATTTGAATAATGGTCTGCAATGAAGATTGCTTTCCATCCAGGATCTCATTAATGGTCTCTTCGGTAAGCTGCGTTGCATCGGTTGTACTCAGTAGTTTTCCATCCTTGATCCAGATGATAAACGGTACACCGGCGTGCGGAAAAAGCTGATGAAAGTAGGAATCGTTATAAACGGAAGTCAGAGTGTTATACTTCTTTCCATTTTGAGACACAAAGAATTTTTCCAGTGCCGGCTTGTCCTGATTGCTTACCGGAAGTATCCTGATTCTGTCCCCGAACTTCTGTTGCAATGTAGTTATTTTAGGAATATTCATCAGGCAGGCACTGCACCAGGTGTTCCAGAAGTCTATTAGAATTAATTTGCTTTTATCTTCTGAAAGATTTAATGTTTTCTGTGAGTGGTTGACTACAGGAAGAGAGGTTGTCCAAAAACTTTCGGGAAGATGTTCTCCGACTTTAACAGACTTGTTCTGTGCAAAGGATGTGGTAGCCGCCACAAGGGTAAAAAGAAGGGACAGGATTCCCCTGCAAAAGATATTTTTCATACTTTTGAATAGGTTTTTAATAATTATTAATCACTCATTATGCTCTTTCCGTTTGGTCGCCAAACTCTTGCGGAAAGGGCTTTCTTATTTTAATAGGGGGTAATTCTAGGTACTGTTTTCCATTCTCTGATTTTTAACGGTTATTGACTCTTTGGGATTCTTCTTTCAAGGATAAGGTGTGCAGCATCCAGCATTTTGGTCAGATGGATGTAAGTACTGATAAGGCTGCTCTGTTCAGCATTTTTAAATACACCCATTGAGAAATAGACTACGATAGCTATATAGTAATCAAAGTCCTTAATGCTGTATTCGGCAAAAGCCTTTTCCATTACGAGAGTTGGATTTAAATATTCCTCATCCGAAAGAGAAGCCTTCATCAATGGCGAATGATTCTCGGAATTAGTATTCGTTTCCCAGGTCCTTTCTTTTAGCCTGACTGCATAGCACGCCCGTACAAAAGACCGCAAGGCCTGATGAAAATGGAAAATCGCCGAAGATTCTTCATTGATTATCGTTTTCTTTTTCTCGGCATAGATCATAATTTGTTAAGCATCGCTTTGGAAGTAACCAAATCGTTAAAATGGAAGAATGATTCAATAAGCTTTATCCCGGAATGTTTCCTGCTGCCGGACCAAAATCGGGCTTCAAAGTCTATCCTTTTACTTTTCAATCGTTTTTGTTTGGTTTAGTGACCGCATAGTAGGAAGCTTTGAAACTCTTTTATACAAAGCTCCCTGCCTTTACAAGCCAAAAAATTAATATTAATGAAAGTTGTGTCACGTGAAAGCTGTAAAGCCGCAATGGTTGCGCTGCCATTGTATCTGTTCTAATCTGATACTGTATTTTGTAAAAGCAGCTTAGAGAATTGTAGAAATAGCGGACTGCATAGGAAAATAAAACGGCGTGGAACTCTACAATATCTAACTTGAGGCACTGGTATACCTTGGAACAGATAAGAGAGCCCACGCCTAGGTCGTGAGCTTTCTGCTTATCGTCTCGTCCCTTTTAAAGTACCAGTTTTCAAGTTGAGATTCTAAGCAATAGCTTCTAATATTTCGTTGAAGTATCGCAAAGTTACGTTTCAGTAACTTATTTTACAAATATAATAAAAAATCGAATACAATAACATATATGTGTTGATGAAAAACTTTTTAAAACACAAAATTTACTAAATGTATATATGGGATATAGAAGAACTAAAATTTCAAATTGGAAAACTATTCCAATTTAATAGGCTGAAAAATAAACTTTCACAGCTACAAGTAAGCAATGAACTTAATTTATCAAGCAATCACGTGGGTAGAATTGAAAGAGCAGAAACAAATCCAACGTTAGAAATTGTGGTTAAATTCTGTAATTTTTTTGAGATTGATATCTTACTTCTATTTACTAAACTCAATGAAAAAGAATTAAATGACTTGAATATGGAAATTGAACGTCTCCAAAAAGAATTTAAAAATCATAATATAAGAAAATCCTGACGATAGTTGGGTTTTTTTATGGAAGAAACTGAACTTGTAAATCACCATAAAATCAGTGAAAATACTGAATGAGTAATTTGTGATAGTTTTTATTTTTGTTTTTTACGGAAAACCGTAATTGTAATATAGAAACAACTTGTATTTTGCTGTTGGAAAACGTATAAGCTAATTAAGTCTAATGAAAATAATTTAATGTTTGTTTTATGCTTTTTCAATTTGTTACAATAATAAAAAACTATCGACATGATAAAAAAGATTAAAGTAACCAATATAAAAGGTATTGGCGAAAATACAGAGAATTCTGAAATAAAATTTGATTTGTTTCCTAACAAACCTATAATTTTTGTAGCTCCAAATGGCTATGGTAAAAGTTCATTAACAATTGCATTTAAATCTCTCAATCCCACAAAAATTATTTTAGATGAAGAACACTGTTTTAAAGCGAATAAAGATAACTTACCTAAAATTGAAATTACATATTTAAATGATAATAATGATGAAACAATATTAACAGCAACAAATTCTTCTAATGATATAAGCAACTTATTTGATTGCTTTGTTATTAATAATCAAATTTTCGCCAAAGCAAAAAAGAATAGAATTGGAGCAACAGTAATAGCCTCGGCATCATTGGAGACTCCTCCAATTGTATTGGTTAATAAAATTCCAGAAAAGGAAAAAGTAAATTATTCGATTACGATGCAGAAGAGTGTTTTTGGTAGCAATGGTAAAATCTTAAGTAATATTGGTTTTATCTATAATAATTATGCATTCGTTCGCAAAATTGAATCAATATTTTCAACACTTGATAAGATTCATCAAGTTAGAATTACTAAAAGAATAGAAGACTTTAAAATGGCAGTTAATTGCCTATCTGGGACTCCTGAAAATATTAAAAATTCTATTAGCACTGAACAATTAACAGCAATTCAGCAAATTCAACCTATTGAAGAGATTGTAAATATTCTCAGATCATTAGATATTAACTATACATCAGATGCGGATTACTATTTAGCAGCAATACAGATATTATATGACTACAAGTCAAATTCTGTTATTTTTAAAAAGAGTGTACTCCGCAAAATTTATGAATTTGAAAAAAGGCACTACGAAGATTTATTTAAAAATTTTAATAGTAGTTGGAAAGGATTTAAACCCATAGAGAAGGATCAAAAGTTAATTATTGAGGTTCCAAAAGCAACATATATTTCAAATGGACAGCGTGATATTATGTGCTTTATAGCATTGTTGAAAAAAGCTGAAATGAAACTAAATAAGTATAATAATATACTGATAATTGATGAAGTTTTTGATTATTTAGATGACGGGAATTTAATCGCTGTTCAGTTTTACGTTTCTCAATTAATAGAAAAATTTAAAAAAGAAGGAAAAAAAATATATCCTATAATTTTAACACATCTAAATCCATACTATTTCAAAAATTTTGTTTTTACAAACCAAAAAATTTACTTTTTAACAAAAGGCAAAGCAAATGTAACGCTAGCACTAAAAAATCTTCTGCTGAAAAGGGAAGAGGAATCCATCAGAGATAATGTTGCAAGATTCTTCTTACATTATAATCCTAATGACGTAAATATCAGACAGGACTTTGAAGCATTAGGCCTTAAGCCAACTTGGGGAAGCTCATTAGTTTTTAATCAATTTATAGAAGAGGAATATGAAAAATATATAAATAACGAAAGTGTCGAATTTGATCCTTTTGCGGTTTGCTGTGCAGTGAGAAAGAAAATTGAAAAGAAAATTTATGATCAACTTAATGAAGGTTCGAAAATTGAATTTATTGAGAAACACAAAACACCTAGTAAATTAAAATTTGCAGAAGATAAGGGGGTCATTATACCTGAAAAATATTATTTACTCGGCATAATTTATAATGATGGTTTGCATTGGAAAGATATAAACGAATTTTCACTTGGAAATAAGCTGCAAAATCTAGTTATAAAACAGATGATAAAAGAATTATAAATTACTTTCACTACCATCTAAATATAGTATTAATCTATATTTTGACCCAGTATGTTTAAATGTAATCCTTGAACCAAGAAATGATTTCAGATAGAGTATTTAAGTCACTAAAACATAAATATAAAGACTACGAAGTTTTTACGAAAGGGGAAGAATTAGAAAAGGGATACAAGCCTGATTTTGTTCTTTCCAAAACGAATAATTATGTTATTTTAGAATCTGAAAATTCCAGTAGTAGAAAAACTTTTGTAGGAGGCTTAATGAAAGCAAGTCACTTTCTAAGATTTGAGAAAACCGGGATTCTGATTTTTGTAATTGTACCTAAAAAAAATACTCGAGCACAATCGATAGCTAGACATTTATTGAATTATTTTACTTTCATTAAACCTTTGACTAATCTTAATAAAGTTTACGTTATTGAAGCTGAAAAATATTATTATCACAATGAAGTCCTTGAGATTCTTGAAAAAGATTTCATAAATTGTTGTTTTGAAGTAAAATAATCTTCTGTGTTAGAAATTTATGTATACAATTACCCATTTTTAAACAATTGAAAAACTGATAATTTTGAAATGAATAATACAATTCTAAATAGAAAAGCATACAAATATGCTTTGAAATTACAAATGAGGAAACAATATCCTGCAACAATAATTGGTGCTGGAAAATCATATTTTAAAAAAATTGAACGATCTCAGCCAATTTCTCCTTTAATATTGACAAGTAAACTTAGAGAAAAATTAATTAGTATTGGAGATTTGTTTAGTAAGCAAAATGGTAACTTTATTGGATGTTGCTCGGAAGTAAATGCTGCAAATTATGTGCTTTTAAAACTTCCTTATTTAAATTTAAACGAAATAATTTTCTCTCCTGCTATTAGACCTAGGACAATGCAAAAAATTCCAACTTGTAAAAATTGTCAAATAACATTCTCTTAATATGGCATATTCTGTAATTGAACAAAGAACCTTAGACTTAAATATATTCTTTAAAGACGATAAAAAAATTATTCACTTAGCGTCAGCTGGAGGAGATTTACCAATAAATCTTCTCAATAGTGATGAATATAATGAGACATTTTTTGAGGAATTAATCCAGTTAGAGCCAATATTTGAAATACAAATAAATCCTAACTTGATAGAAATTTTAGGTAATGATGAAAATCAAATTAATATAGAACAATATATATATGACTTTGCAGAAATTGCAAAAAGAGGAATTTTTAGTTATGACAAAACTTTTTTATCAAATCCTGAGAGCAAAAAATATCATTTGGTAGCAATGCCCTTAAATCCTGACAAGTTAAACATTAATTCTGAAAAATTGATTAAAATAAATCAGATAGTTTCAACAAGCTTTGAGATACAAAATTTTGAATTCATAAAGTAAAATATTACAACTTTGAATATCTTAAGCGTGTCAATCATTCCATCCTGCTCAAAGGTAAACAAAAGCATTTATCTCCTGTATTTCAATTTTATCATCCACTGCAAATCGATTTTATAAACAAAAATATTTTATCTATGTTTCATATTACCCATATCCAGCTATTTGACTTTTAATGATAAGATATTTATTACAGTTTTTATTTTTTGATTTATCGAAATCCTAAATAATAGATAAATACTATTTATTTTTAGTTGACTTTAAGTCGATTAAAAAAATCATGTAATCGGTTCAAAAATACACTAAAGATACTTAATGAGATATTAAACAGATAAGTATTTTTTGAATATATGCTAATGTTTTAAAAAGTTCATATTAGTTAGATATAATTCTTAAAACTAACTATATTAAAATTTCAGCAAATAAAGAAAGTACTTCTATATATTTAACACAATTACTATATTTACTAAAAACTATTACGAATGGACGCCTTTAAAACTCATGAGAAAGTAATATCTGATTATAAGTCATATCTACAATCTTTTATAAATATTAAAGATCAAAGAATTTCAGATTTTGTCAATAATTCTACTTTAGTTGAAAATATTCTCCCTGAACCGCTTATACAATTTAATCCCTCTTTTGAAAGAGGTCAGTCTTTCGATGAGTTAATTCAGGAAAATACAATACATCCAAATTTGTCAAAAGCGCTGGGTTCATATAGGCTATACAGGCATCAGTCCGAAGCAATCCAAATAGGTGTTCAAGACCAAGGGTTCGTAGTAACTTCCGGTACAGGTTCAGGTAAATCTTTAACATTCCTGGCTACTATTTTCAATGATTTTTTTAAAAGGGGTAACGGAAAGGAAAAAGGTGTAAAAGCTATATTGGTGTATCCAATGAATGCTCTAATAAATTCGCAAGAAGAGGAAATCAAAAAATATAAGATCAATTATTTAGAAAAATATGTAAGCCTTTCGGATATTGACAGATCTAATAAAACCCTGGACGAAATTATTGATCATTTGGAAGGGCTTACCACCGAAAGGTTTCCCATAACATTTGCAAAATATACGGGACAGGAATCGAGTGTTGATAGAGATCGGGTAAAAAATGATGAACCCGATATTCTTTTGACCAATTATATGATGTTGGAATTAATAATGACCAGGCAGTCTGAAAACTGGTTAAGAGATTCAATGATTAAACATCTTAAATATCTAGTCTATGATGAGCTTCATACATATAGAGGCAGACAAGGTGCTGATGTTAGCTTTCTGAATAGGAGAATTCAGGCTCTTGTAATGAATAATTTAATTTTTATTGGTACGTCAGCCACAATGGCTTCTCACGGGTCTCCTGAAGAAAAAAAGAAAAAAGTGGCAGAAGTTGCCACACAAATATTTGGTAAAGAAATTTCATATGAATACGTCATTAATGAGTATCTTGAGCCATGTACACTTGCTAAACAAGTAAATCCTTCTCAACTAGCCGATGCAGTGAGAAAAGGAATCAGTATAGAAGATTCAGAGGAAGAATTCATTAATAATGATTTAGCTAATTGGTTGGAAATGAATGTTGCGCTTCGGTACAACCAAGATATAATAGAAAGAGGAAAGCCACTGCGTATAGATCAAGTCACTAATCAAATTGCTGAAACAGTTACTTCGTTGTCACGAGATAAGATTCGAAACACAGTTATTGACCTATTAAAATGGGCAGAGCGGATCAATGAAGATAATAGACAAAAGGGAACTCGCAAATCATTTCTTCCTTTCCGTTTTCATCAATTTATTTCTCAGACCGGATCTATATCGGTAACGCTAGAACCGAGAAATACACGCTATATAACTTCATCAGATGAGCCGTTCGTTAAGATTGAAAATAAAGAGAGAAAACTATATCCATTATTATTTTCCAGATATTCCGGTTACGAGTTTTTAACTGTTGAGTTAGACATTGATAATGCAGAAATTTTACCCATCACTTCTATTAAAGACTTTAAAAATAAAAAGAAAGACGATGTTAATCAAAAGAGTCCGGATATAAGAGATTTCAGATATGGGTACATTGTATTGGATGAAGGTGAAGAATTTTGGAAAGAAGATTTCAAAGATTTAGTTCCTCGTGAATGGTGGAATAAGGCAGAAACAGCTTTACTGCCATACTACCAAATGTTAATGCCGCATACGTTATATTTTAATAGTGAAGGACAGTTTTCTTTTGAACCTAAATTTCAGATTAAAGGATATTTTATTCCTAGTCCATTAATATTAGATCCTACATGCTCAATCGTTTATGAAGATAGCCGTTTAAAAGACTCTACGAAGCTAGCTAGACTAGGTTCTGAGGGACGCAGTACAGCTACTTCAATTCTTTCTATGTCCGTAATAAGAAGTTTATCAGATGAAAAGTTAGCGGATCAGAAGTTATTAAGTTTTACAGACAACAGACAGGATGCATCATTACAGGCTGGCCATTTTAATGACTTTTATAATACGGTTCGTTTTAGAGCCGGTTTACTTAAATCAATAAAGCATAAAGGCGGATCAATAGAAGTACATGAATTGGCAGAAGAGTTATTAAAGGCATTGAATTTAAGAGAAGTAGAATATGCTAGAAACCCTTCAGAAGATGAAGATTTTGGTAATGACAGGAATAAAGATGCTATTAAATACCTTTTGTTATACCGCGCATTTCAAGACCTTAAAAGAGGATGGCGTTATATTTTACCCAATTTAGAACAAGTGGGATTGATTAAAATTGAATATAAAAAACTTGAAAAGTTAGCTAATGTTCAGGAGAAATTTAAAGACATAGAATTTCTTGAAGAATTAACTGCTGCAAAAAGGTATGAGATTTTAAAAAATATACTTGACTATTTTAGAACAAACTTTGCTATAGATCATCGTTTTTTTGATAATGTCGCTAATATTGAAACATTGATAAAGGATTTATTAGATGTAGATAAGCCGTGGTCACTGGGTATAGAAGAAAAATTAGATAAACCTCGAGTAATGGTTGTAGGTTCTATCAAACCTAAAGTAAAAGGAATTTTTGATGCATCTATTGGTGTTCGTTCAAGTTTAGGTAAATATTTGAATCGTGAACGAATCGAATCCGGTCTAGCAAAATTAAAGAAAGACGAATATGAGTTGTGGATCAAAGATATTCTGAAGGTATTATGCGAAACAAATTTTATAAGAAAGACAAATGATAAACGTTTGCCAAATCAAAATCTTTATAAATTGATTGTCGATAATATTACTTGGATACACAATGATGATGGTATCGTAGAAATTGATAAAACAAGGCTTAATTATCAAAACGAATTACTCGAAATTCAACCAAATCCATATTTTAAAAAATTGTATCAATTTGACTTTAGTCAATTCAAAAAAGAGTTGATTGCTAAAGAACACACTGGTCAAATTGGTGCACAGGAAAGAATTAATCGTGAGGATGCTTTTAGAAAAGGAGAAATATCCACTTTATACTGTTCTCCTACTATGGAATTAGGCATTGATATTGCCAATTTAAATATTGTACATATGCGAAATGTGCCTCCAAACGCTGCAAACTATGCTCAAAGAAGTGGACGTGCGGGAAGAGGTGGACAGACCGCATTGGTTTTTACGTATTGTTCCACGATGTCTCCTCACGATGTCAATTATTTTAATAATTCCTCAGAAATGGTTGCTGGCATTGTACAACCGCCCAGGATTGATTTGATTAATGAGGAATTAATCGTTTCACATCTCAATGCTTTTCTTCTGATGAAGCTTGAAATTAAAGAACTAAAAACTTCAGCAGCAGACGTATTAGATTTATCTGATGAAAGAAATGTATTCTTAAAGAATGATATATTGGAAAGAATAGAACATCTTGTTTCTATTATGAAAAAAGAATTATTGCTGGAATTTGAAAAGATAGCATATTCTTTACTGCCGGAGCTTGATAAAACCGTCTGGTTTACACAATTATGGATTTTGGACAAAATTGAGAAATTCCCAGCCCATTTTGACTCTTCATTCAAGCGTTGGATCAAAATGTTTCAAAACGCTTGCATGCTTAGAAATAATGCACAAGCAATTTTGGACAATCATACCTATAAATCAGATAGTACAGAGCGAAAAGAAGCAGCCAAACAAGAACGATTTGCCAGAAAACAAATAGCTTTACTAAAAAATGAAGAGCAGCAGAGTTCAAGTAATTCTGAGTTTTATGTATTTCGTTATTTGGCTGCAGAAGGTTTTTTACCTGGTTACAATTTCACTCGTCTTCCAGTTCGAGCTGTACTAGGGAAAAGCTATCAAGATGATGTAGAAGTTATTTCAAGACCTCGCGCTTTGGCTTTATCCGAATTCGGCCCATTAAACACAGTTTATCATTCTGGTAATAAATTTAGGCTTAATAGAATGATGGTTTCAGACATAGAGCATAACTTACAAAAAATAAAGGTTTCCAGCAAGACTGGTTACGCTTTCATGAATGAAGAAATTGATTTGGCTAATATTGATCCAATTAATAGAAAGTCCCTTGTAGGAGATGCTATGGAGTTATATACAAAAGTCATAGAGTTATCAGAATGCGAAGGTATTCCTTTACAGAAAATCTCTTGTATTGAAGAAGAAAGAAGTCGTTCCGGTTATGAAGTTGCATCATATTTTAATTTCCCTCATGGAATAGAAAATACAGAATCAGTCGTTTTAAAAAAAGGTGGTGAAAAGCTATTACAATTATATTTTAGTAAAACAGCAAGCCTTATTAAGCTTAATAAAAAAGCAAGAAGATCACAACAATCAGGCTTCAAGATCGATCAAAGAAATGGTGTTTGGATACAAGAGAGAAATCTAAACAACAATCAAGAGCTAATTGATAATACCAAGGAAATAATGCTTTTTACCAAAGATACTGCTGATGTTCTATATATTCAGCCCCTCGGTAATATTGGAACAACACCTGATCAGGTTGTGTCTCTTAGCTATGCTTTAAAAAGAGGGATAGAAAAATTATTTCTTGTAGAAGAAAGCGAAATGGCTGTTAGTGTAATGGGAGATAAAGAAAAACCTAATATTCTTATCCACGAAGCATCGGAAGGCTCCCTTGGTATTCTTTCACAATTAATGGATCCTCCCAAAATGAAAGAATGGTTTAAAATTAGCTATGAGGTCCTTCATTTTGACTTAGAAACCAGAGAGGAAACCGAACAAGGTAAAAAACTGCCTCACGCAACTTATCAAGATTTATTAAGCTATTATAATCAAATTTATCATCAACAACTGAACCGACATATTATCAAAGAAGTTTTAGAATATTTAATTGATTGTGATATTGAAATTGTTCAGGGAGGTAAAAATGATCGGGAAGAACAATATCGTTATTTACTAGAAGCATATGATAAGAGTAGCAGTACAGAGCTGAAGCTCATAAGGCATCTATATGAAAATGGATATTCACTTCCCGATCGGGCACAGGTAAATCTGGATAGCTATTATATAAATGCAGATTTTGTGTACAAGACCAGTTCTGGATTTACATTAATATTCTGTGATGGTACTGTACATGACCTTGAAGAAGTTAAAAAACGTGATCAAATGATTGATCAGATACTAAAAGAGGGATCACACGATGTTGTACGATGGCACTACACCGAATCTTTGGAAGATTTGATCAAAAGACGTAAAGATATTTTTAGAAAAGTACAATAACCTTTTATAAAGTAAACAGGTTTAGAACATAGATATAAAATGAATAATAAATATAGTCCTGGCAATTTAGTACGATATAGAAATCGCGACTGGATGGTACTCCCTTCTAATGAAGAAAATATTCTTTTAGTTAAACCACTTGGAGGTTCCGATGAGGAAACAACAGGTATTTTTATGCCATTAGCAAAAGATATAGAGACAGTAGAAAAAGCCTCTTTTAAAGAACCTACACCGAATCAAATTGGGAATTTTGAAACGGCAAAACTTCTGTATAATGCCTCCCGACTTTCTTTAAGAAATGCCGCAGGTCCATTTAGGAGTATGGGCAAGCTATCCTTTAGACCTAGGTCATATCAGGTCGTTCCTTTAGTAATGGCATTAAAACAGGATGTTACCCGATTGTTGATTGCTGATGATGTAGGTATTGGAAAGACTATTGAGGCTTTACTCATTATAAAAGAACTGATTGAAAGAGGTGAAATCAAAAAATTCGCAGTGATTTGCCCGCCTCATTTATGTGAACAATGGCAGCAAGAATTGAAGGATAAGTTGGATATTGATGCAGAAATTATCCGTTCCAGTACAGCATCCCGCTTAGATCGTATGGTGCCTGATGATCGATCGGTCTTTTACCATGTCCCATATCAGGTAATTTCGGTTGATTATATAAAAACAGATAAACGCAGAGGAATCTTTTTAAATGACTGCCCTGAATTGGTTGTTGTGGACGAAGCGCATACCTGTGCCTTACCTAAAGGAGCGTCGTCAAAAAATCAACAACAACGATATAACCTAATTTACGATATTGCTGCAAATAAAAATCGACATTTAGTATTACTCACAGCTACACCTCATAGTGGTAAGGATGAAGAATTTCTTTCTCTTTTAGGCTTATTAAATCCAGCTTTCCGACAACTGAATTTTGAACAATTGGAGCAAGCTGACAGACGAAAAATTGCACAATATTTTATACAGCGTAAGCGTGAAAATATTCGTAGATGGCTGAATGAAGACACGTTGTTTCCTGAAAGAGATTCTAAAGAGGTCGCTTTCACGTTATCAGAAGACACTAAAGCTTTTTATAATCAACTTGTTGCATTTGCAAGAGGGATTTCAGATGTAGAAACAGATAATGAAAATACAAGACTTTTGCGTTCTTGGGCGGCAATTGCTTTAATTAAAGGAGCTATGTCAAGTCCAGCTATGGCTCAAGAAATGTTGTCAAATCGCCATGCAAAACTGACTTTAGAGGAAGAGCTTACTGAAATTAATACAGATGCTGTTGAAAATACTTTATTTGAAGAAAATGATTTTGGAGTAGATTTTTCAAGATCAGATTTATTAAATGCGGTTGACTATAGGGCTGTTGAATTGGAAGGTCTTACTAAATTATTAAAACAAGCAGAGTTTCTAAATGAAAATACAGAAGCAGATCTTAAAATAAAACATACTATTGATCTGATAAGAAAATGGCTAAAAGAAGGCTTCCAGCCAATTATTTTCTGTCATTATATTGCAACAGCAAAATATGTGGAAGAGAAACTAAAAGAATTTCTTCCTAAAAATGTATTAGTACAGGCGATTACTTCTGAACTAGCGGATGAGCAGCGTAAAGAAGAAATTGGAAGAATGGGTGAACAGGAAAAAAGAGTGCTTGTAGCTACAGATTGTTTAAGTGAAGGGATCAATTTGCAAGACCATTTCAATGCAGTATTGCACTATGACCTTCCCTGGAACCCCAATCGAATTGAACAGCGGGAAGGTAGGGTTGATCGTTTTGGACAAGCTTCCAAGGATATTAAAACCTATATGCTTTATGGAGAAAATAATCCAATGGATAAGTTTATTCTGGAAGTATTAATTCGTAAAGTGCGCGAAATTCAAAAAAGTATTGGAGTTACTATTCCTATTGGCGAAAATAATAAGTCGTTAATGACAGAGCTTACCCAAAAGATTTTGAAAACTTCATCGGAGACGGAACAATTAACACTTTTTGCCGAAGACAAAATAAGAATTGATAACGAGTTGGAAATGGCCCGTAAAAAAGGAGAAAACTTACGCTCTATTTTTGCTCAAGAATCTGTAGATGCTGAAGCAATAAAAAAAGATCTGCAAGAAGTAGATGAAGCTATTGGTGATCCAAAAGTTGTGGAAAATTTTACTGTATTTGCCTTGCAATCATTAGGAGCATCTGTAACATCAGATTTTGATGGGTATAAAGTACAAACAATAAATCTTCCAAAACATCTCCAAGTTTCGTTACTTTCTAAAACAGAACAATCAAAAGGAAAAACAGAAGTTAAAATTGCTTTTAATTCTCCCACTCCAAAAGGCTATCAATATATTGGACGAAATCATCGTTTTGTCGAGCAACTCTGTCATTATATAGTAAGTAATGCATTTGAGGAAAAAGGTAATTCTTATGGTTTAGCAAGAACTAGTGTGATACAAACTGAAAGCGTCCAAAGTAAAACAACATTAGTTATGTTTAGGGTTAGAAATGTAGTCAAAGAAGTCCGTTCTAAAAATGAATCCGTAGCAGAAGAAATGTATCTGTGGGGATACAGAGAAAATGGGAATATCTTACAAGATATTGATTTTGAAACATCTAATAAGTTGCTGAATGAATCTATTCCTTTAAGTAATATGTCTATTGAACAACAACAGCAAATTTTAACGATAGAGCTAAATTCTTTTGAAAATAAGAAAGATGCATTTATAGGAATTGCCACGCAACGTGCAGATAGATTGGTAGAAGCGCACGGAAGATTTAAAACTTTGATTGGTGGACGTAGTTACGAAAAATCTACTCCGGTACTTCCACCCGATGTTATGGGGGTTTATATCCTCTTGCCAAAACCTAAATCTCTTTTTTAACTATGAAATTAACAACCATAAATATACAGGGGAACATTTTCACCAGCGAAATTCTTGAAAAAATTCGTCAGGATGATATCAGTTTTCAGAAACCCCAAGATTTTGGATTAAAACCCAGTGAATTAGTCCGTGATGAGATAAATAACGCTTGGAGCCTGCTCAATACACATTGGCAAATCTTTAAACAAAAAAGAAGTTCATTTTCTGAAATAGATAAAGGAGTTTCTGAAACTCGTAAATATTGGATTATTCCGCTTCTCAATCTTTTAGGCTATCAGGTTGCACTTTCCAATGCGGAAATTGTCAATGGAAAATCCTATGCTATATCTCACAGAGCTTCCAATAAAGATGGTTTTCCTATACATATTGTAGGCAGTGAACAGTCAATGGATAAAAAAGCCGAGAATGGGCCGAGATTATCGCCTCATTCGTTGGTACAGGAATATATTAATTCTACGGAATACATCTATGGCTTTGTAACCAATGGAAACTATTTCCGTATATTGCGTGATGCTACTCGACTCTCACGATTAAGTTATCTGGAATTCAATTTGGAACAAATGATGGAGGAAGGGCATTACGCTGAATTTGCTATTTTTTACCGTTTGTTGCACGCTTCGCGTATCAATGATAAAAAAGAAGATGGGAAAGATGCTACGCTTGAATATTATCATAATGAGGCTTTAGCATCAGGTTCACGCATCCGTGAGCGGCTAAGTATGGCTGTAGAAAATTCAATAGTCACTTTGGCTAACGGTTTACTTTCACAACAAGAAAACACGGAATTAAGAATTGCTTTTGAAACAGGAAAGCTTTCAGCAAAAGATTATTATCTGCACATCTTAAGATCTGTTTATCGAATATTATTTCTATTAGTTATTGAAGAGCGAAATCTGATTTACAAAGAGAACTTAACCGAAGATGAAAAGAAGCTAAAGGATATTTATTATCAATATTACAGCATTCAGCGCCTAACATTTTTAGTTAATAAAGCCATTTATATTGACCCAAAGAAAACAGACTTATGGCAATCACTAATGACAACGTTCAGACTTTTTGAAGATCGAAGTTATGGTAAAGAATTGGGAATTGATGCACTAAGTTCCGGAATCTTTAATCAAAATGCTATCAATAGCATCGAATCAACTACTTTAAACAATAGGGACGTTCTTAATGTCTTTAAATCCCTCGTCACATTTGAAAATGAAAACAGACAGATAATTAGAGTAAATTATGCTGACTTAGATGTAGAAGAATTTGGTTCAGTATATGAAGGACTTTTAGAATTTGAACCGGTAGTAGAAAATGACGTATTTCGATTTAAACAAGGCGATACAAGATCTTCATCAGGCTCACATTATACTCCTGAAGAATTAGTAAAGCCATTAATCACACATTCTCTGGATTATATTATTGCCGAGAAATTAAAAGAAGTTGATCCTGAAAAATCACTATTGAGTATTACGGTATGTGATGTCGCCTGTGGAAGTGGGCACATCTTACTTTCCGCTGCAAGGAGAATTGGATTTGAACTGGCAAGGATAAGAAGCAATGAAGATCAACCTACGCCGTCTGTTTTACGTATAGCAATTCGTGATGTAATCAAAAACTGTATTTATGGTGTCGATTTAAATCCTTTAGCGGTAGAATTATGTAAAGTAGCTTTATGGTTAGAAGCCCATGATCCAGGAGAGCCTTTGAATTTTTTAGACCACCATATTAAAAATGGTAATGCTATTGTAGGATTAGCGCATTATGAAGAACTTCAAAATGGTATTGCTAGTGAAGCTTTTAAGGCTCTTCCAAATGATGAAAAAACAATAGCTTCCACTTTTAAAAAACGTAATGATGATGAGCGTAAATCGCAGATGAGCGAACTTTTTGATTTAAATACTGTTAATGAAGATTTTGTAGACGTACAAAAATCTATAAACCAGTTTAACCAAATGCCGGAAAACACTTCCGAGCAGATTGAAAAAAAAGCCAAAGCCTATGAAGACTTAACCAATGGCAAAAAATGGTTTAGACTTAAACAACTGGCTAACTTACAAGTTGCACAGTTCTTTATTCCCAAAATAACAGAAAATAAGGAAAAACTCACCACACATAGTAAATACAAAACCTATTTAAATTCTGGTTCTCAGATTTTAGATCGAAGAGCAAGTATGGCAATAGCGGAGCAAAAAAAGTTTTTTCATTGGTTCCTGGAGTTTCCAGAAGTTTTCCAACAAGGTGGTTTTGATTGTATTTTAGGTAATCCACCATTCTTAGGAGGACAAAAACTTACTGGAAATTATGGCACAAACTTCCTTGAGTATTTAAAACATACTTATAGACCGATTGGAGCAGTAGATTTAGTTACTTATTTTTTCAGAAGAATCTTTGATGTAATCAAAACAAATGGATTTCAGTCTTTAATTTCTACGAATACTATCGCTCAAGGTTCTGCGCGTGAAGGCGGGTTAGATGTGATATGTTTAAGCAATGGAGTTATTAATCATGCGATTCGTTCTATGAAATGGCCAGGCCAAGCTGCTGTTGAAGTTTCTCTTATCACCATCCACAAAGGTGAATGGGAAAATCAGTTTGTTTTAGACGGCAAACAGGTAGAGAGAATTACTTCTTATTTGGATGATTCCGAAGTTATGGGAAAACCTATGCCGTTGTCATCGAACAAAGGGAAGAGTTTTCAAGGTAGCATAGTATTGGGAAAGGGATTTGTTTTATCCATCGAAAAAGCGAAAGAATTAATAAAAAAAGATCCACGAAATAAGGATGTCCTTTTCCCATATTTAAATGGTGATGACTTAAATAATGATCCAGAACAAAAACCGTCGAGATGGGTCATAAATTTCTTTGATTGGGATGAAGAAAAAGCAAAAACCTATCCTGACTGTTATGAGATTGTTGAAAGATTAGTTAAACCCGAAAGGCAACGCTGGCAAAAAGACAATGAAGATAATGATATTGTTGGTATGTATGCCTTAAGAAAACCATTACCTCAAAAGTGGTGGATATATGGTGAAAAAAGACCTGCTCTGTATAATACCATATCTGAGTTAGACCAGGTAATGGTTATTGCGGAAGTTACTAAATATGTCAGCTTTGTTCTTATCCCTGTAGATTTAGTATTTATGCACACCTTGAAGGTCATCTCCAATTCAGATTGGGAGAATATTGCAATGCTAAATTCATCGATATATGCTGAATGGGCTTGGAAATATTCCTCGACTATGGGCAGCGGAACTTTGAGATATACACCTTCAACTAGCTATGAAACTTTTCCATTTAAAAATATACAAAATTCTATACTTGCTTCTGTTGGAGAGAAGTTTTACTATACTCGAAAAGACCTAATGCAAGTTGTACAACTTGGATTAACTGATATTTACAACTTAATTCACAACAAAAAAGTAAAATATATTACTCGCGAGGAGTTTGAAATTGAAGAAAAGCAATTTGGAAAAACTTATGGAAAAACTGCTTTAAAACTTAAAAAGTGTAACACATACACAAATTATATATACATAATCCAACGAATAGAAAAACTTCGTTTATTAATTGTAGAAATGGATAGGGCTGTAGTAAATTTATATGATTGGTCGGATATTGAGCTTAATCATTCATTCTACGAATTGGACTATTTACCTAAGAATGACAGAATCCGTTTTTCTATTCATCCTTCCGCAAAAAAAGAACTTCTAAAGCGACTACTACTATTGAATTTACAGGAATATCATGAGAATTCTATGGTTAGCAATCTAAATAAAAGTATCAGCAAAAAAGGAAAGAAAGTTAGTTCAATAATTATAAGCAATACTTTATTTCCCGAAGATTAAAATAACTTCGGGAAATGATTTTCTCTATTGATGAACTTTTTAGACTTGGTCTTAATTTTAGAGTTTTTAGATTTTTCGTCAATGTAAAGTTGTTGATTGAGTATGAATAAACGTTTTAAAATCTCCTTACGTGCGTCTGGATGAATAGAAAAACGGATTCTGTCATTCTCAGGAAGAAAATCAATCTCGTAAAATTCATGTTTAAGAAGTATGTCATTCCAACCGTAAGAAGTTAATACTGCTTCATCTAATTTGCAATGTAATTCACGCACCTGATTTAAATCGTTAATAATTGATCCAGAAATAGATACATTTCTTGTATTTATAAGATTATATAGCTCTGTAAGTCCTATTTCTTGACGTAATGTTATTGATTTTCGTAAATTATTCAATTTTGATGCTATAGCCTTTATATTATCTATATTACTTTTATCTGGAAAAGGAAACCCTTCAAATGCGATACCCGCAGAATATCTAAGAGTTGCAGACCCTTTGGTAGAACTATTTTTCCATGCCCATGCATCATGTATTGAAGACGAAAGAATGCCAAAGTCATAAAATGTTGAGAGTGAAAAGATAATTATAGAATCGGTAAATACTATATTTCGACTGTTTTGAAAATCAATTATAAGATATTTAGTATTTCTATTGATCGCCATTACCTGGTCTAACTCAGATATAGCACGTTCGAGAGCTTTTCTCCATGCTCCAAATTGCCACCAATTTGTTTTTACAGATTTATTCCAAGAGTTTTTCGTTTCATCATAAGAATCTCTTTCTGGCTTTACTAGCCTTTCAACTATATCAAAGCAGTCTGGATAGCTCCGAGCCTTCTCTTCCGACCAATCGAAAAAGTTAATCACCCAGCGAGATGGCTTTTGGGTAGGGCTGTTATTGAGATCATCTCCATTAAGGTAAGGAAATAGAACTTCTTTATTTCTTGAATCTTTAGCGATGAGTTTGTGAGCTTCTTCTGGCGTTAATATAAAACCTTTTCCAAGAACAATACTTCCCTGAAAACTTTTACCAGAATTACTTTTTAAAGGCATAGGTTTTCCCATATCTGCAAATACCTAAGCATAGCTGTTGATTTGTATCAGTTTAAATATCTCTATATTGTAATTTAAACATTTATTTACTTCACAAATACTTCACTTGTAATTATGAGTATACAGATAAGCTATCGCTTTGTAATAAAAAAAGAAAAGAACAAAGAAGGGTTATACCCAATTTATTTAAGAGCATTTTTAAAAGGAAAGAAAATAGAAATTGCTACGCCTGTAAAAATTCCTATGCGAGACTGGTCATTGAGAAGTCAGAGGGTGAAATCTCAAAATAATCATTATGTAAGGTATAATATCATATTGGACGCAATAGATAAAAAGTCCATCAAGTTGCTGGTGGACAATTTTTTAAATGAAGAATATCCTTTATCATTAGTACAGTTCAAAGACCGATTACTAGGCTTGAATCATAATTTAACAGAACAAAATTTTACTGAGTACATTCTCAGTTATTTAGAAGAACATAAAACAAAATTTAAGTCAGAAACTTGGTTCGGATATAAATCTCAGATTTCCAAGCTTCTTAAATTCAAGAAAGAAATTCTCTTTTCAGATATTAATGAAAAATTCATAAATGACTACAAAGAATATATGCTAAAAACTTTGAGCAATAATGAAAATACTGCTAGTAAAAGCTTGAGAGTGCTACGAACATTTGTAAATATCTCTATGCGCTTCGGCTACATAAAAACGAATCCATTTCAATATACTTCCATAAAAAAAGTTGATGGTAAGAGAGATTTTCTTTCCATTAAAGAGCTTAACAAACTTACCGATTATTATTCAAAAAATAATTTAATGAAACCATTAGAGAAAAATATTCTCAGTTATTTTTTATTTGCTTGCTATACAGGGCTTCGGTTTTCTGATTTAAAGACATTCTCGACCGACTCTATAATTGATAATTCTATACATCTTCGTATGCATAAAACCGGGTATTTAGTAAATATTCCCCTAAGTAAAAAAGCAAAAATGTTTCTTCCATCAAAAACTTGTGAGGGAAGCAATGTTTTCAGAATGTATTGTAACAAAGTGACCAATAAAGTATTAAAAAGAATAGGAACAGAGCTTGGTTTTAACAAGAAGCTTACTTGTCATGTAGCCAGACATACATTTGCTACTACGTCAATCTCATTAGGAATTCCAATAGAAGTAGTGAGTAAATTATTAGGACATACTAGCATTCGTACAACGCAAGTTTACGCAAAAATAGTTGACACAGTTAAAATAAAGGAAATGAAAAAGTGGGATAAGTAAAATAATATTAAAATCAAATATCACAGTATCTAGTCAAATTCGACACTGTGATATTCTTTGATTTTTATCATTGAGATTTCCCTTTTAAAATAGCCATATCATCACTCACTTTCTTATCTAAAATCTTCGCATAATGCTGAGTAGTCTTAATATTGGTATGCCCAAGCATTTTACTTACACTTTCAATGGGAACACCATTGGATAAGGTAACAGTTGTAGCGAAAGTATGCCTTGCAATATGGAAAGTTAAATCCTTATTGATTCCACAAACGCTAGCAATTTCTTTGAGATAGGAATTCATTTTCTGATTACTCAAAACAGGGAATAAAACATCTGAATTGACGCATTGCGGATGATTCTCATATTTTAAAACCATTTCCTGAGCCACAGGCAATAACGGAACCCTGGTTGAGGTATCGGTCTTTTGACGGTGGGTAAAAATCCATTGATCACCATCAATCCCAACGTTGATGTTAGACTTAGACAATTGCTTGACATCCACGTAAGCCAATCCGGTGTAGCAGCTAAATAGAAAAATGTCCCGAACTTGGTTCAATCGGTCTGATGTAAATTCCTTTTCGTAGATCATCTGAATTTCTTCTTTTGTAAGATAAGGACGTTCCACAGCTTTTATTTTTGCTTTGTAACCTAGAAAAGGATCTTTGGTCAGCCAACCGTGCGCCATGCACAAACGAATGATCTTTTTGAAATTTTTGAGGTATTTAACGGCTGTATTGTTTGCACATTTACGCACACTGCGCAACCAGAAATCATAATCACTGATAAAACCGTGATCGATTTGCGTGATATCAATATCAGAAACTTTGTACTTCCAGTTAATGAATTCCTGTGTATGCTTTAAAGAAGTTTTATAACGCTCTAATGTTCCTGGGGCAAAATCCTGACCGACCAAAGCTTCTACTTTGTCATTATGCTCCTGGAATATCGGAATAAGCATTCTTTGCTCGATATCGGTTCCAAGCAGTTTAGATTTTAAACTCTCTGCTGTCACAAAGTTTTCTTCTTTCAGCATCAGGTAGTGGAAATCGTAAACTTTCTGCTCCAAGGTTTTAAGATAAAGATTCAGTGTTTTAGCTTCTTGCGAACTACCCAATGCCTTGTGTGCTTTAACATCCCATTTCTTTGGATCGATATACCTTTTGGCAGCAATATCGGCTGCCTTGCCGTCTATCGTGATTCTTAAGTAGATGGGAGCGGTTCCGTTTGTTCTGATTTTATTCTTTTTGATAAAGAATAACAGGTTGAATGTTTTGTTCATTGTGTGATAACTTTAATTGATTAATAATTTACTTTTTGTTACCACTTTTTGCAAGATGTCCATTCTTTAAACTGCCTATTGGTCGGGTTTTACTTGATTTTTCGTGACCCATTTTTGTAATTTTTTGAATGGGACACGAAATAGGACATATAAATCGTGACCTATTTTGGTTTTTTTTGATACTGCGCTAAAACAAAAAACGCTGTAAACATTGATGTTTACAGCGTTTTAGCTTATTTTGGTTTCCCAACTGGCGGAGAGTGAGGGATTCGAACCCCCGGACCTGTTACAGTCAACAGTTTTCAAGACTGCCGCAATCGACCACTCTGCCAACTCTCCTTACTTATCACGATTTCTCGTTTTCAGTGGTGCAAATATAGAAAGCTTTTGCATTAAGACCAAATTATTTTGACTAAAAAGTTTTAAAGTGCTTATTATCAAAATCAAAAATTAACTTTTCATACATTGAAATCCCAGGAATACCATCAAAATACCGATAATCAGACTCCCCAAAGCATAAAGAACCAGCATTAGATAGTTGGAATTTTGCCACAAAGAAAAGTTTTCAGCGGAGAATGTTGAAAATGTGGTATAACCACCGCAAAGTCCTGTTATAAGAAGGTATTTCAGAGAATTGTCCGTCTTGATAAAATAAGCAGAAAGAAGACCAATCAGGAAACAACCCGTCATATTCACAATAAAAGTTCCCATTGGAAAAGCATTGTAATTCCAAAGTTTCTGAGTGTAATTGGAAATCAGAAAACGGAAAACACTGCCCGCACCGCCGCCCAGAAAGATATAGATCAGATTTCTCATGATGCTAAAGTATGAAAAAAGAGCCTTATTTAAGTAGATTTATCTGTAAACCTTATGGCAATAATAGCCATCCAACCACATAATTTCCTATTTTTGTAATCATTAGTTATGAAAAAAATAATTCTGATAGAAGATGAGTCCAGCGTAGTTTCCTTCATTAAAAAAGGCTTACAGGAATTGGATTATGACGTTTCTGTGGCCTTCGACGGTGCTACGGGAATCCGCCTGGTAGAAGAGAATGCGTATGATATGGTCATTCTGGACATCATGCTTCCGGACATCAACGGGCTGGAGGTCTGCAAGGAAATCCGTAAGAAAAACAAAACCATTCCGATTTTATTTCTTACCGCGTTAGGATCCTCAGAAAACATTGTTCTCGGACTGGAGAATGGTGGTGATGATTACCTTGTGAAGCCTTTCAAATTTATAGAACTTGTGGCACGGATCAAATCTTTGCTGAGACGCAGCGGCCATACCAATATCAGCGATATGGAAATCAATGATATGGACATTTACCATTTCGGGGATCTCTCAGTGAATGATTACACCAAGAAAGTGACGCGCAGCGGACAGGAAATTTCGCTGACGTCTACAGAATACAAACTCCTGCTTTACTTTCTTAACAATCCCGAAAAGGTGATCTCGAGAGCAGAAATTCTGGAAGCCGTGTGGGGTGTTAATTATGACCTGGGAACTAATGTGGTGGATGTTTACGTCAACTATCTCAGAAAAAAACTGGATAACCACGAGGACGAGAAATTGATTCACACAGTGATCGGGATGGGCTACGTCCTTAAAAAATCTTAATCCATGTTCAAAAAATTAGCGACCAATCAGACTAAAACCATGCTGCTCCTGATGCTGGTTTTCTCGGTGGTTATCCTCTTGTTCAGCGGATTGGTTTATTTTTCCATTGTCAATTTTTCGCATCAGCGCTTTTATGAACTGCTGAAAATCCGCGCGACCACCATTGTCCAGATCGAAAAAAGCAAAGATAACCTTAACATACATGATACAGCTCTTAGTACCATCAAAGACGAAGAACTTCCCATGGAAAGGGATTATGTTCTCGCAGTGCCGCAGAATGGTGATTTGAAAGGAGTTTCTGCTGAAGTCAGGCTGCCGGAACATTTTTTCAGAAACGTGATTGAGGATGGTGAAGCTAACTATAATGACAAGGAACTCTATTACATTGGCCAGAGTTACAAGAGTAAAGGTAAATGGTACATTGCCATCGCTTCTGCCAAGAACCACTATCTGGTGTATTATTTAGGATATCTCAAGAAAACACTGATCACCTGTATGATCCTTGCACTGTTTTTCTCCATGATATTTTCGTTTTACCTTTCGAAAACTTTGTTCAGGCCTATTCTTAAGATCACGAACAAAGTGAAGGAAATCAGTTCCGAGAATCTGCATCTCCGTCTGGAACCACAGCCAGGAAATACAGAACTCAATGAACTTGTAGATACCTTCAATGACATGCTGAACAGAATTGAGACCTCCTTCGAAACGCAAAACCACCTCATCGGGAACGTCTCGCACGAACTCCGGACGCCACTGACTTCCATCATGGGCGAGGCAGATGTGGCACTGTCCATCAAACGCTCCGAGGAGCACTATCAGGAGACACTGCAGATCATCCTGAATGAAGCCGAGAAACTTGACAAAAAAATCAAAGCGCTGCTGATGATCGCCCAAACGGGATTTGACGGGAAAATCCAGAAGATGGATAAAGTGCGGATGGATCAGCTGCTGTGGGACGTTATTGAAACGGCGCAGCGCATCAACTCACAAAATAATGTGTATATGGACATCAGCATGCTGCCGGATAATCCGAAAAAGCTGAAAGTGCAGGGCAATGAACAGCTGCTGCATCTGGCGATGGCCAATATCATCAACAATGGTTGCAAGTATTCCAACTTCCGGCAGGTACGCGTGTCGCTGGGCGCTACGGATGAGCATGTTTATGTCATCATCAAAGATAGCGGAATTGGTATTCCCGATTCGGAGATGGCTAAAATCTATGATCCCTTTTTCCGCGCATCGAATACCAAAAACTACGAAGGCTATGGCATCGGGTTGCCTCTGGCGCGGAATATTATCCGGATGCACAGCGGCGAACTGATTGTCAATTCCAAAATCAATGTGGGAACTACGGTACAGATCAAATTCCCTGTTTACGTTCCGCCGGAAAATTAAAACAGAAATTCCCATCTTTCAATATAATGAACTAACTTTATCCGACATAAACTGACTGATATGAAAAAAATAATTCTCGCCATAGCCACTGTTGCCCTGCTACAGTCCTGTATAGTTTCTACAGCTGCAAAAGCAGTGAAAGGTGTAGCCAAAGTAGGTTACAAAGCCGTGAAAGGTACCGTGAAAGGCGTGAGCTGGGCGGTGAGCAAAGCTGCCGGAAAAATTGACGAAGACCGTATAGACGGCACCTGGAAAATTGTGGGTGCTTACAATGGCTCCTTCGAGCAGTTCAGCAATGACCCAAATCCCGAGACGTCGTTCAACAGTGATTGTGTGGAAGGCTATGATCAGATTATTTTTAATTCCAGACGTTCCAAATTTAAGCCTGTTCATTGCAGCACCGAGAAGGAGGATTGGCAGAAATATGACTTTGAATTCGGGAAAAATCCGCTGACCAAGGAAAAGGAGAATTATATTGACATCAATGGCAATAACTATCTTTCCGTCATTGACATCAATAATAAAACCATGATCCTGGAAGGCAGCCTGATGCCTAAACTGTCATTTTCCGGAGCCAAACTGTTTCTTCTGGAAAAAGTAAAATAATAAATAAAGCCTTATTAAGCAGGCAGCGCTTTCAATAATTTCTCGATAAAAGATGCTGGGCTGGATACCCTAAAGTTCCGTCGTTCAGCAGTGCATTAACTAACAAAAGTGAATTTATATAGATTACTTTCTTTGGCTCTTCGCCATAAATTGTGGAAATGAGAATTTCATTACTTTGATTACAGAGCAAATACCGAAAGTTTTTTTCTACGCCTTCAGGCGTTTTATCTGTGTAGTAAAAATCCTTTCGCCGACGATATCGCTCCGGAGGAGTGGCATACATCCGAACCATAAGATAGAACACCTGCGGCGTTCTTTTCTTGCAGGAATATTTTTTATCTACACAGATTGTACTCCTCCGAAGTAATTGAAATGAAATCATTACCTATGTTAAGTGTTCTGTAAATTTTTGATTCAGGATTTATTATTCATTTCCATACTTTTTGGCGAAGAACCGTTTCTTTTAAATCACGACTCCTGAAGACGAATTGTTGAACTCCTCAAGACGAATTATAAAATTCCTCAAGACGAATTGTCGAACTCCTCAAGACGAATTATAAAATTCCTCAAGACAAATTGTTGAACTCCTCAAGACGAATTATAAAATTCCTCAAGACAAATTGTTGAACTCCTCAAGACGAATTATAAAATTCCTCAAGACGAATTGTCGAACTCCTCAAGACGAATTATAAAATTCCTCAAGACGAATTGTTGAACTCATCAAGACGAATTTTAAAACTCCTCTAGACGAATTACAATCGTATCCTGCTTGAAGGGAAAAGACTGTTCAGAAATTATTCGGTTGAAAGATTACTCTATGATGTAACAGATTCCGGGTCTGTCTTGTCATTGTCATATAACTCAAAATTACAACCATGCTGAAATTAACATCTGCAATTTTTCTGACAATACCTTTATTTAGTTTAGCACAAAGCATCAGCGGAAGTGTTCGGTCTTCTTCCCGGAATATAGCCTATGCAGAGATCATCGCCACGAAAGATCAGCTCAGAGCGTCTGCCATTTCAGATGAGAATGGTTATTTTACTTTGAAACTCAGTGAGAATGGGATCTACAGCATCAGATGTTTTTATCAGGGCGAGACGCTTCTGGATCAGAAAATAAAAGTGAACGGCGATACCAGTCAGGATCTGCTGGTGGAGAATAAAAGTGAGAATCAAATCGAAGGTGTGACGGTGAGCGCACGTAAGAGGCTTATTGAAAGAAAGGCCGACAGGCTGGTATTTAATATTGCGAATTCCTCTGCATCACAGGGAATGGATGGTCTGCAGGCTTTGGAGGCGACGCCACAGATCAAGGTTGATGAAAATGCGGGCTTATCCATGGTAGGCAAAAGTGGCGTGGCGGTGATGATTAATGAACGGATGCTCAACCTTAGCGGAACAGACCTTGTGAACTACCTGCGGAGTCTGCGTTCGGAAAATATAGAAAAGATTGAAGTGATCACCGCACCGCCCTCTAAGTATGAAGCCCAGGGAAACAGCGGCCTTATCAACATTGTTCTCAAAAAAAACCAGAAACCTGGATGGAACGGAAGCCTTACCACAGCGCTGTTTCAGACAAGCTATACCGGCGTTTCCAATTCAGCAACCTTAAATTATCAGAATGGCAAACTCAGGTCTTCTCTTAAATTGAGGCAGTACGACAGCCAGAAGCATTCTTATGAAAATTACAAAATCGAGGGTTCGGATGGTTTAATCAGTTCCGATGACCGACATGACTTCTGGAAGGGTGGTGGTTTCAATTTTACGTCGGATTATGAGATTAACAGCAAGTCTGGTATCGGCGTGGTGGTGGACTATGGTAAAGGAAAATCCGGAATGGATATCACCAACCGTTCAGATTATTTTCAGGGTCAGACTTTTACCAATACTTTATCGACCTATGCCGAGCATCGTAACGATAATCAGCAGGCTACAGTGAGTGGATATTATGATATCAAATTTGGAAAGCGTGATAATCTGCTCAGTATTACAGGGAACTATTTTTCCAACACTCCGGACAGTAATATCGACTTTACGACAAAGGATAATTCCGGCGTCTCCTCTGTAGTGCGGACGCCATCTGAATTAAATTACAAAATACATTCCGGCCAGGCGGATCTTACGCTGCCTTTTGAATTTGCTAAAACAGAAGCCGGAATCAAATTTACCAACTTCGATAATAATTCGAATCTTCAGTATCAGAACCTTACGGCGGGACAGTACGTCACAGATCCCTTGAGAAGCAATCTGTTTAATTACAATGAGAAAAACTATGCGGCGTATGTGGGAATGGAGAAACAACTGGGCGAGAAATGGACGGCGAAAGCTGGACTCCGTTATGAATACTCCGATATTAATGGCAATTCTGTTTCATCTTCACAAAGTTCTGCGAACTCTTACGGTAAGTTATTCCCAACAGCATATATAAGCTACAAAGCCAATGATGACCATACTTTCAATATCAATTATTCGAAGCGGATCAATCGGCCAGGCTTCCGGGCGCTAAACCCTTTCCGCTGGTACACGAACGTCAATTCCTACTATTCGGGAAATCCGGCGCTCAATCCATCTGTCAATCATAATTTTGAGCTGTCCTATCTTTATAAGGGCAAACTTTCCGCATCCGCTTACTTTCAGAGGGAGCTCAATGCGTTTGGACAGCTGGTGATCCTGGAGGGCGAAAATAAAACGAGTAATTTTTACAACTATTTCAATATGAACAGCACCGGCATTTCGGTGAACTACTCAGACACTTTACTCAACTTCTGGGAGCTTAATTATTCCGCCGATCTATCGCACATGAAAACTGATGTTTTTGCAACAGATGCGGCTTCCAGAAAGGGTAACAGCACCAGTTTTGACATTAGGAACACGCTGTCATTCAATAAAAGTAAAACTATACAGCTTCTGCTGAATTACTGGATGCGACTGCCGTCCAGCATTGGAAATACTTATTCTTACTTTGTCGGCAATTGTTCTGCAGGACTCAAGTTCAGCCTGATGGATAAAAATCTGATGATGAATGTTTTGGTTTCCGACATCTTCAGGCAGGCCAAAAGCCAAGGTGAAATATACTATGAGGAGTCTACACACTATTATAACAATTATTATGACGGAAGAAATCTATCCGTGTCCTTTACTTATAATTTTGGAAGCGGTAAAGTGAGGTCTGGGAGCAGGAATGTCAGCTTTGAAGATAAGGGCAGGGCCAATTAAAAATTGTATAATCAGTAGTTAAGTCGCATCAAAGTTCTTATCTTTCAAATCAAATCATAAAAAGCCGGAACTCATAACATGAAACATCTATTTTCTATCATTTTATTATCCCTGTTTAGCCTCGGGATGGCTCAACGGAAGAACTTCGAGAAAATTCCCTTTGAGCTGACGCCTGGGAACAATATAAAAGTGAAAGCGGTTTTGAATTACAAAGATTCTCTGTTTCTTACCTTCGATACCGGTGCGATAGATTTCTATTTAACTAAAGATGCTATCAAAAAATATTTGAATCCTAAAGGCGTGAAACTGACTATGGCAGACATAAGTGATGAAAATTTCAGAATTGGCAATATGGAATGGAACCACCAGCAGATCTATCCTGTAGAAATTGCGGCACAGGAAACAGAAGGGATGTTCGGATGGAATATGTTCGGCGGGAAAGTTTTGGAGATTAACTATGATGAAAATCTTATGACAGTACATGCTATGCTTCCAAAGAAAAGCAGGAATTATGAAAAGTTTGGAATGGAGGTTTTAAAAGAGCATTTTTTGATCAATCTCGAAATAGCTCAGGACGATCAAAAAATCAGGACGAAATTTTTATTTGATACAGGATTTCAGAAAGGATTGGTGTTGGATAATAATTTGCTAGCCAGACTAAAGTTTCCGACCGATCAACTACAGGTTCTGAAAACGACAGTACTTCATAATTCCAATAATGAAGAGATACCACTTAATACAGTGAATGTTAAGGAGTTATGGATAGGGAAATACAAAATTCAAAATGTATCTGCGGAGCTAAATACTCAGAAAAAACCTGCCGGTTATGAGACCAATTATATTGGAAGCGAAATACTCAAACGTTTTAATATCATTATAGACTTTAAAAATCAAATGGTCTATATGAAACCCAATCGCAAGTACAAATCTGCTTTTAATATCTGATGCTTTTATGAAGTCGATCCGTCTATAGAAGTTTTTCGATCGTCACAAAGGAATTGATTAAAATCTTAAAAATCGTATTGACATAATCCCGGCTTATTGTTTCAGCAGCTTCAGGGCCTGCAAGATTTTCTTATCTTCTTCAAGTTGTTCAAGATTGTCTCCACCTATGATTTGAAAATCAGGAGTAATATTACTAGTGTAGATTTTTGAATTCCTGTCTACGACATAGTCCGTAGAAAGGTTGATTCCGGTATCCTGATTGATCCGAAATCCCTGTACGGCTGTTGTGTAGCCGGCGCTTGGCTCACCGACCACTACCGTATTTTTTCTGCCAATTAAAGATATTGCCGTCATTTCTCCGGCGCTTGCTGTATAGCAGCTGGTCAGGATAATGACCGGAACGTCCTTTTTAAGTGGTAGGGTTAAATGTCTTTGTCTTTTCAGTTCGATGCCGTCTATCAACATTTGTCCACCCCGAATTTCCCATTTTCCCGAAGATTCTCCTTTTCCATTTCTGAATCCACCGAAAATAATATCCTGATCAGAGATAAATTCCTTCAGTCCCAATAATATAGGATACATATTGCCACCAGTATTGGTTCTCAGATCGATGATCCAGGATTTTATCCTTTTTGAATTGACGCTGTTAAGGCGATCCACGATATCGTTCGCAATGCTGTCCACTTTTCTGAATGAGAAATCATCATTTCCAGGAATCCTGATGTATCCGGTATTGTGATTGAGTACCTTGGCTACCACCAATTTTTCTTTGCCTAATCTTGATTTTAGATAAGTGTTCCCGTAAGCTTGCGGCTTGTTCCATCCATAGGTTTTGCCTTTGTACTTCAGGCCTCCGTGGAAATCTTTAAGTAAAGAAAATACTTCAGTGTAGATGGGAGCTGCCTCTGAAAAAGAATTCAGATCTTTCGATTTGCCGTATAAAGCCTTTTCTATCAATAGAATATTTTCGGTATCGACAGCGTTGGCTTTGATCAAATCTAAAGATTTATCGACGATTGATTTAATACTGTCATTTTTAAAATTTTGACAGCAAATTATAATGGAACAAAAAGAAAGTAAACTGAGGAATATTTTTTTAAAGATCTGTATCATAATCACATCTAAGCAGGTCAGCAAATTTATACATTACATTAAATGATTCCTACACCTTATTAACAAAATATTTAAGACGTCTTTATCTCAGAATGAATTCCTTATCTCTTTAAAATTATTGATCTTGCCGTTCTGTGTTCTTTGATCCTTTCCAAAGATAAAAAAGTAGTGAAGCCCAGGCGCAACTTGGCGAAACATCTATTCCAGATGGCAGGGATGAATTTCCTTACGGCGACTGGGAGGAATTTTCGATTTGGAACTAGCCAGATCAAGCTAATGATATGTGGAGGTGCATCATCAGCCTATGACCCTATTGATGTACCGCAATTTTCAATTTAATTCATACTTTTGTACATCATTATGACTGAAAGAAAAAAAAAGATATTGAAATTACTCACGGCCGATTACATTCTATCGTCATTCTTTGTATTGGTCTTTGTTTTTTCTTATCCGCAAACAGTTGGTGATGTTCGAATACTGAGAGATGAGATCAATGACAAAATGCAGTATGAAGGAAAAAAGCTAGCTCCGCTTCTGGATTACTATTCCAGGATCTCACCTGTAGATGCTCGGCTTCTCCGGGTCAAGTCATTTCTAACCCAGGGTAACTGCGAAGAAGCATTAAACAATTTACTCCCATTACAAAAAATTGCTGAAAATGATGACCGGCCAGGCTTGTTCCTGCAGTATCAATATTTGTATGCACTGCTGTATCAGTCATTGGGATTGAACAGTGAGATCAAAGTAAATAGCCTTATAAAAAGTTATGATTCCCAGACTTTGCAATCTTTGCTGGATCTGACGATCGATAAGAGCAATTTTAACTTATTTACGAAATCGGAAAGAGTCAATATTCTGAAAAGCATGGTCGCACTATCGGTGAAGAATGGGGATGTCGTTAATATGATAAAAGGTCAGGTATGGCTTTCGCAATTGCTTGGCGATGATAATCCACAGTCCATCACTCTAAGAAATTCTGCGCGCAGACTTCTTAATAAATACAATCCAGGACTCTATTATGATGTTTTGGTTTACACTGATTTATCAGGAATAGAACTCAGGAAAAATCGTCCTGAGGCAGCGTTCCAATGGCTTAAAAATTTTGAAGATTCTGCATTATTGTTATCAAATCGTGAACTGAAAGCTGAATACTACAGAAATCTTGCAAGTGCTGCAGCCGGTACCCAGGATTTTCAGACGCTGGGCAAAGCCAATGATAGATACTACAGAATTACTCAGAATGCAGACTCACATAAGACGGCAGCCAGGGCAATTCTTGTGAATCATGTAAAACTTGCTACTGAGCAGAAACTCAAGGTTCAGCAACAGGTTTTCCGGTATGTGTATATTGCCGTAGTCATGATTTGCATCACTGTTATTCTTCTTATTTATTGGTTCAAATACAGATCCCGGCCAAAAAAACAGAGTCCTGATAGCAAAGAAATCAAAGGATATGTAATTCCTGATAAAACTGAAAAAAAACTTCTGGAGAAACTGGATGCTTTCGAAAAGAGTAATAAATTTATTCAGAAGACAGTTTCTGTAAAAACCCTTGCACAACAGTTTGATACCAACGCAAAGTATCTGTCTGAAGTTATAAACAGGCATAAAAATTCTAATTTCAACACTTATATCAATAATCTGAGGATTGATTACATTGTTGACAAACTGCGTCACGATCCCGAATACAGAAAATACAAGGTCAGCTACCTGGCGGAAGAGTGCGGATTTTCTTCGCACAGCATGTTTGCAACCATTTTCAAGAACAGAATGGGACTTTCTCCAACAGAATTTCTACAAAAGCTAAACGGATGAAATCACGACTGCTACTCATATTGACGCTAATTATCTTTAACGCTCAGGGACAGAGACCGGATAAGAATAAACAGCTTGCAGAAGCGACTAATCTGATTTTTACAAACCCTGAGAAGTCCGTACAGATTTCTAAAGACGTTTTGCAGCGTGCGGAAGATTACCCTACCAAGATCATAGCGCTTTCCAAACTGGTGAATGCACAGATGGTGCTGGGAGACATCAGCCAGGTCATTATCAATTGCAACAAAGGGATTACAATGTCTACTGAAAACGAAGATAGGATCAATCAGATCCGCTTTCTTTCTATGCTTGGAAATCAGTATCAGCAAATTGATATGATGGCCGATGCGAAGCGAAATCTGGACAAAGCGGAAAATCTCATTAATTCTGGCCAATTGCCAAAGGATCTTCTCTTTATTCAGGGGAATGTTTATAATGTCAAAGGTATCGTTTTTAAAAGTGAACTCAATTGCGAGTATGCCATAAAATATTTTGATAAAGCTTTGGCGGTCTATGATTTGTTGCGAGACGAAGATGTCATGCAGACCAACAGAATGCTGATAAAAATTCAAAAAGCCCAGTGTTTGGAAGCATTGGGGAAAAGTACGGAAGCAGAAATTCTCTACACAGATGTTCTGGAGAGTAAAAACATAGGATTGGGCTATAACAGGGATTTTGCCGCTCTGGGCCTTATCAATATCGATCTGAAAAATAAAAAAATTGATGCAGCAGGAAAGCTCCTGAGAAGCATAAAGTCCAATAATCTACTGAAGTATGATGCGGAACTCAATGCCTTGTATTTTCAATCAATGGCTCAATATTATTATCTCCGGAAGGAATATGAGCAATATATTTATTATTTTAATAAATTTAACCAGAGTTTGTTGATTATCGATAAATCAAAAAAAGAAATGATTCAAAAGTTAATCAATGACATCAATGCCGATTATGTGGAAAAGAGCAGAAAAAATTGGATCATGGATCTCTCTGTCATCGCCTTGATTGTCTCTATTTTTACGGCTCTGGTCATATTTCTCTACCGTTTTTCCAAAAAAAATGTCAATTCCTGACAGTACTGTTTTAATATCAGTAAATTCTTGATTGTTAAATTTTTACGATTGGATTAATGCTATCATATTCAAGTATTTTTCTTAAATATGATAGTATCCCGCTTCCGAATTCCTGAAAACGATCATACTTTAGATACAATTAAATTCAAGATAAAATACCTGGATATGCCTTTGTATTATAGATAATTTTTCTTGATCATCTGTAAGAATTTCACTTTAAAAAAACTTTATCGATATGAAAAAAATCAACTTTTTAGCGATCCTTCTCGGTACAATTGTTTCTGCTCAGACATCATTCACACTAGTAAAAGACATCAATCCCGGTGCCAGTAATTCGGCACCATCTAACTTTGCTGTCTATAATAATAAAATGTATTTCAGTGCTACTTACAGCTTGTCCGGGTCTGCCAGCGGCACGGAGCTTTGGGAGAGTGACGGCACTTCTGCTGGTACCACGCTGGTTGCGGATATAAGCCCGGGGACATCCTCGTCCTCTCCCACAAATCTTTATGTTTTTGGAAATAAACTTTTTTTTACAGCTTCTGTTCCTGTTAATGGTACCAATACATCTGGTGTAATGATGTCTTATGACAGCTCCGGAGAGCTTAAAACGGTTTCTACCACTGTTAAGTTTCCCACTACATATATCACCAGCAATGATAAGTTATATTTCAAGGCCACCAATAGCACAGTGACACCCACTGCGCAACGCCTCTATACACTGGATGACAGTATGCAGCCATCACTATTGGATGACAATGTAACGGTAATGTTCCTCGGAAATGTCGGGCAGCAGGTGATCGCTAACGGACAGTATAAAACTGCAGCCAATCCTACTTGGTATCAGCTGTTTAAACTGAACGGCACTAGTCTGGAATTACTGCAAACCATCAACCCTAACGCCACAGCTTATCCTCAGAATTTCTATTACAGTCCGGCACTTGGCAAAACATTTTTTTCAGCTAATGGAGGAAATGGTGTAGAGCTATGGGTGACTGACGGCACTTCGGAAGGTACAATGCAGGTAAAAGATATCAATACCACCAATACGACTGCAGGCTCCAGTCCTGCTAATTTCACAGAATGTAATGGCAAAGTTTATTTCTCTGCTACAGACGGATCCTTGAGCGGAACAGAGCTTTGGGTTACGGACGGAACTGCAGAAGGTACAAGAATGATGAAGGATATTATTCCGGGTTCTTCCGGATCCTCGCCTGATAAACTGACTGTCTTGAATAATAAATTGTACTTTCTGGTAAATGCCAACGGTGGTTCCAAGCAGATGTGGACTTCGGATGGTACTGACGAAGGGACGAAAATGCTTGCTGCACTTCCCACAGCTTTTGGACTTGCTGTTTATAACAATAATCTCTATGCAGCTGCACGACTAGATTCATCAGATCAGATCGGCGTGGAGCTTTATAAGGTCAATCTACCTACAGAAACACTTCATGCAGAAAATATAGCCTCCCCGAAGATCTCTCTTTACCCGAATCCTACCCACGGAGAGGTTAGGTTAACAAATGTCCAATCCGGAGTCTTTGAGTTACTGGACATTTCCGGGCGTATCATCAAAACCGGAAAATTCCAGGACAGTAAGATCAATCTGAACAGCAAAGCAGGAAGCTATCTGCTGAAGATCTCATCCGATGATAAAAAAGTCAATACCTCTTCCAAAATTATCATTCAATAATAGATTAATCACTATCATGAAAAAAATAATATTTACCCTTTTGGCAGCAAACCTGGTGAGTGCTCAAAGCATTTCCCTGCTCAAGGATATCAATCCGGGTGCTCAGCCGTCTACGCCCAGCGGATTCACGAACTTCAATAACAAATTGTATTTCATCGCAACCAGTGCGGAATCCGGAATGGAATTGTGGTCTACAGATGGTACAGAAGCTGGCACCAAGCTTACCGCAGATATAAATCCCGGTACAGGAAGTTCTATCCCTGGGAACATGCTGGTAAAGGATGGCAAACTCTACCTGCAGACCCTTCTGGGTAATGCCGGTTTTTATAGTTATACTGAAGAAGAAGGTATCAAACCTGCGGCCAGCGGAATGTCCTCTGCGGCAAATATAATTCTGGCTAACAACAAATTTTTTTTCCGTATTAATGGTAAGTTGTCTTATCTGGAAGGAAGTGTAGTAACCCAGGTTGATACTCCTGTTGTGGTGTCAGGGCAGATGGGACCTGTTAACGGAAAGATAGTAACTGGGGGAAGCGCCAATTCAACTTCCAATAATCTGCAACTTTACGTTTATGACGGAGCAGCTGTTTCGCTGCTGAAAACGATTAATCCTAATACCACTTCCAATCCGCAGAATTTTTTCTATAGTGGACTTTTCAATACTTTGTTTTTTACAGCCGGATCTCCCTCCGCTGGATTCGAACTTTGGAAAACCGACGGTACCGAGAGTGGGACAGTGCAGGTGAAAAACATCAACCCCGGAACGTCTAATTCATTTCCTGGTAACTTCCGAGAAGCTGGCGGGAAGGTTTTTTTTACTGCCAACAACGGAACGAGCGGGGTAGAGATGTGGAGTACCGATGGAACTGAAGAAAATACCAAAATGGTGAAAGATATAAATCCAGGCTCACAATCATCTAATCCTAATAGCCTCTGCGAGGTCAACGGAAAGCTGTACTTTCTAGCGGCAGACGGATCCGGCGAGGCTAGATTGTGGGAAAGTGATGGTACGGAAAATGGTACCAGGATGACACTGGAGCTTAAGCCGGGATATGCAAATTTTGTCCTCGGCAAGATGGAGGCGTATAACGGGAATCTTTATCTATCTGCAAAATTAAATGTTGCAAACGGTCAGGAATTATATAAGATCGAGCTTCCCAATCTGGCGACTTCTGATCTGGCGAAAAAAAATGCAGTGGTTTATCCCATTCCCACCCGCGGTGATATCTTCTTTCGGGGAAGGGAAGTTCTCACGTACGATCTTTATGACAGTAATGGCCGTCTGATAAATAAAAATGTGAAAATTAACGATAACAAGGCCCAATTATCAGTTCCTGAGGGTAATTATATCATTGTCACAAAATCAAAACAAGGAATTGTGGACACTAATAAAATAATTGTACAATGAAAAAATCCATAGCACTCGTATGGCTGATGATCTTCAGCAGCAGTTTTGCGCCGGCAAAAGCACAAAATATCAATTTTGTAGATGAAAACTTTTTAGAATACATTTTGCTCTATACGAACATTGATGCCAATAAGGACGGAGAGATCCAGATGACCGAAGCGCAGGAGTATACAGGCGGATTTATATTTACAGGCAATATAAAGGACGTTCCGGAAGTCAAATATTTCAAAAACCTGTCGTCACTTGTTATCAATGGTTCTAAGGTTACCACTGTAGATATCACGGGAAATAAGGAGATCAATAAGATTTCCATTAATAATTCTCTGTTGACTACACTTGATCTTTCGCAAAATTCCAAATTAACAATGGTGGATATCAGCAAGTCCGCATCTTTGAAGGAAATTACTTTTGGAAGTCATCCTCAGTTATCCTTAATAAGCTTGATGTTCAATGCTATAGAAGCCCTGGATGTTACCAGATGCCCGATGCTTACTAACTTATATTTTGCCTCGAACAATGTTTCCAGTATAGATGTGACCAAAAACCCCAGGCTTACAGAGTTAAATATCGCAGCGAACAAGATCTCCTCAATAGACTTATCCAATAATTCAAGGCTTACCTATCTCAATGTAGGCCTGAACAAGCTCCAACAGATCAATGTCTCCAAGAACGCTTTGCTCGATACTTTTCTGATCCAGGCCAATCCCATAACAACTGTCGATATCAGTAAACAGCTTTATCTGAGACAATTTATCATGGATAGCACGTTGATTACAGATATTGATCTTTCCAATCATCCGATGCTACAGTATTTTTATGCTAATCAATCCCAGCTTACCGTCATTGATGCATCTAAAAATGGTGAGTTGATCTATTTGAATGCAGTGAGTAACAACAAGATGAAATTTATCAACGTCAAAAATTCAAATAATAGAAATGCTGTTGGTTTTTTCGCTATTAATAGTCCGAATCTAAAATGTATACAGGTAGATGATGTAGCATACAGTTCCAGCCAGACATTATGGCAGAAAGATCCCACTGCTACATTCGCTACGGACTGCAGCAGCATTCTCGCCAACCATGAAATAGAAAATCAAGCGAAAACGATTTTCTATCCCAATCCCACATCTGGATATCTTTTCCTGAATACCGATATTAAAGAAGCAGTAATATACAATCTGGCAGGGCAGAAGGTTGCGAGCTATCATAACACCAAGCTGATAGACATCAGCCACCTTTCTGCAGGTACTTATATCATTAATTTTACAGATGAGACAGGGAAAATGTCTGCACAGAAAGTCATAAAAAATTAAACAAAATCTAATGAAATTAAGAACTACAATTAAGGCAAAGGTTGCAATAGCAGCTTTTTTTGCCGGAAGCATTATCCATGCTCAGAATAATGAAGAGGCTGTAATAGCGCAATATCTTGCTTCACGAAAAGTTGGTTTTGAAAATACGTTTAAAATTATACATAAGGATTCTAAAAAGGATTCTGATAAAAAAATTGTAACCATTCAGCAGACTTTTGGAGGAGTGCCTGTATATGGAGCCATATCATCAGTTCTTATGAATAAAGAAGGTGTACAGTACCTTTCAGACAAATTTATCACTGTACCGGAAAGTACCGGAGGGGCCAAGACCCGGTTCGATGTGGAAAAGGATTTTAACTCAGTACTGTCATCGGCAAAACTCCGTGGTGATAAGAGCGATTACGATTTCAAAGGACGCTTGAACAATTCGGTCATATATCAATTGGTTTATTTTCCTGATGATAACGGACAGTTGAAATTGAGTTACGCAGTTAATTTTTTTGAAAAAGGAACTAATAACTACTGGGATATAATTGTAGACGCAGTAGATGGTAGTATCATTAAAAAGACAAATCTTACGGTGTCTTGCCAGTTTCATGATCATGCGTTTACCGGCGAAAAGCAGTCGGGTATCGATCACTATCAATCTGATGCATCAGCTATTCCAGTGGAAAAAAATCAGAAGGCAGATATTGAAGATAATGCTTCTTACCGTGTATATGCTTTCCCGGTAGAATCTCCGAACTTCGGACCACGCACCCTGGAGACTAACCCGTGGTATCTGGATGCCTCTCCTCTAGGATGGCATAACGATGGAGACACCACCTACAACTTTACCAGAGGTAACAATGCCTATGCCTACACAGACCTTAATGGCTCAAATCAAATTGGCGCTAGTGCCAATGGTGGTACGCAGAGGCTTTTCGACTTTCCGCTCAATCTGAGCCAGCCGGTGACAGCCTATACTAATGCTTCCATAACCAATCTTTTCTATGCCTCGAATAAAATGCATGATATCTTTTACAGATACGGTTTTGACGAAGCTGGTCGTAACTTCCAGTCTGCAAACTTTGGAAAAGGTGAACCTTACACTGATTATGATCCTGTGCTGGCCGAGGCAAGAGACGGGTCTGGCTTTAATAACGCCAATTTTGCCACTCCTCCGGATGGATTTTCTCCCAGGATGCAAATGTATCTATGGCGTTACGGATATTTCCTGACTTATAATGCACCAAGTGATCTGGTAGGCAGAAGACCGGAAGCTGGATATAATTCAGGTTTTGGCGGCGCTTTTCCTGTAGATAACCCGCTCACCGGGGATGTAGTAATGGCTACACCTGCAGATGCGTGTACCAGCCTCACAAACTCAAATCTTACCGGGAAGATAGCCCTTATACAGAGAGGAAACTGTAATTTTGATGTCAAGTTTAAAAAAGCTCAGGATAGCGGTGCCAAGGCGGTGATCATTTACAATCCTGATCCATCGCAATCTATTATAAATATGAGCGGACAGGACAATACTGTAAAGATTCCGGGTATTTTGATTAATAATGCGGAAGGGGAAATTATCAAAAATAAAATCGGCCAAAATATTAATGTCAACGTCAATCTCAAGTATAGTACGTTTGATCTGGATGGAAGTTTGGACAATGGCGTAATAGCCCACGAATATACACACGGTATTTCTACAAGAAGTACAGGCAATGGATACAGCTGTCTGAATGTAGCTTATGCCAACGAACAGATGGGAGAGGGCTGGTCGGACTTTATGGCTCTGATGGTGACTGGTACTCCGGATGCTACTTCTGCAACGCCCAGATCTACGGGGTCATTTGTTGCAAATCAATCCGCAACAGGATCCGGAATCAGGCCGGCAAAATATTCCCCCGACTTTTCTGTTAATGATTACACGTACGGAGATACAAATGGTAAATTTTTAGATACAGGAGATGGTACGCTCATCGTGGATGTACATGCTGTAGGATTTATCTGGGCAACGATGCTTTGGGACTTGCACTGGAAGTTTGCGGATAAGTATGGTTACTCGAACGATATTGCCAATCATCCAAACTCAGGAAGCGGTAAAGTGGTACAACTTGTGATGGAGGCAATGAAGATCCAAGGCTGCTATCCTAACTTTATCTCCGGCAGAGATGCTATCATTGCTGCAGATGCTGACTTAAATAATGGTGAAAACAAATGTATGATATGGAGCGCCTTTGCAAAACGTGGCTTGGGAGCCAATGCCAGTGCGGGAGCTACAAGGGGTACTTTACCCAATGCAATCTCTGATCAGGTTGAAGATTATTCTCTGCCTGCAGAATGCTCGCTGGGAACCTCTGATGTCGCGGTAAGCAAAAAAGTATCAATCTACCCCAATCCTGCCAGAAAGGAAGTGTACATCAAAACCAACGGTGCTCATCTGACAGGAAAGGTTAAGATCACCATTTACGATCTGTCCGGTAAAAAACTGGATGAACAATTGATCAATTCTGAGGATCCTATTATCACTTCAGGACTTTCTAAAGGTGTCTACATTCTGACTGGGGAAGGAATCGGAGTTAGCTTTAGCAACAAGTTAATGATTGATTAATAATCTCTTTCAGTCCTCCGGCTCAGCGGATGATAGAAATTTTCTTAAATTAATTAATAAAAAGGTAGCGCAGACTTTATAAGTTGGCGCTACTTTGCTTTTTATGACCACTTGAATACTTTGCAGATGAAGGATTTGCATTTGGAACGTCAGAAACTAAGTTTTTTGAATGATCCTTTGGCTATTCTTTACCAATCAATCGGACAGCAGAACCGTTATTCCATCTGTGGCCGTTTCTTAATGCTTCCGGTATTTCATTATAACTGAACTATAAACCACCATCAAGCTTGCCAAAAATTAGTCTGCTTTTACGACGGTGCTTGCTTTTGACTGCAATCTCTATATTTTAAAATAAATCTTTTCCTTTAAAAAACTGGTAGTTCAAATTAGCTACCTGTCAATTTTAATAATTTCTTGGTAATTTTGTTCAAAATGATCACTAAGTGTTAGGACTCTTTCTTTATCCATTATGTTAATGTAATTGAGAAACATCTGTTCGGTACTATGCCCCGTTGCACTTATTAAAAGAGGTGTTGGTATTTTTCCATAAAAATTTGTTGCAAAACTTCGTCTACCGATATGGCTTGTCAAGACTTCCCATTTTTCAGCACTTGTCTCGTGAGAGCGGAAATTCATCCGCTTCTTCGCTCTTATAGGTTCCCTTAAATTTGCCAGAAAAGCAATCTCTTTTATTTGGTTATTGTATGACTGCAAGCTCAAAACTTCTGGAAAACAGCCATTATTATCTTCAAGAATTCTTAAAACAATCGGGTGAAGTGGAAGTAATATATCTTTATTGGTTTTTTTCTGAGTAAATGCGAGACACAATTTGTCAGAGATGCGACTTAAATTTTCTGTGTTGAATCTCATAAAATCGGAAAAACGTTGTCCTGTATAGCAGCTAATGAGTAACCAGTTTTTGGCTGCCAATAATCTTTCCGGCAGAGGCGTATGGATGATCTTTAAAAGATCCTGATCATCCAGAGTGATTAATTTTCCACTATGTTTTTCCCTTCGTACTTCAATGTCTCTGATGCTGGTACGCACACCTTTCCGCTCAGCAAAAATCAGTATGGTCTTTATGAAATGAATTGTTCGGTTGATGGTATTCTCATTATAGCTTTCCTCCTTGCCAAAAGCAATAAATTTTTTCACAAAATCCAAATCTATATCTTTCACATCATATTTTTTGGGTGCATATCCTTCAAAACGGGAAAATAACTTGTAGAAAACTTTGTAACGCTTATAAGTGGAGTGACATACATGGTCTCGTTTTGTTTCTATATAAAGCAGCATGTAGTTTAAGAATGTGAAAGGCGAATGCTCTGTATCATCATATTCAGAACAGATAGTGCTTATCCGTCGATGCATTTCACTTTGTAGCGGTATTCTTTTTTCCAGATTTTGTTCCAAAAGATATTCTGCCAGATTCTTTTTGATCAGATCCAACTTCTCGTTGAGCCTTTTATCATGTTTTCTGTATAAGTTAGAAGGCCTGCCTTTTATATTATCCCAATCTTTCTCAGAAATTTTTAATGATGTGCAAAAATTAAAGATTTTATCATTTTTTACAATTTTTATTGTTAAATAGATATTCTGAAGTACGCCACCGTTTGGAGCTAAGAGAAAATTAAATATCATCCGAGTATATTTTTAAGGTTATATATACCACGAATTTAGGCAAAAAAAAGTAGTCCTAAATAGACTACGATTCTGATGCAAATCTACACAAATAAATATAATTGACAATATACAAACTGTTGATTTTTAAATATTTATTCCGTTTAGGATCATTTCCGTCATTATTTTTTTAATATAATAATCATCCATAATTGTTTATTGGTAGTAATTTCCTATTGTTAAAATATTGACTTGCAAATCAATATTTTAGAAAATAGTCTATTTAGGACTACGTATTCTAAAAACAAAATGAACAGACAAATGATGATTAGATCAAGATACAATAGATCCTGTCTCAGTATGACGGTTTGTTCTTGCTTTCCACAAGTTAATGAACGACACTCAATAACAGGTGCACAAATGATGAGAAATTTAGTAACGGTCTCATCCTATTCATTTAGGTTGAGACTCGTTTTTATTTCCATCTTCTTTGCAATGTTCTTTTATGCACAAAGCTTTGGCAACTATAATCCTGCAATCACGGTCATAGACGGATCTTATATATCAATCACAGACAGCATATCTATCACTAATTCAGAGACTGAGGTTCAGAATGTATACGATCACAATACAAACGTATATATTTCAGAACATACAATCGTATCGGGAATAGAACATTTCGAAAATGCCGAACTGCATAAAATCAAGGAAACTTTATATGAACCGGAAAAGAAAATAGCGGTAAAACAAAAACTTAAGACTCATCACGCTCTCAAAAGAACAGCTGCAGAAAACTTAGTAAGAACTGATATACAATATTCTGAAAATAAAAAAAATACTGTTTTACGGATCACTGAGTATTGCAATACCACGGCATCAGGCTCCACTTCATTGGCGAAAATCAAAGCAGTGCTTCAGAAATCTTATACAGGCAAACTGTTTAATCCTTCCGGCTCTACTCAGGAATTTTCTTATGTGTACCGTCAGTATTCGCAGCTGTTTCCGGACGATTACTATTCCCGTCCACCGCCTTCCACTCCACACAACGGTTCGCATTTACTTACCTAAATTGATTTTCACCGCTACTGACAATAATTTACAGATGAAAAATAGCAGGTATTTCTAACTGCTCATTAATGAGCTGTAAATCCACACAGACAGTGGTTTAACTCGTTTTCTGACATCGAGATAGTTTAGTAGTCAAATAAGGAAAATAAGATGCAAATACCCTGAATGATCTACTCAAGTGATTTGCTACCACGATTATTTACAGGTAAGAACCGCACTTCCTATCAAATACAAAGCCGCCTCACGGCTATTCCTTTTATAAATCTGAATTAAAAATTAACTCTTAAACACTTTATTATGAAAAAGCATCCTTTATTATTAGCGCAATCTTGGTGTCTTCAATTGCTTACTCTCATGTCGGTATCAATAATAAATAAAATCTAGATAATAGATAACAACATTCATTAAAGATTAATCTTAATTTATTACATAAATGATTCAATTATATAAATTTTTTCAAAAAAAACTCTGGTTACTCCTCGGAGTTTGTATGGTACTCTCGGTAGTACCACGAATGTTGGGACAAACCCTCCTCACCGAGAGTTTTAATTATCCCAACAGTACGGCACTTACTTCTGCCAACTGGACACAGTTTGCAACAGCAACACCTGTAATATCAACATCAACAGGCAATCTTGCCTATCCGGGAACCATTGGAAATGGGATTGGCAACAAGGTTTCTCTTGGAAAAGAAGGTCAGGATGTGTACCGCACATTTGCAACAGCAACTTTAGGCAATACAGGAACAAATGTACCTGCGGTCTATGCAAGTGCTGTTGTGAATATTTCCTCTGCACAAAATGTTCTTGGAGCAGGAGACTATTTTTTGTCATTAGGCGTTACCACTACAGTTTCAGCTAAGGTCTATATCAGATTGAACGGAATGTCAAGCTTTAGTTTCGGGTTACAGAAAGGTTCTACAGGAGCTGTGGAATACGAATCTGTTGTAAGACCGTATAACACCAATATCAACATTGTATTAAAGTATGAATGGGTAGCCGGTTCTAATAATGATGTGCTGAGACTCTATGTAAATCCATCTTTAGCAGCCGAACCCTCCACTGCTGATGTTTCTTACACTACTACAGGAGCGCTTTTTACGGCAACTGATCCAACAACGTTGGCAGCCGTGCAGCTATCTCAGGGTACAAATACTATCAGCCCTGAACTTGCTATCGACAATATCAACGTAGGAACTACGTGGGCAAGTGTAACTTCACCCGCTTATGATTACGGAGATCTGCCTGTATCTTATGATACGAGCAAGGATAATGTATTTATTCCTGCAGTGCATGCGCCACTTTCAGGGTTATATATGGGAAGCAATGCTCCGGATTTGGAATTTGGTCCTTACAGTGTAACATCTCCCGATGAAAACAACGCATCAGGGGATAACGCAAATGCCACGGCAGATGAAGATGGTATTGTACCCGCTTCTAATCCAATAAGAAAAGGAGCACCTTACACCTTGTCTGTACCGGTAAACAATCCGTCAGCAACAACCCGGTATTTGTATGGGTGGATCGATTTTAACGGCGATGGGAAGTTTCAGGCAACAGAATTGGCAAGTAGTACCGTTGTTTCCTTTTCCAACAACGGAAGCAGTACCCAGACCCTAATTTGGACTTCTGCGCAAACTGCAACGCTTACCTCTACCGCAAAGGTGTATATGAGGCTTAGGCTTTCTGCTATTTCTTTGTTAGATACCTCAGATGCTACACTGGATGAAAGAAGCATTGGAAACGGAGCGATTAGTAGTGCAAGTTCGGTAGATGCTGCAACGTATGCTGCAGGTGAAGTAGAAGATTATCAAATCAATGTCGTAGATACTTACGACTTTGGCGACGCCCCAACTTCTTATGATAATGATATGAACGGTACGGCAGCAGCTAATTACAAGCCAGCCAGAAACCTTCCTACCAGCAATTTGTATTTGGGAAGCACATATACGGTAGAAAACGCACCGCTTTCCGTAGCTGCAGGAGCCGATAACAACGGAAGCAACGGAGACGGTGTTTCCGATGACGGTCTTTCCGCTTCACAGCTTAATATCCGTACCAATGTGATCAACAGCTATACGGTAAATGTTAAGAATACCACAGGAGCGAATGCTACATTATACGCTTGGCTCGATTTAAACAACAATGGAAGATTTGAGTCAGGAGAATTAGCAGGCAACAGCGGAGCTGTGAATGTAGCTGCAAATGCTACTTCCGTAACAATAGGCTTTACCGCTGCACAGATAAACACTATTGCGGCCTCTACCCAAAAAGTATATTTGAGACTAAGACTGATACAGGCTAATCCTCTGTCAGCGATTGGAGATGCAGCTAATGCTGTGGTAGACGAAAGAGCTATTGCTGACGGTACATCAACGGGAGCTTACCAATATGCATCTTACGGAGAGGTTGAAGATTACCAATTGACGGTAACGCGAGACTTTGGAGATGCACCGGTATCTTATGAAAACGGAAGCTCTTCTACAGCGGCATCACAAACCAATGATCCTGCTGGAACATCAACATTTATGATGGGTAATACCATTGATTTTGAATTGTCTCCTGCCAGTGTAAGCTCCCCGGCTGACAACAACGGTACCAATGGAGACGGCTTGGATGAAGATGCGATAACTACTCCGAAGACCATTACCAGCGGAGCACCGTTTACCATTAGCATCCCTGTAAATAACAAGACTGCTGTTACTAAAACAGCCTATGTCTATGGCTGGCTTGATTTGAACGGAGACGGTAAATTCAGTGGGGATGAATCTGTTACCGCCACTGCTGCCAATATTGCAGCCAACGGGACATCTAATTTTATCCTTACGTGGAATACGACTACAGTATCCGCTTCGGTTTTAGCAGCAGGGAAAGCCTATGTGAGATTCAGATTATCCGATACCTCACTGACCAACAGCAATGCTGCAACATTGATCGATACGAGAAGTTATGGTGCGGGTACAGGAGACGGAGAGATAGAAGACTACCAGTTTGTGGTAAATGATCTTTACGATTATGGTGATGCCCCTAGTTCTTATGATAATGACAAGGACGGTACGGCAGCAACTAACTACAAGCCTGCGAGAAACGTTCCTACCAGCAATTTGTATTTGGGAAGCACCTATACGGTAGAAAGCGCACCGCTTTCCGTAGCCGCAGGAGCTAATAACAACGGAAGCAACGGAGACGGAGTTTCCGATGACGGTCTTTCTGCTTCACAGCTGAACATCCGTACCAATGTGATCAACAATTACACGGTAAATGTTAAGAATACGACGACAGCTAATGCTACTTTATATGCTTGGCTCGATTTAAACAACAACGGAAGATTTGAAGCAGGAGAATTAGCAGGCAACAGCGGAGCAGTGAATGTAGCTCCAAATGCTACTTCTGTAACGATAGGCTTTACCGCTGCACAGATGAACACTATTGCAGCCTCTACCCAAAAAGTATATTTGAGACTAAGACTGATACAGGCTAATCCATTGTCATCAATTGGAGACAATACAGGTAATGCGGTGGTCGACGAAAGAGCTATTGCTGACGGTACATCAACGGGAGCTTACCAATATGCATCTTTTGGAGAGGTAGAAGATTACCAATTGACGGTAACTCGAGACTTTGGAGATGCCCCGGTATCGTATGAAAGCGGAAGTACTTCGACAGCGGCTTCTCAAACGAATGACGCTACAGGATTAGCATCATTTACGATGGGTAATACCATTGATTTTGAATTGTCTCCTGCGAGTGTCACCTCACCGGCAGACAATAACGGTACCAATGGAGACGGAGCGGATGAAGATGCGATAACTACGCCTCAGACGATTACCAGCGGCGCACCGTTTACTATTAGCATCCCTGTAAATAATAAGACAGCAGCTGCGAAATATGCTTATGTTTACGGCTGGTTGGATCTGAACGGTGACGGCAAATTCAGCGGTGATGAAGCAGGAACAGCAAGTACTACTCCCTATTTAGGTGCCACCAACGGAACATCTAATATCACATTAACATGGAATAATACTAATGCATCTTCTGCTGTAATTGCATCAGGAAAAACATATGTGAGATTCAGGTTATCGGATGCTTTACTTACGAATGCCAACAATGCTACCCAGACAATGATTGATACAAGAAGTTATGGAGCGGCTACAGGTGACGGAGAGATTGAAGACTATCAGTTTGTGGTAAGCACTCTTTACGATTATGGCGATGCTCCCTTATCTTATGATAAACCAAACGGTACAACACAAGTCTCTGCAAGAAATATATCGGCCAGCACTTTGTATTTAGGCACACAGCCAGATGAAGAATCTTCTGCATCTTCTGTAGCAGCAGGTGCGGATAACAATGGCAGCAATGGTGATGGTTTGGATGAAGACGGCATAGATCCTGCTGTGAATCATATTAAGGTGGCAACTGCTTATTCTTTAGTTGTAAAAGTAACCAACACTTCAGGATCTGCCAAAACATTGTATGGCTGGCTGGATATTAATAGCAACGGTATATTTGAAGCTGGAGAAGTTATGTCAGCATCTGTGGCTAACAATACCAGTAACGGTACCGTTACCCTTACCTGGCCGTCAACTACTACAGTCAACATTACCAGTACGAAAATTTATTTGAGATTGAGATTGTGTAGTTCACTTAGTGCAGGTTCTTTAGCTTATGATACACGTGCTATAGGAGATGGTCTTACTACGGGTGTATATGGCACTTCTACAATTGGCGAAATAGAAGATTATCAGATTACAGTAAACCCCGGATTTGATTTTGGAGATGCTCCTGCAACTTTCGAGATGAATGGTGCTTCTACTTCTGTCTCAGTTCCGGCAAGACACCAGACGGCATCTAACTTATATTTGGGAAGTTCATATGATCTTGAGATGGCTAATCAGCCTGTAGCAGCCTCGGCGGATAGTAATGGAACGAATGGTGACGGTGCAGACGAAGACGGTATTACAGCTACTTTACCTGCCTTTGGTCCAACAACGACCTCATATAGTGTGAATGTGAATGTTTACAAGACTATTGCAGGAACAGCTACCCTTCACGGATGGATTGATATGGATGGCAATGGTAAATTTTCTGTTTATGAATACACCTCTGCTACAGTCACCGGAACAGCAGGAGCCCAAAACGTAACTCTTACGTGGGCATCTCCGTTTTATGAGAGTACTGCCAATACAAAAACCTACATGAGACTGCGCTTTACGACCGCTTCATTAGCAGATGATGATAGCACTTCCGGAGTAGATGAAAGAGCAATAGGTGATGGATTAAGCACTGGCACATATACAACCAGTACTGCTTTTGCCAATGGTGAGATAGAAGATTATTCTCTTCCTGTTAGCGGATATATCGATTCTGACGGAGACGGTATTACAGATAATATTGATTTGGATGATGATAACGACGGTATCTTGGATTGTGTGGAAAATGGGATTACAAATGATCCGAACGATGCATTTAAAATTGGTGGTAATGCAAATGTACCAACTTCCAATGTAGGTTCTCCTACAGGACCATCTTACCAGATACAATTAACACCAAATACAAATAGTCAAGCTGGTAGAGCATGGACATTCGGACAGATTGATTTTTCTAAAAGTTTTGCATTTACGATGAAAGTATATCTTGGCAGTAATTCCAATGGAGCAGATGGAATGGCGGTAGTATTTCATAACTCCTCTGCAGGATACAATGCTATTGGCGATAGTGGTGGAGGTTTAGGTGCTAAGTATATAGCGAATGGTGTTGCACTGGAACTGGATACATACAGTAATAGTGGTGCCCCAGACTACGACCCTAGTTATGACCATGGAACAATTAGAAAAACATCTGATTGGTCAGCTTTGTCTTCTACGGCACAGTTGTCAGCAACCTCTGGCAATGTAAAAGATGGAAAATGGCATGAAGTTTCCTTTTATTGGTCTGTAGCTACTCATACTTTGCGTTATACTTTTGATGGACATGATGTGACCAGTTATACTTTCCCGGCAACAGGAACCAATTCTATTACAGGTATTTTTGGAGGAACAAAAGCCTATTTTGGATATACAGCGTCTACTGGATTATATACCAACGATCAAAGAATAGCTTTTGATAACCCATGTACAATACCTCTTTCTACCGATACAGATGGAGATGGCATACTGAACAGTTTGGATTTGGATTCCGATAATGATGGTTGTCTCGATGCCATCGAAGGAGATGAAAATGTTAGGGCTTCAATGCTGGTGGCTTCAGCATCGACATTATCCGTAGGAACAGGCTCTTCTGCATCCAATCAAAATCTTGGAACTACTGTAGATACACAAGGTATACCTACTGTAGTTAATAACGGGGGTGCTGCTGATGTAGGTGGAGATCAAGGACAAGGTATCGGTTACTCTCAGAATTCTACAATTAACGCTTGTAATGATATAGATGGCGACGGCGTTCCTGATATTAATGACTTAGACAATGACAATGATGGGATTTTGGATGCTGACGAAGATTGTATTAGCACCACAACAATAACATTAGGAAGAACTACTACTTCAAACGCTACATTCTCTGTAGTAGGAGGAGATGGCTCTGTAAACCCTGTTACTTCAGGATATACTTACTGGATAGGGCAAAGCAGCCAGGATGAATCAATATTGTATACATTTCCATACCCAGTATATTCTTTGCAGATACCACAGACTATAAATATTTCCGGTACTTCTACTGCTTCAGAATTGTTAGAAGTCTACATTAATGGGAGTTTATACCCTATTACATCCTCAATGGTCACAGGGCTTTCTGCGACTTCGTATATAACTTCTTCTGGAGCTATTGGAAGCACTAACGATGGAACAGTAAATTTTACCTCCATTGCGATCAATTATCCTCAAGGCATCAACAGTATCAGGATTAGGAACAACCCTAATGGTTATTCAGGCAATGGCTGGGAAATGAATGCTGTAAAACTATTATCAAGAAGTACGTGCAATGCTGATTATGATAATGATGGAATTCGGAATTCTTTGGATCTTGACAGCGACAATGACGGCTGTTTAGATGCCATAGAAGGAGATGAAAACGTAACTGGCAGCATGCTAGTAAATGCCTATACAGGGTTATCTGTCGGTGCCGGTTCCACAGCATCTAATCAAAACCTTTGTGCCGGAAGCGGTTGTGTAGATTCACAAGGTGTTCCTACTATTGTTAATGCAGGTGGTGCAGCTGATATAGGGAATGATCAAGGGCAAGGTGTTGGAACCTCTAAAGACAGTACTCAAAAGGATCCTGCGTGTACCTCTGCTTGCTATAAGCCGGCAGCTATCGGAGGAACAACTTTAGACACTAAGCATGGTATTACAGCTCTTGGCAGAGCAGGTACAACAAATAATGACTGGCCAATGGCACGCAAAGGCGCCTGGACAGCTTTGGAGTCTAAAGAAAAAGGATTTGTAATTAACAGAGTAGATACAACAGCAGATCTTAGCAATATTACCAATCCTATTGAAGGAATGATGGTATATGATAAGCAGGCTGCCTGTCTGAAAGTTTATACAACCAAAGCAGGAGATTCTTCACCGGCATGGCATTGTATGAATACACCAGCATGTCCTGATTAACACCTTAAATAGTAAAGAATTGAGGAGGCAATCCAGATAAGTATGAAAATATCTTCGCCTCCTCTTTATCTTTTTAATCTTTAAAATTTAGAATAATGAAAATTTTTTTAATGACAGCATCCTTACTGATCTCAACGTTTGTGTTTTCACAGGTAGCAGTAGGAAAAGCTACCATAACGGCTGGTTCTAACGTATCTCTCGAATTTTATTCTGAGGCAGATAATGCTAGAGGTATCATATTACCATGGGTATCTACGGTAGCCGGTAATCCTGTGGCGTACGATGCTTCCACTGGTGCCGGCTACAAAGGAATTGGAACGGTAGTAGATGGTACCATCATCTTTGATCTTTCCGATAAAAAAGTGAAATATAGGAAGGCAGGATCTTGGGAACCACTTACAGGCAGTGTTCCTATGAATGTAAACGGAACTACGATTAATGCATTTAATGCTGTAGACTCTTCTTTGCAGGACAGCAAGAAAGAGCAGGAAAATGCCAAAGTTGCAATAGGAACAAATGCAAGTTCTGATACTACTCCCGGGATTTTAGTGCTGACAGATAGTAACAAGGCAATGGTGCTACCGAAAGTAGCCAGCCCACATCTGACAATTCAGAATCCTGCACCCGGTATGATGGCTTATGATACTGTGAAGAAGCAGCTTGCCGTATATAATGGTACGGTATGGAGCTTTTGGAAGCCTTGATTAATTTTCAGCACAGGCAAAAGATGCCTGTGCTTTTTGAACTGTTCGACTACTTGTTAACAATATAAACTTTTTACTTTCGAGATGGTTTAGACTGTATAGTACTTTATTTTTATAAAGAAGATCTTAAGAAAAATCCTGTTAAATCATTATTAATAGTGTAAGATCTAAATCAACAAAAGATGAGACTAAACAACAAAAAAATCATTAAACGCTTCCTGATCGTGACGCTTTGCTCTCTGGCACTCAGCATCCTGTTATTAGCCGGATCGATTGTTTTGAAGCTTCACAAGACCTACCTAGCATTCGTGATCACCATTGCTGTTTTAACCGTTTGCCAGATCATCTTTCTGTGGAAGCTCCGTTACACCGAAGTTACCAATAGCGGTCAGCTGTTCGCAATCAAAGAGTACCATCCTCTGAGGAAAAGACAATGGCAAAACGATGTGGAAATGCCTTTCGCTAATATCAACTCTATAGAAATCATCAGAAATCTGATGTACGATCATCAGATCGTCATCAGGATCAGCCGTATGGGAAAGGGCAGAAGAGAAATACACTACACGATTACTGGCTTCAGTGATGAGGCAATCAGAACGTTTGCAGCGTCATGTAAAGAAAGTATACATGATTGCAGGATCTCCGAGTCAGCATTTGAAATCTAACGGTTTATAAAATGGAAATATCGAACAAACACATGATCAATATGGCTGCCATTTTAATGATAGTCTTAAGCCAGGCAAACTATCTGGCTATTATTACTATCGTGTCAATACCAGAGTTTTTTAGTAAGTGGCTGTTGCTACTTTGCATAATTATGACGGCTTTCCTGCTGTTGCTTTTTGTCAAACTTCGTTGTTTTGAGATCAGCAATGCGGAAAATAACATTAGCATCTATAATTATTGTCCATTTAAACCAAGAAAATGTAAGAATTTATTTTATATGCCATTCGACAACATCATCTTCGTGGACATTGTCAAAAGAAGATGGTTCAGCGAGATCGTGATATGTTACAAGTATCCGTCAAATGGCAGAATAAAAATTTTTAAGCTCACACAGTTTGGGCTGGGAGACAAAGAGTGCGAAAAGTTTGTAGCCGCATGTCGAAAAATTTTGAAGAGTATGCTTGCCTGAAGCTGTACATTTGCTCCAGATAAAACCTGATTATCACACCAGATGAGATCACAATAATGTTAGCACCTCGCCTGAAATCGCTGCTTAAATTAAAGTTTTATGAAAAACCAAGACATCGGATAATATCTTTGAAAGTAATAGATTGAATATTAATTAATTTGTTTTATTTCGATATCACGTTAAAATGATTACCTGAAGACGGGATATGCAAATTATTAAATTTTCATTTTACAATGCTCAATTGTTTTTATCGCAAAGAAAAAGAAAGGAATATACGCTCTAAAATGATTTTAAGTTAAACATTGCCAATTGACTACGCCAAATCTTCGATTTCGTTTATCAAAGTAAAACAAGAATTGAGCTTGTCGAAGCACCCTTGTCTATTTAAATTATTGAAAATCAAATAATCAATTTTTTGTTTGGCTTTGCGATGTATAAATCCTTAACCCGAACTTACGTTAATTAGTATGGTACATTGTAAGATAGTGATGGGCAGCATGGTTTAATTTTTCGTTATCTAATGTAAAAAACTAAAGCAGGTAAAAAAAATTATAGATACGGGTCAAAATAGCTTCGGGAATGAATTCTAAACATTTTTAAAAGCTTTTAAGATCTATTTTATCATTGTCAGGAGCTTATCCAGAGTAGAATTTTTTTGATTGATAATTATAAGTTGACTTTTGTCATTTAAGAGAAATTTTCGGACAAATTCCTGATCTGGAATATATTTCCAATCCCTTAGTTCTTTAAAATTCGATTTTACAAGGGTAAGTTTCTGTGCATTATCGTTTGATATGACGATTAACTTGGTCAAAGGTGTCTTTTTCATAGTGTTGATGCTGGTTTCGGATAACTCCGAATCATTTTCTTCCATAGACCTGTAACGAAATTTGCGGCGTATAGTATTGAAATCATCACTGTTTTCTGAAATAACATACCTGTAGGTCATAATATTGTCTGGCTCGTTGATCCAATTCGGGAAAGAGGTTTCATACAGCTGGATGTACTGATTGACAAAATTCTTATCGATGGATCTTTTTTCTGTGATGTATCCTTTGACCAGCGGATAGATCTTCCTGGACATCAGGTCGATATATTGATGGAAATACCAGTCATTGACATCTTGTTTACCATTATTTAGTTTTTCGTAAACGTAACCATTCCCCAAAGCTGTAGCCAGCACCTCATTCATGAGCAGGTATGCATAATTACTGGACCTGGACGGATTTGTTTTGAAAGCTTCGTCTATCAGGACTTTAAATTCCAACGTTTGTTCATTATAAATGATATGATAAGTCTCGTGCATCATTACACTGAACAGATCTTTGTAATCTTCTAAATCGGTCTGTATGGCGCTGACGAAGTTATTGTAAAACGCCTGAGCGGTAAAATAATCAGATTCCGGAAAGGGATAAAATGCGATCTCGAAAGGAATTGACTGATCCCAACTCGAATTGTAAAATACCAATCCTTTTTCGAAATAACTGTCCAGATCATTGTTTTTGGCGTATTCCGTAATTTCTGCTAATTGTTTCTCAAACTTTATTTTATTGGGTTGATAGATGAGTTCATTATAGATCGGGGTAAAGGATTTAATGTAAGTTGTAAGGGCATTCAAGACATTGTTAGGTAAAATACCGATAGATCGGAGTCTAAAATCATTGAGAGTATTGGTTTCAATAAGGTTCTTTTTCAGTAAATCCCTGGTCTGCATCCTCGTTTTCGATGCATAGGGATATTCGTCAAACTGATAGCTGTAGTCAATAGGAAGATCGTTAAATTCTCTGATCAGTTTTATAAATTCATCAGTGTTATACTTGGATTTTTGAAATTCGGTCTTGAAAACATTATCAGGATAATTCTCAGAAAGGTTTTGCATGAATACAAATACAGCAAGTGGTTCGGAATATTTGATATTGAACTTAATGCTCTTTCCCCACATCAACAGGGTTAAAAACATAAGTATCACAGTCAAATGTTTTTTCTTCATAAATAGACTAATTAATGACTTTGGAAATTTCATCGGCCATCTTTTCTACTTTGATTATCATTGCTTTCGGAGTCATTGAGTATTCCATAATGATCTGTATTTTCCCATTCCAAACCTTGGCAATTACGCCTTTCCGTGTCCATCTGGCGAGTGGTGTATTGTCTTCATTCGGTGTTCCTAAATTACTAATTATGATTGACTTTGCAGCATTGGTCTTGGAAGCCTCAAAATACGATGTGTAGACATACTTTTTATTGGTTTTCTCTACAGAAACTGATGTTTTTGATGAAGTGGTCTTCGATGTGGTTTTGGTCTGTCCAGACAGTGAAAGCGCCAGTACGGAAAGGAAAAATGTCATTATAAATTTTTTCATAGGATGTTATTTCAATTTTATTCCTACAAAAGTGAACAATTTTGATATTTGATTAAGTTAATGAACGGTTAATGAAGAGTTAACCATAGTATTATTTTATTGAATTTTAAATAAAATATTGGATAGATGAGAATACCTACCTGTCAATTTAATGATTGGCTCTCAGGTAAATCTTATCATGATCGGATCGGATATCAATTTTCTGACCACCTCCGTTAATTTTACCATTCACCTCGTTAATCACTTGAGGCGGATTTTTCACATTCGGTGTGGCCACAGCCAATTGAAGTTGAGGCGAGACGTATATTTCGCCGTAGGTAGTGGAAGCTCTGACATCAGCCTTAATGCTTTTAGGCAGACTGACATCTGCGTGGCCGTAGATTGATATTATGGAAATAGGTCCTTTTACATTGGAGCTGAACATCGCATCAATATTGCCGTGGATCGATCTTGCCGTAACAGGGCCAGTAATATTTTCCAGCTTCACGTCGTTGTAGGTTGTAGCAATTTCAATCTCGTTTTGTATGTATTTAAAGATCACTGTTTCAGAATGTTGGGACTGATTTTTATAAGAAACGATCACTGACTTTGGTACCAGGATTTTAATTTTCTTGGCAGCCATTATATTAATTGCGGTGACTTCCATCAGTCCTTTGTTTTCAGTCACGTTAATTCCCAGTCCAGTATTGTCCACCAATCCTAAACCATTAATGGATTGAAGGCCTTCTGCACGCTTGTCAATTAAATTGTCTTTTTCGGTAACTGAAAAAATAATTTCGTCTCCGGAATATCCTTCAATAATTGCTTCTCCTACGTTAATAATAAGTTTGCCTGCGGGCTTTTTGATTTTGTAAGATTGGACATAACCTTGCTGGCTTATAGGATCGTTCTTTCTATCCTGGGCATTTATAAAAAATGAATAGCAGGACAACATCAGTAAGCATAGATTTCTCATAATTTTCGGGTTTACTATGTATTTAAATGGAGAATTTAATATTTTAGGATGGCTGCGAAGGCTTCATCCTTCACGAACATTTCGGGTGAATTCCTGGAAAGCTCAATGATTCGTTTGTGGATAGAATCGTTTTTACTGTCCAATCCGTTTTCAGCATAAAACCTTATAAGTTCTTGCTGTACAATCGGATCATTTTGATTAAGAAAAATTTGATCTATTTTATCGGCAACTTCGCCCAGATACCTCTTTTTTTCGAGTGCTGCCAAGGCTGCCAATCTTACATTGGTATTGTCATCCGCTAATGCCAAAACACAAAGAAGTTGTATCATTTTATGATCAAAAGATTCCTGGTCGTCTAGCCAATCAATACCCTTAAGTCTGGAGCTGGCTGAAAATTGGTTTTCCATCAGTTGTCTGGCCGCTTCCGAATGATTTTCTGTAACTGTCTTACCAGAATCTTGCGTCTGCGGAATCATTGATCCTTGGGATTCAGCAACAATTGATTTTCTGCCTATCGTTACGAGGGTTTTTTTAGGGTCTTGATTGGTGTCTGAAATTACTTTGGGAGCGGCAGCTCGGCTTATTTTATTGTCCGTTGTCAGATTCAAGGTGTTGTGTGATTGTTTTGTTAAGTTTTTATCTCGGAACGCCTGGATTCGATCACTGTTAATATTTACAGCTAAATTAAAGAGTAGAATGATTGAAGCGGCCACGCCTGTCACAATCAATGTCCATTGCTTTACCGGATTTTTGCGTGAAGGTTTCTTCCGGCTGTGAACTTCAGACATGATTTTGTCAAACATCCCATCCGGAACATCCAAGGTGTCAAACGAATTGCGATGCTTATTGACGTATGTTTTAAGCGGATCGTTCATTGTTGTTTTGAGGTTTTAATTTTTCAATGATTTTCTTTTTAGCCCGGTGATAATAGCTTCTCACGGTGGCGTGAGGAATATCCAGTGTTTTAGCAATGTCTTCCTGTGACATATCTTCAAAAAGGTAAAGATTAACAATGGTTCTGATCTGTAGAGGAAGCGTTTCAATAATATGCTGAAGCTGGCTGAGTCTTTCCTCCCGTAATAATCCGGCTTCCGGTACATCATCTTCAATATTCGATATGATCTCATCCTCAATTTCCGTAAAGTATATCTTTCTCTTTCGGATGTGATTCAGAGACTGGTTGATTCCGATACGTTTGATCCATCCTCCGAAGCTATCAGAGTTTTTCAGAGACGCTATCTCGGAAAATGCTTTAATAAAGGTTTCCTGTGTAATATCTTCGGCATTGCTACGATCTCCCACCAATCTATACACAGAATTAAAAACAGCCCGGGAATAACGGTGATACAATTCAGAGTAGCCTGAGCTGTCACCCGAATTGCAGCATCGAACCAAGTCGCTGTCACTTTTATGTTTACTGTTGGTCTTCAAATAATTTGGCTATTAGTTCACACAATATATGACACATTAATATAAATATTGTTGCATGTCGCTTTAAAATAACGAGATTCAAAAATCACAGGCACAGGTCTCTATTGGAATTCTAAAAGTATTGATTTTTTCCTTTTCCCGTTTATTATAGAGTGCTTTGGCTTCTCTGCTGTCTACGTTCAATCCCTGATAGACGTAAGAAAATGTAGCGCCGGGTGCGTTCAGGTTGGCGAAAATCATTGAGGGATCTTCCCGATAATTATTCCAGAAAATTTCCCTTTTGCAAGGCGATAAACTGACTTTAGAAGTATGCGCATTCCGGCCTTCGATACTATTGCGCTCTTTGACAAGACCTTTAATTTCAAAAATAAAATGTTCTTCAGAGTCTGACACTTTAAGAATCAATCCGGGAAGACCGTAAAACTTATAAGGGCCATCACCGATCGGAATATCCATTGTAAACCACGCGATCCAGTGTCTGCCGGCAAAGTCGGTTTCAGCTTTCTGAACATTGTAATTAAAAATTTTATGACGGTCTTCCGTGATTTTCCATACAGGCTTGCATAAATACTTTGTGAGGTATACTTTGTCAAAAAAATTCTCTTCCGTTATTGTGATTTGTTCCTTGGTATCTTTAACAACAAGTGTCTGTAGCTTCCACTCCGTTTTTGGAGCCGGAAAGCTGCGGCCTCCATCATTGGCAATAATAGTTTTAATTGAATCGTACTTGAATTTAGCCACAGACTCATAGTAAGAGACATCCTTATCCTGCTGTAATACAGTTAATTCAGAATTGTAATTTTCAGAACCAAGCTCTTGCCGCCACTTAAAGTCATAGAATATTTTATAGGTCTGGGCAGAGATGGCATTACATGTCAGTAAAAGCCATGTGGTCAAGATCATTTCGAGTTTCATATATCAGTTTTTAATAGGTTGACTATCTATATGAAACATTTAAATGTAAAATGTTGCAGTGATTAAAATTCTAGGAAAAAGAAACTGGATGGCCTACAGTTCGCCGGATAGGAATTAATATGCTTTCAACTTCCTGAGAAACTCTGTAGGACGAACGCCATTAAATTCATAAAAAAGATCGGAAAAATTCTGTCTCGATGCAATACCACATTCATGTGCCAGGCTTTCCACACTGTATTTTTGGAAGGTCTTATTATTTTGGAGTTGCGCCGTAATGTAAGTAATCCTCAAAGTTCCCAGGTATCTGTTGAAATTATTTCCCTTGTGTTCATTGATAACCTGCGAAAGGTAATTGACATTGGTCTGCAGTTTTGTTGCGAGTTTCTGCTGCGTAAGGCCTTTCTCCAAAAAGCCAAGTTCACTTTCAAAAAGTTCTAATTTTTTTAAAATCTGATTCTTGATGTCGGATGGAATCTGAAGTTTTGATTTTTCAGCAGATTCCGGGCCGCTGTTCTTCATTACCTCCAGCTCACTTTCTGCCTGTAGCAATTCTAGTTTCAAGCGTTCATATTCCCGCCCGGAGAGCCTGCCGGATCTCACTTTATCTACAGCAAATGCGACGGATGCAGCCAGGAGGATTCCGATCAGCCCGGTGAGATAGACCATCTTTAACCTTTGTTCTTGGAGCGAAAGTTGTTGGACTTCAAGTATGTGCCTGTCAAATTCTTTGTGAATTCTGCCGGACAGGTACCGGAAGTTTTCGCTCAGGTTTTGATCCACTTTTAATAATTGTCTGGTGTAGTATAATTCATTGTGAACGCCCGTGGCGTGTTGTTCATTTCTTAGCAGATACTCAAAGGCTGGCCGCACTTCCGGCAGGACAAACTGGTGTCTCTTGAAAATAGAATCAACCTTTTTGAAAGATTCCAGCGCCAGGTTTTTTCGATCTTGTTTTTCGAAAATTAAACCCTGATAAAAATGAATGACAGAAATGGTGATGAAATCGTCCTTTGCAATGAGTTCCGGAAGTGCTTTTTCAAAGTATTGGGCAGCCGCTTTGTAATGATTTTTATGCATTTCTGACACCGCTTTGGATTTGTAGAAAAGACTTTTCTGAAGCGGCGTTATCGAGTCATTCTGGTCCATAGTCATTGCCTTTGCCAGGAGTTGATCTGCTTCATCGTATCGGCCGAGTTTCTGAAGGCATGCAACCATCTGATAAAGGCTGTTACTGTACTCTGATTCCGCAGATCCAGTCTGTTTCTTTTTTTTGTCAAAAAACTTAAGACATTTTTTAAACATGCCAAGCGCTTCTTCGTGAAAGCCCAGATAGACCTTCATCTCGGCAATCCGGTAAAGGTTCTGATGCTTTAGTGTCTCATTTTCGGATTGTTCCAGATACCGGTAGGCTAGCAGATACTGATTCAGAGCATTTTTAAACTGACGAAACTGATAGTAGTAAACAACACCTTTCCGCAGATAAGCAGTCCCAATGGTGTCCCTGTTTTTGGAAATTATAGCGCTGCGGATTGCTTCGTCTGCAAATTTGATTTTTTGGTCTCTTTCTTTTACGATATTTACAGCGTCGCCATAACCTTGAGCCAGTTTTTCCTGATTATTTTCTGCCCTTGCTTTTTCAAGAAAAGCATCAAGACCATTTTTGAAAGCAACATCGTCACCCGATAGAAGATACTGTTTCCGGAGCGCATCATAATCCATTTGAGGCACGGCTTTTTCCAATGCCAAACCGAGCAACAACACTGAGAATACAATCAAAAATCTTTGGAATACTTTCATCGTTCAGAATTAATCATCACAAAAGTAATGTAATTTATTGGACAGAATGGGAATAACTGCTTCTTGAATAATGACAGACCTTAAAACTGGATTGTGAGCACCAGAAGATGGTCTCAATTCATCAATAAGGACTTCTACCTTCAGGAAATCGGCAGATTAGGATATACTTTTGCCGGAAATATTATTTCCATGAAGATCCTCACGATGTTTATTTTTCTATTTTCGTTTACCGCTTTTTGTCAGACCCCATTTAAAATCTCGGGAGAAGTGCTGACATCAGAAGGTCAGCGTTTGGAGCACTCTGAAATTATTCTTTTGGATGCCAATGACCGGAAGATAGATTCGGTTCAGTCGGAGAATGGCTTTTTCGAATTTAGGAATATCAACGCAGGTATTTATCATCTTCATATTAGTCATCATCAAAAAAATCAGGATGAACCCGTTTTTACTTTAGATTCTGATAAAAGCATGAAAATTATTTTCAGCAAGGATATTACGGAACTCGAAACGCTTGAACTTACTAAAAGCCGGAAACTGGTAAAGGTAGAGAACGGCAACCTGGTAATCAATATTGCTAATTCTGCTCTGGCGAAAAGTGTCAGTACAACGGATCTGCTTTCGCGTCTGCCATTTTTAAAAATTGACCCTAACGGCGAAGGCGTTTCTTTTATAGGAAAAGGTTCTCCATTGCTGTACATTGATAATCAGCGTGTCGATTTTTCCGTGCTGAGTGCCCTTACGATAGACGATATTGAATCGGTTGAGTTAATCCGCAATCCATCCATAAAATATGAGTCAGAGGGCAGGGCAGTGATTAAGGTAAAACTTAAGCGCAGTAAAAAAGACGGGCACAAGATTGTGCTCACGGAAATCGCCATCATGCAAAAGAAATTCAGTAATTATTTTTCTGCCAATTATCAGGGCAAAAAAAATAAGTCGGAATGGAAGCTGAATGCTGCTTACAACCAGATCAACCACTGGGAAAGCAACGGATTTGATTACCGCGTAGACACCAGATCCATCACTTCCGACTACATCATTAAATCCATTACAAAACGGCCGCAGCTGATTTTCGGAGCCAACTTCTTCCAGGAACTAGACCAGGATGGTGATTATATTTCTTTGGCGCTCAATAGCAATTTAAGACCTGATAAAGGCAATAACATTACTAAGACCAACTACTCAGAAGGTCTCATTAAAAACAATGTGCAGACCTCTAACCATCAGGACAGGAACCGGGCCACAACAAATGCTATTTTTAATTTCAATAAAAAAATTACTGCCATTGATGCCACGCTTTTCACCGGTTTCCAGTACAAGCATGAGAGCGATAACGTAGATTATGATTTTTATGATAACCGCGACTTTTCAGGTTTTGAGTTCAGCCAGTACCGTCATCAGCTTTATGCCGGAAATGTTTACTCCGGACGTGCTGACCTTGAAAAAAAATTGTCAGAATCCTTCAGCTTACAACTCGGCGGAAGCTACAATAGCGCAGAAACCGTCACTGATAATACGGCTTATCTCGCTGATATCGAATTGCCTGATGTGTTGAAATACCACTTCCGCGAGACCAATTGGGCAGGCTATGGAAATCTGAATTTAAAGATTAAAAAATTCTCCATGGACGCAGTTCTCAGAATGGAAACTACAGATGCAGAAGGCAAAAATGAAACTTCGGGAGCAGATGATATCTCACGTGATGATGTGGATTGGTTTCCGTCGCTCCAATTTAGTTATGAGCCAGATGAAAAAATGAGTTACAGTCTGGATTACCGCAAAAGTATCAGCAGGCCAAACTATGGCAACCTTTCTTCCGGAGGCCTGTACGGAAGTCCTTATGTGGAATACCGTGGCAATCCGCAATTGCTGCCTTCCTATTCCAACACTTTGACCTTATCGGCAAAACTCGGCTGGTGGTCTTTGACAGCATCGGTTTACCATGATAAAAATCCGATCGGTTATACTTTAGTTTATAATGAAACCAAAAACATGTCTACATTCACGCCAATTAATTTTAACAAAGCTGAAGGAGCGAATCTTGGAATTGATTACGAATTGACTTATAAAAAATGGCAATCTCAGAACAATGTCAGTCTTAATCTGGACAGTATTGAAGACCACCAAGCGATTTCCGGGCGCAGTACACCTTATGTATATTTATCAAGTAATAACAGTTTGTCGTTGCTTAAAAACCTGAAAATATTGGCAGACGGATCCTATATTTCGAGTCGCACGCAGGGTATTTTCAGATATAATGCAATGCTATTGGTAAATGTAGGAATGACAGCAACTTTGGGTCAGTTTGACCTTACTGCCAGATACAACGATATTTTCAGGCAGATGGATTATGTGCAAATTCTGAATTATAGAAACTTAAGTTCAAAAGGAACTTTCTATGGTAATACACCCACGGTTTCTTTGAGCATCAAGTATAATTTCGGCAAGGTTTCGAAGTCCGGTTTCAGAGAAAAAGCGGTCAACGAAAATGCAGACCGCCTTTGAGCTTTCCTAATACTAATTATCTTGGGTGCGACGATCAGCGCTGAGATCAACAGGAATTGCTATGTAAAGAATTTGTTTCTGGGGAACTGTTGCCATGGGCATTACCGCTTTGATTGGACATCTTTTCGGAGTTTCTGTTACGTAAGGATTATTAAGTAAAAAATAAAGACTGTAGTTTTGAATCACGTCTTTATTGATTTAAGATTTTAATGAGGCAATTTTTCCCTGAAATAACCATACACCCAAGTTCCGAAAATGGCACTTAACAAAGTGACGTTAACCGTCAAAGCTCCGGTTCCGATTTGAGCAAAAAGTGGTCCAGGACAGGCGCCTGTAATCGCCCAGCCAAAACCGAAAATTAATCCACCATAGATTTGACCTTTATTGAATGTCTTGGGCGCAATTTTGATGGATTCGCCATAAATGGTTTTAATATTAAATTTTTTGATGACCCAAACGGAAATCATTCCTGTGAGAACGGCGCTTCCAATCACGCCGTACATATGGAAAGACTGTAAGCGGAACATCTCCTGAATCCTGAACCAACTGATAATCTCCGCTTTTACAAATACAATCCCGAAAAGAATTCCCACGATGAGATACTTGATGTTGTGATACCATTTGTGTTTCAGTTCGCTTTCGTTGATGCAAATCGTGTCTTGATGACGTATATCTTCTGTTTCTTTTGTCATTTTTTTTATTATTAAAGTGAAAGAATAATCGGCAGAATAACATTGGCCATTAAAAAACCGCCTGCCATAAAGCAGATTGTGGCAACAAGCGATGGCCATTGCAAATTGGACAGTCCCATAATGGCGTGACCGCTGGTACAACCGCCTGCATAGCGGGTTCCGAATCCTACTAAAAGACCTCCGACTACCATTGTGATGAAACCTCTTAAAGTTAAAAGACCTGCAAAATTCATCAGCTGAGTGGGAACGAGATTGCTGAAATCCGTAATTCCGTAAATCGCCAATTCTGCTTTCAGTTTAGGATTTACCGAAATTTCTGTACTGTTGATGAGATAATGAGAAGCAATTATTCCGCCCAGAAAAATTCCGAAAACGAAGAAGAGATTCCATAATTCTTTCTTCCAGTCATATTTGAAAAAACTGATATTCGCAGGAATACAAGCTGCACAAATATGCCTCAAAGAAGAACTGATTCCGAAAGATTTGTTCCCTAAAATCAGTAAAACAGGAACTGTGAGACCGATGAGAGGTCCTGCAACATACCACGGCCAAGGTTCTTTAATGAATTCTAACATTAATTCTATTTTTAATTTAAAACTTTACTCTGACAAACAAAATCGCTTTTCGGAACTCCCGTTTTTGCAATTTCGCCAAAACCACCTGCAATTTCGCTAAAATTTCGGTATCCTCTTGCCTGCAAAATACTCGCGGCCATCATACTTCTGTAGCCACCCGCACAATGAAGGTAGAAATGTTCTTTGGAATCTAACGTGTTAATCCATTGATTGATATAGGCTAAAGGCTTGTTGAAAGCTTCATCTACGTGTTCTGCTTCGTATTCGGATTCTTTTCTCACATCAATAATTTTAACCTCTTTCCCTGAGATTTCTTTCTCAAATTCCTGAGCGGAAATTCTATTCACAGTATCGATTTCTTTGCCGCTGTTTTTCCACGCATCGAAACCGCCTTTTAAAAAACCGATGACGTTATCAAAACCTACACGGCTCAATCTGGTAACGGTTTCTTCCTCCTGATTTTCGTCTGTAATTAATAAAATCGGCTGCTGTACATCTACAATGAGCGCTCCGACCCAAGGTGCAAAATCACCATCTAGACCAATATTTACAGATTGCGGAATGAAACCCTTGGCAAAATCATCGTTGTTTCTGACATCCAACAATAATGCTCCGCTGTGTTCCGCCATTTCTTCGAATTCGTCTGGTGACAATGCTTGAAGACCTTTCGATAAAACTTCATCAAAACTTTCGTAACCTTTTTTATTCATCGCCACATTCATCCCAAAATAAGCCGGTGGCGGAAGAAGCCCGTCTGTAACCGATTTGATGAAACTTTCCTTATCTTTTTGGTTAAGCGCATAGTTTGTTTTTTTCTGATTTCCCAAACTGTCGAGTGTTTCTTTCTGCATATTTTTTCCGCAGGCAGAACCCGCTCCGTGTGCCGGATAAACGATAATATCATCACTCAATGGTAATATTTTCTCGTACAAACTGTCGTAAAGCAAACCTGCCAATTCTTCCTGCGTAAGATTTGCTGCTTTTTGTGCCAAATCGGGTCTCCCTACATCTCCCAAAAACAAAGTGTCTCCACTGAACAATGCTTTTTCTTTTCCGTTCTCATCGATTAATAGAAAAGATGAACTTTCCATCGTATGACCGGGCGTGTGAAGGACTTTTATTTTTATATTTCCTACTTCAAAAATCTGATTGTCTTCTGCAATAATCGCTTCAAATTCGGGTTTTGCCGTTGGTCCGTAAACGATGGGCGCTTTTGTTTTTTTGCTTAAATCCAGATGACCGCTCACAAAATCTGCGTGAAAGTGGGTTTCAAAAATATATTTCAAAACAACGCCGTCTTTTTGAAATCTTTCGATATAAGGTTGGGTTTCTCTTAACGGGTCGACAATCGCCGCTTCTCCGTTGGAAACAATGTAATATGCGCCCTGAGCAAGACATCCTGTATAAATTTGTTCTATATTCATTATGATAATTTTTTAAGTTTTTTAATGATACAAAGTTGAAGTTTTAGAAATTTCCGTACCGCTACTTTTGTTACATAAGGATTTTAGATAAAAAATTCTTTCACGATAATGTAAATTCCCATCACGAGAATAAACCATCCGAAAGCAGGTTTCAATTTTTTTCCGTCAATCATTTTTGAAAGTTGCGCGCCAATGATGATTCCGATAATGGCAATGGAAGAAATTGTGCTTAAAAGTTTCCAGTCGATTTCTACATTTTTTACCGATGAGAAAAAACCGATAAGAGAATTAAGAGAGATAATCACCAGAGAAGTTCCAATAGCTACTTTCATCGGCATTTTCAGTAAATTGACAAGAGCCGGAATAATCATAAATCCGCCACCGGCGCCGACAAGTCCCGTAAGAATTCCCACAACAGAACCTTCGCCTGCTGCCAAAAGATTTTTGTTTTTATTAAAGTTTACAGGTTGTAATTGTAATTTGGGGCTTTTCTGAATCATTTTATACGAGGCTAAAATCATTAAACCGGCAAAAATGAGAAGCAGAAAAATATTCTTGGTGACTACAAAATTATTAATGCTGAAAACTTCGTCAGGAATAAGCGGAACGAGATAATTTCGGGTAAGAAAAATGGAGATGATAGAAGGAATTCCAAACACGAAAGCCGTTTTCAGATTGACCAGACCTTTTTTAAGGTAAGAAAAAGAACCTACAACACTGCTGATTCCGACAATGAAAAGTGAATATTCAGTTGCCAAAAATACATCCATCCCAAAAAGATAGACCAATACGGGAACGGTAAGAATGCTTCCGCCGCCACCGATTAATCCTAAAGAAATTCCAATTAAAACGGAAGCGATATAGCCAAAAATTTCCATTTGCTTTTTTATTTATAGTGCAAAATTGGAAATCCTCGGGAACGTGTACCGCTACTTTTGTTACATAAGGATTATTATTGTTCTGAAAGTTTGATTTTGTTTCGTCCAAGTTTCAGTTTGCCTGCATCTTCCAGCTGTTTCAGAAGTCTGGAAACGACCACTCTTGCAGTTCCGAGTTCATTGGCAAGCTGTTCGTGTGTAATAATAATGGTTTTTGAACCCAGGTTGGAAGATTTTTTATACAGCAGATTCAGAAGTCTTTCGTCTACTTTTTTAAAGGCAATAGCGTTGATAATATCAAGCAATTCCTCAAAACGTTTGTGGTAAAGTCTGAAAATATAATCGAGCCATTCGGGATGTTCCTTGATGAAAAGCGAAACTTTATCCACTGGTAAAAAAAGGATTTCGGCATCTTCTTCCACTTCTGCTTTTACCACACTTTTTTCGTTGTGCATTCCGCCAAGAAAAGACATAATGCAGCTTTCGCCTGCTTTGATGTAATAGAGCAAAATCTCCCGACCGTCTTCCTCTGTACGGATTACCTTTATCATTCCCTTCATCACAATGGGAATCGAGCGGATAGACGCATTTTTATCAAGGATGATGTCGCCTTCGTGGTAGGTTTTTGTGATACCGTTTTGGTGGAGCTTATCCAGAAGTTCGGGTGATGAAATGAATTCCGACTGTAATAAATTATCTTTCATTCTTGTACTGTAATTAATGAAATATTCTTTTCATTCAACCTTTTCTGAAGCCAGTTTTTTAGTTGTGCTTTATTAACATCATTTCCAGAATAAACCAGAGTAAACTGAAGTCTTGCGCTGTCCGTAAGCGGATATTGTTCAATTTTACCATAGGAGATATTCTTCATTTTAGGATAAAGGATTTCGATTTCTTTCAAAAGAGTAGAGTCTGATATTTTATAAGCATCGAGTTCCTGTCTGAGTTTTGAAATAGCAATGTCTTTCTCTGAGATGTTGGTGTCGAACTTATTTATTTCGCTCAGGATTTCGGATTTGATATCTGTATCATTCTGCCTGATGATCAGTTTTGTACCGGCGAGACCATGATCGGGAAGTAACTTGTTGAAGGTAGCGATTTCCTGATTTGTAAACTTCTTGTTGAGGAAAGCCACATCTATAATTTTCGGATTCGCATTGTAACTTATTTTTTTGTAAATGACTGTGTAGCCTTTGTTTTCGAATTCTTTTTGCACGAACTGTTCAGCCGTTTTTGTGAATTTTTTCTCATTAAACAGGTTGTACGCAAGATAAAAACTTGGAACAATCATTACCAGGATCAATATCGAGATGCCGTAGCGGATTCTTTTTTCGTACTTATTATCGATGATTGACGATGGGTATTGAAGGAATTTAACAACAAAAAATGTAGCAATACAGATGAAAAAGCAGTTGATAGTGTAGAGGTAAAAAGCTCCGAAGAAATAGCTTAAATTCATCGTAGCGAGTCCAAATCCTGCTGTACAGAGAGGTGGCATCAAAGCAGTTGCAATGGCCACACCAGGAATCGGATTTCCCTTCTCAGTCCTTGTAATGGCAATCACACCCACCAGACCACCAAAGAAAGCAATCAGGACGTCATAAATATTGGGAGATGTTCTGGCCAGTAGCTCAGACTGTACATCTTTAAAAGGACTGATGTAAAAATAAATAGCTGATACGGCTAAGCTAACGATAGTTGCGATCAAAAGATTTTTAATCGATTTCTTCAACAACGAAAAATTGTACGTTCCCAATGCGAAACCTGCACCAACGATCGGTCCCATCAGCGGAGAAATAAGCATCGCTCCGATAATCACCGCTGTAGAGTTGACATTTAAACCTATTGAAGCAATAATGATTGCACAGGCAAGTATCCAGAGGTTGGAACCTCGGAAAGAGATATTGGAGACTACATTCTCCAGTACTTTATCCTTTCTTTCTTCACCGTTATGAAGATTGATGAAATTAAATATTTTGTTGATCATCATTTTTTTTGCAAAAATAGTGAAAAGCGTTAATTATCTGTTATTATAATGCGCCGGCGCAGCGCTTTCACGGTTGTGCGTGATAATAACTGGCTCAATATTGCTGGCACATGAAGTAGGGATGAAATACAGATGAATAGGTTATTTAATCATACTTGGTCTTACAAAAGTGGTTAAAAAAAAATTAAACAAAATATTCCACTTTTTTTTCTTTACAAATCAATTAAAATAGTAGCGATGAAGCTGCCCTCACTGAGTTATGAATGGGCTGCAGATAATGCCTGAAAATAAACCTCGGCAAGAGTTTTGAAGTGTGTTCTGAAATAGTTAACAACTCTTAACGGTGATTAAACTGAGAACTACTCTAAAACGTGGAATCGTACTGCCCAGCCTGGCATTCATCATTGGCATTTTTATGCTTTCTGCCCTATTTGCAATGGCTACGGAACAGAGCCTGGATGGTGTGGGAAATTTTATTTTTGTCAATTTCAACTGGGTTTATGTCTGGTCTGTAACACTTATTGTATTATTCCTAATGTATATCGTGACCAGCAGTTATGATAACATTCGGCTGGGCGCTAATGACAGCAAGCCATCGTACAGTTTTTTTTCGTTGATCTCTATGCTTTTTGCAGCAGGAATGGGAATCGGATTAATGTATTTTAGCGTGGCAGAGCCTGTGCAGCATTACTCGGAAGATATCTTTTCAGCGTTGCCAGCGGTGAAGCGGGCACAGAACGCACAGCTTTACACTTTTTTTTATTTGATCTTGCCGACTCTATTTAATTTTATCTGGATGACTGTTTTTGAAAACAGCGCCATTTACTTTGATATGACCGTTGCGAAAGGTTATCTGAGCGAAATGGCTGGCAATCCGGATGGTCTGATGTTCCGGTTTCTTAACTATCTACCGTTTACACAGGTCCTTAGTTACGTGCTGATCGCAATCATTGTGATCTTTTTTGTCACTTCTGCGGACAGTGGAATTTTTGTGATGAATAGTATTGCTACGAAAAATGCGAAGATCTCACCCAAATGGCAAACAATAGGATGGGGCGTTCTGCTGGCGGTTTTAGCTTTAATGTTACTCAATCCCGGAGGTCCGGCGGCACTGCAAAGCATGACACTGATTACCGCACTACCATTTTCTATTATTATGCTGCTGTTCCTTGTCAGTCTTACCAGGGCATTGATGATTAACAAAGAATATTACGAAAAGGAGTTTTCCGGAACTACGGTACCGTGGTCTGGCGATCAGTGGAAGCAGCGGCTTCAGCAGATGTTGTCTTTTAATGATGCTCCATCTACGGAAAATTTTATCAACACGACAGTTCATCAGGCCTTCACGGAGCTAGTTTCGGAATTTGAAGCTAACGGTATCTCGGCCACAATCAATCAGAATAATTTATCTGAAAGCATCGAAATTGAAATCCGGTATGATGTGATCAATAATTTTATTTACGGCGTCAAAAAAGAATCAAAAACTCTTGCCGAGGATTTACTGCAAGAAGACAACTGGCCATCGGAAGATCAGCAGGAAGTTTTATACCCCAAATCCTATTTCGGCAACAGCCGGGAAGACTATGACGTGAAATTGTTTACTAAGAATGAGCTGATTTCCGACGTTCTAAAGCACTACGAACGCTTTATCAATATCATTTCCGAAGACCGTAATGCGATGTTTGTGAGCAGTGATTCCAATCATCGGTTTAAATAAAAATTCAACTTTCTACCAATAATGAGTTCAATTTCCGCTTTGGCTTTCCATAAAACAACATACCGAATAATTTTGCTGATCGTTCTTGCAGCGCTTTTCCTGATGCTCACGTGGCTGGTCATCAGTCATGAAAATATCCATGTAGATCAGGTGGTTTCCTCGCACCTTCAGCCCACAGATCCGCAGCGTGTGAACGCAGTGATGGTCGCCTTTAGTATTTTTGGCAATGTACCTTCTGCAATCCTTATTACTGTATCAATTTCGGTGCTTTTATTTTTTCTGAAAAGAAAGCGAGACTCTATTCTTATGCTCTCTACATTATTGACTGGGGTTGTTTCCTGGATTGTTAAAGTGCTGGTCGACAGACCCAGGCCTACAGCCGATCTGGTTAATATCCTCGAGAAAACATCTTTTCAAAGCTTTCCCAGTGGTCATACGCTGTTCTACACCGTCCTCTTCGGAAATGCAGCTATTCTCATTTTTTATGCTAAAGGAATGAAGTCCTGGCTCAAGTTTATTTTGATGGGACTCTGTATTATCGTTGTCATTATCGCAGGCTATTCCAGGATCTATCTGGGCTCGCATTGGTTCACAGACGTTTTGGGCGGCTTAATTTTAGGAATAATTCTGCTCATCGGTTCCGAGTATTGGTACAGAAGACCGGAAGACCGTCTGAAAAATCCAAGTTATAGTTCTGACATAAATATCTGATTGTCAATTTAATGTCCATCGTAAATTAATGCTATTAAAACTAAGTTTCTAACATTCTTTATTGAGATCCTTTACAGTATCCTTACTTTCTTGTTTATAATGATTCCAGAATTTGGGAATTCCTATTAAAATCCTTATTTATCATTTTCAGTACGATAATTCGTGATTTAATTTTGGCAAAACGGTAACAAAAAATGCTAAAAAGTGTGTTTCGTACACTTTATTTAAAAAAATTTTCAGGTCAATTTTTAAATATTCTTATCATAATATTTTCTTAAATTTTTTTAAAACCAGTCTGTCAGTCATTTTTTCTTAAAGGGCTGTATTCCGATGCATTAGCAAACAAGTAAGTTTATTTTTTATGATAAGCTTATCATAAAAATGATGTATATGATATCATAAAAAATCGATATGTAATAGGTTGATATGCAGTGTGTAATGCAAAAATTATTTTTTTTATTCAATTGTATTTTTATATTTGTAATGTTACATAAATGTTAACAAAGCAATGACTCCAAATTTTATCCACACGTATGTATCTGTTGATTGTGTCGTTTTCGGCTTCGATTACGATAATAGGCTGAATATCTTACTGGTTCAGCGCCGTGCGGAAGATATGCCTGCCGAGAGACAGCGTAAGTTGCCGGGAAGTCTCATTTTCAGTAATGAAGATGTGGATGATGCCGCTCAGCGTGTATTACATGAACTGACTGGAATTAAAAAGATGGTTCTGAAACAGTTTAAATGCTTTGCAGATCCGGAAAGAGCTAATAATTCAAACGATATCAGCTGGATGGGAAAAGAGTACAAGCAAGATATCGACAGGATAATCACCGTTGCGTATCTGTCACTCTGCAAAATTGATCACAAGATCAACAGCACCAAATATGACACCGTAGATTGGTATCCGTTTGATGAGATTCCCTCGCTGCCTTTTGATCATAACAAGATTATCAATGAATCTTTGGTAGAAGTGCGCAGATGGATAGAGATGGATTTCTCCATTATTTTTGAATTGCTGCCCAAGAAATTTACCATCAGGCAACTGTACCAATTGTATTGTGCGCTGAGTGAGAAAAAGATTGATATCAAGAATTTTCACAAGAGAATTTCGTCCTTCAATTACATCATCCCTCTAGATGAAATAGAGACCAACGTATCGCACCGTGCTGCCAGATATTACAAATTCGACGCAAAAGTGTATAAAAAGAATAACACGAAGCTCATAAAATAAGAAACGACAAAATTGACATGTATTTATTAGGTTACGATATAGGCAGTTCATCCGTAAAGGTTTGTCTCATTGAAGCATCCAGCGGAAAAGTGGTGGCATCCGAATTTTCTCCAAAAAAGGAAATGAAGATCACTGCAATCCATCCGGGCTGGGCAGAGCAGAACCCGGGCGACTGGTGGACCAATCTTAAGCTTGCACATGAAGCGGTGATGCACGAATCCGGCGTACAGGCGGAGGATATTAAAGGAATCGGGATCACCTGGCAGATGCACGGCCTTATTCTCGTAGATAAAGACCAGAACCTGCTGAGGCCTTCCATCATCTGGTGCGATAGCCGTGCCGTTCCTTATGGAGAAAAGGCTTTTAAAGCTATCGGAGAAGAAAAATGTTTATCGCACTTACTGAATTCTCCAGGAAATTTTACCGCCTCAAAATTGGCTTGGGTAAAAGAAAACGAACCTGAGATTTTTGAAAAAATAGATAAGATCATGCTTCCGGGAGACTATATCGCGATGAGACTCTCCGGACAGATCGGAATCACGATAGAAGGATTATCCGAAGGGATTTTCTGGGATTTTAAGAACAACTGCATTTCGGAAGATGTCATCAATTATTACGGGATCCCGAAAAGCTTTTTCCCGGAAATCGTACCTACGTTCGGAATCCAGTCTACGGTTTCTGCAGCTGCTGCTCAGGAACTGGGATTAAAAGAAGGTACCCCGATTTCTTACAGAGCAGGTGATCAGCCAAACAATGCATTGTCATTGAATGTTTTCAACCCGGGAGAAATTGCGTCTACCGCCGGAACTTCCGGAGTAGTATACGGCGTTTTGGATCAGCTGGAATATGACAGGCTATCAAGGGTCAATACCTTTGCTCACGTTAATCATAGCGAGGATCAGACCAGGCTGGGTGTATTGCTGTGTATCAATGGTACCGGCATCCTGAACTCCTGGCTGAAGCACAATTTTGCCACATCTCTGGGCTCGTATGGTGATATGAATGACATGGCATCACTCTCGCCCATAGGTTCCAAGGGATTAAGCATCATCCCTTTCGGAAACGGAGCGGAAAGAGTGCTGGAAAATAAGGATACGAGCTGTTCGATCCACGGGATCAACTTCAACATCCACTCGAAAGGAGATATTCTGAGAGCTGCACAGGAAGGTATCGTCTTTTCTTATGAATACGGAATGGATATCATGAGGCACATCGGGATGGATATCAACGTGATCCGGGCAGGAAACGCTAACATGTTTCTGAGTTCGATCTTCAGACAGACGCTTTCCAGCGTCAGCAATGCAGAGATTGAGCTTTATGATACGGATGGCGCAGTAGGTGCAGCCAGAGCTGCTGGGATGGGTATCGGATTTTACGCCGATTCCAAAGAAGCTTTTTCTTCACTCGAGAAAATTGCTGTGATAGAGCCGGAGCACGAAAAAAGAGAACAATATCTTGAAGCGTATTCACGATGGAAAAATCATCTTAAAGACATTCTTTAACCCCAATAAAAATTAAAATTTTCGCCACCAACTCATCGGTTAAAAATCAGTGAGCAAGGGAATCTACATTTTGAATCGAATAACATTAACAAAAAAAATCAAGTATAAAAATATGAACACTTTAACTGGTACAAAAGAATTTTTCACAGGCATCGACAAGATTAAATTTGAAGGCAAGGAAAGCAGAAATCCAATGGCTTTCAGATATTATGATGCAGATAAAATCATCATGGGAAAACCAATGAAGGACTGGACACGTTTTGCAATGGCGTGGTGGCATACGCTGTGTGCTAACGGCAGCGATCCGTTTGGCGGACCTACCATTCATCATGCTTGGGACCAAGGAACCGATGCCGTAAGCAGGGCAATGCACAAAATGGATGCAGGTTTTGAATTTATGTCCAAAATGGGCTTCAATTTCTACTGTTTCCACGACATCGACTTGGTAGATCCTGCAGACAACTGGAAAGATTATGAAAAAAACCTTCAGACTATAGTAGATTACGCAAAACAAAAACAGCAGGAAACAGGAATAAAGTTGCTTTGGGGAACAGCGAATGTTTTCACACATGAGAGGTATATGAACGGTGCTTCTACCAATCCAAACTTCGATGTGGTGGCCTGCGCAGGAACTCAGGTGAAGAATTCCATTGATGCTACCATTGCGCTTGGCGGAGAAAATTATGTGTTCTGGGGTGGAAGAGAAGGATATATGAGCCTTTTGAACACAGATATGAAACGTGAGAAGGAACATCTTGCCCAGTTTCTTACCATCTCCAGAGATTATGCAAGAAAGCAAGGGTTTACAGGAACATTTTTGATTGAACCTAAACCGATGGAACCTACAAAACATCAGTATGACTATGATGCAGAAACGGTAATCGGATTCTTAAGACATTACGGCCTTGACAAAGATTTTAAACTGAATCTTGAGGTCAATCACGCTACATTGGCAGGCCATACTTTCGAGCACGAGTTGCAGGCTGCTGTGGATGCAGGAATGTTAGGAAGCATTGATGCTAACAGAGGCGATTATCAAAACGGCTGGGATACCGATCAGTTTCCGGTAGACTACCTGGAGATGGTGCAGGCGTGGCTGGTTCTTCTTCCTGCCGGAGGTATCGGCAATGGCGGTGTCAACTTCGATGCGAAAATCAGAAGAAACTCCATAGATGCTGAGGACCTTTTTATTTCTCATATTTCAGGAATGGACGTTTTTGCGAAAGGTCTTCTGGCGGCTGCGGAAATTCTTGAACATTCGGACTATAGCAAGCTGAGAACCGAGAGATATTCATCATTTGACAGCGGTAATGGGAAAGCATTTGAAGAGGGCGGACTTACTTTGGAAGACCTTCAGAAAATTGCCCACGAATCCGGAGAGCCAATGCCAAAAAGTGGCAAACAGGAACTATTTGAAGCTATCGTGAATATGTATATCTAGAAAAATATGTAAGAGAGTTGCGCCAATCTCAACCACTGGAACCGAAAACTTTCTTATAAAAACTAACTTTAAAAATAATAATTATGAATCTATTTCATTTAAGTAAAACCAACAGAGCCGCATTGTTTTTTGCAATGGCTTTGTTACCATCAGGTCTTGTTTACGCACAGAGCAAGCGAGACACTGTACAGAAGGAGAAGCAGATTGAGGAGGTTGTTGTGATTGGCTATGGAACTCAGAGAAAGGAAGCGGTTACAGGATCTGTAGCTACGGTGAAGGGTGATGCGTTAAGAGAAGTACCATCAGCCAACATCACACAGGCTTTGCAAGGCAGAACTGCAGGGGTAGATATCACACAGACATCGACAAAACCGGGAGCGGCTATGCAAATCCGTATCAGAGGTGTAAGATCCCTTACAGGAGACAATAATCCATTAATTGTTTTGGATGGAATTCCCTTTGTTGGATCATTGGGTGACATAAGTTCCAGCGATATTAAAAGTATTGATATCCTAAAAGATGCCTCTGCGACGGCTATCTATGGTTCTAGAGGAGCAAACGGGGTAATCTTAGTAACAACCAACCGTGGGACCAAGGGGCAGAAGCCAAGATTCAGTTACAATTCTTTTACAGGTGTTCAAACATTGTTCTCAAAATATCCGATGATGGATGGACCAACTTTTGCAAAGTTAAGAGCTTATGCAACTCCTGCACCAACTGGTACACAAACAACTACGTCGCCATTATATGCTACGACTGGTGATGAAGCTGCTACCAACAATACAGATTGGCAAAAACTTTATTATAAGCCTGCCATGATAACTAATCACGATGTTGGGGTTTCCGGTGGGACTGAAGGTGGAAATTACAATGTCGGATTATCATATTTTAAGCAGGATGCTCTAATTCCATTGCAAAGTTATGAACGCTTTGCTTTACGTATGGCTATTGACCAGCAGGTGGGTAAAGTTTTTAAGTTTGGTGTGACTTCAAATACAAATTTTTCAAAATCAGAGGGAAATGGTGTCAATCCCGGTGCTGTTCTCGGTTACTCACCTATTGCCAATCCTTATAATCAGGATGGTAGTTTTAAAAGAGTGATGACCACAGCCGGAGGTATAGACCAGACATGGATTTATACTCGCAAAACACTTCAGGGTCTAGGGGACAAGTATATAGATGAAACTAAATCTTTCGCTTCTTACAATAATTTGTATGGTGAAGTTAATCTGCCATTAAATGGACTCAAGTATAGATTAAACGTAGGATTAGATTACCGTACAGCGAATAGTGGCAATTACACTGGGGTTGGTGTTTTTAATACAAACGCAACGGGTCCATCGTCTGCTGGCAGAGGAAATAATCAAACCTACCATTGGGTTTTGGAAAATTTATTGACTTACGACCGTACATTTGGTAAGCACAAAATAAATGCAGTGGGACTATATTCTGCAGAAGGTAACCGATATACGAGCTCCTATATGAGTGCAAAAAATGTTCCTGCTGATTTTTTCCAATATTACAATCTGGGACAATCTCCACAGGCGGATATAACAGTGAGGCCAGAAGATCAAACCTACTGGCAGACCGGTTTACTTTCTGCAATGGGAAGAGTGATGTATACCTTTGATAATAAATACATGCTAACTGCCACGCTACGCGCAGATGGCTCATCAAGATTGGCTCCGGGAAATAAATGGCATACCTATCCAGCAATATCTTTAGGCTGGAATGTTACTAACGAATCTTTCATGAAAGATATCAGCGCTCTTAATCTCCTGAAATTCAGGGCTGGTTGGGGTCAGACATCCAATCAGGCGGTCGCTCCCTATTCAACTTTAGGCGCACTTACTGTAACTCCATATAATTTCGGAACCACAAACAGTACAGGTGTGTACGTTAGCCAAGCGCCGAACCCTGATCTGGGTTGGGAATATTCTAAAACTCAAAATTATGGGGTAGATTTCGCAGTCCTTAACAACAGAATTACGGGAAGTATCGAATATTACAAAACTCATACTTACGATCTATTGACAAAGAAAAATCTTCCAGCATCCACAGCTATTGGTTCAATTGTGTCCAATGTGGCAGAGACGGAAAACAAAGGGTTTGAAGTAAGCTTAAATGGTGTTATCATAGATAATCCGGACGGTTTCTCATGGGACGCAGGCGTTAATTTCTACACGAACAGGAATCAGATCTTATCCCTTGCTTCAGGAACTCAACGTGATGTAAACAACCTATGGTTTGTGGGGCACAATATCAATTCTCTATATGACTACCAGTATATAGGACTTTGGCAAGCAGGAGATCCATATCAAAATATTTTAGAACCCGGTAGTGCGGCAGATGTGGTTGGTTCAATCAAGGTTCTTTACACTGGAGGATATAACCCTGATGGTACGCCGGTAAGAGCAATCAATGCAGATGATAGACAAATTTTTGACACGGCTCCGGATTGGCAGGGAGGTTTTAATATGCGTTTTTCATACAAAAATTTTGAGTTGAGCACTGTAGGAGCATTTCAGCATGGGGGTATTCTCATCAGTTCGCTCTATGGTTCGGCAAGCTATCTTAACAGACTTACCGGAAGAGGTAATAATGTGGATGTTGATTACTGGACAGAGCAGAATATCAATGCGTACTTTCCACGTCCTGGAAGACACTTAAGTGGCGATAATCCAAGATACTCATCAACGCTTGCGATGTTCGACGCATCATATCTGAAGCTTCGGACTATTACATTAGGATATAATATTGATAAGAGATTTTTGGATGATTTAAAAATAAATGGTTTGAAAATTTACGTCACTGTTACAAACCCTGTTGTGCTATTCTCTCCATACCATAAATTTTCTGGAATGGACCCTGAGCCTAACTCAACTGGTGATCAAAACCAGGCAGTGAGCGGATATCAGGCAAGACAACTTATTATTGGTACAAATAATCCTTCCACAAGGAATTATCTTATGGGACTTAATTTAACTTTTTAAAATTCTGAAACAATGATAAAATTAAATAGAAAAGTGATTTTAGGATCTGTCTTTTTATCACTAACACTTACAGGATGTAACGAGATTCTAGATGAGCAGCCAAGATCAGTTTATACTGTAGATTACTTTAGTACTGCGGACGGCATCAATCAAAGTTTTACTTCCTTATACAGACAATTACGTACGCTTTATGGCAATGGCTATTTTATGAGCAACTGCCAGAATGGAACCGATGAATCTACTTGGGGGCAAAGTGCGGATGGTAATTTCAAAGAATTAGATATGTCCGGACAGGGAAATATTAATTCCAATACTTTTCCGACGAGTATGGTTTGGGGGTCGGTATTTCCATACATCAATACTGCGAACGGTATTATTGAGAAAGGCCCTGGTTTCGGGATTGCCGAATCAATGATTTCTGAAGCAAGGTTTTTTAGAGGATTTGACTATTTCATTTTAGTTCAGACTTATGGAGGAGTTCCATTGGATTTGGGCGCTGGTGAATTGAAGTTCAATACATTACCTGTTACAACTTCTGTCAGAAATACAGTAACTGAAGTGTATACAAAAGCCATTTTTCCAGATTTGCTCAAAGCGGTTGAGAATCTACCGGCATCACCTCGTGTAACGGGTGGCGTTACGAAGAATGTCGCCAGGTTATTTCTAGCCAAAGCATATTTGACTTATGGTTGGTGGTTGCAAAATCCTAATAACATTCCAACCTATCCAGAAACTCCGAGAACTGATCCAAATGGCAAAACAGCACAGTGGTACTTCCAACAGGCATACGATATAGCGATGACGGGAATATCAAACCCAAGTATATATTCACTGCAACCTACATTCTATGATGTCAATGTCGGCTCCAATGACAGAAATAGCGAATGTATGCTGTATGCAGATCATACGGTTTCAAGCACTTATTATAATGAAAGTGATCCTGTGGGCTTTGGATCAGGATGGTCACCGGATAATTTTGCTGCCTGGATGCAAACTTGGAATTACACCGCCATCAAAAGTAGCAAAACTACTGCTTGGACAGGTGCAGACGTGGTAAGCTCTGTGCAGCGGGAAGCTGCTCAGCCACTTGGCCGTCCGTGGGTACGTATGGCACCACCTATTGGGGTTATAAAAAATACTTTCTCAGATAAAACCAATGATTCACGATATGATGGTACTTTTGTTACGACTTATAGAGGTAATTGGCAAAAGAATGGAACAGGGCTTACATCTGTTCCGGTTTTATACAATGCTAATAATTTACCTGTACAGCCGGGCGGTGCTATCCTTACATTTCTGACTGATGATTCTCAGACCGTAACATACCCTATAGGGGCGGTTCAAAGTGGAGTTGGTGCCGGAACACTACCAGGAAGAGCTGATTGGGTTGTAACACCAAGTGCTATCAATAGGATCGTCTATCCGGGACTTTGGAAAATCGGAACATATCGCACCGACGATCCTAATGGACTAGGCTATCCTAATGCAGGTCTAACCCGCCCATTTAATGTCGCGAAGTTTTCGGAGTTTTATTTTATTGCCGCCGAAGCAGCTGTTAAAGGTGCTACAGGAGCAATGTCAGCTCGCGACTTAATTAATGTGATTAGGGCTAGAGCTGGAAAATGGAAATTCAACAATGCTCAAAATGCGCCTATGATTGCAGATAACAGTGTAGCTATGACGGCAGCAACACCAGCCACGATCACTATTGATTACATACTGGCAGAGCGTTCAAGAGAATACTACGGAGAATTTTACAGATGGTACGATTTGGTTCGTACTCAGAAATGGGCAGAATATGGCGCAACCTATCAGATTGGTGGTGTTTCATACACTGATCATACACCACAGACAGTAACGAGAAATATCCAGAAGTTTCATTATTTAAGACCAATTCCTCAAAGTCAATTGGATGCGATGGAGGTGTCTGCTGACGAAAAAGCAAAATACCAGAATCCTGGATATTAATTAGTTTTAAGTTCATGTCAATCAAGAACAAAGTAGGTGTGTCCTTTGCACCTGCTTTGTTTTAATTAAATTTTTTATAAATCATGGAAAAAACCTGGCGTTGGTTTGGCAAAAAAGATAAAATAACATTGGAGACACTCCGTCAGATCGGGGTCGAAGGAATTGTTTCGGCACTACATGATATTCCCAACGGGCAGGTCTGGAGCCTGGAGGCGGTGAATGAGTACAAAAACTATATAGAAAGTTACGGTCTTCGCTGGTCTGTGGTGGAAAGCCTGCCGGTAAGCGAAGCGATCAAGTATGGAGGTGGAGACCGCGACTTTTTGATAGAAAACTACATCACAAGTCTCGAAAACCTGGGCAAAGCTGGTGTAACAACAGTTTGTTACAATTTTATGCCGGTGCTCGACTGGGCAAGGACAGACCTTTTTCATGCATGGGAAGACGGTTCGTCATCCTTATATTTTGACAAAGCCAAATTCGCTTATTTTGAGATCCATATCTTAAAAAGAAAAGGAGCGGAAAACGATTATACACAGGAAATCCTTCAGAAAGTAGAAGAACTGAAAAATACCCTCACTGAAGAAGACAACAATCATCTGATCGATTCGGTGATCGTAAAAACCCAGGGATTTGTTAATGGAAACATTAAAGAAGGCGATCTGAACCCGGTAGAAAAGTTCAATAATTTATTGGCTTTGTACGATGGAATCGATAAAAACCAGCTGCGTGAAAACCTGAAATATTTTCTGGAAAGAATAATGCCGGTTTGTGAAGAATGGGGCATCCAGATGTGTGTACATCCTGACGATCCGCCTTTCGCTTTACTGGGCCTTCCAAGGATTGTTACCAACGAGGAAGATATCGACTGGTTCTTAAACGCCGTAGACAATCCTCACAACGGACTGACGTTTTGCGCAGGATCACTAAGCGCAAACCTTAACAATGATGTTCCGAAACTTGCGCAGAAGTTTGCGCACCGCACGAAATTCGTTCACCTCAGAAGCACCAATGTTTTTGATAACGGCGATTTCATCGAGGCCCACCATTTGGGCGGAAGAGGAAAACTGATTGACGTAATCCGCGTATTCGAAAAAGAACATCCGGATCTGCCAATGAGGATCGACCACGGAAGACTGTTAACGGAAGATATTGATAAAGGTTACAATCCGGGCTACTCATTTTTAGGCCGAATGCTGGCTTTAGGACAAATAGAAGGCGCAATGGCTGCCATTCAAAACGAAATGGCCAGACAAAATTAACACTCATTTTTGATCAATCATCAATTATCAATCATAAAAATGAACGAAATATTCAGCATAAAAGATAAAATAGCCGTTATTACAGGAGCTTCCGGTGTTCTGGGAGGAAGTCTTGCCAAGAGTTTCCTTGCAGCAGGAGCAAAAGTAGTGGCGTTAGGCAGAAACCAGGAAAAACTGGATGCCTGTATAAAAGAATGGACGGACCTCGGCGGCGATGCTTTTGCCGTTGAAGCTAATGTGATGGACATTGAAAGTCTTGAAGCGGCTTCAAAAAAAATTACCGAGAAATATGGAAGGATCGATATTCTGCTAAATATTGCAGGCGGAAACATTCCCACTGCAACTTTATCTCCCGACCAGTCATTCTTCGATATGAATATGAAAGGATGGGATGAAGTTACCGATCTCAATATCAACGGAACCGTTTATCCGAGCTTTGTCTTCGGAAAAGCAATGGCAGAACAGGGAAGCGGTAGCATCGTCAATATCTCTTCCATGGCAGCCTATTCAGCGATCACGAGAGTAGCAGGATATTCGGCCGCAAAATCAGCGATCACCAACTTCACACAATGGCTGGCTTCTGATGTAGCTTTAAAATTCGGAGATAAAATCCGTGTTAATGCTGTAGCACCGGGATTCTTCATCGGCGATCAGAACCGTGCGATTCTCCTGAATCCGGATGGTTCGTTAACCGACAGAAGTAAAAAAGTAATCGCCAAAACCCCGATGCAGCGTTTCGGAGAAGTGGAAGAGCTCAACGGAGCCGTACAGTTCCTGTGTTCCGAAGCCGCAAGCTTCATTACCGGTGCCTTATTGCCGGTAGACGGAGGTTTCAGCGCCTTTAGCGGCGTTTAACAAAGTTTGTTATTTTTCTTCATATATAGTTAGAGAGACCTTGACTATAACACGTTGAGGTCTCGTTTTT
>CAJYLO010000027.1 GCA_913776245.1 uncultured Chryseobacterium sp.
TAACATTCACATTTTGCGAAGTATTAATAGCGATTGGATTCATATTTTTACTATTTTAGCGTTATGAGAGAAGTGGCTTTTATAAAGCAAAATAAAGCAAAATGGTTGGAAATTGAGCAGGTTATCAACGGAAAAATGAAAAAAAATCCGGATGACCTTTCGTCTCTTTACATCAATCTGATTAATGATCTCTCATTTTCCCAGACTTATTATCCGAAAAGTAAAACGACGGTCTATCTCAACTTCCTCTCGGCGCAGATTTTTCAGAAAATCTATAAAACCAGAAGAATTGAGGAAAATAGAATCAAACATTTTTTCCTGACGGAAGTTCCGCTCACGGTTTATCAGTACAGGCGTTATCTTTATTATGCTTTTGTATTTTTTATTCTGTTTGTGGGCATTGGTGTGATTTCATCGATTTATGATAAAGATTTCGCCACCTTGATTTTAGGCGAAGGTTATGTGAATCAAACGCTTGAAAATATCAAGAAAGGCGACCCGACTGCCGTTTATGGAACCGGCGCCAATTGGGCGACCTCGATAATGATTATTGTCAATAATCTCGCAGTTGGCGCAAAGCTTTATGTTTACGGGATTTTTGGCGGACTGGGAACTTTGTACGCACTGATGCAGAACAGCATTATGCTGGGCGCTTTTCAGTTTTTCTTCAAAACGCAAAATGTTCTTTTGGAGAGTGCGAAAGGCATCTGGCTGCACGGCGCTTTCGAGATTTTCGGAATGGTGGTGGAAGCGATGGCCGGATTGATTCTTGGCGCTTCTGTTTTGTTTCCAAGGACTTTATCACGGTTAGAATCTTTTAAGCTCGGGTTCCGGAACAGTTTCAAAATCTATCTAAGCACTGTACCATTTACAATCTTTGCCGGCATTATCGAAGGTTTTGTGACGCGTTATGCGCAGACAATGCCGTTGGTTCTGAATGGATTAATTATTTTCGGAACACTGTCTTTCATCGGGTTTTATTATTTTATTTATCCCCATATCGTTATCAAAAAACTAAACCAAAATGCAATTAGTCAAGGAGAGAAAATTCGGTAATCTGATCAGCGACACATTTACCTTTTTCAAGGAATATGGTAAGAATTATTTTAAGAATTATTTTGTGCTGAATGGTGCATTGCTGCTGTTGTTTGTGCTGATTTTCGTGTTCGGCTACCGAGAATTTTTTATGCAGATGATGAATGCCAATGTGAATGGCGACACCTATTTTTTCCAGACCTATTTTCAGGATAATGGTGCGATGCTGATTCTCGGTGTTGTCATTTTCGGAATTCTGCTTTTGGCGGTGAGCATTGTAATGTACACATTTCCGGTACTGTATATGAAGCGGATTGCCGAGACAGGCGACAACAATATCAAGCCGGATCAGATGCTGGGCGATATCAGAAAAAACATAGGTAAGTTTTTCATTTTCCTTTTAGGAATGCTGTTCATAGTTGCACCACTGATGCTTGTGTTGATGATGCTTTCATCTTTTCTGATGATTATCATTATCGGGTTTTTCCTGTTTATTCTGCTGATGCCGGCATTCATCAATGTCGTGAATTTTACATTATTTGATTATTTTACCACAAACCGGGGCTTTTTTAATTCTCTAAGTTATGCAATGAGGGTTAACTTTGCCAATATGTTTGATTCCAAGAAAGCCAAATTCTGGAGATATTGGGCATCAACAGTCATCATGTTTATCCTGATTTACATTGTACTCACAATTTTCACATTGGTTCCTTATATGATAATGGTTTTCGGATTTCTGACCGTTCCGGATATGGGGACATCACAAAATCCTGCAGAGATGTTTTCTGGCGTAATGGGAATTTTCCTTTTTGTGATTTATGGCGTATCAATATTGGTAAGTTTTACCCTTAACAATTTAATGTTTGTGCAGGCAGGATTGCAGTATTATGATAGCCGTGAGGACCTTCACAGGAAAGTGGATTTTAATGAGATTGATACGATAGGACAAGGTGAATTTTAGGCTGATTTTAATACTGGTTTTTCTGATGTTGGGACAATTTGCTTTTTCCCAGTATGATGATGTGCAGGAAGTTGTGATTCAGGATTCTGCAAAATCAGAAATTTTTATTGAATCCGATTCTTTAGTGAAGTCTAATTATTCCACAGATAATGTGCTTTATCCCAAAAGTTTTGCGCCAAATTATAAAAGCAGATACAAAGGTAATGAGTTCGATTACGAAGTTCTGAAACCTAAGCAATCACTTTGGGACAAGATCAAACTTAAGATCGCAGAGCTGCTTTCCAGAATCTTCAAAGATCTGGACCCGAATAAAGCGAATGCTTACACGGTCAATATTCTGAGAATTATCGGGATTGTGGTGATGGCGGTTCTGATTTTTATTCTCGTGCGCTACCTGATGTCCAAAGACGGTAATTTTCTGTTCGGAAGAAAGAACCGGAAAATCAACATCCGGACACAGGATTTGGAAGAGAATATCCACGAAATCAATTTTCCACAGACGATTTCACAATTGGAGCAGCAGCAGGATTACCGTTCGGCGATTCGGTATCATTTTCTTTTTGCATTAAAAAAACTGTCGGATAAAAACCTCATCCATTGGAATCCGGAAAAAACCAACCGGGATTATCTCTGTGAACTGAAAAACGAAACTCAGAAAGAAGATTTCCGAAGAATAGCTTACGTCTACGATTACATCTGGTATGGCGAGTTTGATACGCAGGAGAAAGAATATCAATATTATAAAACTTATTTTAACAAATTCTGAGAAAGGATTCACCATTAAAATCAATGAATAAAACGTTCAAAATATACGCTGTCATTTTCATCATCATTCTGGTGGTGATGGGTATGTTTGAGATGAACAAAAAACCGGTATTGGACTGGCGGAAAAATTATGACACCGAGAAAAAAACACCTTTCGGACTTTTTATTTTCAATAAGGAATCGAATCATTTATTCAACAATAAGCTGGAAAAAACAGGCGTTTCGCCGTATGCTTACTATCAGAAAAATAAGAAAAAACCGCACAATATTCTCATCATCCAGAAGGAACTGGACGAGGTTTCCTGGCAATATATTATGGATGAGGTTTCCAACGGTTCCGATGTAATGTGGTTTACGAATGAGACAACTGCAAAGTTACGCGATACTTTAGGGTTCCGTTTTAAAACGGTGAGTTTTAAAGATAATTATTACCTGCAATTCACAGACAAAAAGTTGGGGCAGAGCCGTCTGTTAATTGACAAACTTCCGGACAATAAAGGGTTTTCTTACATCAGAAATGATATCGAGGTTTTAGGCAAAACACTCAATAAATCGGATGATAAAACATCGTCCATTAACGCAGATTTTATTAAGGTTAATTTTGGAAAAGGTCATTTTTACATCCATTCCGAACCGCTCGTACTCACGAATTATTATCTTCTGAAATCAAAAAATCAATACGTTGAAAGCGTCTTTTCTTATTTGCCCAATCGTGAGACCGTTTGGTTTATGGAAAATGACGTGCCGCTCTCGATGTCGCCAATGCGGTTTATCCTAAGCAATCCGCCGTTGCGCTATGCTTGGTATCTTTTGTTATTTGGCTTATTGATTTTTGTGCTCTTCAATGCTAAGCGAAAGCAGAGAATTGTTCCGGTAAAAGAGCCACTGAAAAATACATCGGTCGATTTTATCAGAAGCATCGGCAATCTCTATCTTCAGGAAGGCGATTTTCACGAAATGATGGCCAAAAAAGCCCAATATTTTCTTAATAAAATAAGAATGGATCTGATGATTGATACGCAGCATCTGGATGAACCATTTATCCATAAACTCCATCTCAAAACCGGAAAAAATATAGAATTAATAAAAGAAGCTGTAGAACTCGTGAAAAAAGGGCAGGACCCTTATGCCAGCGTGATGAAAGAGGATCTGATACGGATGAATCAGCTTCTTGACCAAATTTTAAAATAACAATTATGGAAGAACAATACCAAGACCAAGCGCCAGAATTCCGATCCAGACTGGATATGAAGGAATTACAATATAATCTGGAGCGCGTCAAAGCCGAAATTGCTAAAGTGATTGTCGGTCAGGAGAATATGATTGAGCATTTGCTCGCCGCGTTATTATCCAACGGCCATGTTTTGATAGAAGGTGTGCCGGGTGTCGCTAAAACGATTACCGCAAAACTATTGGCCAAAACCATTGCTGTGGATTTCAGCAGAATCCAGTTCACGCCGGATCTGATGCCTTCTGATATTTTGGGGACGTCCGTTTTTAATGTGAAGGAAGCGGATTTCAAATACAAAAAAGGCCCGATTTTCTCAAATTTTGTTTTGATTGACGAGATAAACCGTTCACCGGCAAAAACACAATCGGCGTTGTTTGAAGTGATGGAAGAGCGCCAAATCACAATGGACGGAGTGCAATATCCAATGGAAGAACCGTTCTTGGTAGTTGCCACTCAAAACCCGATCGAACACGAAGGAACTTACAGACTGCCGGAAGCGCAGCTGGACCGTTTTCTTTTCAAAATCGAAGTGGGCTATCCCAATCTGGAACAGGAAATTGAAATCATCAAAAACCAGCACCACAATAAGCTGGAAGACAAAACCGATGCTGTGCAAACCGTGATTTCCGGACAGCAACTGAAACAATATCAGCAATTGGTAAAAGATGTTATTGTTGAGGGAAATCTTCTGGAATACGTTGCGAAAATCATTATCAATACAAGAGAAAATCAGTTTTTGTATCTGGGCGCTTCCCCAAGAGCAAGTTTGGCTTTGTTGACGGCTAGCAAAGCTTTCGCTTCCATCCGGGGCCGGGATTTTGTGACGCCGGAAGACATAAAAGAAGCATCTTTTGCAGTCTTGCGACACAGAATTATCGTTTCGCCGGAACGTGAAATGGAAGGTCTGACAGCGGACGAAATCATCAGACAAATTCTGGAAAGTATTGAAGTGCCGAGATAGAAATTTACAAATCCTTCGACTCCGCTCAGGATGACATCTCTAATAACATATTTTAAACCACTGTCAGGCTGAGCGGAGTCGAAGTATTTTCATAATAAAAACTTTGTTAAGTTTTACGCCTTTGTGAACCTAAAAAAAATTAAATATTTAAAAAAATCTTTGTGTACTTTGTGTTCAATTAAGCGAATTAATTTCAAGTGAAAACATTAAAACAAACATACCTCAATAACAGATTCTTCTTTGCCATATTCGGCGTTGGAATTTGCTACGTTTTGGCATTTTTCTTTCCGGTGATGATGTGGATTTCCAATTCTTTACTGGTTTTTGTTTTAGTGTTGACCATTGTAGATAGTTTAATATTATTTCAAAATAAAGAAGGCATCAAAGCTCAAAGACTTTTGCCGGAGAAATTGTCGAATGGTGATGAAAATCCGGTGAAAATTGATATTCGGAATGATTATAACTTTAACATCACTACAAAAATCATTGATGAAATTCCATTCCAGTTTCAGAAGCGGGATTTCCTGATTCAGAAGCATATCGAAAGCGGAAATAACTCATTTTTCGAATATATCCTCGAACCGAAAGAACGGGGCGAATACAGTTTTGGAAACCTGAATGTTTATGTCAATTCACCCATTGGATTGGTTTCCCGCCGATTTACATTTCAGAAAGACGCGAAGTTGCCAAGTTATCCGTCGTTTATTCATCTCAGAAAATATGAGCTGATGGCGCTTCAAAACGAATTTTTGCTGGGCGGAATCAAGAAAATCCGAAAGCTGGGACACACTATGGAATTTGAACAGATCAGAGATTACGTTCAGGGAGACGATGTCAGGAGTATCAACTGGAAAGCAACTTCCAAAAGCAATCGATTGATGGTCAACCAGTTTCAGGATGAAAAGTCGCAACGCATCATGATGTTGATTGACAAAGGCAGAACAATGAAAATGCCTTTCAACGGGTTGAGCTTGCTGGATTATTCCATTAATGCGACGATGGCGTTATCTCACATTATTCTCAAAAAAGGCGACCGCGCCGGAATGATGACTTTTGCTAAAAAAGCAGAAAATAAGGTAGCTGCTGATAACAAATCCGGGCAACTGAAAAAGATTTCCGAAGCGCTTTATAATGTTCAGACTAATTTCTTCGAAAGTGATTTTGGACGATTATATCAGGATACCAAATACCATCTGAATCAAAGGAGCTTGGTTTTGCTTTTTACCAATTTTGAAACTTTGGATGCGCTTAATCGTCAAATAAAATATCTCAGAGGCATTGCCAAAAATCATTTGCTGGTAGTTGTTTTCTTTAAAAATTCCGAAGTTCATCAACTAATCCATAGAAATCCTGAAAATATGCAGGAAATCTATGATGAAATCATTGCAGAGAAATTCGAGTTTGAGAAAAAACTGATTATCCAGGAACTCAGAAAATATGGAATTTACAGCATTTATACACTTCCCGAGAATCTCAATATCGATGTCATCAATAAATATCTGGAGATAAAAGCACGCGGAATGTTGTAAATTTGAATTTAATTTCAATTCTTATCTAAACGAAGTGGCTTTGTGAACTTTAAAAAGTTGAATATTCAAAAAACTTTGTGCGCTTCGTGTTCAATAAATAATAAATCTTAAAATGAAACGCTTTTGTGAAAAAAACTAATTAAAGGAAACACCTCTAAGCGTTCCATCTGACAAATAAAAAATAGATATTACAGATGAAAATCACACTCAATAGAATCAACGACGACTTCTTATTCGAATGTTCCAATGAACAAGGAAATTCTATTTTATTGGATAATACCACTTTGCCTGGTGCAAAAGGTGTTTCGCCAATGCAATCTTTATTAATGGCGGTTGCCGGTTGCAGCGGAATAGACGTTGTTTCAATCCTGAAAAAACAGCGTCAGACTATCACCGATTTCAAAGCGGAAGTGGAAGGCGAAAGAGTTCAGGTTGACGAAGCAAAACCTTTCAAATCCATTAAAGTGAAATTTTTCCTGGAAGGCGAAATCGACCCGAAAAAAGCTAAAAAAGCAGCCGAATTATCGTTCGAAAAGTATTGCTCCGTTTCCAAAACTCTTGAGCCGAATGTTGACATTACTTACGAAGTCTACGTCAATGGAGAAATTGTGCAATAGCGTTTGAGAGTTTGAGCGTCTTAGAGTAAGAGAGAATTAAAACTCATTAAAACCCTAAAACGCTCCCACACTCCAACTCTCCAATAATTACCTGTTTGTTAATCTTGGCTGAATCAACTTCGCGACCGTAGAAGTCCAGCCAGTCTGATGCGATGCACCAACACCGCGGCCGTTGTCCCCATGAAAATACTCAAAGAACATAATGTAATCTTTGAAATGCGGATCCTGGTTAAATTTCTCCACACCTCCATTGAAAGCCCGGTTGCCGTTTTCATCCTTCAGAAAGATTTTGCAAAGCCTGTTGCTGATGTCTTTGGAAACGTCCTCAAGATTCTTCTGTTCACCGCTGCCTTTAGGATATTCAATTGTAAACGCATCACCGAAAAAGAAATGGAAACGCTGCAGGCTTTCTACTATCAGGAAATTGATAGGAAACCAAATCGGTCCGCGCCAGTTGCTATTGCCGCCAAACATCCGGCTGTCACTTTCTGCTGGCGTGTAATACACTATGTGTTCCTGGTCGTGAACGGTAAATCGGAACGGATTTTCTTCATAAACCTTGGACATCGCACGGATTCCGTAATCACTTAGAAACTCAGCCTCGTCAACAAGCCTGGTCAGCACTTTTGTCAATCGTGTTTTTCGTAAAATACTTAATAAGTGTTTATTGCCTTCGCCTTCTACATACCATTGTGAAACAAGTTTGGTGAGGTCTTGCTTGTTTTTCAGGATCCATTCCATTCGTTTTTTGAATTCCGGAAGTTTTTCTAACAAACTATGTTCTACCACTTCTACGGCAAACATCGGGATCAATCCCACAATGCTTCTCAGGCGCAGGTTTACGCTGTCTCCGTTAGATAGCTGAAGAAGATCATAAAAGAAGCCGTCTTCTTCATTCCAGAGCCCCTGTTTTCCATCACCAATATTTTCCATTGCTTCGGCGATATAGAGATAATGTTCAAAAAACTTGATGGCCATATCTTCGTACACCGGGTTATAAGTAGCCAACTCCATTGCCATTCGCATCATATTCAGCGCGTACATTGCCATCCAGCTGGTTCCGTCTGCCTGCTCCAGATGTTCGCCGTCATTCAGTTCCATATTTCTATCGAAAGCGCCAATGTTATCAAGGCCAAGGAATCCGCCGCCGAAAATGTTGTTGCCATTGTAATCCTTCCGGTTAACCCACCAGGTGAAATTCAGTAATAATTTCTGGAAAACTCTTTCAAGAAAAGCTAAATCCGGTTTACCGTTATTCTTTTCATCGATTTTAAAAACCCGGAACGTTGCCCATGCGTGAACCGGCGGATTAACATCATCAAAATTCCATTCGTACGCCGGCATCTGCCCGTTGGGATGCATATACCATTCTTTTGTCAGTGTAATGAGCTGATTTTTTGCAAACTCCGAATCAATCACACTGAAACTTACACAATGAAATGCCAGATCCCAGGTTGCATACCAGGGATATTCCCATTTATCCGGCATTGAAATGATATCTTTATTATGCAGATGAGACCAATCCGCATTCCTCACAAAACCTTTTCGCTGTACAGGGAAATTTGGGTCGCCTTTCAGCCATTTTCCAACATTGTAATGGTAAAATTGCTTATTCCAGAGTAAACCGGCAAATGCCTGTCGCTGTACATTCTTTTCATCATCATTTTCAATATCTTTTTGGATCTCACTATAGAAATCATCAGCTTCCTGTTGTCTTCTCGCCAATATTTCCTCAAAATCCCAAAATGCATCATCCATAATATGCGGGCTGAGGCGAAATTCAAAAACCTTATTGCTATTTGCCTCTACAGTTTCTTCACAATGAAACGCCGCTTTTGTTCCGCTTTTAGAAGGATTTACCGTATCAAGCCCTTTGGTGATATACTGATTGATGCCGTCTTTGAAAAAACCATCTTGCTTCGGAAGATTGAATAACCTGGAACGGTTGGTTTCATTGTCGCAGAACAGCGCTTCATTATTTTTATTTCTGGAATAGAGTTTCTGGATGCTCAGGCTGTTATGATGAACATCAATCTCGCCGTTTTTTGAAAATCCAAGCTGTGCTTTGTAATCATTATAACCCCATATCCAGTTATTTCTGTACCAAATGGTTGGCAAAACTACAATCGGTGCTGGTTTATTGCTTCTGTTATGAACATCAATTCTGATTAAAAAATCGTCCTCGCCAGCTTTGGCATATTCTATAAAAATGTCAAAATATTCATCATTATCAAAAATTCCGGTGTCGAAAATCTCATATTCCGGTTCATTTTTGGTGCGTTGGGCATTGGTATTGATGAGGTCTTCATACGGAAATGCATTGATTGGGTATTTGTAAACCATCTTCATATAACTATGAGAAGGCGTATTGTCCAGATAATAAAAGATTTCCTTAATATCTTCCCCGTGATTGCCCTGGTAATTGCTCAGTCCGAAAAAACGTTCCTTTACCCTGCAGTCATTTTTATTCCAGAAAGAAAGCGCAAAGCACAGCTGCTGTTTCTCATCTGATATTCCTGCGATGCCTTCCTCCGCCCAGCGATAGGCCCAGGCTTCTGCTGTATCGTGGCCTGTAAATCCCCACGCATCACCATTGGTACTGTAATCTTCGCGCACATTTCCCCACTGGCGGTGGCTTACGTAAGGTCCCCACTTTTTCCAGTGCGGGTTTTTCAGTTTTTCAGCTTCATTCATACTTTTAAATTGTAATTAATCACTCGTGTTTTACGGAGCAGAAGTTTCAGTTTTGTTCTAAGTTTTAAACTCGCTGTCCGCTGTATCTTTTTCCTCCCGAACAAACCTCACAGGTTTTAAAAAAACCTGTGAGGTTTACCATCCGGAAAAAGGATGCCGCTTCCATCGGGGCTATGCTGAGGTTTTTAACTTCTTTCAACAGATAAATGATAGTTAATAATTGATAAATAATAATTAAAGAAATCAGTTACAAAACTATTTTCAAAATTACCGTTCACTTAAAAAAACGCTCATCGATTCCTTTGTTTTCTTAAAAATTCTTCGGCCTACAAAATCTTTGCGTTTAAAAACCCACAGCGAATTAATCATTTATCACTTATCATTCATCATTTATAATTACCCGTTGTCCGCAAAACTCTCCAGCGTTGTCATTCCGCCATCCACATAGATGCTGGCTCCGGTAATATAATCCGAATAATCACTCGCCAAAAATACGGCTAAATTTCCAATATCTTCCGGTTGCCCGATTCTGTCATACGGAATCAGAGTCATCAATGCATCCAGAGATTTTTTGTTATCCCAGGCCGATTTATTGATTGGCGTTTGGATAGCGCCCGGGCAGATATTATTGACCCGGATTTTCTGTTTTCCATATTCCTGAGCCAGGGTTTGCATCAGCATTCTCAGCGCACCTTTGCTGGAAGCATAATTGGCGTGTCCGGCCCACGGAATCGTTTCATGAACACTGCTGATATTGATGATTTTTCCCAGCGCTTTGGATTTGTCCGTCATTCCGCGTTTTAAAAATTCTTTAATGGCTTCTCGGGAACATAGAAATTGCCCGGTCAGATTAACATCGATCACTTTTTGCCATTGAGCCAAAGTCATCTCGGTAAAAGGCGCATCTTGCTGCAAACCAGCATTGTTAATAAGAATATCTACAGTTCCGTATTTATCAATTGTTGTTTGGAACATCCCTAAAACCTGGTCTTCTTTGCTCACATCACATTGAATGATGAAACCTTCGCCACCATTATCACTAATGATTTTCAGCGTTTCCTCAGCTTCAGCCCGGGAATGTTCTGATGAGTGGTTAACGATTACGATTGCGCCGGATTTTGCCAGGCTGATGGCGATGCCTTTTCCGATTCCGCTGCTGGAACCTGTGACAATTGCCACTTGTTTATTCAGATTAATGTCCATAGTTTATTTTTTTATGATTTTTGGTAAGCAAATACTGTACACAATTGCTGTTATAAATTTCTTAAAATTGATTGTTAATAAAAAATTTATACTGACTTTTTTCAGTTTATTTGGAACAACAACAATTTGTTATATATCTTTGCAGCCAGATTTGTTCATTTACATATTGAAAATGTTATCGAGAAAGGTGGAGAGATTAGACTCTGTGAAACCTTGGCAACCCTTCGGCAACGAAGAAGGTGCTAAATTCTATCCCGAGGTTTTCGGGAAAAGATAACCAAAACATTCATTCTACAATTCTCTGTAGCATTTTCAATTTTTTTATCAGACAAAAATTGGAAGACAAGCTACAACATATCAACATTCAACATTTCGAAACTCACAACGGAAAAGTTTTCGATATTCCATTAAGCTATCAGCTTTTTGGAAAAGAAATGCATTCCGCGCCAATTATTTTGATTAACCACGCTTTGACAGGCAACTCGGATGTTGCCGGCGAAAATGGTTGGTGGAAATCTTTAGTTGGAGCAGGCAAAGTCATTGACGCCAATCGATTCACGGTTATTTGTTTCAATATTCCAGGCAATGGTTTCGACGGATTTTTCATTGATAATTACGAAGATTTTACAGTTCAGGATGTTGCAAAAATTTTTCTTCAAGGATTGGAAAAACTTAAAATAGAAAAACTATTTGCCTTAGTTGGAGGTTCAATCGGAGGTTCAATCGGTTGGGAAATGCTGAGTTTAGAAAATGATTTAGCCGAAAAATTCATTCCAATTGCAACAGATTTCAAAACATCGGATTGGCTGCACTCTCAATGTCTGGTTCAGAAATTTTTATTAGAATCAGAAGAACAACCTCTCGAAAAAGCCAGAGTTCACGCAATGTTGTGTTACAGAACACCAGAATCGCTTAACTCCAGATTCAACCGGGAAATCGATTCTGATAAGCAAATTCTGAAGTCGCACGACTGGCTGAACTTCCACGGAAAAAGATTAAACGAAAGATTTAGTTTAAAGGCATACAAGCTCGTCAATCATCTGTTGATGAACATTAATGGAGAAGAAAATGAACTGGAAAATATCAGCTCAGAAATCCATTTAATTTCAGTTGATTCAGATCTTTTTTATCCGGCTTTTGAGATCAAAAATACGTACCAATTTTTACAAAATAAAAACAAAAACGTTCAGTACCACGAAATAAAATCCATTCACGGGCACGATGCTTTCCTCATGGAATATGAACAACTGAACACCATTTTAAAACCTATTTTTTGAACAGATGACAGATAAGAACACAATAAATATTTATAGAAATAAGGCTTTAGTGAATTTCGAAGGAAAAGATTTTCTTGGACAGATCGGTGTAGATTCTCGTATTTTTAATGCTCTGAATGGCGGCGGAATCAGCGTTGGCGTAATTTCCCAGCAAGCCATAGAAAACGGAATTTCAGTTTTGGTGGATGAAGGTGATGCTCAGGATGCGGTTAGTTTTTTGAGCAAAGAATTCAAAAAAGAAAAAGCAGAAGGTCACGTCAGCAATATTTACAGCATCGAAAACCTGAGTGTAATTGGTTTTGTTTCGGATAATTATAACAAAATTTTATCAGAACTTCAGAGAAATAAAATTTTCCCTTTATTATTAAGCCAAATCGCTTCGGCCGGAAGAGTAAATATCGTTGTTACCGGAAATCAAACCGAAATCACAAAGAATATCATCGAAACCGAAATCTACGGAAAACCAAAAACCGTTCATCTCGCTTTGATTGGTCACGGCAATGTTGGCGGAACTTTGGTGGAGCAGATTCTGGATTCGGCTCATGATATTCTGAATCGTAAAAGGGTGGATCTGAAGATCGTGGCCATCGCCAATTCCAGAAAAATTGCCTTCAATAAAGCTGGTTTTGGGAGTGATTGGAGACAAAAAATCAAATATTCCCAGACAGAATCTAGTGTACAATCCTTAGTAGATTTCACAAAAGAACATCATCTGGAAAATCTGGTGATGGTGGATAATACGGCGAGTAGAGATTTTGTGAAAAATTATCCAACCTTTGTGGAGAATGGTTTTGATGTCGTAGGTTCCAACAAAATCTACAACACATTACCGATTGCAGAATACCGGAATTTCAGAAAATTATTAGAAAAAAATAAGAAAAAATACCTCTACGAAACCAATGTTGGAGCGGGTTTACCATTAATTGATACCATAAAACTTCTGCATCTCTCAGGCGAGAATATCACGAGAATCAAAGGTGTTTTCTCGGGAACCTTGAGTTATGTTTTCAATAATTTTTCGCTTCGTAATGATAAATTCTCGGTCATCATCAACGAAGCTTTGGAAAAAGGTTATACAGAACCGGATCCGCGCGAAGATTTATCCGGAAATGATGTCGCTAGAAAGCTTTTGATTTTAGCAAGAGAACTGGATTTAATTAATGAATTTGATGATATCAACATTCAGAATCTGGTGCCGGAAAGTTTACTCTCTGTTTCTAAAGAAGAATTCCTTTCAAGATTGGAAGAATTGGATTCTGAATATCAGAACATCAAAGAAAACCAGAAATCTGACTACGTTTTAAGATATGTCGGCGATTTGCACGGCGATTTACAAAAAGACAAAGGCGAATTGGATGTCAAATTAATTTCTGTGCCGGCCAATTCGGCATTAGGACAACTAAAAGGCTCTGATTCTATTTTCGAAATCTACACAGAAAGTTACGGCGAAAATCCAATCGTGATTATGGGAGCCGGAGCCGGAGCGAAAGTAACTGCCAGAGGCGTTTTCGGAGATATTTTAAGATTAAGCGAAACAAAATAAAAGAATCAAGAGACAAGACTTAAGACAATAAGTTCAACGAATCCGAAGGATTCAATATCAGTAGCCGTAGGTGAAACCTATGGAAAACAAATAAAATCAACCTAGGCAAAAACCAAAGGAAAAAGAAAAATGGAAAACCAAAATTTCGAAACTCAAGCCATCCGAACCCAAACCGAAAGAACTCAGTTTGATGAACATTCCACGCCGCTATATCTCACGTCAAGCTTTGTTTTTCAGGATGCGGAAGACATGCGTGCAAGTTTTGCGGAAGAAAAAGACAAGAATCTTTACAGCCGTTTCAGCAACCCAAATGTTACAGAATTTGTAGATAAGATTGTGAAAATGGAAGGCGCAGAATCCGGCTACGCTTTTGCAACAGGAATGGCGGCAATTTATTCCACTTTTGCAACCTTGCTTGACGCGGGCGATCACATTGTGAGCTGTCAGTCAGTTTTCGGCTCCACACATACTTTGTTCACAAAATATTTTCCCAAATGGAATATTGAAACATCGTATTTCAAAGCAGAAGATGCTGAAAACGTAGAACAATACATCCAACCCAATACAAAAATATTGTACTTGGAGACACCAACCAATCCTGCAATTGAAGTTTTGGATTTGGAGTTTTTCGGACAGATTGCGAAAAAACATAATCTTATTTTCATTGTAGATAACTGTTTTGCAACACCTTATTTGCAACAACCAATTAAATATGGAGCAGATATTGTGGTTCATTCAGCAACGAAATTGATTGATGGTCAAGGCCGCGTTTTGGGTGGAGTTGCCGTTGGAAAAGCAGATGTGATTCGTGAGATTTATTTGTTCGCAAGAAACACAGGTCCGGCGATGTCGCCGTTTAACGCTTGGGTTTTGAGCAAAAGCTTGGAAACTTTGGCGATTCGGGTAGAGAAACATTGTGAAAATGCGCTTAAAGTTGCCGATTTTCTGGAAAGTCATCCGAATGTGGAACGGGTAAAATATCCTTTCCTGAAATCTCATCCAAGCTACGAAATCGCTAAAAAGCAAATGAAATTAGGTGGAAATATTGTGGCTTTCGAAATTAAAGGCGGCATCGAAGGCGGCAGAGATTTCCTCAACAGAATTAAGATGTGTTCCCTCTCCGCTAACTTGGGCGATACAAGAACGATTGTCACGCATCCCGCTTCTACAACGCATTCCAAGCTTTCTGACGAGGAGAGAAACGAGGTTGGAATAACCGCCGGATTGGTGCGTTGCTCTGTCGGATTGGAAAATATTGATGATATCATTAATGATTTGAAGCAAGCATTAGATTAATATCCTGAGCAGAGTCGAAGGAAGGAGCAAGATGTTTGGATATTCTATTGAAGTTTGCAACCCGCTATCCACTATATCTTTTTTCCTTGCCGAACCTCACAGGTTTTAAAAACCTGTGAGGTTTCCTCCGCAAAAAAGGATGCCGTTCCTATCGGGGCTATGTTGACGATTGATTTTTCGATCGACGATAAAAATAAATTAAAAAAATGAATAATTCAGAACAACTATACAACGCGCTGAAAAGCAGAATTCTCATCCTCGACGGTGCAATGGGAACAATGATTCAGCGTTACAATTTCACGGAAGAAGATTACCGCGGTGAGCGATTCAAAGACTGGAAATCTCCGCTCAAAGGAAATAATGATTTGCTGTCTTTGACTCAACCTGAGGCTATTGAAGAAATTCACAGAAAATATCTTTTAGCAGGTGCGGATATCATCGAAACCAATACATTTTCCGGAACTACCATTGCAATGGCGGATTATCATATGGAAAATTTGGTTTATGAACTTAATTACGAGTCCGCAAAAATCGCTCGTAAAGTCTGTGACGAATTCACTGCTCAAAATCTTGATAAGCCAAGATTTGTAGCAGGCTCTATCGGCCCAACCAATAGAACGGCAAGTTTAAGTCCGGATGTGAATGACCCAGGTTACAGAGCGATTACTTTTGATGAACTTAGAATTGCATATAAACAACAGTCAGAAGCTTTGTTGGACGGCGGTTCTGACATTCTTTTGGTTGAAACAATCTTTGACACTTTGAATGCAAAAGCGGCATTGTTTGCAATTGCTGAAATCCGGGAAGAAAGAAATATCACCATTCCGATCATGGTTTCCGGAACGATTACCGATGCTTCCGGAAGAACGTTGAGCGGCCAGACAGCGGATGCATTTTTGATTTCCGTGTCTCATATGGATTTGATAAGTGTTGGTTTCAATTGCGCTTTAGGTGCAAAACAATTGACGCCGTATTTAGAAATTCTGGCTAATCACACCGATTTTGGAATTTCCGCATATCCCAACGCCGGCTTACCGAATGCTTTCGGTCAATACGACGAAACGGCTGAGCAAATGTCAAATCAGGTCGAAGAATATTTGGAAAAAGGATTAATTAATATTATCGGAGGTTGTTGCGGAACAACACCGGAACATATCAAAGCCATTGCTGATTTGGCAAAACATTACAAACCGAGAAAAATTAATCAATCTGACAATCTAACAGTATAACAATTAACCGATATAGGCTATTGTTACATTGTTAGATTTTTTAATTGTTAAATTGAAAATGAAATATTTAAAATTATCAGGCCTTGAGCCTTTAATTATAACACCCGAATCCAACTTTATCAATGTTGGAGAGAGAACCAATGTTGCCGGTTCCAAAAAATTTCTTCGGTTAATTAAAGAAGAAAAATATGCCGAAGCTTTGGATATTGCCAGAAACCAGGTGGAAGGCGGTGCTCAGATTTTGGATGTTAATATGGATGACGGACTTCTGGACGGAAAAACCGCAATGGTCAGATTCCTGAATCTGATTGCATCCGAACCGGATATTGCCAGAATCCCGATTATGATTGACTCTTCAAAATGGGAAATTCTGGAAGCTGGATTGCAGGTCGTTCAGGGAAAACCGGTGGTGAATTCCATCAGTCTGAAGGGTGGTGAGGAAGAATTCATCAGACAAGCCAAAGCTATTAAACGTTACGGTGCAGCAGTGATTGTAATGGCGTTCGATGAAGTTGGACAAGCCGATAATTACGAAAGAAGAATCGAGATTTCCAAAAGGTCTTATGATATTTTGGTGAATCAGGTTGGTTTTCCGTCGGAAGATATTATTTTCGATCTTAATATTTTCCCTGTGGCAACGGGAATGGATGAACACCGCAGAAATGCCATTGATTTCATCGAAGCAACACGCTGGGTTCGCACCAATCTTCCAAATGCTTCCGTAAGTGGTGGTGTTTCCAACGTATCATTTTCATTTCGCGGAAATGATTCTGTGAGAGAAGCGATGCACTCTGTTTTCCTTTATCACGCCATAAAAGCGGGAATGAATATGGGAATCGTAAATCCGACAATGCTGGAAGTTTACGACGAAATCCCAAAAGATTTACTGGAATTGGTAGAAGATGTAATGCTCGACAGAAAAGAAGACGCGACAGAAAAACTTCTGGATTATTCAGAAAAACATAAATCCACCAAAAAAGAAAAAGCCGAAGACCTTAGCTGGAGAGAGCAGGATTTGCAAACGAGAATCACGCACGCTTTGGTTAAAGGAATTGACCGTTTTATCGAAGAAGATGCAGAAGAAGCGAGGAAAAGTTCGAAACGTCCGCTTGATGTGATTGAGATTAATCTGATGACCGGAATGGGCGTTGTCGGTGACTTGTTCGGAAGCGGAAAAATGTTCTTGCCTCAAGTGGTGAAATCAGCGAGAGTAATGAAAAAAGCGGTGGCTTATCTTCAGCCTTTCATCGAAGCGGAAAAAGACCAGACTCAAAAATCTAACGGAAAAATTTTGATGGCAACGGTGAAAGGCGATGTACACGATATCGGGAAAAATATTGTGAGTGTAGTTTTGGGCTGTAATAATTACGAAATCGTAGATTTAGGAGTAATGGTTCCTGCGGAAAAAATTATCCAAACTGCGATTGATGAAAAAGTGGATGTGATTGGACTAAGCGGATTGATTACACCAAGTCTGGACGAAATGGTTCACATTGCGGATGAATTGGAACGCAAGAATCTGAATTTTCCTTTGTTGATAGGTGGTGCAACTACTTCCAAAGCGCATACAGCCGTGAAAATTTCGCCGAAGTATTCCAATACTGTTGTTCACGTGAATGACGCTTCCAGAGCGGTTGGCGTTGTGAGTTCTCTTTTAAATCAGGATAAATCGAATGCCTATGCTTTGGAAATCAGAAAAGATTATGATGAATTCCGTGAAAAATTTCTGAATCGCCAGGTCGATAAAGAATATGTTCCGATTGCAGAAGCCCGTGAGAAAAAATTCAAAATCGATTGGGAAAATGAAATGATTCCAACCCCGAAAAAATTAGGAATCACTATTATCGAAGATCAAAATCTGGATGAATTGGTTGATTTTATTGATTGGTCACCGTTTTTCAGAAGCTGGCAATTATTCGGGAAATTTCCTGATATTTTAACGGATAATGTCGTCGGAGAGCAGGCAACGATTTTATTTGATGAAGCACAAACGATGCTCAAGAAAATCCTGAAAGAAAAGAGTTTCAAAGCGAAAGGAATCTTTGGAATTTTCCCGGCCAATGCCAATGAGCAGGATGATATTTTAGTTTTTGATGACCATCAGAATTTGATTTCAACTTTCAGAACTTTGCGCCAGCAACATAAAAAATCGGAAGGCAAAGAGTATTTTGCTTTAAGTGATTTTATTGCGCCGGAAAATTCCGGAAAGCAGGATTATATTGGAACGTTCTGTGTTTGTACAGGTTTTGGGGCGGATGAATTGGCGAAAGAATATGAAAATCAAAACGACGATTACAACGCCATTATGATAAAAGCTTTGGCTGACCGTCTGGCAGAAGCTTTTGCCGAATATCTTCACAAAAAAGTAAGAACCGAATATTGGGGTTATTCTGAAAATGAATCGTTAGATAATGAGGAATTAATCAAAGAAAAATATCTCGGAATTCGTCCTGCTCCAGGTTATCCGGCTTGTCCGGATCATTTGGAAAAACTGACGATTTGGGATTTATTAAAAGTGGAAAAAAATATCGGTGTGACTTTGACCGAAAGTTTGGCGATGTTTCCGACAGCAGCGGTTTCCGGTTATTATTTCGGAAATCCAAAATCCAAATATTTCGGAGTCGGAAAGATCGATGAAGATCAACTTAAAGATTTCGCTGAACGAAAAAACATTGACCAGGATTACGCCAGAAAATGGTTGGCTCCTAATTTAGTTGATGGTTGACGGTAGTCAGTTTATGACAATTTCCATCGACTAAAAAATCCAACAATTAACAACTGACAACAAACAACTAAAAAATTAAATGAAAATCACAGACCATATAAACAATTCCAACGGCAAAACGCTTTTCTCTTTTGAGATTTTGCCGCCGTTAAAAGGACAAAATATCCAGTCTATATTTGATTCGATCGATCCGTTGATGGAGTTTGATCCTGCTTTTATTGATGTCACCTATCACCGTGAAGAATATGAATATATTGAAAGACAGGACGGACTGCTGGAAAAGCGAGTAGTGCGCAAACGTCCGGGAACAGTCGGAATCTGTGCTGCAATCCAGAATAAATATAAGGTAGATGCGGTTCCGCATATTTTGTGTGGTGGTTTCACAAAAGAAGATACCGAAAATTTTCTGATTGATCTTGATTTCCTTGGGATTCAGAACGTTGTAGCGTTGCGAGGTGACGCTGTGAAAACCGAAATCTACTTTAAACCGGAAAAGAACGGACATCACTTTGCCAAGGATCTGGTGAGGCAGATCAACGAAATGAATGCAGGAAAATATCTGGATGAAAGCATCGAAAATTCTTCACCCACAGATTTTTGTGTCGGCGTTGCCGGTTATCCTGAAAAGCATATGGAAGCAGCCAGTTTTTCTCAGGATATCCATCATTTGAAAAAGAAAATCGAGGCTGGAGCAGATTACATTGTGACACAGATGTTCTTTGATAATCAGAAGTTTTTCGAGTTCGTGGAAAAATGCAGAGAAGAAGGCATCACCGTTCCGATTATTCCCGGTATTAAGCCTTTGGTTACCAAAAGCCAGCTAAGTATGATTCCGCACCGTTTCAAAGTAGATATTCCTAATGATCTCGTGATTGCCGTTGCAAAAGCCAAAGACAATAAAGCGGTCAAAGAAATCGGGATAGAATGGTCCATCAACCAATGCAGGGAATTACTGGATTTCGGCGTTCCTGTTTTGCATTTTTATTCGATGGGGAAAAGTGATAACATTTTACGAATCGGAAGAGGGATATTTTAACAAAAAAGAGATGCGCTTTGCATCTCTTTTCTTTATTTATTAAGGAAATTAACCAATTTAATGAGATCAAGTTCTTCTGTCATTTTTATTTTATTGGATTTGATAAAATCTTTGACTGCATCTTTTTTATCTGAAGGCAAAGCATTGATTAGATCATCAGATTTTTTTGTCAGTTTGATGATGTTATCTTCAGTTTTTATAAAATAAACGGGTTTTAAAGTTTCAAACTTTGCAGGCGTACCGGGAATCATTGTGTTGGGTGCCGGAACTTCCGGGTTGAATTTAACAGCAAACTTCTTCAGAAGTTTGTTTTTGCCTTCAGTAAGAACTAAAAAATAGCCTGCAAATCCCTCATTGTCCTTTTCCAGGATAAATTTTTCATTGCTGCTCACAAAAACGAATTTAGCAAAGGAATTATCTTTTGGAATAGCATAAATGTCGTTTTCGTTGAGAACCTCGAAAGTATCCTTAAAAATATTATATCTTACCGGTAATGTTGTACTGGTGTCACCAACTCTGGCATTGCTGAATCCATTTTTGTAAAAAGGATTGCCCTGAATATCTGAATATTTTAATACAGTTTTGCCGTTATTAATTTCATCGATTATTTTATTGAATTTTGCTGTTCTGGCATATTCTCCAACACTGATTTGCTGAGCATTAAAAAATAATCCGGAAAAAAGGATTGCTGCTGTAATGAATTTCGTTTTCATTTGTTTTTAATTTTTTGTAAAAATACAATTTATAATGATTGAACAAAATGAAACTTTATCGCTATTTTTACGATTCAAGTTTTTATATGAAATTAGCAGGTCCATTCAAGCAAATCATTACGCTCAACCACCTTCCACTGAAAGGAAAATTGAACGATGAATTTTTAGAAATAATTTCCAATGGAGGAATTCTTACTGACAATGGGAAAATTTTAGAAGTCGGCGATTTTGATTCTTTAAAACAAAAGTTTCCAGATTCTGAAATTGATTTTATTGATAATGAGCAAATTGCACTGCCTGCCTTTGTGGATGCACACACTCATATCTGTTTTGGAGGAAATCGTGCTAATGATTTTGCAATGAGAAATGCCGGGAAATCTTATCTCGAGATTGCAGAATCCGGTGGCGGAATCTGGAGTTCCGTTCAGCATACCAGACAGGCTTCCGAAAATAATTTAGTTAATGGAATTCTTGAAAGGGTTAATGTTTTATTAAGTCAAGGTATCACTACAATTGAGATAAAAAGTGGTTACGGATTGAATGTTGAGGAAGAAATCAAAATGCTGAGAGCTATAAAAAAAGCTAAGGAAAAAACAAAAGCGACATTAGTTCCCACTTGTCTTTCAGCGCATCTAAAACCAAGGGATTTTGAAGGAACCTCAGAAGAATATCTGAATTATATTTTGGATGAAATCCTGCCAAAAGTAAAAGAAGAAAACCTTGCCAACAGAGTTGATATATTTATAGAAAAATCGGCGTTTCAACCAGAAGAAAGCAGAAATTTTCTGTTGAAAGCCAAAGAATTAGGTTTCCAGATCACAGTTCATGCAGACCAGTTTACAGCAGGAAGTTCCAGAATTGCAGTGGAAGTGGGCGCAAAATCTGCAGATCATTTGGAAGCTACAATTGATGATGATATTGATTTTCTTGCCAGTTCTAACACCGTTGCCATTGCTTTACCAGGCGCAAGTTTAGGTCTTGGTGAGCCTTTTTCGCCTGCCAGAAAAATCCTGGATAAAGACGGCATTTTGGCCATTGCTACCGACTGGAATCCCGGCTCGGCTCCAATGGGAAATTTAGTCGCTCAGGCTTCAATTTTAGCAACGTACCAGAAGTTGACAACTGCTGAAGTTCTGGCGGCAATTACTTTCCGGGCAGCTTATGCTCTGGATCTGGAAGACAGAGGACTCTTGGCTGAAGGTAAAAAAGCGGATTTCTTGACTTATGAGACCGATAATTTCCAGAATATCCTTTACCATCAAGGAAGTCTGAAACCGAAAAATATTTATATCAACGGAGAAAAAATCTAAATTATGTTTGAATGGACCGGCCGTTTAGACGGCAACGATGAATCGTATCACAGGATTTTCCAAAGAGTAAAAACCGAATCCGATTATGAAACCATTAAACCGAAAGATTTCGTTTTGCACGGTTTTGCTGTTGATGAAGGTGTAAAACGCAACAAAGGAAGAGCCGGCGCTCAGGATGCGCCGGATGTTATCAGGAAAAATATGTCCAATTTCCCTGTTGTTATTTCTGATTTTTGGCTGAAAGATTTTGGCAATATCTATTGTGAAAATTATGACCTGGAATCGGCACAAAATTCATTGGCTGATAAAGTGTCAAAATTATTAAGAAAACGAGGAAAATCTATCGTTTTAGGCGGCGGACACGAAGTTACTTTTGCACATTATTCCGGAATCCGAAAGGCTTTCCCCAATCAAAAAATCGGCATTATTAATTTTGATGCTCATTTTGATAACCGTGAACCGGAATGCGGATTGGCAACCTCGGGAACAGGATTTTGGCAGATCGCCCAGGAAGGCGAGATTCATTCGTTACATATTGGAATTCAGAAAAACAGCAATACCCGAAAGTTATTCGAAATAGCGGATAATTTTAAAATGAAATATATACTCGCTGACGAAATTTACTCCGAAAATATTCCGAATTTGATGTTCACAATCAATTCTTTTTTAGAAGATGTGGACATTGTTTACATCACCATTTGTATGGATGTTTTCAATGCCGGTATTGCGCCGGGAGTGAGTGCACCAGCATATAACGGGATTTTTGCAGACCGAAATTTTATGCAGATTTACCGTCATATTTTATCTTCAGAAAAAACAAAAGTGCTGGACGTGGCAGAAGTGAATCCTAATTTTGACATCCAGGAAAGGACCGCAAGACTGGCCGCCAGTCTTGTGAACGAATGGTTTATGATTTAGATTATGAAAGAAAGAGACAGTATTATTTTTGACCTGGACGGAACACTGTGGAATGCTTCGGAAACCGTTGTAAGAGCTTTTAATGACAGTATTCAGGAAATAGGATTCGATATCAATATAACGTCTCAGGCCGTGAGGAACTTTTCCGGCAGGCAGATGGATGATATTTTTGCAGAACATTTCAGTTTTGTTCCGAAAGAAAAGCTGGAGACATTTGAAACCATTTATGCCCAGAAAGAAAAAGAATATATAGCAAAATATGGCGGTGAGTTATTTCCACAGATCAAAGAAACGTTGAAAGAATTAATAAAAAACTACAGGCTTTTCATCGTCAGTAACTGTATGAAAGGTTACATTGAAAGTTTCCTCGGCTTTTTTAGTTTTGAAGATCTGTTTGAGGATTTTGAATGTTTCGGCAACGATGGTTTGCCAAAAGACAAAAACATTAAACTGATTGTGGAAAGAAATAATTTACAAAATCCGGTCTATGTCGGCGACACCATTTGGGATAAAGAATCTTCCGAAAAAGCTGGCGTTGATTTTATTTATGCTGCTTACGGTTTTGGAAAAATCGAAAATCCTAAAATCGAAATTCTGAATTTTCAAGACTTACTTTCAATCAAGTTTTAAAAAAAGGCCTTATCAGATTTGATAAGGCCATATTTTAAATCATAAGGATTATTTAAATTCAATCGGGAACTTGACCTGAGTGTTATCCCAGCCCGCATACAAGTCTGCGCCGGATTTGGTCTGTACAAAAGACACAGAAAAATACTCGATAGGTGATGAGGTTTTCTCAGCCGGAACATTGAATCGTACCACATCTTTGCTCTTATCATAGGCATAAGCGCCCCATTTATCGATGTCGGAATTGATAACGATAGTCCATTCTTTTTCGTTAGGAATCGCAAATAAGCTGTAAGTTCCGGCGGCAATTTCTTTTCCCCCGATTTTTACAGGTGAATAAAATCTGATCTCAGTGTTTTCATTTGCCCCGAATCTCCATATTTCTCCATATTTTACAAGATTTCCAAAAACAACTCTGCTCTTTTTTTGAGGGCGCGAGTAAACCACTTTTACTTTAGGCGTTTCTGTTTTGGAAGAAGCAGCCTGTATCGGATAATAAACCGCATCCATAGGACTGACATCTACAGAAGAATAGTTCAGTTTTGTCGGGTCAAATTTCGCTTGTGAAAATGCACTGACTCCTACTAATAAAGAAGCGGCAATAATTAGGTTTTTCATATTATACTTTGATTTTTAATAACTTTTCTATGGCTTTGTCCAATGTTTCCTGCTTTTTGGCAAAACAAAAACGAATCACTTTTTCATCGGTTTTATCTTGGTAAAAAGCAGAAAAGGGGATCGTTGCAACTTTGTGTTCTTTGGTCAGCCAGTAGCAAAAATCCTTGTCCTTTGCATCAGAAATTGCGCCAAAATTAGCAGACAGGAAATAAGTCCCTTCACAATCCAGCAATTGAAAAGATGTTTCTTGCAAAGCGTTCTTAAGATAATCTCTTTTTCTCTGGAAAAAAGATGAGATTGTTTTGAAATTGTCAACATTTTGCAAATATTTAGCAATGGCAAATTGTGCCGGCGTGTTCACGCAAAATACATTGAACTGATGCACTTTCCGAAACTCTTTCATCATATCCGAGGGTGCACAAACATAACCGATTTTCCATCCCGTGATGTGTAGCAATTTCCCAAAAGATCCTGCTATAAAAGTTCTTTCTTTTAGTTGGGGATATTGTGCCAAAGTCAGATGCGGTTTTTCATCAAAAGTGATACTTTCATAAACTTCATCACTCAAAATAATAATATTTGTATCTTTTACGATCGAAATTAATTCGTTGATATCTTTTTGTTTCAGGATTTTTCCGGAGGGATTGTTCGGATTGTTGATGATGATCATCTTTGTTTTTTCAGAAGTCAGATTTTTGACTTCAGTCCAGTTAATTTCATAATCCGGATAAAACATTTTCACGTTTTTTACAATGCCACCATTCAGGATAATCGCAGGCTCGTAACAGTCGTATGCCGGTTCGAAAATGATGACTTCATCGCCTTTTTCAACAAATGCAGAAATAATAGTAAAAATCCCCTGAGTAGCTCCGGCAGTTATATTAATCTCAGAATCCGGATGATAATCAACTTGATATTGAAGATTGAATTTCCTTGAAATCTCTTCACGAAGTTCCTTGATTCCAAATAACGGTGCATATTGGTTATAACCTTGTTTTGCAAAATTTCCCAAATATTTGATTAAATTTTCGTCGGCTTGATAATCCGGAAATCCCTGGGAAAGATTGACCGCATTTTCCTGTTGTGCTAATAGGCTCATCTCTGTGAAAATCGTCGTTTTCACATCAGGAAGTTTGGAGTTTGATAATCTGAAAGTCATTCTGATGGTAAAAGTAAGTAATTGCTGGATGTTTTTATCGCAAAGCCGCAATTATTTTTTCAAGAAAATGTTTTTAAGTTGCCAATTAGCAGCTGAATTTTTGCGCCTTGCAGCGTCTGTTTTTTTGTTTATATTTTCCGCCTTGGCGATACATTGTAATGCGTTATCATATTTCGTAAATTTGCAAAAATTTGATTTTTGAAACGGCTCATCTCCATTATCGGAACTACAGGAATCGGGAAAACCCGCTTGGCAATTGATCTGGCAAAACATCTTGACACAGAAATTATCTCCTGTGACTCGCGTCAGTTCTACAAAGAACTGAAGATTGGAACCGCAACACCAACTGATACCGAATTGGCGGAGGCAAAACATCATTTTGTAGGTCATATTTCTGTGGATGATTATTATTCAATAGGGCAATATGAAATGGATGCATTGAAAAAACTTGATGAAATTTTCACAGAAAAGGATGTTGCTATCATGGTCGGCGGAAGTGGGATGTATGAAAAAGCAGTGGTAGAAGGATTGAATGATCTGCCAGAAGCCGATGAAGAAAATCAACAAAAATTATTGTCGATTTGGGAAAATGAAGGTTTCGAAGCATTGCAGGATTTGCTTAAAAATCTGGATCCGGACTATTATTCCAAAGTTGATAAAGATAATCCCAGACGAATTTTGCGTGCTATAGATATTATTTGGCAAACCGGGAAAACCTATACCGAAAATCTTAGTACACCCAAAATTAAAAGAGATTTTGAAACAATAAGAATCGGAATTGATGCGCCAAGGGAAATTATTTACAAGAGAATCAATCTTCGTGTTGATAAGATGATGGAAAACGGGTTATTAAACGAAGCAAAAGATTTGCTTGCTGACAGAAACAAAGTGGCGCTTCAAACAGTTGGCTACACGGAATTGTTCAGATATTTTGATGGCGAATGGGATTTAGATTTTGCTGTTGAAGAAATTAAGAAAAATTCCCGTCGGTACGCCAAGCGACAAATCACTTGGAACAAAAAACTGGACAATGTAAATTGGGTGAATTATGATAATTCTCTCCAAGAAGCATTATCTTTGTTGTCAAATTTACCAATTTAACAATCGGATTTTTTAAATTGGTAAATTGATACACTTTTATATTGTTATATTAAATAAAATATTATGTCAAATACACCTTCAAATATGCTGGCTTTAGGAACAAAAGCACCTGATTTTAAACTTCCGAATCCCGCAAAAAAAAATGAATTGCAAAGCCTGGAATCTCTGAAAGGGAAGAAAGGAAGTTTGGTAGTTTTTATGTGTAACCATTGTCCGTTTGTGCTTCATATTATAGATAAGCTGGAAGAGTTATATGAAGATTACAAACCGCAGGGAATTGAATTTATCGGTATTAATTCTAATGATGTAGATAAATATCCGGCAGATTCTCCGGAAATGATGGTCGATTTTGTAGATGAACGCGGAATTAAATTCCCGTATTTATATGATGAATCTCAGGATGTTGCCAAAGCTTACGAAGCAGCCTGCACACCGGATTTTTATTTCTTCGACGAAAATCTGACCTTGATTTACCGTGGCCAGATGGATGATTCCCGTCCGGGAAATCAAAAGGAAGTGACAGGTGAAGATCTTATTGTCGCATTTGAAAATCTTCTGGCCGGTGCAGATCAGGAAGAATTTCAAAGACCAAGTTTAGGTTGTAATATCAAATGGAAATAAAAAGAAACTCCGGAAATTAATTTCCGGAGTTTCTTTTTAACTAAAAACACAGTTCTGATGAGAACTTTTATCTTTGCAAATAGCTTTTCAAAAACCTTTTCTGGGATTCAAATGCTATTGAGTCCAGATCTATATCGGAAATCTTAATCCATCTTCCTTCCGAAATTTCAGATTTCTCCAATATGATTTCAAATTTTTCTTCGGCATCATATTGATAGAAAAGATCTAAAGTGTTGTAATGGATGTTTTTATAAGGATAGATATTTGGCTGGCTTGACAGGTATCTGAAGGCTTTAGGATCAATATTTAATCCAAGTTCTTCATTGAGCTCTCTTGCGCAGGTTTCTTCTGCACTTTCTTTCGGATCTGTAAAGCCGCCGGCTAGATCCAGCTTTCCTTTTCCGGGCTCCTGATTTCTTACTGTGAGAAATAATTCATCCTTATGTTTTATTATAACCGCAACAGCTGCAGCGGTATTGTGATATAAAACAAAATCACAATTACTGCAGCTCCATTTGGTAATATTATTCCATAATAATGTTTCCTGACCGCATTTTGGACAGAATCTTAAATTTTCCATTGGATAAATTTAAGCAAAAACTATGAAGTGATTTTTCTGTTTCTTGGATGAAAGTTTAAGATAACATCTCTGAGCTCTTCAGTTTTCAGATGCGTGTATACCTGTGTGGTGGTGATGCTGCTGTGACCAAGCATTTCCTGGATGAACCTCAGATCTGCACCGTTTTGGAGCAAATGCGTTGCAAATGAGTGTCTGAAAGTGTGAGGAGAAATACTTTTGCTGATACCGGCTTTCTGGGTCAGCTCTTTGATGATAATAAAAACAATAACACGGGACATATTGGTGCCGCGACTGTTAAGAAACAGCGTATCCTCGTGCTTTTTGTTGATTTTGGTCTTATTTCTTACAGTCTGAATATAATCTGTGATAAATTCGGCAGTTGTATTTGCCAAAGGGACAAGCCTGTTTTTTTCTCCTTTCCCTTCTACCATAATATAGTTTTCTTTGAAGTTGATATTAGAGATTTTCAGATCTACAAGTTCTGACACACGCAGACCGCACCCATATAAAACTTCAAGAATACAGCGGTTTCTTTTACCTATATCCGTACTTGTATCTATACAGTCAATGATTCTGTTGATATCTTCTTCACTTAAAGTGTCAGGCAGGTAAAGACCAAGTTTAGGGCCTTCCAGTAAGGTTGCGGGATTATCTTCCCTATAGTCTTCTTCCAGTAAAAATTTGAAGAATGCCTTGATTGAAGAAATGCCTCTGGCCTGGGATCTTTCGCTGATTTTGTTTTTGGAGAGTTGATAAATATATTCCTGCAGATGTTCATAAGAAATACTTTGCGGAGATATATTTTCTAATTCGGAAAACGCGAAGCTTTCAAGTTTTCTAATGTCTCTGATGTAAGCATCAAGTGTGTTGTCAGAGAAGTTCTTCTCAAATTTCAGAAAATTTGAGAAGTCGTCAATTTTTTCGGACCAATTCATATTTGTGTTTTTAAAAATTTGTTATTATTATATTTTAATTTTCATGTCTTATACAATTCTTGTTCTGTAATATTTAAAAGCTCAATTCCTGCATTTTTAAGGAATTCCAATCCGCTGTCATCAGAATAGCCGGTCATATAGACCACTTTTTCTATTCCGGATTGCAATATCAGCTTGCTGCACTCTTTGCACGGTGACATTGTAATATACAACGTTGCTCCTTTAGAAGATTGTGTGCTGCCTGCAATTTTTAATATAGCATTAGCTTCTGCATGAAGGACGAACCAGTTGGTTTTACCGTTTTCGTCTTCACAGTTATTTTCAAAACCGGAAGGTGTACCGTTATAGCCATCAGAAATAATCATTCTGTCTTTCACTATAATGGCACCTACTTTTTTTCTTTTACAATAAGAAAGGTTTGCCCATTCGATAGCCATTTTCAGATAAGCAATGTCGAACTTGTTATAATTCATTCTGCAAATTTAACTGAAAACAGGTTTTCTTTTTTCTAAAAAAGCAGAAACGCCTTCTTTGAAATCTTCCTTTGAAAATAATTCGCCGAAAAATTCAACTTCTTGCTCCATTCCCTTCTCAGATTCGCTCGCATTAACAGCCTGGATAGCTTTTGCAACACCCTGTGGCGAGTTTTTTACAATGCTTTCAGCCAGTTCCTGCGTTTTAATAAGCAGTTCTTCTGAAGAAAAAACCTCATTGACCAATCCTATTGATTTTGCTTTTTCAGCAGTGATCATCTTTGCCGAGAAAATGATCTCATTCGCAATACCTTTTCCTACAAGCTTTGGTAATCTCTGTGTTCCGCCATAACCGGGAATCAGACCAAGCGTAACCTCTGGCAAGCCTAATTTTGCATTTTCAGATGCATACCTTATGTGGCAGGCCATTGCCAGTTCCAATCCGCCGCCTAATGCAAAACCATTAATGGCTGCAATGACCGGTTTGTTCATATTTTCTATCTTCAGGAAAACATCATGTCCTCTTTTCGACAATTCTTTTGCCTGTTCTTTTTGATAATTAGAAAATTCTTTAATATCTGCTCCTGCTACAAATGATTTTTCCCCACTTCCTGTTATGATTATGCAATTGACAGAGTTTTCACCTTTCAGAAAATCAAATACATTGTCCAGGTCGGTAAAAACCTGAGCATTCAGCGCATTAAGGCTTTCTGGTCTGTTGATTGTGACCAATGCGATTTTCTTGTCTATCGTTAATTTTATACTTTCGTAATTCATTATATAAATCAGATTATATTTGATGAGCAAATTGAATCAGAAATCTAATATAGAAATTTGTGCAAAATAAACAAAATATTAATGAATATTTAACATTTTACTAAATTTTTTTTGAAATATTTTTTCACCTCTATGCAAACTATTGATTTTAAAGCATTCATTAACAGGATTTTATTATGCCTGGTTGTAGCTTTTACTGTTTTTTCATGCAACAGCAGAACAAAAGGCGGAGTATACATGCGGACTATGGTTTCTTATTACGCAGATAAATTTGAAGGTAAAAAAACAGCCAGCGGACAAATTTACAGGCATTCTGGTATGACGGCATCCAATACATCGCTTCCTTTTGGAAGCAGAGTAGAAATCCTTAATGAAGAAAATGGAAAATCAGTAACGGTAACTGTTAATGACAGAGGTCCGCTGAAAGCTTCCCGGGGATTTGATCTCAGTCAGGGTGCATTCAAAAGAATTGCGAGCCTCAATCAGGGAGTTATCAAAGTAAAATACAGAATTCTCAAATAAAATAATTTTGCTTGATAATCATTGTTAAAAAATGATTCATCACATAATATTTTAAATTTCTTAAATTTGCATTGCTTTACAAAAGCGACAAAATAAAAATCTTAAATAAACAACATCAAGACAATGAGTTACATTTCATTTATCGAAGCAAGGCAGATTTTAGATTCCAGAGGGAATCCGACAATAGAGGTAGATGTTTTCACGGAAAGTGGAGCAATGGGACGCGCAGCTGTTCCTTCTGGTGCATCTACAGGTGAGCATGAGGCCGTAGAACTGAGAGACGGTGCGCCGGAATTTTTAGGGAAAGGTGTTTTGAAAGCGGTTGAAAATGTAAAGGAGATTATCGCTCCGGAATTAATAGGTCTTCCTGTATTCGAGCAAAATCTGATCGATGCAATAATGATTGATCTTGATGGAACTTCTAACAAAGGAAAATTAGGAGCTAATGCCATTTTAGGCGTTTCCCTGGCTGCTGCAAAAGCGGCTGCTGCTGAATTGAGAATGCCTCTTTATAAATATGTAGGTGGTGTAAACGCCAACACGCTTCCGGTTCCAATGATGAATGTGATCAATGGCGGATCTCACTCTGATGCTCCAATTGCTTTCCAGGAATTTATGGTAATGCCGGTAAAAGCAGATTCTTTTTCTCACGCTTTGAGAAAAGGAACAGAGATTTTCCATAGCTTAAAATCAATTCTTCATGGAAGAGGTTTGTCTACTGCAGTGGGTGACGAAGGTGGATTTGCGCCAACATTCACAGGAACTGAAGATGCTTTGGATACTTTATTGCAGGCTATCGAAAAAGCGGGCTACAAGCCAGGTGATGATGTAATGATAGCTTTGGATTGCGCCGCTTCAGAATTCTACAAAGATGGTGTTTACGATTATAGAAAATTCCAGACACCGGATGCGCCAGTATTCTCAAGCAGCGAACAGGTTTCTTACTTGGCTGAATTGGCAAATAAATATCCAATTATCTCTATCGAGGATGGTATGCAGGAAAATGACTGGGCTGGCTGGAAAGAATTGACCGATAAAATCGGGGACAGAGTTCAGTTAGTTGGTGATGATTTATTCGTAACTAATGTTGAGCGACTTTCCAGAGGAATTAATGAAGGAATAGCCAATTCAATTCTTGTAAAAGTAAACCAGATCGGTTCACTTTCCGAAACTATGGCGGCAGTTCAGATGGCTCAGCACAATAAATATACAACGGTAATGTCTCACAGATCCGGAGAAACAGAAGATTCTACAATTGCTGATCTTGCAGTTGCTCAGAACTGCGGACAGATCAAAACAGGTTCTGCTTCCAGATCCGACAGAATGGCAAAATACAACCAATTGCTGAGAATTGAGGAAGCGCTTGGAGAGACGGCAATTTTCCCTGGATTAGACGCTTTTAAAATCAAAAGATAATTTTAACAAAAATTTATAATTTTAAGCATCCGGAAATTTTCCGGATGCTTATGTTTTGTATTTAATTGTTAATCAGTGTTTTATTAAGTTTTATTCTGATCGCTATCATTATTTTTTCGTTCAATAGCTAGCATTAATACAATCGATCAGGTGATATGACTTTTGTCAGTTGAAGATTAAAGCTGAAAGTATTATATTTAGCGAATAAATTTTTTAAAAATGTCAGATAATAAAGTTATATTAAATTACGACGGGAAAAACTTCGAATATCCAATCGTAGAAAGTACTATCGGTGACAGAGGAATTGATATTTCCAAATTGAGAGATCAGACAGGATTGATCACTTTGGATCTTGGTTACAAAAATACAGGTGCAACGATCAGTGAAATTACTTATCTTGATGGTGATCAGGGCGAATTGTTCTACAGAGGCTATCCGATAGAGCAGATTGCCGAGAAATCAAACTTTACGGAGGTAATGTATCTTTTGCTGCACGGAGAGTTGCCGACTACCGATCAGTTTTCATCATTCGAAAATAACATCAAAAAATATAACTTCGTGGCAGATGAGATGAAGAGACTGATTGATGTCTTTCCTCGTTCTGCGCATCCAATGGGTGTTTTATCTGCGCTTACATCTGCCCTTACAGCATTTAACCCGAAAGCTGTGGATGTGAAATCCAAAGAAGAAATGGATCTTGCTGCAGAATTAATGATTGCGAAATTCTCTCATCTTTGTGCATGGACTTACAGAAAGACTTTGGGTCTCCCAATCAATCACGGCGATAATAATCTTAACTATGTTGAGAATTTTTATAAAATGACATTCAGGCTTCCTTATGAGGATTTCGAAATTGATCCAGTTGTAGTGGAAGCACTTGATAAGTTGTTGATCCTTCACGCAGATCACGAGCAAAACTGTTCTACATCTACCGTTAGAATGGTGGGTTCTGCTCATACAGGATTATTCGCATCTATCTCGGCAGGAGTTTCCGCACTTTGGGGACCGCTTCACGGTGGAGCAAACCAAGCGGTAATCGAGATGCTTGAAATGATCGAAAAAGACGGTGGCGATGTTTCTAAATATGTCGCTAAAGCAAAAGATAAAGAAGACAGCTTCAGATTAATGGGCTTTGGTCACAGAGTTTATAAAAACTTTGATCCGAGAGCAAAAATCATTAAAAAAGCGGCTGATGACATCTTAGGAAAATTAGGAATCCAGGACAAAGCGCTTGATATTGCAATGCAACTGGAGAGAGTGGCGCTGGAGGATGATTATTTCGTAGAAAGAAAACTATACCCTAATGTAGATTTCTATTCCGGAATCATTTACAGAGCGCTTGGAATCCCAACAGAAATGTTTACAGTGATGTTTGCATTAGGAAGATTGCCGGGATGGATCTCTCAATGGAAAGAGATGAGGCTGAAAGGCGACCCGATCGGTAGACCGAGACAGGTTTACCAAGGCGCAGAAAAACGCGATTACGTTGATATAGCTAACAGATAAAATAAAAAAATCCCCGAAAATAATTTTTCGGGGATTTTTTTGATTATGTCAGGTCAATAGGTGTTGTCAGTTCTTGGTTACCTAACATTAAAATATATTCGGAGGGCGTCATATTTTCTATCTGCTTAAAAGCTTTATTAAATGTAGACTGGTGTCTGAAGCCGGCAGAAGTATAAATATAAAGTAAGGTGTAGCGTTTTTTTACATTATCCGTTAAAAGCTCATTTTTGATATACTCTATCCGGTGTTTATTTACAAGTGTTTTAAAATTCATTCCGGAACTGTAGTTTATTGCCCGTGATATGTAAGTGTTGTTTGTGTTAAGCTTCGTTGCCAGATCATGAATGCTGAAATCAGGATTTCTCCACGGCTTGTCTTTTTCAAAATAATCGATTATCTGATGATAAAGGTTATCATACACTTTCTTATATCTCATTTCAGAATCAGCGCTTTTTTCTGGGGATTGTTCCTCTTTGTCTGATGGATGCAATGATTTTACAATTTTGTTATTATAATAAAAAATAAAGCCGTAAATGACAGTAATGGATGCTATAAGCTTCAGATTGCCATATGTTGCCTGCTGCTTTATCGGGACGATCGAAAAAATATCTTTTGGGATAATAAGAGTAAGAATAATGGTAATTATAACGGCGAATAGCCAATGAATGGCGGTTTTATCTGAAGCTACAGTATAATTGAATAAAGGAAAAAGAAAAAGAACGAAAAATACGGTTGGTATAACGGTCCAAATACAAAGTACAAAATACCATACAATCAGATAAGTTGCGAAAGTAAAAGTTTTTATGAAAGGTTCAATCTGGGTGTATGTTTTTTTATATGTTGAAATTAAAACGAATGTAATAAATAATAGAACATATACAAATAAACGAAAATAAAACATAAGTCCCTCTAAGTAGAATGCGTAAGCATTCGCTAAAATTACCAGCGATATTATAAAAAGCAACTTAAATAAGTAGCTCTTTAAGAGACAATATTTATATTCTGTTGTAATATTCACGATTTATTTGATATATTGTTTTATGATTAAAATTTCATCAATATAATTAAATAAGTTATTTTATTTTACCTGTTAAAATTATAAAAAATAAATTAATTACTATTAAATAAGGGTTTTTTTTTGAAAATTTCTATTTTATATAAAACAGCTTTTTTAAATTATTGATATTCAATGTTTTAAAAAATTAAACGCTTTTCAATATTAATGCTGCCAAGACGTGTTTCAGTTTAATCAGTCAACTAAATTTGCATTGAAAAACTAAAAATTTTGGGAATCAGTAACAAACCAATTCATATTAAATTATGGCAGCCTAAAAAACCGCCACTAATATTATTGTTTTTACTTTTTTTTCAATTGCTTTTTCTCAGATTACGATATCAGCAGGAACAACAATAGTTGGTGATTCTCTCATCTATAAAAATCCGGAAAACACTAAAATCCTAATTGCGGATAAGAATATTCATATATCTGATGATGCTATCGTAACCGGATTGAATAACCTGTCCTTTACGCCATTTTTACAATCAGGTTTGCAATCAAAAAAAACGTCTTGCAAGCATATATCTAAAATACCTCCGAAAAAGTTAATTAGTCTTAAGACAAAGCTCAAAAGGTCAGAAGAACTTTATCTTAAAAAGTTAAAAAATAGGCATGCTGATCTTGGCAATAATCTTTATAGTAGTAATGGCCCGAGCCAAATCTTCGGAAACTTTATATCTAAACATGATAAATTCTTTTCTCCAACAAAAGATGAGAGTTTAAAATATTTCTTGCCTCTTATTAAAACGATTAGTATTCTGGAATTTTGGGATAATATACTCAGGAAATCCTGTGCTAATTACAGCTGCCTGATTAAAACCTTTATTAATAATTCAGGATCCAGAGCGCCTCCCATATGAATTTTACTACAGACCTAATTATTCATTCTATAAAATGTTTTACAATATAATATCGAATTATGAAAACAAAAATTCTACTAAATATAATCCTACTGATTTCCTCAATCAGTTATTCTCAAGTTGGGATCAACAACTCGGACCCAAAAACAACGCTGGATGTGAGTGCAAAACGCGATGGTTTGGGAGCTATATCGGACAATACGCAAAAATATGGTTTACAGGCTCCAAGATTGACAAGAGCAGAAATGACAGCCCTTACTTCATCCTATGGTGCAGATCAGAAAGGGGCAATGATATATATAACTGATGTTTCCGGTGGAGACAACAGCGGCACAAGGGTAAATATGGATGCTGTTGGTTATTATTATTTTGACGGATCTGTTTGGCAAAAACTTTCCGGGGGTGGCAGTTCAGGTGATGCAACCAATGATGCCTGGGTCAATGATACGGCCAACACAATGGTCAAACTGGGAACGAAATCTGACGGCAGCAGCAGGGATGCAGGAACGGATTTTGTGGCAAAAGATAATGGTTCTGTAGGAATAGGAACCGCTTCTCCAAATGCATCTGCCATATTAGATGTCACCTCTACTACCAAAGGATTTCTGCCGCCAAGAATGACCAGCGCTCAGAAAAATGCTATTTCCAGCCCTGCGACCGGACTGGTGCTGTTTTGCTCAGATTGTAACAGTTGTAATAATTCCGGTGGTGAACTGCAGGTCTATACAGGCTCAGGAGCGGGGCAGGGTTGGAAGTGTGTCGGCGGTTCTGGGGGGACTTCCGTTTTTACAGCCGATTGCAGTACGGCTACAATGAACGGAAGCCTTTCAGCGGGTGATACAGCTACAGCAACAATAACAATGAGTGTGAATGTAAGTTCATTAGGTACATATAACATACAATCCAGTATGACAGATGGTGTTCAGTTTTCTGCAAACGGAACCTTTACATCTACCGGAATCCAGACTGTTACATTATATCCTGTTGGAACACCAGTAAACAGTGGGTCATATACATGGACTATAAGCTCTGGTGGATCTACGTGTTCTGTTTCTTCTTCGGTACAATCATCTAAATCTACCAGGATGGTTAAGGTATTATCATTGTTAGGTAATAATGATCTTGGAACAAACGGCTCATCTTATTTTAATAACTTTGTTAATAATAATAGTGGTGAATTCGGGCCTTCCGGGATTGTGAAATTGGGAACGGTAAGCTTCACAACATTAGCTTACAACAGTATTAATTCGGCTAACCTGAGTACCACATTTGCTCAGTATGATATTGTTTATTTGTCCGGACCAAGCGGAACAGGTAATAATACATGGGACAATGCTACCGAAAATGCTTTTGTAAGCTATCTGGCCACTCACCAGTCTGTTGTTATTCTGGAAGGTGATGATTATTCAGCTACATCGGATATAACGACCATTTTGGCAAAACTGAATTGCACTACCATTACCGGCACACAAAACGGAACAATGTACTGGGATGCACCATTGACCAATTTTCAGGTGTCTCCTATAAAAGGGACATTTGGAAATGTAACAGGATATGGTTATTCTTCTCCTAATGGAAGTGCTTGGGCCATCACGACAGCGCGAACAGATTTAGCTTTTATAAGATCAACTGCTGCAGGAAATCCGATAGTTGGATTTTGGGATGCTTCTAATTATCTGTTCTATACAGGTGATGATGATGGTTTAACAAACTCAATTTATACAATGTGTTCTAATAACAATCCAAAATCTACAACCACTTGTACCGCCAGTCCTTATACGATGAGAGGAGCGAGATGGTTTGCAAATCTAATCGCCTTTACTGTCAATAATACGACACCTAAAGCATATATCACTGACTAAAATACAATTAGTTGTTAATGCCAGCAATGGGTAAATGCCTATTCGCTGGCTTTTTTTTTACTAAATTATTAAGGAAATAACTCTTTTGTGACTGTTTGTAAAATCTTTAATTAATACATTGCAGGCTTTAGAAACTACTTTGATTTTGGGATCAAAATCTTAGAAATAAAATTATATAAAGTGTATTCCGATTACACATATAAGTGAAATATAAATCAACATTTTATTTTCTATTAGCTGATAAAACGACAAGTTATAATTTATAATTTATAATTTTTATAAAATAGCTGTTATAATTAATTGATATTCAAATAATTATAAATCTTAAACATTTTTTCATATTGTTCTGATTGATACAATTTCGATTTGATTTGGCGACTAATTTCGCATACTGAACTTGATGAAAATTAGCATTAAAGATATGCATGCAGGATTATGGCAGTTTAAAGACTATATTTTTTTATTTCTGTTTGTTTTCCATTAAGTTTCTTAAATCAAGTTTAGAAAAAGGCTTATATACCAGCCAGGATAGATAGTCAATATTAGTCACTGAAAAATCAAATGAAAATTCACACACAAATAGAAATTCAGATAATGAAAAAAAAAGTTTTATTAAACATTTTGCTGTTGACTTCAGCAATCGGCTATTCCCAGGTAGGAATTAACAACTCAGATCCAAAAACCTCATTGGATGTTAGTGCAAAACGGGATGCATTGGGAGCTGTATCAGATAATGCGCAGCATTATGGATTACAAGCGCCAAGACTGACAAGAGCAGAAATGACCGCCCTTACTGCATCCTATGGTGCAGATCAGAAAGGGGCGATGATTTACATAACTGATGTTTCCGGCGGAGATAACAGCGGCACAAGGGTAAATATGGATGCTGTTGGTTATTATTATTTTGACGGATCTGTTTGGCAAAAACTTTCCGGCGGTGGCAGTTCAGGTGATGCAACCAATGATGCCTGGGTCAATGATACAACTAACACAATGGTCAAGCTGGGAACGAAATCTGACGGCAGCAGCAGGGATGCAGGAACGTATTTTGTAGCAAAAGATAATGGTTCTGTTGGAATAGGAACCGCTTCTCCGGATCTGTCTGCTTTATTGGATATTACAGCAACAAACAAAGGGCTACTGCTTCCTAGAGTAGCCTTAAACAGTGTTTCTGATCAGACTACGGTAAGTTCACCGGCTACAGGACTCATCGTTTATAATACAGGGACCGGCGGGTTAACCGGAAAAGGATTTGTGTATTGGAACGGTACGGAATGGAGGTATTTAAATAATACACCGGCCATTAATCCATCTATATCCACGTTGACCTGCTCCAGCGCCAGTGCTTCCCCAAGTGTTTTTGTGAGCGGTACTCCGTATAACGGCTCACTAACCATTCCTTATACCGGGGGTAATGGTGGAGCATATGATGTCGGGACCTCATTTACTCAAAATGGATTGACTTTTACACAACAGGCAGGGAATCTGAATATTGGTAACGGTAATGTAACATATAGTATTACAGGCACACCTAATTTTTCAAGCCCAAGCACGATTAATGTACCCATTACCTTTTTAGGTAAAAGCTGTACTGCAACTGTGGGCGCATTGGATAATTACAGGATTGGCGAAACCAGAGGTTTTACAGTATCCGTACCAGCATCTACATTCCTAACAAATTCATATACCTCAAACTGGATGACTGGCAAGGGAAATGCTGCGGGTACAGCAAATCTTGGCACTACTACAGGAAGATCTATGATAGAAGCAGCGGGTTTAACCAGCTCTTCATCGGGAGTTCTTATTGTCAAAGGTTTAAGATTAGACTTTCTGAATGAAGGAACCGGAACCAGCGTGAGGCCTGTTTTATATAATACCACCAGTAGTGTTGTCAGATACCATTCATCTGCATTGAGTACGAATGATAAGGTAGATGGAGGCGTGAGCGCTTACGTTAATCCAGGTTATTATGGTATTTATATGGATGGCGACAGTAATTTTCTGTGCAGTAATAATTCAAATTCAGAGTATACAAATGTGCAGCTTACATTTGATGATGGTTCTTGGTATGTGTTAAATTTCCACGCAACTCAAGTAGATAATGTATACCGCGGCTATTGGGTGGTGACACGCATTCAGTAAATCTTATTTAAGGTATGCAATCTTGAAAAAAAAATATCAAAAACAGTACCAGTAAGGTTTACCTCACTGGAACTGTTTTTTTTAATAAAATAAAAACAATTAATGATGAAATCTTTACAACTTTTAATTTTTTTAACAGCGTTTAATTTTATCAATGCGCAGGTAACAATCACAAAATCTTTCAATGATCCGTCTGCCGGAGATATAGTTAATAATTATAATGTTATAGGAACTGTAGATAATACATCTTCAGGGAATAATGTGACTTTTAATAACGCTTCATTGAGCCAGGGCAGTCTTTCTGTGAGTAATTATACGATTCCCGCTGCTTCTGAAGTTGCTGCTTTTCCGGGATCAACACTCAAAATGACTGATGATACAAGTACCATATTGTATAAAACATCTTCTACAAAATTAGAGATTACCGGCCTAACATCATCTGGTGCCACACTTAATTTTTCTGCGGATAATGGAACTGTGATTACTTATCCTGCAAGTTTTGGGTATGCTGAAACGGATAATGCCAGGGGAACATTTTCCTCTTCATCCGGATCGGGATTATTTAAAGGAACCATTAATAACAGTGCTGATGCAGCAGGAACACTGATCATTGGGACGAAGATCTACAGTAATGTGCTCAGAATAAAGTCTATCCAAAATTTTAACCTGTACCAATCTACGGATACCAATTACTTATTTTCAATAGGGACGATTACCAATACCACCTATGTGTACTATGATAGCATACATAAGTTTCCGTTGCTTAGTACGTCTAATGGTAATCTGAGTATACCTCTTCTGAGTATTAATCAGAACACTTCTAAGGCTCAGGCGCTGGAGGACGTATTCTTATCAGTTGACGATGCCGGCCATAAAAAAATTACTTTTATTGCTCCTAATCCGGTACAGGACAGGTTAAAAATCTATGGCGATGATGCACAACAGCTAATTATATATGATTTAGAGGGAAGAATGTTGCTTAAAAAAGAAATTTCCGATGAAATTGATGTGAGTGCTCTCAAAAAAGGTTTGTATATACTGCAAATCACTAACCTTAATCAGGAAACTATAAGGCTGAAATTTATTAAAAATTAGGACGAGAATATTAACTGTTATTACAGCTGTTTAAGTTTCAGAAATGGAAACATTTTTCTTGCTGATAAGTGCGATGTATTCTGATGGTGTCATACTTTCTATCTGCTTGAAAGCCTTATTAAATGTGGACTGATGTCTGAAGCCCGCTGAAGTATAAATGTAAAATAAGGAGTAGCGTTTTTTTACATGGTCGGACAAAAGCTCATTCTTAATGTAATCAATTCTGTATTTATTCACAAAGGTTTTAAAGTTCATCCCCGAACTGTAATTTACTGCCCTGGAAATATAGGTTGTATTGGTGTTAAGCTTGATTGCCAAATCCTGGATACTAAAATCCGGATTTTTCCACGGAGTCTTATTTTCAAAATAAAGTGTGATTTGCCGGTACAAGACTTTATAAATATCGCTGGTTCTATTTTCAGCTTCATTATAGACGTCTAAGTTTTCTGTTGCGGGTCTGTGCACATTGGAGTTGTTGATTTTATTGTTGTAAAAGAATATAAAACCAAAAAAAATCATAAAACAAGTCAATATTCTCAGGTTTACATAGTTGACATTAACAAGAGGATATGGCTTAGAAAAAATATCCGCCGGGATCACAATAGTAATTATTATGCTAGTAATAATTGCCAGACACCAAAGAAGCACAATTTTTCTGGAGAAAATAGTATACGTACCAAATGGAAAAGCAATAAAAATACATAGAACAGCAGGATTGCTATGCCACATGCAAAGTAAAAAGTACCAGGAAAATAAATAAAGGGCTATAAGGTAGGGCAATACAAAGGGCTGCTGCTGGTCATAGGACATTTTAAATGTTATCGCTGTAACAAAAGACTCGTAGCAACTAAATATCAGGAATAGTTTAAAATAGAATTCTGAATTATCTATATAAAAACAAACCGTGTTAGCAATAAGTATAAACAACAGGATTATATGAAAATGAAGAAAGAACTTCTTGAGTAAAGCTTTCATGATTTCATCATTCCTAATGTTTTCTTTGATCATGATGTAATAATTCTATCAGTAAAATTATTACAATTATGTAAGTACACAAAGTATATTAAATATTATAAAAACAATAGGTCAATTACTTTATAAAAATGCTTTTTTAAATATTTGAATATCAATGTTTTGTGTAAATATAAACACAATCAGAAAAATAGATGAATTTATATGTTTCAGTTTGTCAGTACAAGTAAATTTGTACTAAACACAAATGATAAAATTAATAAAGATAAATTACTATCAAAGGTGGCAGATTTTCAATAAGTCTGCCCTTTTTGCTGTAGTCTTATTTTTATCTTCCAATTTTTATAGCCAGATCACCATAAAAGAGGGCACATTGGTTTATGGGGATTCATTGATGGTTTCAGAAAATAAAGACCCGGAACCTTCTGTTGGAAAAAATGATTTCAAACATCAAACGGACGTTGCCAATGCTGATTCTCTCCAATCAGAAACTTCCATTGTAAAAAAACAAAAATCCTTAAAAGAAAGATCTTTTTCAAAGATTAATAAACAGCAAAGACAGAAGCTGGATGAGCCTGAACAATTAATTAATAAGGGGTCGTCATCAGATCATACTTTTAATTTTGTAAAACAAAATCCTGAGGTTTTTATCATTCCGCAAAATTTTCAATTTCTAAAGATAGCTGTCTTCACCGATAAGCATATTGTTTTCTATAATAATCATTCTGAAAACAATAAAATGAACTTTTCGAACTGTAAGAACAGAAATCATATTCTTTTTACTTCAAAAAGTTCGCGAGCACCGCCATTGATCAAAGACATGACGGTTTAATCCCAAATTAGGGTTATAATTTAGGATTAAGCCAATAGATATTAGATGTTAAATAGAAATAATTTTTCATTATAATAGAAATATTTCCTTTGAATATTAACAATCAATATTTGATGTGAAATTTTAAAAGCTTTCAAGCACTACTATAATGTTAACTTTATTAGGTCTGTTAACATTTACAGGAAATTTAAAAACACAACAACACAACAATGAAAAAAAATTTATTATTAGCAGCAATTTGCTGTTATACAGTGTCATTATGTCAGGTTGGTATTAATACACAAAACCCACAAGGAGCTTTGCACATTCAAAATACGTCTAAAGAAATGGGAGTTGTATTACCTGTTGTTAGTGAAGCTTTATCAACAGTTACACCAAATAATACTACAGCTATTGAAGCAACTTTTGTTTATGACAATACATTAAAATGTGTGCGCATTAAGACTGACACGAAATGGTCTGGCTGCCTGTTAGACGAAGCTGGTGTAACTACAATTATAAACAATACTTACAACAATAATGGGAGTACAGCTACAAACGGTATTATTAAGGCCATTGATGCAGATGGCGACTTTTTATACCAATCTGTGTATATAAATGCATCGGATAAGAATGTATATACAATGGGGTATGGCGGTTTAGGAGCGGTAGGCACTAATAATATGGGATATCAACAGATTCCCGTAAAAATTATTGCAGAAGCATGTACGGATGTAGCATCAGGCTATTATAGCGGATATGCAATCACCGCAACAGGAAAACTGTATTCTTGGGGATATAATATATATGGCAAAAATGGACTAGACTACCCAACGGTTATCTCTACTAATATTCCAACTGAAGTTATTATGCCTTCTGGCATAAAACCAGTAAAGGTAGAGTCGAGTAATCTAAATACAATAGTATTAGGAAACGATGGTAAGTTATATACTATGGGAGCGAACTTTAACTATATGAATGGGAATAATACCAATACTGGATATATCTCTACGCCTACTCAGATAAATTCTGGGTCTCTTAATGGTGTAACCATTGTGGATTTTGCAATGGCTCAGGATAAAGTATGTGCAATAGACAGTACAGGAAAATTACATTATTGGGGATATAACTTAAATAATCAAAATACATCGCCGTCTACAACAGGCTGGACTCAGATACCTACTCAAAGCACCATTTTCACTGGTGGAGCAAGTAATTCTGCAACTTTTGCAAAGAGTGTGGCACTAAGTACGTACAGTTGCATCGTTTTAGACGGTTCAGGAAAAATACATGGTTTTGGAAACAATAATGAAATCAGCGGTGGTGCTGCAGGAAATTCTTACAACCTTAGTAATAATGTAACCATAGATCCAGGAGAAACTATAGTAAAGGTAAAAGGCATGGATGGAGGTGTAGGAATAGGCTCTTTTGCTCTCATTACAAAACAGTCAAATCCTTCAGTCAAACCCAATGTTTATGCATCCGGATATAATTATTATGGAAAAATGGGAACACCTGATGAATTTGGATTTATTAATAATTCAACAAGCTGGCAGAAAGTTTCAACTGCTTCTATGTCGATTTCCGAGAAAATTGTAGATGTAGCAATCGGGTACTACCATGCTTTGTACATCACAGGAGATGATAATGCCAATGGTACTATTGATACCAATGATTATAATTTATTCGGTGCGGGTTATGCGTTTCCGGGCCCTCTAGGCAGTAATTATCAGAATAATCCTAATATTCCTACTCAGTTGAAAAATTAATCTTTGATTAACTATTAAAAGAGCATAAAATTTATGGCAACATTGGAAAAAATCTTCGATCTTCCTATATAGTGCTGATAAATAAAGATTTAAATTAAGAGTAAATAATAAAAAAATGAAGAATAACAATAAAAGAATAACAAATTTTGTACGCTTCCTCTTTCTGTTTTTAATAATCTGGGGGAGATTGTATTGCCAGACCAATAACGGCTCAGTCGGGATCAATACTTCTACGCCCAATCCAAACACTGTATTGGATATTATATCTGGTGGAAATAACAAAGGAATTCTTATTCCTCGCCTTACAGAAAGCCAGAGAAATGCAATTACAATAAATGCAGCCTCTGATGATGGTCTTCTTATTTATAATACAACAGAGGATTGTTATAACTATTGGAGCCTTGCCGATAGTGAATGGAAAAGTGTGTGCGGACAGTTAGGTAAATCCACATTTACAATTGACTGTTCCAATAGCAAAGCGATAGGTACTTATATAAAAGGGAAGGCTCTGGATGCTTCCAATTATCTTACTGTTACTGTAAATGTAACTAAAAAAGGAAATTATACCATCTCTGGAACAACAACAAATGGATATAATTTTTATGCGACCGGAATATTCCTGAACACAGGAGTACAAACGGTACAGGTAGCAGGCCAGGGAACACCGGCAGCCGCACAACTAGATACCGTACAGTTATTGGCAAATGGAGTAAGTGTATCTTGTACTCCGGCGGTTACCATTAATGTTCTGAGTTCTTCCGGAACTTATTCTATGTCCTGTGGCAGTGCAACCGTGAACGGAGTCTATACAAAAGGAACTGCTTTAACAGCAAGTAATACCATTACATTGCCGGTTGTTGTAACTTCTCTGGGAAGCTATGCTATTACAACCAATACAGTAGATGGGATCTCATTCAGTGCGTCAGGTACCTTTACAGCTACCGGTAATCAGAACATAATCCTTTCGGGAACCGGAACGCCTACTTCCACAGCAGATAAAGTGATGACTATTACTTCCAATAGTGCAGACGGAGCCGCAACCTGTAATGTTACCGTAGTAATGACCATTCCGGTAAAAAAAGTTCTGCATATCGGTAATGAAACTGTGTATGGCTATAGTGCTTTTACAGGACCATCAAGAAGCTTAATGGATTCTTCAACTAACTTTGGAACCACGGCAACAAGTGTGGTCAAATCTGCAGGATATACACATACATCATTAGGGTCGAACCCCACAAGCGCAGCCTTATTAACAGCACTTAATAACAAACCGGATATAGTAATTTTAGGTTTTGATTATTCAAATATAGATGCTACAAGTGCAGGCTACCTTGTTAATTACCTAAATAAGAAAGGAGTTGTTATAGCTTATACAGAGACGGCTGCTAGTGTACAGAATTTAATGAGAGCTTTATTTTCAGATTCTTCCATCACTTCAGGCCAGATTAATGGCGGAGGTGCTGTTTATGCACTTGCTAATACTAATGATGCTATCTTAAATGGTCCTTTTGGCGATGTGAGAGGGAAGAACTGGGGTGAAGATGCTTCAGGAACAGCAAGAGTACAGGGTATTTCTGGAAGCGTGATTCCTTTGAGCTATGCTCAAGCCGTTAACGATGCTACAGTTTATTCAGGTCTTACCGGTTTCAGACATGCCGGATTGAACTTTATATGGTTTGGAGACGGTGGATTCCTGAGTAATGAAAATGCCAACGGAAACCAATATCCGAGCAATACTATAGAACCTTTTGTAGCGCCTAGTTCAGGAGGTTACCTTCCTGTGCAGAAAACAGCTTATGGTTATGCAGGAAACGGCTACACAGCAGGAAGTTTGCAGGTGCAGAACGCCATTATTTTTGCTAATACGCTGGCATGGGCAATTAAACAAGCCGAAACAAACGGAATCAATACACCATAAATAAGATGGAAACACTTCTTTCAAAAATAAAAGAAATGGCCCCGGATGAGCTGCTGGATTATGTTATGAAGAATCTTCAGTATATACCCGAACCGCAGCACACGGAAGTTAAAGCCGTTTTAAATTCCCCATTAGATTATCATAATTTGCAGAAGATTATAGATATTTTATCAGATCCTGATAATCCGGAAGAGATTTCTCTAAAGGATTATGATGCAAATTTTTAATTGTAGATTTATCATAGAAGTCCAAATAATTGGTTAAAAATTTGCAAACTTAATTGTAAAATCCTCGAAATTAAATTTTCGGGGATTTTTTTTCGGCGTTTCGCAGATTATCATAGAAATATCTCCAGCTAAAATTTTATCATAGATTTTATTTACTGTAGCGGAAAATTCTCAATTTGTTTTGTTTGGTTATATTTGCCTCATTCCTATAATATGAAACTAAACATCAAAAACGAAACAGGAAAACTTAAATCCGTAGTGCTTGGACAGCCAAAATCTAACGGCCCTGTTCCGACACTCGAAGAAAGTTACGACGCAAAATCTTATCATACCATCGAAAATAATATCTATCCCAAAGAAGAGGATATTGTTTTTGAAATGACCGAATTTGAAAAAGTGTTGAAAAAATATGATGTCGAGGTTTTCCGTCCGAAAATCATTAAAGATTATAACCAGGTTTTCGCAAGGGATGTTGCTTTTGTGATTGAGGATAAAATGATTATCTCAAACATTATTCCCGATCGTGCAGATGAGCAGGAAGCTTACAGGCACATCATTGATAAAGTGTCCTGGAGAAATGTCATTAACCTGCCGGAAACTGCTCATATAGAAGGTGGAGATGTTATCGTGTGGAACGGGTTTCTGTTCATAGGAACAAGCTACAGCCCGGATTACAGAAATCTCAAAACAGCCAGAACCAATGAGTATGCGATTGAAATCCTGAAAGAATATTTTCCAAAGAAAAGAATAATTGATCTGGATTTGAAAAAGAACGATACAAAGCCATACGAAGGTATTTTGCATTTGGATTGCACCTTCAACATTGTTGGGGAAGATAAATGTATTATTTACAAAAACGGATTTGTAGATGAGTCGGATTATCAGTTGCTTTTGGATATTTTCGGTGAAGAAAACTGTTTCGAGGTTAATGATAAAGAAATGTTCGACATGAACCCGAATATCTTCTCAATTGCGCCGGATGTTGTGGTTTCGGACAAAACTTTCACGAGGCTCAATCACCATCTCCGGGACGAGTGGGGGATGACGGTGGAGGAAATCCCTTACCGCGAGATTTCCAAAATGGGCGGATTGTTAAGATGCTCTACTTTGCCGTTGGTGAGAGAGTAAGTCAGATATTTCTCGCAGATTCTGCAAATTCTGCAAATTTTTTATTTGGAATATTTGCTAAATCTGAAAAATCTGCGAGATAAATTAAATTTTAAATTTTAGTTAGATAATATGCAGACTACAGATACAGTTTTAATGATAGAACCTGTCGCTTTCGGGTTTAATGAGCAAACAGCGGTTAATAATTATTTTCAGGTTCAGCAGGAAGGCAATGTTCAAGATGAAGCGCTGAAAGAATTTAACGTTTTTGTTGAAAAACTCAGAGCAAAAGGCATCAATGTCATTACCATCAAAGATACGCAGGATCCCAAAACTCCGGACTCTATTTTTCCGAATAACTGGGTGAGTTTCCATGCAGACGGAAAAGTAGTTTTATACCCAATGTTTGCCGAAAACAGACGTTTGGAAAGACGGGATGATATCATCAGCCAAATCAAAGAGCAATTTGAAGTAAAAGAAATCATTGATTACTCCAAAACTGAAAAAGACAATAAATTCCTGGAAGGAACTGGAAGTATGATTTTTGATCACGATAACAAGATTGCTTACGGTTCAGTTTCGTTGAGACTGGATGAAGATTTGTTCAGGAAATTTTGCAGTGAATTTGGCTTTCAGCCGGTAGTTTTCCATTCTTATCAGCCGGCTGGCGAAGAAAGATTACCGATTTATCACACCAATGTAATGATGTGTGTTGCAGATCAGTTCGTGGTGATTTGTCTGGATTGTATCGATGATGAACTGGAAAGAGAAAAAGTCATTGAAACGATTAAGAATTCCGGAAAAGAATTGATAGAAATCTCCGAAGACCAGATGCAGAATTTCGCCGGAAATATGCTTCAGGTTCAGAACCAATCGGGAGAAAAATTCCTGGTAATGAGCCAAAGCGCTTATAAATCTCTGAATCCGGAACAAATCTCAGCAATTGAAAAATATTGCGAAATCATTTACTCAGATTTGACAGTCATAGAAACCAACGGTGGCGGAAGTGCCAGATGTATGCTGGCTGAGGTTTTCCTGCCGAAGAAATAGAATCACTTTAATAGAAATAAAAACCCCGAGGAACTTCTTCGGGGTTTCTTTTGAAAAATAATGATTTGATAAGAAAATATAATGTATGTTATCTGGTGCGGCTTTTAATGTCCTTATCTGCGCTGCTGATATCTCTTATTTTCTGAACTTTCTTGTTCCCGAAATTGTAAGTCACGCTGAAGTTTAGACCTTGGTTATATTGATTTTGGTTGATATAGTTAAAGTTGCCGTTGTCCTGATAATCGGTGATCACGACTTTGTTGGTTTTCAGAATATCATAAACTTCCAGGGCGAAAGTCCAGTCATTCCAGACTTTTTTGATATTGGCGTCCAGACTCATCAGGGATTTCAGCCTGCCCAGTTCAATCTGCTGATTGTCCACATACCAATAGTTCACGCCCAAGAACCACGTTTTGTTTTTATCCAGTCTTACGGTGTTATTCGTTTGAATCAATAAGCTGTTCGATTTGATTTTGTTGACATAATCCGGGAAAACATCGCCTGTGATCGGGTCTGTATTCAGGAAGCCGTTGTTTACATTTCTCTGCATCCCGATATTGAAATTGGAAGTCAGATATTGTTTGAAGAAAGACTTCTGCATCCCGATCATAGCGGACATCTCCTGCTTGTCTCCGAAGTTAGTCCTGATATATCGCAATTCTCTGTCCGTGATTTTATTCCCATTGGCATCCAAAACCGGTTGTCCGTCAGGTCCTAATCTGATCTTGTCTCTCTGCAAAGGAACCTGCGTAATGACATTTTTCGTCAATGAATGATTGAAAATCAGGAAGTAAGAATTCTTGAACATATACGTGAACTCATTGGTGTAAACCGAAGATGCCTTCACAAAAGGATTGTTCTGTGTATAGTTCACATTGGTCAGATAATTCTTCACAGGATTCAGTTCCCAGAAGCTTGGTCTTCTCATTCTGCTGGAAAATGCGTAAGAAATATTGTTCTTGTCGTTAATGGCATAGTTCAGGCTTACATAAGGCAGAAAATTATTATAATCCCTCTCAACATTGCTGAAATCCTTATTGTCTGATGTTCCGACGCTGTTTGTCAGCTCATATCTCGAACCGATTTTTCCTGAAAACTTATCAGAGAATTTCTTTTCCAGAGTCAGATAGAATCCATAGATATTCTCGTCATAGATAAAATGATTGGGTGTAGATAGTGGGCTGCTGGCCGGCTTTCCATATTGATCTACCAGATTACCGTCTTTATCATAATAATAAGTGTCGTTTTTTGTGTCGTTATCAGTTTTTGTTTTGTTAAAGTTTCCTCCAACTGCTACTGTAAAATCATTTTTGAATTTCTTGATATAATCTGCCGTAGCAGAGAAGTTGTTGATAATCTGCGGCGTACTCTGCGTAATGATAGTAGAAGGATTAAAAGGCTGGCCTGTCAGATCTGCGGTATACGTTCTGTTATCAGCATTCTGGAATCTTTTATAATTGAGATAAGCGGCATTCAGGTTTAGTTTGCTTCCGAGCGTGTCGGTCTTCCATTCATAATTCAGGTTAAGGGAATTGTTATATGATCTCGCATTTTCCAGATTTTTAGTAAGGCTGTATCTTGGTTCCGCTACGCCTTTATCATTGGGAGCGATGATGGTATTAAAAAGATTGGAGCCGGATCCGTAGCTTCTGTTCGCCCAGGAATTCCAGGTCAAAGCCAGGTTGCTGTTATCATTCAGCTGATAATCGATATTGAGATAGCCTCCTAGGTTTTTATTCGGATCGGTCACCCGGCCTTCGGATTGATTGCTGGTGGTGCTGCTGCCATTTCGCAGAATATAATATTGCTCCTGTATATTTTCGCTGGTGTTGATATTGGTGCTGATTCCCAGTTTATCTTTTCTGTAATTCAGTGAGACGCTCGCATAGGTGGAGTTATAATAGTTTTGTGAATTTCCCATTCTCATGTTCCCGTTCAGTCCGTCGGTCATTTTCTTTTTCAGGATGATATTGATGATGCCGTCCGAAGATTCTACCTGAAACTCACTTCCCGGAAGTGTGATCACTTCGATTTTCTGAATATTTTCAGCCGGGGTATTTTTCAGGAATTGAGTCAGAGATTCCGCATCCATATTAGTCTTTCTACCATTGATATAGACAACGGCATTGTTTTTTCCGATGATTTTAAGCGTTTTATCATCTGTAGAAGAAACAAGCGGCGTCTGCTTCAGAAGGCTGAAGGCGGTATTACCTTTAGCTACAGGCGATGCTGCCACATCATACACAAAACGGTCACTTTGTTTTTTGAAAACTTGTTTTGTCAGTGTTACCGCTTCTATATTTTTAGTTTTTGCTGAATCGGTTTTCGTTTCCTGAGCGTAGATTAATCCGGAGAAAAATATGGCAGCGATGAGAGTTTTTGCTTTCATAATTTTATTTTTAAAAGAGTAATAGTTTTATTTGTTTCTGATTAGGTTCTTGATTTGATAGCATCATTAGCAGACTTCATTTCCCTGGTTCTTTTAAGTTTTTGGTTTCCGAAGTTGTAAGTGATGTTGAGGTTGAATTGTCTTCTGTACTGGAAGCTTCTCAGATTGTTATAGTTACCGTTTGGCTGGGTATTTCTGATGTCATCAATGTTTTGATTAAATACATCATACACTTCTGCAAGGAAGGTGAAGTTGCCCATTATTTTCTTAATTCCCAAATCCAGGCTTTGCTGTGTTCTCAGTTTTCCGAACTCCGTTTCTCTGGTTGGCATCAGCCAGTAATTAGCGGTGAAGAACCAGTCTTTCTTTGCAGACAATCTTAGGTTATTATTTGCCTGGAAAAACATATTAAGCGTCTTGATGTCAAGAATATAGGGTGACAGAGTTTCCGTGTCGCCGGGAAGCTGGCTGGAAGTAGGATCTTCCGTTACACCTCCGGAATAGGTGGCGTACTCGAAGTTGGCAGAGTAATTAGTAGACCAGATTTCTCCGAACCAGCTTTTGTTCATCCCGAGTGTAAGCCCGATTTGCTTATTATTGCCATAATTGGTTCTGATGTATCTCAGGAAATCTGTCGTTACTTTAACGGGCTGTCCGTTTGCATCCAGTATCGGATTACCGTTCTGATCTCTCTGGATTTTGGTTTCAGTTCCCTGTAAAGGCATCTGGGCGGCAGCATCATCCGCGTAATTAAAGCTCAGGTTTGCGTAGAAAGCATTCTTATACATATAATTGATTTCCTGATTATAGTATTTGGAGGCCTTCATAAAAGGATTGTTCTGAATATAATTACTTGGTGTGAAATAGGTTCTGGAAGGATTCAGCTGCCAGAATGCTGGCCTTCTTACCCTGCTGGAAAACGTGTAGCTCAGGTTATGATCCGGGCTGATGTTATAGCTGAAGTTGAGGTAAGGCAAAAAGTTGTTGAAGTTTCTTTCAAATCCAAGATTTTCTTTGCCTACAATATCACCGTTACTGATAGTTGCTTCGAATCTTGTCCCGATTTTTCCGGAGAATTTATCAGAGAATTTCTTTTCAAAAGTCGCGTAAGCACCGATGATGTTTTCTTTGTAAAGAAAATGATTGGAAAGATTGGTGTTGATGATAAAATTGTTTTGTTTAAAATCATCCTGTCTCGTATCGCTGTCTGTGTTGGTGTAGTTATAGCTTGCACCCAGAGAAAAAACACTTTCATTTTTCATTTTCTTGATATAGTCAATGTTGGCAGCATAGTTATTGATGATCTGTGGAACAGACTGTCTGAAAGCGGCATATTGATTATTCGGAGCTTCAAAGAAAGGATATGTCTGGTTGATGCTTTCCTTATCCCTATTGAACCAGAGATATGAAACGTTTGAAATTAATTTGCTGCCAAGCGAATCTGTTTTTACTTCATAATTCAGATTGAAAGAGTGATTTCTGGTCTGCGCATCTTCGTGATTAACAGTTCTGTTGGTTAGTACGTCATTTTGCCAATTGGTAATATCAAGGATAGAATTGAAACTCTTGTTATAACGCATATTGTAAGTAAAACCAAGGCTTTGTTTTTTGTTAATTTCGTAATCGATGTTCACATTCCCGCCATAATTATTGTTCGGATCATCATTGAAACCCTGTGATGCGTTTTTTAACTGGCTTGTTCCGTTGGAAAGGATATAAGATTCTCTTTGTCTGTAAGTTCCCGTGTTGAAATTGGTGCTGAATGACCACTTGTCAACCTTTGCATTAAAAGAGATTCCGGATGACGGATTGTTATAATAGCCTTGATTATCGGTCATTTTTAACGTTCCGTTGTAGCCGTTGGTTTTGCTCTTTTTCATGACGATGTTCACTACACCTTCATTCGCTTCCACCTGGAATTCGCTTCCCGGAACTGTAATAACCTCTATTTTCTGGATATCTTCGGAAGGTGTATTTTTCAGCATATCAGTCAGAGCATCGGCATCCATATTGGTTTTTTTTCCGTTGATGTAGAAAACTACGCCGGATTTTCCCATGATTTTCATCGTTTTCCCATCGGTGCTGGAAAGCATTGGTGTCTGCTGAAGCAGATTGTAGGTGTTGGTTCCTTTTGCAACAGGCGAGGAGGCAACATCGTATATGAAACGGTCAGATTTTCTCTGAAAAACTTTCTTGTTAAGTTTTACTTCTTCGATTTTATTCGTCTTGATAGAATCGGAAGTTGCATTTTTTTTCTGAGCATTGATACTAACGCTTGTCAAAATTCCCAGTGTTACAATTAGAGTTCTCATAGTAGTATTTATTTCCTAATATTTTACATCGCAAAGATATATATAAAAATTAGTATTATGCAATACAAAGTAGTAAATAAATTTTTGTTTTGTTTTTAACTTGTTGATTTACAGAATAAAAATTTTATAGCCGCTTTAATTATATGACAATCTGGAATAAAGAATTATTACATCATAATTCAAAAAAAATGAAAAAAACCTTTGCAAATTATGCAAAGGCTTGATTTTTAAACTACTCAAAAATAGCTTTTCCGGAATTCTGAACGTAATTTTTAAATCAAAACCGCATTTGGATTTTCAAAATTTGTCTTACTTTCAAAATGAAAAAGGCTTGATAAAGTTGAATTGGCAATCTGTTCCAAAGCTTCCTGCGTAAAGAATGCCTGATGCGCTGTAACCAGAACATTTGGGAAACTCATCAATCTTTGGATGGTGTCATCCTCAATAATGGTGTGGGAAAGGTCACGGAAAAATAATTTATCTTCCTGCTCATAAACATCAATACCGAGATAACCGATGTGTTTGGATTTTAATCCGTTGATGACAGCCTTCGTGTCAATCAGTCCGCCACGGCTGGTATTGATGATCATTACATTGGGTTTCATTTTTTTGATGGAATCTTCATTAATCAAATGATGAGTAGATTCCATCAGCGGACAATGCAGCGAAATAATATCAGATTCGGAAAGTAGCTGTTCCTGGGAAATATATTCAATTCCAAGTTGCTTCAGATCAGGATTTTCACAAATGTCATAAGCTAAAACTCTGGCTCCAAAACCTTTCGCAATCTTACAAAAAGCAACTCCGATGTTGCCGGTTCCAATCACACCGATGGTTTTCTGATAAAGATTGAATCCCATCAATCCGTTCAGAGCAAAATTCTGTTCCCGAACCCGGTTGTAAGCTTTGTGGGTTTTCCTGTTGAGTGTAAGAATCATTGCCATAGCGTGTTCGGCCACAGCTTCCGGAGAGTAGGCGGGAACTCTGGAGACTCTCAGCCCGAGGCGTTTTGCGGCTTCCAGATCCACATTATTGAAGCCGGCACATCTTAAGGCAATGTATTTTACGCCTTTTTGTGCCAGAGATTCCAAAACGGCATCATTCAGTTTGTCATTGACAAATGCACAGACAGCATCGGTATTTTCTATGAGATTAAGAACGTGCGGACCGAGATGGGTCTCGAAATAATCCAGTTTAAAATTGAATTTCTGATTGGCCTGATCAAAAAATTCCTTGTCATACGGCTTCGAGGAAAAGAATGTGACTTTCATAGTACAAAATTATTAAACTCCTTTTTAAGATATGGATTCATTGAACTGAATTAAATCAATCATTCCGGTTTTTTGTTGCAAGTTTTTTGTCGATCCAGATTGTGGCAAATGGAAAAAAGGCAGCGCATAATCCGAAAATAAAATCTTCATCATCCCAATTAAAGATTTTTCTGGATGGTAAAAGCAATAATAAGTATAGACTAAAAAAAAGCCCGTGGATATTACCGATAATGATAATGTAAATGGTAGGTAAAAGTCCGTCTTTATCTTCACGGATCCAGATCATTGCTGTAAAAAGAAGAAACCACGAAACTGCTTCTGCAAGACAGACCTGCTTGAACCATCGTATGAGTTTTTCTTCCGGGTATTTTGAGAAGTATTTTTCTATTAAATTCATTATTACAAAGATATAAGATAAAAATAGAGAAAACCGAAGAGTTCTATTTATAAAAAGAAGAACCATCCAGATATTCAAAAACCTCTGGTGGGAGCATTGGTCTCGTATTTTTTCCCGCTTTTATCATATTGCGGATTTCCGTTGCCGATAGTTCTATGATAGGTGCATCAATCTGATGAATGTTTTGGTGTTGTAAATAATCTGATCTTTTTTCTTCACCGAAAATTCTAGGATAAACAATGATTTCATAATTCTGTAATAGCAATTCATAATTTTTCCATTTCTGAAGACTTCCGAGATTATCTTCACCCATTATCAGGGAAAATGTGTATTCGGGATATTTTTCCTGAAGATAAGTCAATGTGTCAATCGTATAACTAGGTGTAGGTAAAGAAAACTCAACGTTTGAAGCACGCATTTTTGGATAATTTTTAATCGCCAGCTGAACCATATCCAGACGGTTATGATCTTTCAGTAATGATTTTTTTTCCTTGAACGGGTTTTGCGGACTGACTACAAACCAAAGTTCCTGCATATCGGTATGCTCCAGGATATAGTTGGCTAAGATCAGGTGTCCGATATGAATGGGATTGAATGATCCGAAAAACAGTCCGATTTTTTTGCGATGTTCCAAAATGAAAAAGTCGTTTAGATTTCAAATTTAGAAAAATTAAAATTGACATCGAATTCTAACTCATATCATAAGTTTTCTCATTCCTGTTTTAGGAATCAATAACTTATGAGTAATTTTGCATCAAACACAAAATGATGAGAAGAATCCTGATTTTTCTGCATATTTTTTTCGTATACCTGATATCTGCTCAATCCGGGGTGGATTCCTTGCTCATTGTGCTCCGGAAAGAAAAGGATCCACAGAAAATATTGGCATTACAAAACCAGGTTTCCGACGCTTATAAATATACCGAGCCGGAAAAAATGCAGAAGTATGCCGTCCTTGCACTGAAAAACGCCGTCATACAAAATAATGCCTATCAGCAAAGCCTTGCTCATCAGAATATAGGCGTATCTTACCAATTATACGGCGAGTTTGACAAGGCCATAAAACATTTTGAAATCGCAGAAAAAATCAGTGGCAATTTGCCTGATAGCAAAAAATATAGAGATCTTCAGGCAAAAATATACGGAAGCAAAGGTTTCGTCCATATGCAGCAAAACGAGTATGCAAAAGCATTGGAAAATGACTTCCGGGCAATGAAAATCTATGAAGAAACAGGAAATGACATTCAGCTGGCCAAGATTTATAACAACATTGGCGTTATTTATAAATCGATTGATGATAAAGAAAATGCGCTGAAGTATCTGTTAGAGGCCAACAAAACATCAAAAAATAAAGAACCGTTTACCTTTGCGAAAAGTGCTTCCAATATTGGGGTTATCTATCTTTTTCAGAATAAACCCGCATTGGCGAAACGGTATTTTGATGATGCATTGTCATCTTATAGATCTAATCCTAACCCAAACGGACTTGGTGAGCTTTATAATAATTATTCTCATTATTATATAAAGATAAATCAGCCGGATAATGCAAAAAAAAGCCTGCTGAAGGCAGAAGAAAATTTTCTTTCTATTGATGATACTTTTGGCTTGTCAGACACTTATCTCTATTTGGCTCAGATTTATTTCGATGAGAGTAACCTGAACCTGGCCCGAAAGTTTGCTCAAAAAAGCCTTGACCTGGCAACTGTGCTTGATCTGCCGGAAGCCAGCATGACCAATGAGAAACTTCTTTCTCAGATTTATGATAAAGAAGGAAAGAAGGATCTGGCGCTGGAACATCTGAAGAATTATGATGCTGAAAAGGAAAAGTTTGATAAAATAAAAAACGAGCAGCAGCGTCTGAAAACGGAACTTAACTTCCGGTACGAAAAGGAAAAACTTGAGAAAACAGAAAATGAAAACCGTAAAAGGCTGAAATGGATCTTTGGCTTTTCACTGTTGGGAATTGGTGTTTTGGGGCTGTTTTTCTACAACAGAAACAAGGAAAAGCAAAAAACCATTTTACTTCAGAAACAGCTTGCAGAGTTTGAACATAAAGCTTTGCATCTCCAGATGAATCCGCATTTTGTGTTTAACTGTCTTGCGGCTATCTCCGCTTTCGTGGTGCAAAATGGGAAAGATGAAGCCATCCGTTATCTGGCAAAATTTTCAAAACTGATGCGCCTTACCTTAGAATTCTCCAAAGAATCTGTAATTACCATAGATAAAGAAATAGAAGCATTACAAAACTACCTGGAGCTGGAACAGCTCAGATTCAATCATAAATTTGATTTCAATATTTCCAAAGAGCAAAATATAGAAGATGATACGGCAATTCCTTCTTTACTTCTCCAGCCTTATGTGGAAAACGCGATCATCCACGGTGTAGTTCCAAAAGACGAAAAAGGATTTATCAACATTACTTTTAAACAGTCGGAAGACCAGCTGCTTTGCATTATTACGGATAACGGAATCGGGATCAATCAATCCAAAATGAACAAGCAAAACTCTGTGAGCGCACACCAGTCTATGGCAATGGAAATTTCTAAAAAAAGACTTGAAACACTGGAACTGCTTGAAAATAAGAAAATTGAACTCAGCATAACGGAACTTAAAAGCGATAGTAAAATATTGGGAACCGAGGTTCTCATAAAATTACCATTAGAATACATAAAGCAATAGAATGATAACAGCTGTTTTGATAGATGATGATGATAATCTTCGCAATGGGATGAAAGCATTGCTTTCTCTTTATGCGCAGGAAATCAAAATACTAGGAGAAGCCAGCAGTGTGAGTGCCGGCATTACATTGATGGAAGAAATGCAGCCGGACATTGCATTTCTTGATATTATGATGAATGACGGAACAGGATTTGACATTCTGGAAAATCTGAATGATAAGTATGGAAAGATCTGCTCACGCATTGTTTTTGTAACAGCACACGAAAAATTTGCAATCAAAGCGTTCCGTTTCAGTGCGCTGGATTTTCTTCTGAAACCGGTGGATCCGGAAGAATTGCAAAGCGTCATCGGGAAAATAAAAAGCATTTCCCATAAGAATGACGAGAGCAAAACCATTGAGCTTCTGCTGGAAAATATAACCCGAAAAACGGAAAATTTTAAAAAGATAGCATTATCTACCTCAGAGGGAATCCATCTCTTCGAGATCAAAGATATCATCCGTTGTGAGTCTGTGGATAATTATACCAGATTTTATGTAAAAAATCATAAGACCATTCTGATATCCAAAACGCTGAAAGAATATGAAGAGCTGCTTTCTGATCAGGGATTTGAGCGCATCCACCAGTCGCATCTCATTAATCTGAACGAGCTTAAATCTTACATCAGAAAAGATGGCGGCTTTGTGATAATGTCAGATGATTCCCAGCTTCCTGTGTCACAGAGGAAAAAGGAACGCTTACAGGACTACATCAGCAGGCTTTAAATTCTAAACAGAACTCCACGAATTCTAATTGACTTTATCTGATAACCGATTCTATGCTTAATTTTACTTTACAAACACAAACAATGAGAAATAAATTATTTCTTCTGGCGCTGACTCTCATTTCTTTGGGAGTCAGTTCTCAGAACATCACCTTTCCGGATGCGAATTTTAAAGATGCATTGCTCGGAACCAATTCTTCTAATTTCGTACTTTGCTATGACAGCAGTGGGAATAACATTTTAGCCGACCAAAATGGCGATGGCGAGATACAGCTTTCCGAAGCGGCTCAGATTTACAAAATAGAATTCAGACAAATTTCTAATTATGGCTCTCTTGAAGGGATTAATTCTTTTGTTAATCTGGAGTCTATCCTTTACATCAATGATTCCAGCTATTCTCATATTCACGGTTATATTGGGGATATTAGTTTGGATGGACTTAGCCATCTAAAGACTGTTAATTTATCTGATTGTGATGTTTCCAAAGCGAGTTTTAAAAACTGTCCTGTTTTATCTGATATTAAATCTGATTTTCGGGATAGCTATAATACTTATCCGGATCCTAATATTCACGGTAATACTTTAGAATTAACTGTAAACAACTGCCCGAAACTAAATTTAATAAGCTGGACAAATAATAATGTGGCTTCCGCCAATATTACAGTTGCGCCGGAACTTAAGCATTTGGAACTGCGCGGAAATTCTTTAATAAGCTTTGATGCCTCACAATTGACGAATCTGGAATATCTGGATTTGTCCAACAATCAGGCAAACTGGGGACCGCTTACCGGCGAAGCTAATTTTAACCCTTCGCTAACAAGTGTAAATATTAGTGGACTAACAAAATTAAATTATTTAAATGCAAGTCATCAATTGCTAAATAATCAGGGAATTGATTTGTCACAATTAATATCTGTAAACCTAAATTTAGACTTGTCTTATAATGATTTTAATTCTGAAATAGTTATTAACTCACCAATCTTAGACTATCAAAGTATCAATTTTAGTAATAATAAAATAACGGGATTTACAGTCAATGCTGATTTTTCGGCACAATATTATTCCGGGGCAATATTGGATCTGAGTAATAATTTGATAAATAATGTGAAGTTTGGGACAGGAGGTCAGCATTCTAATATCAACCTAAGTAATAATCCATTGACACAATTGGATTGTCCGTTAGTAAAAGCATTTTATTTGAATTTTGATCAGACAAATGTAAATTATATTAATTTGTTAGAATTTGAAGGATTTTCCTATAAAAATTGCACCGCTGAAAGTCTGAAAATAAAAGGAATCCGTAAATCTTATGATGCTCCAACTTACATTTCTGAAAATCAAAATTTAAGGGAAATAGATTTTTCTAACATAGAAAATGCTGCAAATACAACGATAAAATATGTTAATGACAATCCAATTCTACATTATATTAATTTCAAGAATGGAAGTAATAATGTAGAAAAAGTTAATTTTACTGGGAATCCTAATCTAAAATATATCTGCGCAGATGATGAAGAAATTCCATATTTAATATCTGGTATTGCTACAATGGGACTTACGGGTGTCAACATCAACTCTTACTGCACCTTCACACCAGGCGGAAATTTCAACACCATTACCGGAACAGTAAAAATAGATGCTGATAATAACGGCTGTGATGCCAATGATAATCCATTCGAGTATCTGAAACTTAAAATATCCGACGGAACTAATTTTAATTCAGGAGAAACCTTCGTCAAAAAAAATGGGAAATATGAGTTTTATACCCAGGCTGGCAATTATACTGTAACGGCTCAGGCAGAAAATCCGGCTTTATTTACCATTTCGCCAGCCAGCTTTTCGGCAAATTTTGCAGACAACAATAATAATGTTTCCACACAAGACATTTGTGTAACCGCCAATGGAAGCCAGAACGATGCAGAAGTCGTCATTGCTCCGCTCACAAATGCAAGACCAGGCTTTGATGCAAGCTACAATCTGGTATGGAGAAACAAAGGAAATACGATACTATCCGGGAAAGTGGTGTTAAATTACGACTCCAATAAAATGGTTTTTAAAAGCAGTGCTTTGCCATATTCAGTTATCAGCAGCGGATCGATAGAGTTTGATTATGCCAATCTGAAGCCTTATGAAAACAGAGCAGTAGAAATTACGTTCACCATCAATACGCCGACGGATGCCAATAATCCAGTCAATGGAGGTGATGTTCTGGCTTTCAACTCGCATATAACGCCATCCAATCCGGATCTTACACCAAATGATAACTATTTTAGTTTTAACCATACAGTGGTCAATTCCTTTGATCCCAATGATATTGTATGTTTGCAGGGCGAAACTATACCGTCCACAGCTGTTGGTAAGTATCTGAATTATGTTGTTAATTTCGAAAATACAGGAAGTGCGGAAGCAGAAAATGTAGTGGTGAAAATGGAAATCGACCCCAGCGAATTCGACATCAATACGTTGCAATTGATGAATTCTTCTGCACCGGTCGAAACAATTATTAATGGAAATAATGCTGAGTTCAAATTCAGTAAAATAAAATTACCGACAGGCGGACACGGCGGAATACTGCTGAAAATGAAATCAAACGCAACACTCGTAGAAGGCGATAGTGTAAACAACCAGGCTGATATCTATTTTGATTACAATTTTCCGGTCGAAACTAATGATTATGTAACTACAATAAAGGATACGAACAATATTCTTGCGGCCAAAATCAGTTATAATGCATCAGCTTTCAGCCAAAATAATTATCCGGTTAATTTTGATGCAAGCTTTAGCACGGGCAACATTACCAATTATCAATGGGAATTTTCCGGTAATCCTTCTGTCAGCAGCAGTACAGATGTGAGTCCGGTGGTCACCTATTCTGTTCCGGGTAATTACTCCGCTAAGCTTACCGTTTTTGATGCTTCCAATGCATCATCTTCACAAATAATCAACTTTAATGTAGGAAATAGTATTGCCAATCTTTCTACAGGAAAAGATTCTGATAATAATACGATCGCAATAGATTCTGATGAAGATGACTGGATTGGTTACGACATCAATGGTACTCCTATAACACCGAAAGTAAGACATACTTATCCAGGATGGAGCTATGCGGATTTAGGAAATGGAGTAGGAAGCCAGTGGATCACCCTGAATAATTTTGAAGGGTATTACACTTATAAAAGTAAAGCATTCACAATTCCGGAAAATGCAACAGATGCCACATTGAACCTGAGATCCTTATCTTTTGTGAGAAACTGGACTTCTCTTGTAAAAGTGAATCCGGACGGCAGCGAAACGGAAACGGAAATTACAAAAACATCCTGGATGAGTGACGGCTTCAAAGGCTGGCTAAACAGCAGGAGTCCTAAGGTGGACAATTACAGTCTTTCTCCCGGCACTTACTACATCAAGGTATTACTCTATTCCAATAATGGAAATGTGAGAGAATCATTAGATGTTAATGCAGTTGTCAGCTGCTCTGCAGGATTAATATATTCTAATAAACTGGCGAAAAAACAGCCGACTTTAGAAGTTCAGGAAACGGATGGTTCTAAAATTAAAGTGTTTCCGATTCCGGTAAAAGAATCAGTCAATATTATTTCAAAAGACAAAATACATTCGGTTGAGATTTATGATTCTTCAGGAAGAATTGTTTATAAGAAAATCCTGAACGCTGCAAAAGAAGCTCATGTTGATTTTAAAGCAACTGAAGGCATTTACTATTTGAAAATAAAGACAGATATAGAAACAATAACCAGGAAAATTATCAAAGAATAGGATAAAAAAAAACGATTCAGATTCTGAATCGTTTTTTTAATTTATTGATAAAACTTGACGTCCCGGATATTCAGGAAATGCGAAACATTGCCTTTCCAATGATTTTCCTCGATGGTAAACGCCAGGTCGAATGTTTTTGTTTTGAAATCTTCGGCAAACTGACCAAAGCGGAAACCAACACACTCTATATTTCTTCCACTCGTTGGTTGCAAGATGTTAAATTTGAGATGCGTGTTTTCTTTCCCCATCAGTCTCACGTAACCATTCACTTTCACATTTTTAAGGACAAGGACGGGTTTCATATTCTGAGGTCCGAAAGGTGCCAGTTTCCTATGAAAATTGAAAAATTCGCGGTTCAGATCTTCCGGTTTCACCACGCTGTCTATGTAGATTGAAGGTTCTTTCTGATGCTCCTGAATGTTGACTTTTACATATTCTTCAAAACGGACTTTAAATTCTTCAAACTTTTCTTTTTCCATAGAAAGTCCTGCTGCAGCCTGATGTCCGCCGAATTTCATAAACAGGTCGGAACAGAATTCCAGTGCCTGATGAATATCAAAATCAGCAACCGATCTTGCGGAAGCCACCAGCTCGCCATTATTCCCTTCGGTAAAAACCAATGTAGGCTTGTAATATGTTTCAATTAATCTCGAAGCAACGATACCAATTACACCTTTATTCCAGCTCGGATCATAAACAATGGTGGAGAAACGTTCTACTTTTTCCAGTTCCAGAACCTGGCTGAGTGCAGACTGAGTGATGTTGATATCCATCTCGCGGCGTTCATCATTCAGGTTCACAATTTCATCTACAATTTGATGGGCCTGCTTCAGATTGTCGGAGATCATCAGTTCCACAGAAGCTTTGGCGTGAGAAATTCTTCCCGCTGCATTGATTTTCGGCGCAATGTCAAAAACAATATTGGAGATTTCGAAGTGCGCTAATTTTTCTTCCGGAATCAGCAATCGTAACCCAAATTTTCTGGTTTTCCTGAGGAATTTCAGACCTTGCTTTGCCAGCACGCGGTTTTCACCGGTCATTGCTACAATATCAGACGCAATGCTGATGGCAAGAAGATCCGTCAATTCAAATAATTCGTTTTCCGGAATTTTATAAATTGTATTTAAACCCTGGCAAAGTTTGAAGCCAACGCCACAGCCACTTAATTCTTTGTAAGGATAACGGCAGTCTTTCCGTTTCGGATCCAGAACGGCGACGGCGTTTGGCAGTTTTTCTCCCGGTAAATGGTGATCGCAGATAATAAAATCTACACCCACAGAATTGGCAAGATCTATTTTATCAACCGATTTGATGCCACAGTCTAAGGCAATAATCAAAGAAAATCCGTTGTCTTTTGCAAAATGAATCCCTTCATCAGAGATACCATAACCTTCCACATTCCTGTCCGGAATGTAAAAATCAAGATATTTTTTATCAACGATTTTGCTCAGGTAAAGATACATCAAAGCAACAGCTGTGGTTCCATCCACGTCATAATCTCCATAAACCAGTATTTTTTCTCCATTTTCTATGGCTGTAGCAATGCGTTCCACCGCTTTCTGCATATCGGCCATCAGAAAAGGATTGTGGATGTCGGTTCCGTTTGGTTTGAAGAATTCGCGAGCTTTCTGATAATTGTCGATCTCGCGCAGCACCAGGATTTTGGATTCTAAAGTTCCAAATCCAATCGAAGAAATCAGTCCGTCAACAATTTCTTCATCAGGCTCGGGTTTATAAATCCATTTTTGACTCATAGCCACAAAAGTAAAGAAAAAAAACGGCTTTCGGAAATTAAAAACGGCAGCCAATTTTATGACTGCCGCTTGAATTATAAGTGAATATTAATTTATTTTTTGATGATTTTTTTGGTCTCACTTCCTTTGTCGGTTTCGATAGTTACCATATAATTTCCTTTTGGTAAAGAAGCAATATTGATTATTGACAAATGATCATTTTCTGTTTTTACCAGATTACCTGCAGTATCATAAATTTTAACCGATTTGATCTTATCATCAGTTCTGATATTGAGGAATTCCGAGGCCGGATTGGGATAAATGCTTATCTGTGATCTGGAAACATCGGAAACGGCCATCTGATCCATATCTTTAATGATGATATTATCTACAATGAAACCGCTTCCGTCATTATCAAATTCAAAATTAAGATCATTAGCTCTCACAACTTTGGACCCGAGAGCTGAGGTGTGAACCAATTGATTGTTGAGGTAATATTTAACATTTTTATCAGTAACGTGATCGATCTCGATTCTCAGGTTATACCATTGTCCGGGAATCCAGCTTCCCAGATCTTTGAAATTGACATCACTATCAGCGTATAATTTACCGCTGAACATAAAATTAAATCCGCCGGCCCAGGAATAATTGCCATTGTTGTTATAATAAAGCGAAAGCAGGTAATAATCCGAGCTGTCCAGCTTTTCCAGTTTTACATCTGCTGAAACGGAAAGGCGGTTATATTCCGGGATTTTTTTGAAAAGAAACGTGAAGTTTTCTGTGTACTGATTGGTGCTGGTAACTTCTACGGAATTGTTCCCATCACTTGCTTTGCCGGTAACTACTTTAAAGTTGCTGTTTGGGACATTGTCCGTTTTCACCGTCCATTCTTTTTGCCCGATCAACGTTCCGAGATTATAACCTTCCGAACTTTCAAAAGATATTTTTTGCTGCCCGAATATCAGGGTGGATAATACCGCCGATAAAGAGAATAAAATTTTCGTCATAAAATAAATTAAAGGGAAGCGAATTTAAATAATTTTAAATAAAAAAAGGCAAATCTTATGATTTGCCTAAATAATAACTATGAAAATATATTATGATTGGATAAACTCCAAAATATCTTTGTTGATGGTTTCGTGCTCGGTTGTCGGCATTCCGTGTGGGAAACCGGGATAAGTGATCAGCTTGCCATTTTTCAGAAGTTTAGCAGATTTTATGGCCGAATTCTCTATCGGTACAATCTGGTCATCCTCACCGTGAAGTACTAAAACCGGGATGTCTACAGCTTTCAGGTCTTCGGAAAGATCTGTCTCCGAAAATGCTTTGATGCCGTCATAATGAGCAACAATGCCACCCATCATTCCCTGTCTCCACCAGTTTCTCTGTACACCATCTTTCACATCTGCACCTTCCCTGTTATAGCCGTAGAAAGGAAATGTAAGATCATAGAAGAACTGATTTCTGTTGTTCATGGTTTGTTCTCTGATATTATCAAAAACCGACATTGGAACACCGTCCGGATTATTTTCGCTTTGTACCATCACCGGTGGAATCGCACTGATAAGAACTGCTTTTTTAGCTCTGCCATTAGAATATTTATTTACATAACGGATCACTTCTCCGCCACCTGTAGAGTGACCGATATGCACCACATCTTTCAGGTCAAGAAATTCCACAAGCTCGGCTGCGTCCGAAGCGTATTGTTCGATGGTGTGATTGTAGATATTCTGGCTGGAACGTCCGTGGCCGCGTCTGTCGTGAGCGATTACTCTGTAACCTTTTTTCAGGAAGAAAATGACCTGCGCATCCCAGTCGTCAGAAGATAATGGCCATCCGTGGTGAAACATCAGGACTGGTCCTTCGCCCTGGTCTTTGTAAAAAATCTCAGTTCCGTCTTTTAATTTAAGTGTGCTCATTTTACTAATTTTTAGCGTTGTTAATTTTGTGATTCAGAATTTGTTTGTCTTAATTCTTTAGCAAATGTACAGCCTTGATAATCAATTAATCTTGATGTAGGATAATTTCGATTGAGTAGTGATTTTTATTTATTTGTAGGAAACTTTAATGTTGCAATACGAGTAAATAGTTAATATTCTTCTATGTTTGTCAATATCTTATCAAAATTGACATTTATTTATATATTTGAAAAAAATATTATAATTGATATGCAGAAAAAAATAATTATTTTATTTATTATTTTTTGTTGTGGTTTTTTTTATGCTCAGGATGGTTTTTCGAGAAAGCAAATAGATAGTTTAACCAATATTCTTTGGGATTCTAAATTTTTTAATAATGAAGGCCTTTTAAAGCTGACAGATCTTTACTACCAAGCTAAGGAAATAGAATACACTGAGGGACAGCTAAGGTTATTAACAAAAATTGTAGAAATCAAATCATCAAACTTGGATTTTGTCTCAGCGCTTCAATATTTGAAATATATGAAGGCATTGTCATTGGGTGCCGAAAAATATGAAGATTATACTTATGCCAATTGCCTTGAGGCAAAGATCTTCTTTCTAGATAAAAATTATTCTCAGGCCAAAAAAGTACTTAATCGGGCAGAAAGATATTTATATAAAATAGAGGATGTAGAGAAAAGAAGAAAAGCAAAAACTGAAATATACATTTACCAGTGGTATAATTTTGAAAAATCAAAACTTCCTAAATCTTCTTATGCAGATTCTTTATTATCTATTTCAAAAAAACTTTATAAAGAATCATTATTAATCCAAAATAATTACCATCGTGCAACCAGAGTGCTTTATTCAGCAAATTTAGTGGTAAACTCACTTATCCTGTTGAAAAGATACGAAGAAGCTATGAAATATCTGAAAATTGCTAAACGTGAACTTAAGAAAGCAGGAGAGATAACATATCTTAGTGCGGATTATTATGAGGCAAAGGGTGATGTGGAATATAATTTTAAGCCATACAAAAGTTCTTCAACAGACAGCGCATTAGCCAGCTATAATAAGGCGATAGCAATCGGAGAAAAACTTGGATATACAGCAAAGACAAAAGAATTGTATTCTAAAGTAGCTGAAATCTATGGCGGGAAAAAAGATCACGCAAAGCAAGCATCGTTTCTAGAAAAGTCCAGTGATCTGAAAGACAGCATCCAAATCAAAGAAAACAGAGGATTAAGTGAGGTGAAGCCTTTACTATATGCTATCAGCAATAAAGGAGACGTCGCTGAAACGCCTTATCAGAATATGCCGTTGCTATATTTCTTGTCAGCTGTTGCTTTATTACTTATAGGAATTGGAGGTAGAAAACTTTATCTCGATAAAAAGAAGAATCAAACAAAAAACATAGTAAAGGTAGCTCCGGATAAAGACCCGGTTGTCAGAACGAATTCATATAACCATCTTATTAATTTAGCGCTAAAAAATGATTCTTCGTTTTATTTGACATTTTTAGAAACGTATCCGGATTTTGCGGAGAAACTTCTAAATATCAACCCGACTATAAAAGCATCTGACATAGAATATTGTGCCTATATAAAACTTAATCTGGATACTAAACAGATTGCAGTTCTTAAAAATATATCCGTAAGAGCGGTGGAAGGAAAAAAATACAGAATCCGAAAAAAACTTGATATTTCTATAGATGAGAACATGTACATCTGGTTATCAAATTTGTAACTGCTAAAAGTTGCTTTTAAGCTGTAAAAGGTTATAAATCAAATAACAAGTACATTTCGTGTAGTTTCGTGTAGTTTGTGTGAAATACTGATAACGCAAAAATATTACAACAAAGCGGATGAAAAGTAATTTTGTCCATTGGAAAATAATACACTTTTTTCCGGGATAAAAATTACGGATTTGCAGAAAACAAATTTTAAACAGTTAACTAATAATGAAGCTATTTTGAAAAAAGTAACTTCATTTTTGGTGTTTATATCTCTTTTTTTAGCAATCCATTTATCGGGAAAAATTTATTCGTCAGATTACGATGATAATTCTAGAATCACTTTATCGGGAGAGGTAATTATTTCTGACACCAGAGATTCACTAAATCTTGATGAGACATCTAAAGACTCAAAAAACAATGCTGAACAGAAAGCTGTTGTTTATATTTCTGACGGTACTACTGTCTATAATGCAGAGGCGTTTAGCAATGCAGAGATAAAAACAGAAAAAAAGAAGAAAAAATCTTTTAGTCAGAAGACCATTGTTAAAAAAAGAACTGTTGTAAGAAATCAGATTCCTCATTTTAAAGATGGTATGCCGCGAGAGTATTATCATTCTTCACCAAGCTCAGGATCTTTGTCTCTCGATCAAAAAGAGAAAATTGTTTTTACTGCAAGCAATAGTCAGCTACTGTTGAAGGCGTTAATCTCTGAGGTTCACAAAACTGTTGGGAAATTGCACTTTGTTATAAGACAAAATTTTATTTATTCCGATCCTTATATTATTACTTGCCATTTCTCCGGTAAATATATGGTGAGACCGCCTACTTTTTCACTTTCTTGATCTTTCTCCTGCAGAGAGTTTTAAGGTTTTACAAAACAACAAATAATATATCGTGTAATCTCAGGATAATCAGTGTATCTGGTGATCAGGTAGACTTACACGCCTATTTCAAAAAAAAACACAATAATGGAAGAAAACGATTCTTTCTCTGTACTGCCTGCAAACAGGATGAATTCAATAAGTACGCTTTTGAAGCTGCTATATGAAGATAATAATTCTTTTTACATCGCTTTTTTAGAAGTTTACCCAGATTTCAGTGGAAAATTGTTAAAAATTAATCCGGCTTTGAAATTCTCAGACATCGAGTTCTGCGCCTATATTAAGCTGAATCTGGAGACTAAACAAATTGCTAAGTTCAAAAAAATATCTGCAAGAGCAGTAGAAGGTAAGAAATACAGAATCAGAAAAAAACTGAATATCCCGAGGGATGTCAATATGTATATATGGATGTCCAGAATTTAAGTTCTCAATACTAACAGTTATGATGCTATGACGCATTGTTATCTATAAAAACACACACACATAAAATCGAAAAAAAATTTAAAAGAAACAGATGATTAAACTAAAACAAATTTTATTATGGCTACTGGTCACAATTTCGACCTGTAGTTTTGCACAACTATCTGTGCCTACATTAGTCAGTAGCCAAGTGTACTCGGCAAAAGGAAGTGGAACAAGTGGTGTACCTACTGTAACCTTTAACATTCCTACTGGACATAAAAACAAAATTCTTGTTGTAAGAGTTTTTGCGGAAAGATACCATAATCCTAGTGATAGTAATTTTATTGGAGGTACAACTCCTGCGGACAGAAGTCTTTATGTTAATGTTAATTCTGCTGCTGCAACGTTACTTCCATTATTTTCTGCTTGGAATTATCAATATCTGAATACTGGTGCTATTGGTTTTACAAACCTATCACAAGTGTCTTATATATCAGAAGGTAATTTACCATCTTCAGGAAATGTTAGTATTACTTTTCCCAATCTACAATTACCTAAATCTGTTAACGATGAAATGACTGTTATGGTCTTTCTCTATGAAAATGCTAAAGATTTTAAGCAACTTGGTATTGACAACCATCTTCCAGATGTAGCACCTGTTCAAACCTTTACATATACTCAGACTGCACCTACTTCTCCAATAGGAAGATCTGCAAATGATTTTTTATATATGGCAACAGCATTTGTAGATTCAGAAAATACAATAAGCTCTTTTAGTGGTTGGAATACAACACAAAATTTAGTATTGGCCAATACAACATCTGCTCTTCCTGCTTCAGATGGGATGACTACTTGGTCAGACACTGAACATGATGGAATAAGCAGTATGGTAGCCCACAGATATATAACAAACAGTACAAATCCTACGATTACAGTAAATAGAAATTCCTCTGCAAAAACTCTTATATACACTGGAGAGCTAGACTATTTAATTCCTTTCGCATCACCAAGTATAACAGGAAATGTATATCTAGATACAGACGGAGCAACAAACATCAATGGAACAGGCACTAATGCAGGAAGCACTTATGTAAATGTAATTAATAGCAGTAATAATTTAATATATTCTGCCACTGTAAGCGCTGCGGGGGCTTTTACCATACCAACGGGTTTTGTGGAAGAAGGAAGTTCTTATCGTTTAGAACTTAGTCAAAATACAGGAACAGTAGGAGCCACAGCTCCTGTAAAAGCACTTCCCTCTGGCTGGGCAACAGTTGGAGAAAATGCTACTGGAGTATCTCCTTATCCTAATGATGGCGCTCATGACGGCATTATCAATTTAACTATTGGATCAACCAATATCACAGGTTTACGATATGGCATTAATCAAGTTTGTTCTGCTGGTACTACAGCACCTACCGTACAAAATTTGACAAATACTTGCCCTGCTACAACATTAAATTTAAACACTGCCCATACAGGTACAGTGCCAGCAGGTTCTTCATTGGTTTGGTTTACAAACAATTCTCATACAGGTACTGCTCTTTCGGGGACACAAGTAACACAAGCAGGAGCGGGTACTTATTATGCTTTTTATTATGATAGTGTAAATAATTGCTACAGCCCAGTTTCAAATGCTGTAACAGTAACAATTAACACAACAGACTCAGACGGTGATGGAGTACTTGATGCCTGCGACCTCGACGACGACAATGATGGAATTTTAGACACCGCTGAATGTGTAATGACGAACTTAGTAACCAATGGTACTTTTGACACTGGTTTCTCTCCAGCTTGGACGAATGACGGAGGATGGACATATGATGCTACCAATAAATACGTGTACAATACTTCATTTATTGGTGCTGCGTTTGGTAATTTCACTCAGTCTTTAAGTAATCTGCCTCCAACCACTATCCCTTTAACCTTTACTTTAGGAGCAAAAGACGGTAGTGCAGGCGCTACGGGATCACTTCAAATATTTCTTGGTGGAACTTTATATGCTACAGCGAACAATTCTACAGGAACAAGTAATAATATTACGTTAACGCTAAGTAACGGAGCAACTTCCAATTTCACTCCTTTTACAGCAACGAGCACCACTGCTTATGCATCACAAACATTTACCATCAACATTCCTTATTCAGGACCTACATCAGGCTCACTGAACTTTAAAATGGGAGCAAGCCAAACTGATGACTGGTACATAGATAATATAAGCATCAATACTTGTGATACTGATGCCGATGGAATCCCAAATCCATTAGATTTAGATAGCGATGGAGATGGTTGCCCGGATGCTATTGAAGGAGCGGGAAGCTTTACCTCTTCACAATTAACAACCGCTTCTGGAACTATTGCTTCTCAAACGCCTAATCAAAACTTTGGAACAACTGTAAATGCCAACGGTATCCCTACAACTGTGGGTGCAAGCGGACAAGCGGTAGGACAATCTCAGGATGCTACTAAAAATGATTGTTTAGATTCTGATGGTGACGGATACCCGAATTGGCAAGATTTAGATGATGATAATGACGGAATTTTAGACACTGCGGAATGTGCAGGAGGTACTATTGTACAAAACGGAACTTTTACCCCTACCGTTACAGAATGGACTTTGGGTACAGGATGGGACTTCTCAACAGGTTTAGCAAAAAATGAAACAGATAGTACTACTTCAGATTTATCACAAACCCTAAATAATTTAAACAGTACTAATGGAACGATAAACTTAACACTTACTTTAGGTGCACAAGATGCATTTAACGGAGCAGGATATGTTGGAAGACTTGAAGTCATTATAAACGGAACTACCTATGCAACTTATGATAATAGTACGACAAGAACAGTAGGCACAAACAATATTACTCAAACTTTGGCTGGTGTAGTTACCTCTACATTTACTCCCTTCTCAACCGCCGGAACCTCGGGATATACAACACAAACTTTTACATTGAGCATTCCTTATAGTGGTCCGGATTCAGCTCCTTTAATATTCAGATTTAATCCTACTTCAATTCTCGGAAATAGATGGGATGACTGGAGTATAGACAATGTAAGCATTGTAAGCTATGCTTGTGATATAGATGGCGATGGAATCCCGAACAGTCTGGATTTGGATTCAGATAATGACGGTTGTCCTGACGCGATAGAAGGCGGAGCAGCATTTACTGCTTCAAACTTGGTAGCTTCTTCCATGCCAGGAGGTAATTCAGGTGCAACAAGCGGAACTTACAATCTGCCAGTTGCTCAGAATTTGGGCAATACTGTAGGTGTTACGGCAACAACTATGGGGGTTCCTACTATTGCTGGAACAGGGCAAACCGTGGGACAATCGCAAACAGTAAACCCGGTATTAGTTGCTGGTACAGCCGGAGCTAATCAAGTAATTGCTTCTGGAAGTACTCCTGCTCCATTAACCTTAACTGGTGCGACAGGAACCATACAATGGCAAGTTTCTACAAATAACACAACATTTACCGACATATTTGGTGCTACAAACTCTACTTATGCTCCGGGAGCTCTAACAGCAGATGCTTATTATAGAGCATTGGTTACCAGTGCAGGTGGCTGTACAGCATTGTCTAATGTGGTACAAATTAAAATGCCTACTTTTTCTCTTTCTGATATCACTTGTTCTAACAACGGAACATTTGAAAATGCAACTGATGACTTTTTACAGTTCAAAATAACGCCAACAACTAATACCTCAAATTATAGTGTTACGGCTACTTATAATGGCAGCCCGGTTTCAGTTAACCAATTGGATAATTCAGCTGCTGCCAATATAATGGGAGGTTTTCCATCATATTTCAAAGTTGCTAACGGAACATTGCCTGTTGGTAATAATTTTGTAATTACAATTACACCTATTACTGGTACATCAGAGACACTTACATTTACCAATACTGGTACTTGTTCTACTGCTTGTACATCGGCATCATCAGGAAATACCGTAACTTATTATTATTACTCACCTGTAATAGCTCAGCAGGATTCTGTTATCGAACCGGCTTTACTGCCAAAGTTTGATCAAAGTAATGGAAGATTGCTTACCAATGTAAGCATAGAATACGGAGCCAATTATATGGGCGGAGCCATCATAGAGAGTACTGCAGCGACTAGTCAGCTCACTAATTATCAGGAGACTTCCATTAATACATTTAGCATTTCGGGATATACACTTAATAGAACAGTGAGCTTATTTAATACGGGATTGGTTACTATTCCTGCGGGAGTATCTGTTCCTGCGCAAGGTTCTTGGTTGGGTGATGTAAATGGTCGTACAATGGATAGAATGCTGATATCTCCGGACGCTAATTGGTTAAATAATTTATTATTAGTGGGGCAAAATCCTTCGTCAAGTACCAATTGGGTTACCAATATTACCGGAAATCCAACCCATGATGATGATATGATTATCTTGAATAACAGCTTTATTCCGAGTACCAATACCATTAATTATAGTGCTCAGGCAGACCTGAATAATTTTATAGGGACGGGGAACCTGTCAAGTTCATTTAGTAACATCATATCAACATCACTTGCCGGTTCTTCAAATTTGTCTTTTGGTCAAAGATTAGCAAGGTCTTACTTCTATAAGGTTACCTATACTTATGAATGTGGTCTTGTACCAACTTCCTGCTACAAACCTGCAGTTTTAGATGCAGGCAACATCTATCCAAGCAAAAATGGTATCACTGCTTTAGGAAGAGCGGGAATAGAGAGTGATAACTGGCCAGCTGTAAGACAGAGTGCCTGGACAGTTTTGGAAGGCAAGACCAAAGGTCTCGTGGTGAACAGAGTAAGATTCAATGCAAGTAACCAGCCTGTTGCTGCAGATGGAGTGACTCCGGTGATCACGAATCCTGTTGAAGGGATGACGGTGTATGATACGACAAATAACTGCCTGAAAATTTACACATCTACGGATGGCGGTGCTACCTATGGCTGGTATTGTATGGGAACCCAGGCCTGCCCAGATTAAGTATAAACACAATTTAATATAAAAGAGATTTCCGGAAGGGCGGCAGTTTTTTTCTGCTGCCGGGAATCTCAAAAAGACAAATGGAATTAATATTTAACAAAAATAAAATTACAGCGATGAAAAAAAAGACACTCATTTTGGGATTAATTACTTGTTCCGCAGTTGCATTTTCCCAGGTAGCTATTGGGAAATCAGAAATTACAAAGCTGTCTGACAATGTCACTCCTAACCCGGGCATTTCACTAGAATTCGGACCTGATACTGTCGATAAAAGGGGAATTGTTCTTCCTTGGGTAACAGGAACCAGTAACTCTTCTCCTTTTATTACAGGATATGCAGGAAGTAATACGGTGGTAGACGGAACAATCGTTTATGACACTTCTGATCATAAGGTAAAATATAAAAAAGCAGGAACCTGGTTTGATCTGAGTGTAGATACCAATGGAAATGCAGATACCACATTGCAAGATTCTAAATCAGATTTGCCAAATGCAAAAGCCGCAATAGGAGCAAATGGCGCAACCGATACAACTCCGGGGATTTTAGTCCTCACCGATACGGATAAGGCTATGGTTTTGCCAAAAGTGGCTTTACCACATCTCAACATCAAAAATCCGACAGCGGGAATGTTGGTTTATGACACCACCAACAGACAATTAGCGGTTTTTAACGGGACTAACTGGTCATTCTGGAAGCCTTAGAGTTTGGTAATTGATATTGCCTTCAGTCTAAAATGTCATTTGTGTGTTTGTTAGAGATCTTTATAAGATCTTAATTTTAGCTGAAGGCTATTTTAAATTACCCGGAAGAGTTTCAAATAAGCTGTAATTATTTTTATGTAAAAACTAAGATGTAAAAAACAATTAGAAGTTACAATTTAAAAAACCAGCTGTAAACAACAACGTCATTAAATATAAAATTATTATTCCGGAGTCGGATATCAAAATTACTATGACATTAAATGATTTTTCAGACAAATATTTTGATCAGAATGCTTTTTTAGATTCAAGGGACAGGGATAAACTCTTAGAGTTGGTTCAATTTGTCACCATTCCAAAGGATAAAATCTTACTTCATAGAGGAGAGCAGATAAAGCAGGTGGGAATAATCCTAAAAGGATTGGTAAGAGTTTATAATAAGGAAAACAGAACAGTTTGGTTTGTTCAGAATAACGGGATTTATGGATCAATAGATACTTTAGCGCTTAATCGTGCTTCCAGTCTCACTTTTGAAACATTAGAAGAGACAAGTATGTTTTTGCTTAACTATGATGATCTAGAAGAAACCATTATATCACATCCCAATATTGCCAGCCTGCTTCTGATGTACTGGAAAAGAACAGCAGTAGAAATTTACCGTAATTTTTACACATCTTTAAGCTTGTCTTCAGAAGAAAAATATATGGAAATTTTACAGAAAAATCCTCAGCTCATTTTAAATGTAAAATCCAAAGATCTTGCTTCCTATTTAGGGATTCATCCCACATCATTAAGCAGATTGAAGAAAAGATACTTTGTTTCGAAAGAAAATAAAACGTGATTGGTTGCATATTATCAGCTTTTGCTTATTGCATTATTGACTATTGCTAATAACGAAATTAACAAAAGTATATTATCATCGGTAAATGCTCGTTTTGCTGATTAATTATTTAAGATTGGTTTATTTTTGTTAAAATATTTAAATAAAAACCTGAGTTTTTAATTTTATTTAAAACTAATAACATCATCGGTTTTCATTTAGTAATAATTATTAGTAAGACAAAATATTGATACAACACTTTATATAAATTCTATATAATAAAATCAAAAAATAAAATTATATCAGGGTAATATTCCCTTCCAAAAAGCTTCCTGCTTGGGCAATAACTGTGGAACCAAAGATTATGTTAATAACAACCGGTCTTTCAGGGAATGCCGTAGATGCAAATGACTAAGAAGATGAAATTTCAGGTAAGTCTGTAAAAGATATTTAGAAACATCAAATGACTTTATAAACTAAAAAATCAAATAAACTAAATGAAATTACCAAGAATCAACCTTGCTATGAAAAATGCATCTTCTGCCCAACAATACTTTGTAAAAGCAGCATTTGTATTGCTGATGATTTTCACGAGCTTCCAGCAATTATCGGCACAAAGTTCTGATATTGATGGAGATGGAGTCACTAATTCGTTAGATTTAGACGATGACAATGACGGAATTTTAGACGCTGATGAATGTCAGGCATCAAACAAAATTACAGCGGGAGTTTTCCCGACCTCCGGATCTACTATTCCAGGTTGGACTACAACTGGCTTATTTGCTTTAAATGCAAGAGGATTGCAGTTTGATGCGGATAATGCAGTAACCACTGTAAGACAGACTATTTCAAGTGTGTTTTTCGGGAGCACCATTAATCTGAATAATGTCAGATGGCTTACAACCAATAATGCTGCTGCTTCAGGAAGATTGATTACAGAAGTTTTGTATAGCGGAACCGTTTATGCAACTATTGATACCGGAGTTGGAGTGGCAGGAAGCATACCAACTGTAACCGGAAATAATGGAGCGGTTATCAATATTAGTACCTTGCCTTCCATAGCCTCAACCGGGGTTTATTCTACTCCTTCCAATATAATTATTTCATTACCATCATCTTTACCATCCAGCGGAGAGTTCCAGATAAGATTCACTTCAGGTTCTACCAATGCAGATGATCTGTCGATTGAATCTGTACAGCTTATTTCCTGTTCGGATTTTGATGGTGACGGAATTCCAAACTTCCAGGATTTAGACAGCGATGGTGATGGATGTTCAGATGCAGTAGAAGGATCAGGTAATTTTACTACTTCACAGTTAATCACTGCATCAGGTACGCTTACTACTCAGACTCCAAATATCAATTTTGGAACAGCGGTAGATGCTAATGGTATTCCTACAATTGTTGGAGCAAGCGGACAAGGTATTGGTGATTCTTTAGATGTGATTAAAGACTGCAAAGACTCCGATGGAGACGGTATTCCGGACTGGCAGGACCTTGATGATGATAATGATGGCATTCTGGATTGTGTGGAAAACGGTCTCAACACTACTGTAGATAAAATCTTTAAGGCCAATAACAATGCGACTTTAATTGCAAGTCCTTCTACAGGGCCTGTGCATCAGTATAGATTAACCAATGGAGGTGCACAAAACGGACAAGTTTGGTCTTATGGTAAGGTAGATTTTACCAAAAGTTTCACCTTATCTACAAAAGCTTTATTATCAAATGCAGATGGTATTGCTATAGTATTTCATAATGATCCTGCAGGTCAATTAGCCTCAGGTACTAACGGACAAGGATTGGGAGCAAGAGGAATTGCTAATGGAATTGCCTTGGAATTAGATACTTTTGCTAATAGCTGTGTAAATGATGCCAATAACGGCGCAAACTGTGATCCGTCTTACGATCACGGAAGCATCAGAACCACTGCAGGTTGGATCAATACTGGTAAATTGGCAGGAGATACTCAACTAGGCGATGGAACAGTAGATGATGGATTATGGCACGATGTGGTTATTAATTGGAATTCTGTAACCCGAAATCTTTCTTATACATTTGATGGAGTTGCGGTTACCAATTATACTTTCCCTGCAACAGGAGCCAATGCTATTGAAACTATTTTAGCGGGAAATTCAGCGTATTTTGGCTTTACAGCTTCTACAGGAGGAGCAGGAAGTAATAATTCTGTAGGTTTTGACACCTTATGTACATTACCCATATATTTGGATACCGATAGAGATGGCATTTCAAATCATTTAGATCTAGACAGTGACGGAGATGGCTGTACAGACGCTATAGAAGGTGCAGGAAGCTTTACAACTTCCCAACTATCTACAGCTTCAGGAAATATTTCAACGCAAAATCCCAATCAAAATTTCGGAATTACGGTTGATGGCAATGGTGTTCCGACAACAGTTGGAGCTGCCGGACAGGGAATAGGAGAATCTCAGGACATCAGTAAAAATGATTGTATAGATTCTGATGGAGACGGATACCCTGATTGGCAGGATCTGGATGATGATAATGACGGAATTTTGGATACGGTTGAATGTTCTGTTACAGATTTGGTGACCAATGGTACTTTTACAGGTAGTGCAAATGGCTGGACTTTAGAAAATAGTTGGACATATAATACAAACAGAGTAGCAAATAGCGCAGACGGTGAAACCAGCAGACTTTTGCAATCTATCAGCAATCTGGATAAATTTCCGGGCAATATTGTTCCTTTAACGTTTACTGTAGGGGCTCAAGATGCGAGTAATGCTTCGGGAAACAGCAGTGCCTTGGAAATAAGGTTAAATGGTGTTGTTTATGCCACTATCAATAATGGAACTCTAAGAGATAATTCTAATGTTACCATAACTTTAGAACCTGGCGTGATGAGTAACTTTACTACATTCGGCACCAGTCCCTTGAATGGATATAATACTCAGACATTTACCTTATGGATTCCTTACACAGGCCCATCAACAGCAAACTTAGTTTTCAGAAAAGTAGGAGGCAATGATGATTGGTTAATAGACGATGTTTCTATACCCGCAATGATATGTGACACAGATAGAGATGGAATTTTAGATCATCTGGATTTAGATTCAGACGGTGACGGTTGTCCAGATGCTATAGAAGGAGGAGCTAATTTCAATACTTCAAATTTAACAGATTCATCTATGCCAGGAGGCAATACAGGAGGAAGCTATACAGGTGTAGCAGGTCCGGTTATTAAAAATCTTGGAATAGTAGTAGATGCTAATGGAGTACCAACCATTGCAAGTGGAGGACAAACAGCTGGCACCTCTAAAAATAAGGATATACAGGATGTGGTGTGTCTTACCCCATTTGAATGTACTTCTGGGATGTATCTCTCACAAGGAAATCTTACGGATCTCTTTAAAGTAGATACTTCTAATAATCCTTTATTATATCCTATTACAGTAAATAATTCTTCGGGAATAAGATATAATGCTATTGGTTTCAATCCTATTGATGGATTCATTTATGGGCTAATTACAAATACCAATACTCTAATTCGAGTTGATAAGAATGGTACTTTTAATATAATGGGAGATATAACCTCATTAGCGGTTGCAAATTATAATAGCGGAGAAATTGATAATCTTGGAAATTATTATGTAAAAATAGTAGGTTCTACCAATACTTTATTCAAAATTAACATAAATACACTTACATCAACATCAATTACTTTGAGCCAAACTATATCCATTTCAGATATGGCATTTAGCAGTCTTACTAATATGTTATACGCAGTAGATCAAAATACAGAAAAATTAGTTTCCATTAATCCGTCAACAGGAATAGTAACTTTTATCGGAGCAGCAATAAGTCCATCTGTATTTGGAGCAATGTTTGGCTCTAGCACAGGTGCAATATATGGTTCTGAGAACAGCGGAGGGTTCTATCGATTCAATATTACAACAGGACAAAGAGTTCTTATTTCTGGTTCTCCAGCTTCCAATAATAATGATGGTGCACATTGTGTTACAGCTCCTATAACTTTTACTGCTGATCTGGAAGTTACCAAAACAGATAATAAAACAGTTTATGTGCCGGGTACAAATAATATTTATACAATTGTTGTTAAAAATAATGGACCTTTCGGAGTTTTAGGAGCAACGGTTTCAGATTTAGTTCCAGCCGGAATTCCTGCAGCAAATGTTAGCTATACAGTACCGGCGGTTACAGGAGGTGCAACTTCGGGTATTGTCACATCTCAAACAGGTGCTATAAATGATGTGGTGAATATCCCCTCAGGTGGCACAATTACATATACCGTTACTGTCGCTGTTCCACTAGGATTCACGGGGAATTTAACAAATACAGTTACGGTAAGTTTGCCAGCAGATACTATAGATCCTGTATCCGCAAATAACACAGCAACTGATACAGATAATGGCACAAGTGTATGTTATAAACCAGCAATAATAGACGCAACCAATACTTATCCTTCCAAACATGGCATAACTTCTCTGGGAAGAGCTGGGGCAGAAAATAGTAACTGGCCAATGGTAAGACAAAGTGCATGGTCTGTTTTAGAGGCTAAAACCAAAGGTTTTGTAATCAATAGAGTGAAATTTAATGCAAGTAATCAGCCGGTTGCAGATAATGGAACAACATTGGTGATTACCAGTCCCGTTGAAGGAATGATAGTTTATGACACCACAAATAACTGTCTGAAAGTTTATACTTCAAATAATGGAGGTTCCACTTTTGCGTGGCATTGTATCAGTGCACAAACTTGTCCTAACTAATGATATTAATAATTGAGACGGAGATTCCTTAGAAAGAGTCTGCCGTCTCAATATTCATTATATTTTTAGCTATCAGTAAATAGGTATGAATAACAAAAATCCTCGATAATCATTGATTATCGAGGATTTTGTACCCCAGACGGGACTTGAACCCGTACGTCCTTGCGGACACAGGATTTTAAGTCCTGCGTGTCTACCAATTCCACCACCAGGGCGGGTAAAAAAAATAGAAGCTTAAGTAAACTTCTATTTCTGAGCGAAAAACGGGACTCGAACCCGCGACCCCAACCTTGGCAAGGTTGTGCTCTACCAGCTGAGCTATTTTCGCAAAAAAGATTCCTAAATAGTTTAGAAATCTTTGTTTTAGTGCGGATGAAGGGACTCGAACCCCCACGCCTCACGGCACCAGATCCTAAGTCTGGCGTGGCTACCAATTACACCACATCCGCATTATTTTTTAAGAACTTCTTTTCTTTCGTTTTGGTGAGTGCAAATATAGAGACTTTTCCATTCCCTCCAAAATAATTTTGATGTTTTTTTTATTTTTTTTGCTTTCCCAAGTTTTAATATCATCAATAGTTTTTGTTACCTTTACACACTTAAAATTTTTCGAGATTATGGAATTAACAGGAACGATAAAGAAAATTTCTGATTTACAAACTTTTACCAGCGGATTTCAAAAGAAAGAGATGGTTCTTTTGACCGAAGAGCAATATCCGCAACCTATCAATATAGAATTTTTATCAGAAAAGGTGGACTTGCTTAATCAGTATAAAGTGGGTGATAAAGTCAAAGTTCATATCAATATCAGAGGAAGAGAATGGACTAGTCCGCAGGGCGAGGTGAAATATTTCAATTCTATCACGGCTTGGAGAATGGAAAAAGACGGAGGAAGCGATTTCAATGAGCCAACTGAAGCGTCACCGGCACAAAATGGTCCTGCTGCAGACAACAAAAACGTTTTCGCTGAGGATGAAGATGATGATTTACCTTTCTAATTATCTGAACAATAAATCATATACAATAACTTCCCTGTATTTTTATAAGTGCAGGGATTGTTTTTATAAGCAGGAGAATCAATGATTTGGCTGGATACTGAAGAAATATCTTTTCCCGACCCCGAACTGCATCATCCGGATTCTGGATTGATGGCTATTGGCGGGGATCTAAGACCCGAAAGGCTCTGGTTTGCTTATCAAACAGGACTTTTCCCCTGGTACAATGAAGAAGAGGAAATACTCTGGTGGTGTCCGGATCCGAGATTTGTGCTTTTTCCGGATGAAATTAAGATTTCAAAATCAATGAAGAAAATTCTTAGAGATGAGGTTTTTGAATTTACGGAAAATAAATGTTTTGAAGAAGTGATCCGTAACTGCAAAACAGCTGAGAGAAAAGGGCAGGACGGGACCTGGATTAACGAAGATCTGATTGAGTCATTCGTAAAACTGCACCATTACGGCAAAGCCAAAAGCTTTGAAGCCTGGCAAAATGGAGTATTAGTGGGCGGTTTTTATGGGGTGCAGGTTGGCAATGTGTTTTGTGGAGAAAGCATGTTTTCAAAAGTTTCTAATGCTTCCAAAGCTACATTTATTCACTTTACAGAACATTATCAAAAAGAATGGCAGCTTATTGACTGCCAGATTTATTCTGAGCATTTGGAAAGTCTGGGTGCCAGAATGATATCTAAAAAAGATTATCTCACGATTTTAAAACAACAAAAACCTTGAATACAGAAAAACTAAAGTGGATTCTCCTGATTGGCTTGTCCGTGATCTGGGGATCATCATTTATACTGATCAAAAAATCTCTGGAACATTTCAATCCATACGAAGTTGGTGCATTAAGAGTATTGATTTCCGGGCTTGTGCTGATGCCTTACGCTGTTTCCAAAATAAAACAATTTCCGAGAAAACATCTGAAATGGCTCATTATAGCAGCGGTTTCGGGAAATTTTATTCCGATGTTCCTGTTTCCGCTGGCCGAAACGCAGATCAGCAGCAGTATTGCAGGAATCATCAATTCGATGATGCCAATATTTGTAATTATTGTGGGCTCACTGGTTTGGAAATTTTCAACATCCAGAAAGCAGCTTCTTGGTGTGCTGATCAGTTTTTCCGGTGCCTGTATCCTTGCCTTGGGAGGTGGTGGCAGCGGCGAATTAAAAATAGTTCCTATTCTGTTATTGCTACTGGCAACGTTAATGTACGCCATCAGTACGACGACAGTAAAATCCAGGCTTTATGAAATTCCGGCGACCATTATGTCAGCTTTTGTATTTTCATTTGTTCTGATTTTGCCATCGTTGGTTGCGCTGGTGTTGTCCGGGTTTTTCAGAGACTTTGAGATGAATCAGGGAACATTTCAGGGGCTTGGTTTTGTGGCAATGCTTTCTGTTTTCGGGACTGGTCTGGCGATGATGATGAATTATAAACTGCTAAGCATCTCTACACCGCTTTTTGCTTCTACGGTAACTTTGCTGATGCCTATTGTTGCTATTATTTGGGGGATTTTGGATGGGGAAAAACTAACAATGATGCAATCGGTTGGTGCATTGATTATTCTTGCCGGGTTGATTTTTCTTAGAAGCAAGCCCAAATCTTAGATTTTGTTGAAGGTTTATTTCAGATGTCCAAAGCCATAGCCCTGATGGGAACGGCATCCTTTTTTTGGTTTGGAAAAGCTTTGGCAAAAAAGATGTAGTGGACAGCAGGTTCCAGGCTCCTAAAAAGAAACGCTGCTTCAATTATTGAACCAGCGTTTCAGGAATATTAAGGTCTTTGTTACTTGGTGTGATTCATTGCATTGGCATCGATGTTGACACCGAGTCCTTGCGCCACTCTCATTCCCAACTCAATGTTGGCACGGAAGAAATGACAGAGTTGCCGGTTGATAATCTCATCTCGTTTCGGTCCGTCTATGCCGCTCATATGTCCCACGATATTATTCACTAAAGCTGTTCTGGCTTCCTGGTTTAATGCCTTGGTGTAGAATAATCCCGGTTGCGTGTAATGATCATCATCGTTCTGGTTTCTGTTATAATTGGCAACGTGTGTGTTGTCCAGGTCATATTCAAAAGATTTGTATGATTCATCAGGTTCTATATCGCTGAAACTGTTTGGGTAATAGTTCGGTTTGTCTCCATAATTGGAATCATCTGCCATAGCGCCGCCTCTTTGGAAATTGTCTACGGCAAACGGACATCTGTTGACTTCCAGCTGATGAGAATTGACACCAACTCTGTATCGGTGCGCATCGGCATAAGAAAATAATCTGCCCTGAAGCATCTTGTCCGGAGAAAAGCTGATGCCGTCAACCAAATGACTTGGCGCAAAAGCAGATTGCTCTACGTGCACAAAATAGTTTCTCGGGATTTCATTCAGTTCCATCACCCCAACTTCCTGCAAAGGGAATTCATCCTGAAACCAGACTTTTGTTACGTCAAAAGGATTCCAGCGCCACTCTTTGGCTTGCTGTTCGGTCATTGTCTGGATATACAGTTTCCATTTCGGGAAATTTCCAGCCTCGATTTCATTGACTAAATCTTCCTGAGCAAAATCCGGGTTTTCACCTTTCATTTTAGTCGCATCTGCATCAGAAAAATTCTTGATACCTTGTTGCGTTTTGAAATGAAACTTCACCCAGGTTCTCTCATTTTTATCATTGATCATAGAAAATGTATGAGAGCCGAAGCCGTGCATATGCCTGTAGCCGTGAGGCGTTCCTCTGTCCGACATCAGAATCAGAACCTGATGCAGTGATTCTGGATTCAGTGACCAGAAATCCCACATCATTGTTTTACTTTTCAGGTTGGTTTTCGGGACACGTTTCTGAGTATGGATAAAATCCGGGAATTTTTTAGCATCTTTAATAAAGAAAACGGGCGTGTTATTTCCCACCAGATCCCAGTTTCCGTCTTCTGTGTAAAATTTCAAGGCAAAACCTCTAGGATCTCTTTCTGTATCGGCACTTCCCATTTCTCCGCCCACTGTTGAGAATCTTGCGAACATTCTGCAGGAATTGCCTACTTTGGAAAACAGCTTTGCCCTGGTGTATTGGCTGATGTCGTGCGTTACGGTAAATGTTCCATAAGCGCCGGAACCTTTGGCGTGTACAATTCTTTCAGGGATTCTTTCTCTTACGAAATGAGCAAGGTTTTCCTGAAGAATAAAATCCTGTAACAAAACCGGACCTCTAGGGCCTACTGTCTGTGAATCCTGGTGTTCGTAATAAGGAGCACCAACGGCATTTGTAAGTTTTTTCCTCTTTTCCATATTTTATATTTTTATGATTTAATTCATTCTTGATTTTGCGAAATTCGATAAAAAAAGCTATTTATGAAACAAATTAATAATTATATTTGTAATAGATAAAATTAATTACAAAGTCGTGAACATACAACAGCTAGAATATCTGATTGCAGTAGATAAATATAAACATTTTGGAAAAGCTGCGCAAGCCTGTTTTATTACCCAGCCAACTTTGAGCGCCATGATTCAGAAGTTTGAAGATGAGCTGGATGTCAAGATTTTTGACAGAACAACGCATCCCATCAGAACCACAGATGCCGGTGCTGAAATCATCAAGGAAGCCCAGAAAGTGATTGATTCCGTTATGGAATTGAAGAACAAAGCCAATTTTCTGAATAATATTCTGGCAGGAAAACTGAATCTTGGGATCATTCCGACGGTTTCGAGCTATATTCTGCCTAATGAGATTTTTTCTTTCCTCAATAAAAATCCTCAGATTGATTTAAATATCAAGGAAATGACAACGGAAAGCATCATCAAATCCTTAAAATCGGGAGAATTGGATGCAGGAATCATTTCCACGCCTTACGCTGCGGCAGACGAGTTTTATCAGGATTTTCTTTTTAATGAAGAGCTGATGCTGTATTCGGCCAGTCAGGAATCTGGCACGAAAAAAGATTGTTTCGTAGTTCCGGAAGATATTGATGTGGACAAAGTGTGGCTGTTGGAAGAAGGCAATTGCCTTAGAACGCAATTCGAGAACATCTGTCATCTGAAAGAAAATTCTCTGAAACCTGGTAACCTGGAATTTTTGGCTTCTAATATCAATACACTAATCCAGATGGTGGATAAAGTAGGCGGAATCACAATCCTTCCGGAAATGGGAGTTGAACAGCTGTCGGGTGAGCAAAAGCAGAAAGTTTCGAGATTTATCAAGCCTTTTCCTTACAGGGAAATCAGCCTGATTTACTATAAACCGACTTACAAACAGAAAATTATTGATGAATTGATTTCGGACATCCGTGTTTCCATGGAAAAACGACTTAATTATTATAAAGATTCTGAAAATTACGTCAGTATCAAACCTGAGTAAATTCATATCCGATTAGTAGGAATTGATTTTGAAATCTGAATTTTTGTATGTATTTTTGCGGTCGATTTTGAAGAACGGAGGAGAACTTTGACTGATTGCAACCTCAATAAAAAATGCTAAAACAGAATTTTCTTTTTTAGTTCCTTTTGCAATCCGTATTTTTCAGCCTCAAAAAAATTAAAAATATAAAAGGAATACTATGTCTTATTTATTTACGTCCGAATCCGTTTCAGAAGGACATCCGGATAAAATTGCAGACCAGATATCTGATGCATTGATCGATCATTTTCTAGCTTATGATAAAAATTCAAAGGTAGCCTGCGAAACTTTGGTGACAACAGGGCAGGTAGTGTTGGCTGGCGAAGTGAAGTCCGAAGCTTATCTTGATGTGCAGCATATTGCGAGAGATGTGATCAATAAAATTGGTTACACTAAAAGCGAATATATGTTTAATGGCGATTCCTGCGGTGTTATCTCTGCAATACACGAGCAGTCTCCGGATATTAACCAGGGTGTGGACAGGACATTGGATGAAACCGATTTCGAAGCCAGAGCTAATGCTCAGGGTGCCGGCGACCAGGGAATGATGTTTGGCTATGCGACTAACGAAACGGAAAACTATATGCCGCTTGCATTGGATATCGCTCATCAGATTCTGAAAGAACTGGCCAATCTGAGAAGAGAAGGAAATGCCATTCCATATCTTCGTCCTGACGCTAAATCTCAGGTAACAATTGAATATTCTGACGACCACAAACCCATCAGAATTGACAGTATTGTAGTATCTACTCAGCACGATGATTTCGGAAGCGAGGAAGCAATGCTGGCCAAAATCAAAAAAGATATCATCGAAATATTAATTCCGAAAGTAAAGGCTGCACAAAAGCCGGAGATCCAGGAATTGTTCAATGATCAGATCAAATATCATATCAATCCAACCGGCAAATTTGTAATAGGCGGACCTCACGGTGATACAGGTCTTACGGGTAGAAAAATCATCGTAGATACTTACGGTGGAAAAGGGGCGCACGGTGGTGGCGCGTTCTCCGGAAAAGATCCGTCCAAAGTAGACAGAAGTGCGGCTTATGCTACAAGACATATTGCTAAAAACCTGGTTGCAGCCGGTGTTGCAGATGAGGTTTTGGTTCAGGTTTCCTATGCGATTGGTGTGGCTGAGCCTTGTGGTCTTTATATCAACACTTACGGAACTTCCAAATTGGATATCAATGATGGCGAACTGGCAAAGAGAGTCCAGAAATTATTTGATCTCAGACCATACGCCGTAGAAAAAAATCTTAAGCTGAGAAATCCTATCTATCTGGAAACAGCGGCTTATGGTCATATGGGTAAAGATTATTACGTGGCTGATAAAACCTTCAACAAAGGACATAAAAATGAATTGACACTGAAAGATCTTGAGTTCTTCACCTGGGAGAAACTGGATCGTGTAGAAGATGTCAAAAAAGAATTCGGGTTGTAAAATCCAAATTTTAGAAATCTTGAAACTGCTTTATTCTTTGAATAGAGCAGTTTTTTTATTTTCTCATCCATTCGAGCATCACTTTTGCTACTTTTGTGAATAATTAAAATTAATCGATGAAATCATTTATATATTCTGCTCTTCTTTTTTTTAGCTTTTGTGGTGTTACAAAGTCACAAGTTACAATGCACAAGTTAGTTACTGCCGGCTACACCTACCAAAATTCAAGTTTTGGTGAAGTGGGTGGTAAATTGCTTTTTCTGAGTAATGATGACGTGATTTTCCGAACAGGATTATCCGTCCTGATGGGTTCTGTAAATCAGAAGTTTGCAATAATGCCTAAACTCCAGGCTGATTTTCTTTTCAATTTTGAAAGGAATGTTGATTTGTATCATTCCTACTATTTTGTAGCAGGTGCAGAAGCTACTAATAAATATATTGCACCAAAAGTCGGATTCAGTCTTTTCGGAATTGTAGACCTGACGGGAGGCTACGGATTTTCTCTGGGCAAAAATGGAATCAACGGGAAAGAGCTGAAAGGGCTTAATATCAATTTCACAATAAATATTCCGATTGTCGCCATTAATGATTTAACAAAATAGATTTTTTTGCATCAAATTAAATAAAATCGAAAGTTTAACAATTCATTAACGTTTTGTTTTATCTTTTTTATTATTTTTACACACCTAAATTTTGCGTATAGAAAAAATCTACTCTTAAAAAATAATAACAGAATCGAACCTGTCAAACCAGTTACAACAGTACCTGAGTAGATAGTTGGGTTCAAAAAGTAAGAGTAAAGTTATGAAAACGCATACGGACAGCAAACTGATTTTACAATATCAGAATGGCGATGAGAAGGCCCTTTCTACATTAATCAACAGACACAAAAAAGACCTGTTTACATTCATCTACTATAAATTGATGGATGAAGATCTGGCAAACGATATCTTCCAGGATACATTCATTAAAGTTATCGTTACCCTAAAAGAAGGCCGGTATAAAGAAGAAAATAAATTTATTCTTTGGGCAAAACGGATTGCTCATAATCTAATCATTGATCATTTCCGTCTTCAGTCTAAGAATATCAAAATTTCTGAAACGTCTTTTGAGAATGAAGAATTTTCTATTTTCGATATTATTAAGGAACCGGATAGCAATATAGAGGACAGGCTGATAGAAAATCAAATCAATGAAGATCTGCTGAAAATGCTTGTTCTGCTACCGGAAAACCAGCAGGAAGTGATCAAGCTGAGATTTTTTGACGGCTTAAGTTTCAAAGAAATAGCAGATCACACCGAGACCAGCATCAACACAACACTTGGAAGGGTGAGATATGCGCTCATCAACCTGAGAAAAATTATGGAAGAACATAAAATAATTTTAACAAAATAATATAATAAAGATTTTTTTTTGGCGTTATTGTTGTAAAGTTTTTGCCTATGAAAAAAAACGACACTTTAACAAAAAAAGCTTTGGTGCCTAAACAAGAAATAATCGATTTTCTGCTGTCGTATTCCAAAAATCTTCAGCCTATGAAAACTAAAATGAAGAAAACCGTTTTAGTTTCTAAAAACTAGAATTTATTTTTAGATTAAATAATTGATTTTATGACTGAGCTTTCCTACGTGGATAAAAAAATTGACTAGATTTGTGCCTTATGAAAAATATAAGGCACATTTTTTTTGACCTTGACAATACACTTTGGGATCACCGCAAGAATGCATATCTCACCATCAGAGAGTTATTTTCAAAACAGGAAATTACAACTCGATATCAGATCGATTTTGAGGAGTTTCACGCCGCTTATCACATGATTAATGAAAAGCTTTGGGAACAGATCCGTGATGGAGAAATTGATAAAGATTACCTCAGGAAACACCGTTTCTATGATACATTTTTAAAATTTGGTGTGGACGATGAGCCACTTGCAGACTATTTTGAACATCATTTTCTGGATGAGATACTTAATTATAATGAGTTGGTTGCCGGTGCTCTCGATTTGTTGAATTATTTGAAATCTAAATATTACAGAATGCACATTATTTCCAATGGTTTCCAGGAAGTTACGGAAAGAAAATGTATCTTATCCGGAATCTCCGGTTTTTTTGAAACGATTACCAGTGCAGATTCTGTGAATATCAGAAAGCCAAGACCGGAGATTTTCGAGTATTCTCTGAACCTTGCCAAAGCAGATAAATCTGAAAGTATCTTAATCGGCGATGATTGGATAGCCGATGTGAAAGGTGCTCAGAATTTCGGAATCGATGTGATTTTCTTTGATATTCTGGATGAAAATCCGCAGGAAGACGGATTAAAATTCATCAAAAATCTATCAGAAGTCAAGCAGTATTTGTAAAGCAAAAACCGTTTTGAAATGTCAAAAGGGTTTATTTTTTGTTTGATTTAGAATTAGATTCCCAAACTTTCTCGTACTCTTTTAATCGTCTGATTGGCAATGACTCTCGTTTTTTCAGCGCCTTCCTGAAGTTTCGCTTCCAACTCGTCCAGATGATTCATATAATAAGTGAACGTTTCTCTTTCTTTTGCAAACTTGGTCAGGATCAAATCCAATAATTCTTTTTTGGCGTGGCCGTAACCGTAATTGCCGGCAAGATATTTCGCTCTCAATTCCTCAGTTTGATCCGGCGTTGCGATGAGTTGATAGATCGCAAAAACTTTATCAGTATCCGGATTTTTAGGTTCTTCAAGCGGTGTAGAATCGGTTTCAATGGACATTACCTGTTTTTTCAGTTCTTTTTCCGGCAGAAAGATGTTGATGATATTGCCTCTGGATTTTGACATTTTATGGCCGTCGATTCCTGGAACATATTTCGTATTTTCTTCCAATTCCGCTTTTGGCAAAACAAAAACTTCTCCCATCTGGTTATTGAATCTCGAAGCCACATCACGGGCAATTTCCAAATGCTGCAATTGGTCTTTCCCAACAGGAACAATCTCTGCATCGTACAACAAAATATCCGCAGCCATCAAAATCGGATAAGTAAACAATCCGGCGTTCACATCCTGCAGACGGTCTGCTTTATCTTTGAAAGAATGCGCCAGTGTCAATCTTTGGTAAGGAAAAAAGCACGACAGATGCCAGGATAACTCGCAGGTTTCCGGGATATCACTTTGTCTGTAGAAAAAAGTTTTTTCCGTGTCCAGTCCGCAGGCAAGCCAAGCCGCAGCAATCTCGTAAGTATTCTGTTTCAGTTGTTTTGCATCTTTAATTTGTGTTAAAGAATGAAGATTGGCAATGAACAAAAAAGATTCGTTTTCTTCTTTTCTTGATAGCTCAATAGCAGGAATAATCGCTCCCAAAAGGTTTCCGAGATGTGGTGTTCCGGTGGCTTGTATTCCGGTCAGGATTCTAGACATTAAGATTTTAGATTTTAGATTTTAGATTTTAGATTTTCTAAAATTCAGTACACAAAAATAGGAAAGATATAATGTTTAACAAAGTATTGGTTTATTTGATTTCAATCTTATCGCCACCAAATTTCGGTTCCACACCAAACAGAAAATCCCAAAATACCTTCGCTCTCGCGACTTTCTCCCGAAGATTGGTTTTGAAACCTGCATATTTATTAACATCTTTAGCATTGTAGCCATAAGCTTCTATACCGATTCTCCGGGCCAGGAAAACAGCTCTCTCGTTATGGAATTGCTGAGAAATGATGATGTAAGAATTTTGCCCGAAAATCTCCTTGGCTCTCACTACAGAATCCAAAGTCCTGAAACCTGCAAAATCCTCATAAATATGGTCTGCAGGAACTCCGGATTTAATCAGTTCGTTCTTCATGTCATCCGGTTCATTATAGTGTTTTCGGGAATTATCGCCACTCACGATGATATTTTTGATCTTTCCTGATTTATAAAGCTGTGATGTAGCTTCTATTCTATAATAAAAATAAAGATTTTTCCTTCCGTCTGCAAGGATTTTACTCGTTCCCAGCAAAAGCCCAACCTTTTCACCGGGCAGTTTTGAAATATCGGAAGTGATAAAATCTTCGGTGTCATTTTCAATTTTAGCATTAGCCCAGAAAATGAAAAGAACTGATAATCCTAAGAAAATCAGTCCTATCCAAATTATTTTTTTGAATAATTTCATAGTTTAAAAATCCAGTCCGTTCGGGAATGCTTTCTTACGGAAAATATATAAAAACAATGCGCCAAGCGTTATTGAGCTATCTGCAACGTTAAAAATGTATTTGAAAAACTCTATTCTGTTGCCGCCAAAAACCGGAACCCAGTCTGGCCAGGTCGTGTCAACTAAAGGAAAATGAAGCATATCTACCACGCATCCTTTCATCAGGTCGGAATAGCCCTGCCCAATCGGAACCAGCTTGGAAACACCAGAATAATCTACCCACGTTCCGGAAGCTGCATCGTAAAATGTACCGCTGTCGAAAATAATACCATAAAAAATCCCGTCAAAAACATTCCCGATTGCGCCTGCAAAAATCATGGCCATTGGAATAATCAGGTAATTGGAAGCGCCTTCCTTCAGCCATTTTTTGAACAGCATCACCATCCCGATTGCCAGAACAATTCTTAGAATAATCAGCGTGTATTTTCCCCAAAGTCCCCCAAAATGCAGGCCGTAAGCCATTCCCGGATTTTCTACGAAGGTTAGCTTAAACCAGCTTAAACCAAATACGTTGATGCTCTCACCAAGGAAAAAATGAGTCTTGATGTAGATTTTGGAAAACTGATCTATTAATAAGATAAGAAAAGTGATAAGGATAATTTTTTTCATTACAATCCTTTTGGTTTATTAGGTTTTGGAAATTTTTTCTCGTTTCTGTCGTTGATTTTTTTAACAGTTTTCTGATTATGAAAATGATTTCTGGTGTGAAATTTTTCAAACTCGATGCCCATTTCCTTCAGTACGCTTTTCAGCGCTGTCAGTTCCATAGAGTTTTTCGGATGTACAATGATAGATTCCATTTTGTTCTTATTAATTATTTTTCTAAGCGAAAAAATTTCTGCAAATGTAACTCATTTCTTAGACAACTCATCCAGTCTTTTGCGTTCTTTTTCGGTGAGGTCAGCGAGGCCGTTTTTGCCTATTTTACTCAGTAAATGATCAATTTCGTCCTGCCGTTCCTTTCTTTTAGCATTAAACTCATCATCAATGGTGTAATATTTTTCTTCCTTGCGGAATATGTTTTTTACAGACTGATTCCTGCTCATAAAATAAATGATAACGACGGCTACAGCCAAAATAACAATTAAAAACATCATTTGTAATAAGAAAAAAGTCCCAATTTCCAATTTTTAGAATCAGAAACTCGGACTTTATAATTTAATAGTGAGTAAATTATCTCTGCATATTTTTCGCTTCAATGCTAAGGGTGGCGTGTGGCACGGCTTGTAATCTTTCTTTCGGGATTAATTTTCCTGTTACTCTGCAAACGCCGTAAGTTTTGTTTTCAATACGGATCAGTGCATGTTTCAGATCGCGCACGAACTTTTCCTGTCTTGATGCCAGTATGGCATTTTGCTCTTTGCTCAGTGTTTCCGCACCTTCCTCAAAAGCTTTGAAGGTTGGGGATGTGTCATCCGTTCCGTTATTCTGATTATTGATAAAACTCTCTTTAATCAGACCAAGATCATTCTCGGCTTTTGCAATTTTATCCTGAATTAATTTTTTAAATTCCTGAAGTTCAGCATCACTATATCTTAGTTTTTCGTCTGCCATTTCCATCTAGTTATTAATTGTTCAACTTTTTATTTTTACTTGCGAAACATCATCGCAAAATTTTCAATCGACAAGAATAAAGATAAAATTCGAAAATAATCCGGTTAAAACTTCAATTCACAAATCCTTAATAAAAAAGTAATATGGATTATATTTTTTCAATTTCAACATTGAATTTTTCTTCATCTATCTCTATTTCTTCAAAATTTGAAAGTGAATTTACAAATTCTATTTTATCCGACAATACTTCTGAAGAAATATATGCTTGATTGTTAATAAATTCTTTTCTGAAAGGGCAAGATTCTTCTAATTGGATTGATATTCTGTCTGTTAATTCAAAATCTTTATCTTTTCTAAGATTCTGGATTCTGTTGATGAATTCTCTTGCAACGCCTTCAGCTTTCAATTCCTCCGTTAGCGTCAAATCTAATGCCACAGTTGTTTTTCCTTCGCTTGCCACAGTCCATCCCGGGATGTCTTTGGTGGAGATTTCCACATCTTCAACCGTAATGTCATATCCTGACACATTTGCTTTTCCTGTTTTTTCCAGATCCGCAATCTGATCAGAACTGAAGTTGGAGATTTCTCCGGCAACGGTTTTCATATCTTTTCCAAGGCGTGATCCTAATGTTTTGAAATTCGGTTTGATCTGTTTTACAATAAGATGCGACGCTTCTTCTGCATTGATGAGTTGTAATTCCTTAACATTAACTTCCTGCTTGATGAGTTCGGAAACGGCTAAAATCTGCTCCTCTGTTTTTTTGTCAAGAACCGGAATCATCACTTTCTGAAGTGGCTGGCGAACTTTGATGTTTTCTTTTTTTCTTAATGAAAAAACCATAGAAGTAATTTGCTGAGCCAAATGGGTTTTCTCTACCAAATCCTGGTCAATCAGACTTTCATCTGCAACCGGGAAATCTGTCAGGTGAATGGAATTAACCAAGTTTCTTCCAGTCACTTTATTCAAATCCTGGAACAATTGATCCATAAAGAACGGCGCAATTGGTGCAGAAAGTTTGGCAACGGTTTCAAGACAAGTGTATAAAGTCTGGTAAGCAGAGATCTTATCATCGCTGTAATCACCTTTCCAGAAACGTCTTCTGCAAAGTCTTACGTACCAGTTTGAAAGATTATCATTCACAAAAGTGCTGATTTCTCTCGCAACTCTTGTCGGTTCATAATCTTCATATAATGCCTTAACGTCTTTGATTAAAAGATTGAGTTCGGATAAAATCCAACGGTCAATTTCCGGTCTGTCCTCAACGTCTTTTTCAGAATAATTAAATCCGTCAACATTCGCATACAGAGCGAAGAAAGAGTAGGTGTTGTAAAGTGTTCCGAAGAATTTTCTGCGCACTTCATCTATGCCTTCGATGTCAAATTTCAGGTTTTCCCAAGGATTGGCGTTGGAAATCATATACCAGCGTGTCGCATCCGGTCCGTAAGTGGAAATCGTTTCAAACGGATCAATAGTATTACCTTTAGATTTTGACATTTTGATGCCATTTTTATCCAAAACAAGTCCGTTGCTCATTACATTTTTATAAGCTACAGAGTCGAAAACAGTTGTTGCGATTGCGTGCAAAGTATAAAACCAACCGCGAGTCTGATCTACACCTTCAGCGATGAAATCCGCCGGAAATGCTTTTTTGTTGTCAATCAGCTCCTTGTTTTCAAAAGGATAATGCAGCTGTGCATACGGCATCGATCCGGAATCAAACCACACATCAATCAGATCAGATTCACGCTTCATTGGTTTTCCGGACTCAGAAACCAGCGTAATCTGATCCACAATATTTTTATGAAGATCTACTTTTGCATAGTTTTCTTCGGACATATTTCCGATTTCGAATCCTTTGAACGGATTTTCTTTCTGGAAACCTGCTTCGATAGATTTTTCGATAGCTTGGTATAACTCTTCGATAGAACCAATGATGACTTCCTCTTTTTTATCTTCCGTTCTCCAGATTGGCAACGGAATTCCCCAATATCTGGAGCGGGAAAGATTCCAGTCATTGGCGTTTTTCAGCCAGTTTCCGAAACGGCCTTCACCAGTGGATTTTGGTTTCCAGTTGATGGTTTCGTTCAGATCAAACATTCTGTCTTTTACATCTGTCACTTTGATGAACCAGGAATCCAATGGATAATACAATAAAGGCTCATCTGTTCTCCAGCTGTGCGGATAGCTGTGAACGTATTTTTCAACCTTGAAGGCTTTGTTTTCTTTTCTTAGTTTAAGTGCAATTCGTTCGTCAACAGACAGATAAACTTTTAAATCTGCAATGATGGATTTTAAATTCTCTTTCTGAATATTGAATTCGACATTCTTTTCATCGTCATTGAGATATTCAGACTTCACGTATTCATTAGCAAAACCATAGATTTCATCATTAACAACAGATAAGAATCGACCCTGCAGATCTACCAGAGGAACAGGATTTCCATTGTCATCCAGAACCAGCATTGGCGGAACTTCCGGCGAAGCTTCTTTCGCCACTTTCGCATCATCCGCACCAAAAGTCGGTGCAGTATGAACGATTCCGGTTCCGTCTTCCGTTGTCACAAAATCTCCTGAAATTACTCTAAATGCATTTTCCGGATTTTGATAAGGTTTGGCGTAATCTAAAAGTTGTTCATATCTAATCCCAACCAAATCCGCACCTTTGAATTCAGCTAAAATCTGATAAGGAATAGTTTTGCTTTCTGAAGTGTAGTTGGCGAAATCTTCATCGGTTCCTTCTACAAATTTCTTCCCGAATTGTTTTCCTGTCAAAGCTTTTGCTAAAACGATATTGATCGGTTCAGAAGTATATTGATTGAACGTTTTCACTAAGACATAATCGATTTTTGGACCAACGGTCAATGCTGTGTTGGAAGGTAAAGTCCAGGGCGTCGTGGTCCAGGCCAGGAAATGAACATCGCCAAAACCTTGTAAAAATGATGGCAGCGATTCCGGTAAAGTCTTGAACTGTGCAACTACAGTTGTGTCTGTTACATCGCGGTACGCTCCGGGTTGATTCACTTCGTGAGAGGACAATCCCGTTCCCGCTTTCGGAGAATAAGGCTGGATGGTGTATCCTTTGTAAATCAAACCTTTATTGTAGATCTGCTTCAACAGCCACCAAACCGACTCCATATATTTTGGTTTGTAGGTGATGTAAGGATTTTCCATATCCACCCAATACCCGATTTTTTCGGTCATATCGTTCCACACATCGGTGTAACGCATTACGGCATTTCTACATGCTTCGTTATATTCTTCAATCGTGATTTTTTTGCCGATGTCTTCTTTGGTAATGCCTAATTCTTTCTCAACACCCAGTTCTACAGGAAGTCCGTGCGTGTCCCAGCCGGCTTTACGGAAAACCTGCTTTCCGTTTTGGGTCTGGTATCTGCAGAAAATATCCTTAATCGCTCTTGCCATTACGTGGTGAATTCCCGGCATTCCGTTGGCGGAAGGCGGTCCTTCATAAAAAACAAACTCCGGTTGTCCTTGGCGGATTTCCACGGATTTTCTGAAAGTGTCATTGTTTTTCCAGAATTCTGCAATGGTTTTGGCAGTTTCGGTAAGGTTGAGGTTTTTGTATTCTGCGAACTTATTCATTATCAACGTCTAAAAATCGTGTTCTTTATTTATTAAGTCTGCGAATTTAGTGAAAAAAGTAGATATTTATAGTGATAAGTCCTGTAATTTTAAGCTAAAACTCAACAATATATATAAGGTATAGACATCAGAAATCAGTTTTGCGGAATTTGATAATAAAAAAACTCCTACTTTTGCAAAAATTTTTCTAGGATGCCAAAAAATTTAGTCATCGTCGAGTCTCCGGCAAAAGCAAAAACGATTCAGAAATATTTAGGTAAGGATTACGAGGTCAAGTCCAGCTTTGGGCATATCCGTGATCTGCCTAAAAAAGGGATGGGAATTGATCTTTCCAATTTCACGCCTGATTACGAAGTTTCTGCTGATAAGAAGAAGCTGGTAGCGGAACTGAAGAGCGCTGTCAAAGGTGCGGAAATGGTCTGGCTCGCTTCCGATGAAGACCGCGAAGGAGAAGCGATTGCCTGGCATCTTGCCGAAGAATTAAAATTAAAGCCGGAAAACAGGAAACGAATTGTATTCCATGAGATTACAAAAAATGCCATTCTAAAGGCGATCGAAAATCCGAGAGATATTGATCAGAATTTGGTAAATGCTCAGCAGGCAAGACGGGTTCTGGACAGGATTGTAGGTTTCGAGATGTCGCCGGTGCTTTGGAAAAAAGTAAAAACCGGATTGTCGGCAGGCAGAGTTCAGTCGGTTGCAGTAAGATTAATTGTCGAGAGAGAGAAAGAGATCCGTGAATTTGTACCGAAGCCGAGCTTCAAAGTAGAAGGTGTTTTTCTCAATGACGGTAAACAGGAAATTGCAGCCAAGCTGAAAAAAGATTTTGAGAAGGAATCAGATGCCGAAAAATTCCTGGAGCAATCCAAATCCACAGAATTCAAAGTGCTGAATGTAGAAACCAAGCCGGGAACCAGAACAGCATCGGCTCCGTTTACAACTTCCACTTTACAGCAGGAAGCTTCGTCAAGACTGGGTTATGGTGTAACCACGACAATGCGCTTGGCTCAAAGACTTTATGAGGAAGGATTCATCACTTATATGAGAACGGATTCCGTGAATCTCTCGCAGGAAGCGATCAACGGAGCAAAAGCACAGATCATTTCAGAATACGGCGAAAATTATTCTAAACCAAGAAATTATACCACAAAATCTTCTTCTGCTCAGGAAGCACACGAGGCCATCCGTCCGACCGATTTCTCAGTGAAATCAATCAGTGATGTGCAGCTGAACAAGCTGTATCAGCTGATCTACAGGAGAACGCTGGCGTCCCAGATGGAAAATGCCAAAATCGAAAAAACGGTGATTGAGATCGGGAACCCGAAATTACCGCAGCATTTTGAAGCTCAGGGAGAAGTGATTATTTTCGATGGTTTCCTGAAGGCTTACGGCATCGTGAAAACAGAAGATGATGACGATGAAAGCAATGAAAAGCTTTTGCCAAAAGTAAAAGTGGGAGAAATCCTTGACTATAAAACGATCACCGCTACGGAAAAATTCACAAGGCCGTCTGCAAGATTTACGGAAGCAGGATTGGTGAAGAAGCTGGAAGAACTGGGAATCGGCCGTCCATCCACTTATGCACCCACGATCCAGACGATCCAGAACCGTGAGTATGTGGATAAAAGAGAAATAGAACCGCAGACAAGAGAGATCATTAAGATGACATTGGGCAAATCCGGTGTGAAGAAAGAAGTTCTCGAAGAGAAGTTTGGCGGTGATAAAAATAAATTCGTTCCAACCGATATCGGCGAAGTGGTGAATGACTTCTTAACCGATAATTTTGCAGAGATCCTGGACTACGGTTTCACTGCAAGAGTGGAAGAAGGCTTTGACGAGATTGCCAATGGCGACCAGAAGTGGAAGGAAATGATGACGGATTTCTACTCCAAGTTCCACCCGAGAATTGAGGATGTGGAAGAAAATGCAGACAGGGCAACAGGCGAAAGAATCCTGGGTGTAGACCCGAAATCCGGCAAGAATGTCCACGCCAGGATCGGAAGATTCGGGCCGATGATCCAGATCGGGGAGCAGGATGATGAGGAGAAACCGACATTCGCTTCACTGATGTCCAACCAAAATATCGCTACCATTACACTGGAGGAAGCTCTGGAGCTGTTTAAGCTGCCGTTTGACCTTCAGGAAGTGGACGGTCAGCCGGTGTCTGTAGGTGTTGGGAGATTCGGGCCTTATGTGAAATGGGGCGAAACGTTTATCAGTATTCCTAAAGGCGAAGATCCGCTGTCCGTGAATCAGGAAAGAGCAGAAGAGATCATCAGCGAAAAGAAAAGAGCTGATGCGCCAATTGCTACTTATAAAGGCGAACCTGTGACCAAAGGAACCGGAAGATTCGGGCCATTTATTAAATACCAAAGTATCTTTGTGAATGTGCCGAAACGCTATGACTTCGACAATCTTTCCCAAAGCGATATCAATGAACTGATCGATGCCAAGCTGGACAAAGAAGCCAACCGCTACATCCAGCAGTGGGAAAAAGAAAAAATCGCCATCGAGAATGGCCGTTGGGGACCATTTATCAAATTTGGAAAAGCGAATTTTAAGATCCCGAAAAAGAAAGATGATACCAAGTACGAAGCCGATGAGCTGAAAGACATCTCTCTGGATGAAGTGAAAAAATGGATCACGGCACAGGATCCGAAAGCTTTTGCCGAAAAGAAAAAGCCAGCCGCTAAAAAACCGGCTGCGAAAAAAGCACCGGCGAAGAAGAAGTAAATGTTTATTCTATATAAATAATTAACCCTTTCTTAGTTTCAAACTCTGAAAGGGTTTTTTGTTGCTGATTAGCAGTTTTGATGTTGGCTAAAAATCAGGAAAATTTGCGGAGCGGGTAATTATAATCTGTGCTTTTTTATATCAGTCACGGATTACAAATCCGCGACATCGAGTTTTAATCATTTCGTACTTCCCATTGAAATAATACGTCATTGTCATATAATTCCAGTAATTTAATTAGAATACAAAATGTCGCATTGCTTGGTTTAACGATAGCTATTTCGCCCTTGTGAAGTCTTGCATAGTGACTTGGAAATCTAAATACCATTGGGTCTGTAATGTCTGAGAAGTTTGTAGCTCCTGCCGCAACTCTTACAGCTCCGTTTTCACTTAATAAGTCCACAATTCCATGATTTGTTTGTAAGGCGTTCCATTGAATATTAATCGTTCTAACATCTTTTTCTGAAAATTGAACCTGTAAATGAGTTCCACTATGTACAACTGGAATTCGTCTTTTTCCTGCGCCAATTAATTTATGAATATCACCGTATTCAAATGTTTCTTCTTCAACAGCTTTTCTTAATTTACGATTGAAAAATGAGACACTAATTTTATTTTCGAGTAATTTACGATAACCTTCAGAATAAATAGTTCCGTTAGGGTCTAATACTCCGATTACAGCTTCTCTAATTCCTGATTTTATTATTAGGTCTGCACAGCATTCTGTAATTTGTTCTTGATGAATGGTCACACAAGGTTCCAATGTCGTATGAATAGTTGCATCTTGTAAATCGTCTTTACTTAGCTTTTCGATAGCAACTCTTTCTGCATGAGTTCCTTTCTTCTCTCCTCTATAACCTGTAGAAAGTAGAATACCACTTTTTGAAATTACGGCTCCAACACGCGGAAATTCAATACACTTCAAATGTTCTTCAATAGCAATTTTCATTAAGTCGGTATTGGAATATTTCGTCATTCTATGTATTTGCCTTTAAAATTCATTCTGTCATTTAGTTTGTGTCTGTCTCCAAAACTTGAAGCTAACGGTTCTGGGCTTTGCGATGGTGGGACAATCGAAGCACTAATCTTCAATTTTGTACAACAGTTGAATCGAAGAACTGCCGTTGAACTTTGCGGTTTCGCCCCATTGCAAACCCCTTGTTGGCTGTAGTTTTTTCTACTCAGTTCTTTGTTTTTTGTTTCTCAATAAATAATGATAAACATTTTGATTTCCAACCGAAATTGCATAAGCTGTTACAAATTCAAAACCGTTCTTTGACATAAAATTTAAAGCATCAACCATTGAATTAAAGTCTATTGCTTTACCATCTTCATCTTTAACAATTGTTTCTTTTCCACTTGAAAAAAATTTAGTTCTTTGTCCAAAATCAAGTTCAATTGTAAGTTTTGTTGTTAGTAATTTTGATGTTCCAACAATGCGTACATATTCAACATCAATATCTTTTAAAGGGATGTCATTTACAGTTTGAGCTTTTATTGTCAAGTTACAGACAAAAATTATAACAAAAAGTAATAATTTCTTCATTTTTTATTTTTTAAGTTCGTCTATTTTATTTTTTGCTTCTGTAAAAGCAGTTTCAATTGTATCTCCGTTGTCAATAAATAAAGTGTTGTCTGAACCATATTTTTCAAGTTTTATGTACCAACTGGCTTTCCCTCCACTTATAAAATAACCAACTTGAAATCCATCAACTGTAACGAATTTATTTTCCATATAGTCAGGATTTGCAGAAACATCATTTGCAACATCGGTTTTTAAAACTTTTAAAGCTTTCAAAATTTCTGTCAAGTCACTGTATTCAATTGAAGCAGTATTGCTACTATACTTTCCTTCTTTTTCTATTTGATAAAAGAATGCGGAAGTTGTTCCGTTAGTGATTTTTCTAATTCTTGTTTGAGCTGAACTATAAGTTGCTTTTAGATTTGGAAGTTTTGTGTCTACAAATTTTGTGATACTTCCTGTTTTGGATGCAAAAACTTCCATTTTTGTTTTAGCATTTTCAGCTTCTTTTTTTACGTCTTGTCCGTAAGTTGCAACTGACATAATTGTCAATATTGAAATAAGGAAAAATTTTCTTACCATCTGTTTTTTGGTTAGTTAATAATTTATTTTGCTAATGTAAAAATATAATTTTGTGCTTCATTACGGAAAACCGTATTTGGATACGAAACTTTGTTAAAATTACAGCCAACACCCAAATATACGCAGTGCTTCAATATAATATCCGATTGCGCATCCTCAAAATATTGGACGCTAAACGCAATTTTCTCTCACCGAAGTCTGATTTCACACCACCAACCTCTGATTTCAGTCTTTATCCTCTGTTTTCAGAGGATCATTGTCTGAATTCAGACAAAAACGAGTCTTTTTTACTCTTCGGAGAGTATTTTTTACTCATCGCCTAGTGTTTTTACTCGCCGTTGAGTATTTTATACTCAAAAACGACTCTTTTATACCCGCTGCCGAGTCCAAAAGAGTCGTTTGAATGTTGTAAACCTAGATTTTACTCTGTGTCAGGTTTCTTTTTGGCACCTCTCTTCGTAAATCTGGCGCTGAGGTCTTCGTAGATTGGTTTGGCGGTGGCCACCCCTTTGGCTGCGGCTTCTTTCACAGCGCCATAATAGAGCAGTGCTGCCAGCAGCGCCTCGTTTCCCGCAATGGTAATGGTGTCGTCCAGGTCGGAGAATAGCTGTTGGGACAGGTTGCGGAGCGGTGAAAGGCCTGTAACTACGGCAACATCCTTGATGAACTCCGGTTTGTCCATGTAGCTGGGCGTAAATTCGGAATTAGTTTCGGTGTAATCTTCAACTTTCTGAACAGTTGCGACTGTCTTGTCGCCCATTTTGAAAATTGATTTTTTCCCGCCTGGTGCAATAGCCTGCAGGTAGGGCGCTAATAGGGTGCGGGATTCTTGCAGGTTTTCTGTTACTTTTTCGATAACGGACTGAGGAATGTCGATGCTGATCTGATTTTTTGTGCTCATCGTTTGTGAATTTAATTTGTTAAACGGGTTAAATTTAATAAACTATAGAATACAATTGATTTACAAAAGTTAATTTTTTAAATATTCACGGATTTTTTGCAATAAATAGCTTAAACTCAACTGTTTAAATTCCGGTGCTGTAAGACTAGCCCGAAACTGCAGGATACTGCTTGGGATGCTTTCCATTAATTTTAGCTGAAAATCAAAGCAATGAAATCACCGAACCCGATCACAAGAAAAGATTTTTTACAGGCTTCGGGCTTAGCGTTTGCAGCCCTGGCTTTCGGAACATCGTTTATGAATGCGTTTGATTTTCCTGAGAAGCCCTATGTCAGACTGAAGCCCATTGGGCGCTCTCTGGCTCTGGAAGGCTACTACATCTGGTGCAGCTCGCCCATCTGGGGAGAGGACGGGAAGGTTCATCTTTTCTATTCCCGCTGGAAGAAGGAAAAAGGAATGGGCGGCTGGCTCAATGGGTCTGAGATTTGCCGTGCAGAGGCGGAGTCTCCATTTCACCCATTCGAACATAAACAGGTTGTGCTTTCTCCCAGAGGTGGCGAATATTGGGATGCGACCACTTGCCATAATCCATTGATCAAAAAAGTAAATGGCGAATATCTGTTGTTTTTTATGGGCAATGCCAACGGAAAAACCAACACGAAAAGAATCGGACTGGCAACTTCCAAAACAATCGATGGCGATTGGACTCGACCGGACAAACCATTGCTTCTTCCGGGAAAAGAAGGTGCTTGGGATGACCATTGTACCACCAATCCTGCCTTTGTGAAAGGCAACGATGGGAAATACTGGCTGTTCTACAAATCATGGAATACCAAGGAATATGAAACTCAGAAGGGCGCCGTGCGCGGTAACCGAAAATACGGCTTAGCCAAAGCCGACTCGCCCACCGGGCCTTATAAGAAAGTCTCTGCCAACCCCGTCATCGATTTTTCCTCGCTGCCGGATAACGCCCAGCTGGAAGACGCTTTCGTCTGGAAGCAAAACGGGAAATTCCATATGATAGCACGGGATATGGGCTTCTATAACCACGAGTATGGCCTCCACCTCACCACCCGGGACGGCATCCGCTGGACCAAACCCAGGGTCGCCTACCTTGATATGAAGTCTTACATCACAGAACCAACGCCTCCCAAATACTTGAAACGATTCGGCAGGCTGGAGCGCCCGATGCTTCTTTTGGACAGGGGCGGCGAGACGCCACGCTTTTTATTCGGAGCCACACAGGGTGGCGCATTTGAAACGTCTACGACTTTTGTGTTTGAGATTCTGAAGTAATTTAGTTTTATAATGATTGTTCTTAATGTTAACCAAAATCAAAAAATTGACAGACAATCTGAAGTTTTATTAATATTTTTGACACCAGAATCCAAAAAAACACATTCTGAATGGAACAAAACCGACTCTGGATAGATCTGAAACGCTTTCCCTGGCTGCCTTTTTTTATAGCAATAGCCATCTGGGTGGCAATAGCCGGGGCTAATTTTTATTATCAGAGCCAGGGCGGTTATACCGGGACAGGCATTCTTTTCCCGATTTCCGTGATCTATCCTAACCAGTTTCTGTGGAGCGGATTTATATTTGCATTTCTGTTTTTCGTTTCAGGAGTTGTGGCGTTCCGGTATGTTCACCAGCTGAATGGTTTCCTATTGGTTCTGATTGCTGTGCTTTTGGTTCTACTCGGTAACCTGAGCCAGGGAAATTTTGATATAGCTTTCCTGCAGCCTTTTTACCTGAAAGGGCGGCAATATTATACCGATGCACTAAACATCACAGACGGCAGCATTTGGCTGAGAGATTTCTCCAAAAATCTGGAACATTACCAGATGCACACCAGGACACATCCGCCGTTTGTCACACTTCTGCATTACTGGATCCTGAATATCTCCGGCATTGAAACGCTGGCAATCATATTTTTTGCAATTGGATCTCTTTCGTTTCCATTGTTTTACAAGGTTTTGGTCTATCTCGGATTTGAAGACTTAAGAAGAAAATGGACACTGCTGTTATTCGCAGTAATTCCTTCCGTTAATATCTATCTTTTAGTATCGATAGATGCCTTGGTTCTGACCTCCACTCTGATTTTCTTACTGGGGTTTACGAGGATTTTCCATCAGCATAAAATGGATGCTGTTGCCTTTCTGCTCATCACATCGGGTTTGATCCTGACTAACCTCTTGACATTCTCAGGTCTGTTTCTGTTTGCCTTTCTGGGATGCGTCAGTTTGTATTTTATGATGAAAAGGCAATGGAGCTTTGTGTGGCTAAGTTTGATGAGTGCCATTGTTTTTATATTAACTTTTATAGTGATCTATGCAATAACAGGTTATAATCAGCTGGAGACATTTTTACTGGCATCCCATTCTGAAAATCCGGATGGTTTCCGATTATTTCATCAGCCATTGGTTTACCTGATGACCAGGCTGGAGGACATCAGTGAGATCTTCCTGTTTTTATCTTTTGGATTTTTAGCTGTTCTCTTCTCTAAAAAAGAAGGGACGGAAGTCTTTGAGGATAAGAATAATACTATCCTGTTTTTTTCAGCCGTCTCTGCGCTGTCGGCGATGCTGCTGACCGGCGCTTACGGAACCGGCGAGACCGCAAGAGCGTGTCTTTTTATGGTGCCGTATTTTCTGATTCTGCTCAAGACTATTGATGCCGGGCAGTTCAGAGTCTTGTTTTTTCTCTGTCTGTTCCAGACGTTTGGGATGCAGATGATTGGTAATTTTTACTGGTAGAATAATTTTGAATATTGTAAAAATTAGTATTAAATTTCATTATTTAGACGAATATAATTCTATTGAAAGAATATTTTATATATTTGTGAAGAAATAAAACAAACAAATGATGAAATTTTACACTGCAGCTATACTGCTTTTGTGTCCTTTTACTATTTGGACTAAACTGACCGCAAAATCACTACAAAATTTCCGAAACTATAATTGCTCATAATGACGTGGGCTCCAAAGCTAGTAAGATTACCTTCAGGAGCTTCTAGCGGTAATTCTTTTTACTTCCACTATAGTGAATACTATTGTGGTTTTCAACCTTTAAAATAATAAAATACATACCTTGATGAAGAAATTTTTAAATTTTTTATTTGTTTTCTTATATATCATTTCTTTTTCTCAGAATGATATATGCTTTAACCGTTTGCATGGTGGTTTTGCAGAGATTATGATCCCTGTTAGCCAGTGGAATGGCAGCAGTGTGACGATCCGTGGCTATAGTCTTTCGGGCACGCTTGTTGGTGCTCCGTATCCTTTTGCTACCAGCTCCCTACCAAAGGTAACAGGTTCTAACGGTACCGTTTATTATTATATAAAAGCGAATGTAACAAATGCTCCTGATAATGATGTTATTGTAGAAGCGAGCAGCTCATCGGATGCTGCGGTTACTCATACGCTTGCAGCGTTGCCGCAAAGCGGGTGGGATAATGCAGGTAGTGCATCTGCCTGTGGTGTTGCCAAGTCCAGTGTATGCTTTAACCGTTTGCATGGTGGTTTTGCAGAGATTATGATCCCTGTTAGCCAGTGGAATGGCAGCAGTGTGACGATCCGTGGCTATAGTCTTTCGGGCACGCTTGTTGGTGCTCCTTATCCTTTTGCTACCAGCTCCCTACCAAAGGTAACAGGTTCTAACGGTACCGTTTATTATTATATAAAAGCGAATGTAACAAATGCTCCTGATAATGATGTTATTGTAGAAGCAAGCAGCTCATCGGATGCTGCGGTTACTCATACGCTTGCAGCATTGCCGCAAAGTGATTGGAATAATTTTGCATTGCAAAATGCATGTATAAATAAGCCAAGTGGGGTTTGCATAAATCGTAATTCTAATAGCTACACTGTGTTTATTCCTACAATTAACTGGAATGGTAACCAGGTGACTATTAAACTTTATCATACAAATGACACTTTATTATTTAACCAGTCATACACCAATCCTGTTACCGAAATGTATAATGGTGTTTTATGCTATAAATTGGTTTTTAATTATGCTTCGTATACCACCGAAAATATAGTTGCAGAGGTTTCCGGAACAAACAACGCAGCTATACACATGTTATTAACCCCAACACAGCAGATATGCAATGGAGGGGCCTGTATACAAATCAAGACATCGACTTTTGAACAAGTTGCACCAATTTGCAAAGGAGGTACTTTTACTTTACCTGCTACATCAGTTGAAGGTTATACAGGTAGCTGGTCTCCTGCGATTAATAATACAACTACAACTACTTACACGTTTGTTGCAGATCCTGGACAGTGTGCATCAGGCACTAGTATGACTGTTGTAGTAAATGAACCTGTTACTCCTGTCTTTACACCTGTAGCGCCTATTATTGCTGGTTCAGCTTTTACATTGCCAACTACGTCAACTAATGGTATTACTGGAAGCTGGTCCCCTGCAATTAATAATACAGTAACAACCACATATACTTTTACTCCAAACAGCGGACAATGTGCTGTGGCTGCAACATTGACTGTTATAGTTTATCCTGCGCAAACGCAGCTTATTGATTTGAGTTCGGGTAAAAATGCTGACGGTTCAATAATGAGTGATGATGAGGTGCCTGATACAGACTGGAGCTATATTGATCCTAACAATAATACTTCTATACCCGTTACCCGATATACATATACAGGCTGGTCTTCTGCATCTACTGGAGGTATTGCGGGAGTAACACGATGGATTACGGGTAATAATTCAATTACGGGATATCATTATTATATGGGAAAACAGTTTGAGATACCAGAAGGGTCTACTAGTGTAATGCTTAATTTGAGATCTTTGTCATTCGTCCGTAATTGGACCTATTTGGTTAAAAAGAATGATGATGGAACGGAAACTGAAACATTAATTACGCAAACTTCATACTTGTCTGATGGTGCTAAAGGATGGTTGAATACTCGGAGTCCTGAAGTGGTAAGTTATTCGCTAACACCTGGTAAATATTTTCTGAAAGTAAAAGTATATACAAACTCTAGCTTACAAAGGCAGGCTATAGATGTAAATGCGTTTGTAACATATTTACCTGGTATATCTCCTGTACTTACAGTTGATTGGACCAAAGCACCTAATAGTTATATTTTTACCGGTAAAAATACTAATGGTGAGGATGTAGATGGCTTATATATTCCTGTTAAAAAAGCTTTTGCGATGTGGCAAAATAGTCCCAAGCTGAATAATAAAACATTGACTGGAAAGATGACAGCAACAGTATATTGGCAAGATGTCGTAGGTTTAATAAAATCTGATAATGCTTATTCTTTACAAATGATAGACTCCGAAAAAGGTTCAAATGCTAAAATACAAGTTCCAATAGACAAAAGTAAAGGGTATGGAAATGCTGTAATTGCTTTGCATATGGGGGAATCTGGAACAACAGCAGATCCTGTTGTTTGGAGCTGGCATGTTTGGGTTACAGATGATCCCACAACTAACGGGCCAATTATAGACCATACAACAGACCAGCAACAATTAGAGTTTATAAGGAGTAGTAACAGTGTTTGCGAGAATTGTTATGATAATGCAAGTATTGGATTTAAGCCTAAATATATGGACAGAAATCTGGGAGCTACAGATACTGGATTTGAGCTAAATAATGCTACTAACACTTATCAAATAAGTTTGAAATCAAATAAATCGGGTGGTTTGATGTATCAATGGGGGAGAAAAGACCCAATCCCGCCTCTTAGCTACAGAGATGGTAGTTTTTACGATGTAATAGGAGAAGTCGGAGTTATTAGAAGCAAGGATGCTTTCTACAAAAATGAAAAATCTTCTCCTTCAAGTTTACGTGTTTTTCAAATGGACACAAGCCTTAATAGTAATGACGGGTACTTTACACCAACAGTATTAGATTTGAAAACCAATATAGAAAACTCGATTAAATATCCTTTAAAACCGGTCTATAACACAAGGGCAGATTTGACAAATATTGCAAAATCTTGGTTTGCAGGCAATTCTCTGGATAATCTATGGTCAGACAATTCACAAGGTAAATATGATGCGAATGGTAATTTGAATTCTCATGTTAAAGGCTATCTTCCGAAGTCGTCTTTTGATCCATGTCCTAACAAATGGAGAATGCCATCAAAACTTACAAGCAGAAAAGTAACACCGATTGCTTTTTATCCATTTGGGCAAAATACTTTTAATTTTACTGAGGGAACTCTTAATAGCAAAACTTTTACACCAAAAGGAAATGGCAGTATTTTAGCCTATGCAGGATTGAAAATTTTCCCTTCTTATGGATTTGATTTAACTAAAATAAGTGATCCCAATAGGGGCGGGGTTACAAATATGGGATTGATGCCTGGAACTGGCGGCTATGAGCTATATAAGAAAAATGGCAAATTTATACCTTATTTTTCTGACACTCACGAGTCCTTTCTTTGGACAGCAACTATCGGAAACGATAATGATGAAAGCGTTGAGCCTGTACAAATCAAATTCACTCCGGATCCTTATGCGGTTGGTACTCCGGACGCTATAAACTACCCCAATATGATAGGTGCGTATAATATCAATTTTACTAGAAGTAGTGTTAATGAGACCCAGGCAATGAATGCCTGCAGATGTATGCAAGATCCTTATGCAGATAGCGCCATTAATACGATAGATGCTGGTATTTATAATTTTGAAACAGAATATTTTAGTGATAATTCAACTATCTATTATGACAAAGGAATTAATAATCCTAACTCATATATGTTTGTAAGAAGTACATCTCCAAGAAATATTGACACTCCGGAAAAAGGCGCAATTCCTATAAATAAGGCATTTTCAGTATATAATAATTACCTGTCAGATCATGGTTTTCCAGTTACAACCTGGGGCAATCTAAAAGTAAATGTATATTGGACATCTGATAAAGGATTAATTACTAATGTTAAACTAAACAAACAGCCTGCATCTTTACAGGATTTAGAAACTACTTTTATTCAATACACTATTGGAGGAAGTAATGTGTCTGGAAACGCACTAATATCACTGCATGATGGCAGTGTTGCTAATCCTGTTTTATGGAGCTGGCATATTTGGGTATCTAACACAGACCCTACGGCTAATGCCATTACATATAAAACAGAAAGAGATGATATACTAGAAACTGACGGGATCCTATCTGGTGATGTCATCAATTATTCTGGGTTTACCAATTCAGGCTATAGATCAAAAACCAATATTTTTATGGATAGAAATCTAGGTGCTATTGATGCATTTCCAAATGATTTATCTTTATCTGATGCATTAATAAAAATCCAAAATTCTGGAGGGTTACAATACCAATGGGGAAGAAAAGATCCAATACCTGCTTTCTATGCTCCAGGATATAACAATTCTACCAAGAGTCTTGCCGGTGTAGCTCAAAACATATTCAGAGCGCCAACCGGGACTGATATAAATGGAAACCTGGCTGCAACAGCGTTCACAGAAACTGTTACAGATTCCTATTTTAAGGCGAATTACGCAAAACTCTATAGCGAAATTATGATGAGTGGTATTGGCGATAAACAAGATAAAATAAAAAATAATCTGAAGAAAGCGATAGAAAACCCATTAACGTTTATACATCAGGATATTAAAAATAACGGTGTTGGAAACGACTGGCTTTTAGATGAACCTAATGCAATGGCCGACCGGTGGGGACACGCATCAGAGAAATCGCCCTTTGACCCTTGTCCTGCTGGCTGGAGAGTACCAGACGCAGGAACAGCAAATGCTCTTTCTGATGGTAGAGAACCAAAGGGATTTTCGCCCTGGTATTATGGTAATTACAACGCAGATCCTGCCACAAAAAGTATATATAGAGTATATGATTTAGGTGTGGAAGAAATATATACTAATCCTACTAAAGCAGCTACATTAGCAATTAATCAATATGGTGGTAGATATCCTGGTTCTGTAATCAAAAACCCATCAAACACAGATATCAGATATGGGATCGTTTTTGGGGATTCATCCGGTAATTTTAATATAGGAAATTATCCTTATACCGGAGTACGCGGAATGTTTGATAATCCTTCGACAGGCTTAGGTACAAAAGCTTTAGCTTGGGGATATGCTGGGTATTGGACTTCTACTTTAACTAATAATTACGGAGGAGCAAGTAACGCCATGATTTTAGACAGATCATTACAAGTTCAAACCAAAAATGGAACCGAGCCATTTTATGCAATGAATGTCAGGTGTGTGAAAATCGATCCTGTTAATAGTAATGTTGTGGCTAAACATGCTAAACCTATAGAAGTAAAAAAAGAAAATGTTTCAGAAAAACTATATCCTATCCCTTTTAGCAAAGAGCTTTATATCAATTCTAAAGATAATTATGATTTCCTAATTTATGATATGGCTGGTTCTTTAATCCGTTCGGGCAAGTTTGAAAATCAAAAAATTAATCTCCCTGGGATTGTGAGCGGAACCTACTTGATCAAATTAATTAACCATACTAATAATGAAATAGTGACAAAAAAAATAATAAAACAATAAATATATTATATATTGCAAAAAAGGCGACTGCTTAAATGACTATAGCAGTCGCTTTTTCCATTTTACGTGACAACTTTAAAAAAACTTTTACGTAAAAATCCTAAAATTATCATAATTTCAGAGACTTTTGTTACATATCAAAAGTTAATGTGCCGTTTAAAGTTTTTGGAATTATATAAACTCATACAATATAAAATATAGATGAAGAAAAAATTGCTATTTATTTACTATCAAAATATAAAATCCGGGGGTGTTTCTAAAGTACTTGTAAACCTTGTCAACGAGCTTGTAGACAAAGACTATGAGGTAGATGTGCTTTTTTTGATGGCAGAACACCAAGATTTTTACCCTATTGATGCCAGAGTTCATAAACATTATTTAGATGCCTTCTCATTCTGGACCTTTAAAATATGCAAATTCAACAAAAAATATCTGAATTTTGTCCCAAAACTTAACAACATTAATGCCTATATCTATCAGTTGGGAGTTGGTTTACTAATGAACCGATGGTTAAAAAAACACCATTCGGATTATAACGTTATCATTCCTTGTTGGTATAAATTATCATGTACATTAGCACTTAATAAAAAAGTAAGTCATAAAACTATTGCTTGGGAACATAATAGTCACAAAGTGGGTGGTTTTTTTTGGAACAGGCTAAAAGCTAAGTATAAAAATATCAATAAAATTATTTGCTTGAACAGTGCAGATAAAGATTTTTACAAGTCAATCAACCCGGAAACTTATATTATTGCTAATATAATGGATGCTGATATAGAAAGTCAGGACTTTATCCCTAACAAAAATAAAGAAAACATCATCACAATGATTGCCAGGCTGGAACCTGAAAAAAATGTTCCGGAATTTTTGGAGATTATAAATGAGGTAAATCTACCTAAAGATTGGAAAGTAGAAATTATTGGAGACGGCTCACAAATGGCTGCTCTGAAAGACTATATCAAATTTAATTCTCTAAATAATGTTTTCCTTCTAGGCGAGTTGGATACTACAGATGTGAAAAAACACCTCTCGAAATCCAAAATCAATTGTCTTACATCTGTAAGCGAAGGCTTTGGAATGGTTCTGATAGAAGCGATGTTTTCCTCAAATGCCTTGATAGCCTATGACTGCCCAAGTGGCCCGGCTGAAATTATCAATACAAAAAACGGATTTTTAATAAAACTGGGGGATAAAAAAAGTTTTAAAACGAAACTGGACTTTCTAGTAAATAATCCTTCCCAGCTGGAACAAATGATGCATTCCGCCTTTTTAAAATCCGAAAAATGGAAAAGAGAACACATCCTGAAAAAATGGCAACATATTTTGAATTAGTCCAGTTGAAAATGGATTAAGCAAAAGAAATAAATCTATCTCCTAAAATAAAATTATCTTTGCGATTAAAAGCACAAGGATTTAATGGTATTTCTGCATCCAGTTTTCACGGTTCTTATTCTATTTTTGATATTCTACAGTTTTATAGAGTTCGGAAGAGATCAAAATATCAAAACGCCTAAGTTTATTTTTTGGGGTATTGCGGCCTACATGATCATTATCATTGGCTACAGAAATTATGTAGGTGCAGACTATCCTGTTTATATGGGGATGTACAACCAGTATTTTCCGGGCATAGATTACAGTCTGCTGATAGATAAAATGTTTTTCAGGCATTCTTCCGTAGATATAGAATGGATGTATGGCATGCTAAACAAATGGGTTTTTTCTACGGGAGTATCATTCTACGAATTTACTTTGATAAGTGCCATTATAACAGTTGGCGGTAAATTATCAGTATATTATAAAAATTCTAAATATCCTGTATTTTCTATTTTGCTATTTATAATTCCCGGCTATTTTATCGGGGATAGTGGGCACATGAGACAGGCTTTGGGTATGACGATGTGCTTGCTCTCTTTTCGGTTTATAAAGGAACGGAAAGTATGGTGGTATCTGCTTTGTTTATATATTGCATACGGATTTCATAAGTCTACCATTGTCTTTCTCCCGGCTTATTGGCTTGCAATTATACCGATGAACTCTAACCGTATTTTATATACGGTATTGATGAGTATCATTTTATCGCCATTTCAGGTTTATAATGCTTTTTCAACTTTTTTGGAAACCCTCAATGTACAAGATGTTTCCAATGGTTATAATGGCTATATTAATTTTGAGTCTTCAGGATCCACTTTTATGGATGTCACAGTTATTCTTAACTCTATTTTGTTGATAGTGTACGACAAACAGGCCAGCAAAACTATTTGGTATTATGAATATATGCGCAACGTTTTGCTTACAGGATTATGCCTTTATTTCATCATGAGAAGTAATCCGATATTTTCTACCAGATTGGTGGGCGCTTACCTAGGGTTTGCCTCTCTTGTAATTCCCAATCTTATTTTTGCCATAGAAAACAAAGGCAGGCAAAAATTAATTCAGTTTTATTTTATAGCTTTTACAATCTTCTACTATTTTGTATTCGCAAGATACCAGGGAGAGGCCGGAAGATTCACTCCGGATAAATATCAGAACTTCTTGTGGAGCGATTAATTTAAAAAAATGATGAAAAAACATACACTACTTCTGATTATATTTGTGGTTCTCGCAGCGCTGATATATT
>CAJYLO010000028.1 GCA_913776245.1 uncultured Chryseobacterium sp.
TGTCCCGAATTCTTTTGCTATAGCCAGCAAATCCTGATTTGTCATAAGTTAGATTTTTAAAAATAAAAAGGCAGATTCTTACAAAAAGAGTCTGCCGCAATAGATATCTTATGCACGCAACTCTTTACACATTCCAAACCTTAGAGAACCTTACAGCTCCCTTTTTCCCGATTTTGTTTTGCTTAAATATTTGCATTGCTTTGTTAAAAAATTTTTGCAAAATTAGAGTTTATCTGTAAATCCTGCAATGTTTTAATTTGATTTTATTTTGAGAAAGAAATTCTACTAAAATAAAATTACCATTTCAGAAATTATTGTCACTTCTGAAATGGTATTTCAACGATTTAAACTTTAGATTATTTCAAAGTCTTGATAGCATCTTCGATAACTGCCAAAACTTCTTTCGGATGAGAAAGCATCACAACGTGGCTGCCTTCGATTTCTGTGATTTTAGATTGAGCTCTCTTTGCCATTCTTCTTTCCAAATCCGGGTCTATACTTTTGTCACTTTTGGCTACCACGTACCAGCTCGGTTTTGTTTTCCAGGCAGGCTCACCACTTATTTCTCCGAAGACGATTTGCGCTCCAGGTGTTTGCGTCGCATAGATGAATTTTTGCTCTGCTAATGGTAAATCCTGTGCAAAAGCATTTTTCACGCCTTCTTCTGATAAATATAATGTACCATCAACAGGAACCAAATATTTTCCTAAATCATTCGGCTTGCCAGTCGCTGATAAACTGTTGATGGATTCGCCTAAATCCGGCACCAATGCAGCGGCATAAACCAAACCTACCACTTTCGGGTCATTTCCTGCCTGGGTAATGACCACGCCGCCCCAGGAATGTCCTACCAGAATCACTTTTCCTTTGGCCAGACTGATGGCTTTTTTAGTAGCTTCTACATCACCTGCGAGTGAAGCAACCTGGTTCTGAACCGACATTACCGGATATCCTTTGGCTTGCAAGGCTGTGATTTGATGATTCCAGGATGAGCCGTCTGCCCAGACTCCGTGTACGAAAATAATGGTTGGTTTTTCATCTGTTTTCTGCTGTGCAAAAATGGCTGTGCCGAATAGCATTAATACTAAAAGAGCGAAGTTTTTTATTGTTTTCATTTGTTTAAATTTAAAATTAGTGGATTTGTTAATTGAAAGATTTCTTTAAGCTATTAGCCAAAAGCTAACTGCCATCAGTTTATTAAGCTATAAAATGCGCTTCTGAAGTAATTGGAATATTGAGAACTTTGGAGATAAGACAATTTTGTTCTGCGCCTTTGGTAATCGCTTCAAATTCTTCCGCTGTAATTCCGGATACAGAACCTGTGATGTTGAGATGAACCGCTGTGATGCTCAAGCCTTCCATTGATACTGTAGCTTGTGTGTCTAATGTTTTTGGACTCAAGCCTTTCTCTGTCAGGATGGCGCTCACGGCCATTGTAAAACAACCTGCGTGTGCTGCTGCTAATAGTTCTTCCGGGTTGGTTCCTGTTTCTTCTCCGGTAAAACGGGTTTTAAAACTGTAGTTGGTTTGGTTGAGGATTCCGCTTTGTGTAGATAGATTTCCTTTTCCTTCTTTTAGGTTTCCTGCCCAATGTGCATTTGCTGTACGTTTCATTTTTTTATCTTTTAAAATTGTTTGCCATTATTGACAGTACAAAGATGCGATGCAAAAAAGAAAAGTATTTTGTAGAAAAGTTCAATTATTTGTCGATTTGGTTCAATCGAAAATTGGATGGGGAAACTTGATATTTATCGTGAAAACTCTTGGTAAAATTGGCCAAATCGTTGAAACCGCTTTCGAAGGCGATATCGGTAATCCTGTTATTTGTTTTTAAAAGCAGTTCGCGGGCTTTTTCCAGACGTTTTGTTTTGATGTAGTTGGCAGGCGTGTCATTATAGAGCTTTGCAAACTCTCTTTTAAAGGACGACAAGCTGAGATTGCAATAATCCGCCAGCGTTTCCATAGTAATCGGCGAGAAAATATTGGCCTCAATAACTTGTTTGAACGTATAAACAACAGGCGAAAACAATTGCGACAAAATGACCTGAATCGCTTCCGCATTCTTGGTTTGCGAGAGCAGGATAATGATTTCCTTCAATTTAAGAATCAAAATCTCATCATTCACCAACGCTGGATTTTCAAAATAAAACAAAAGACCTTCTATATATTTATTAATCAGAAAATCATTGCTGATGTGCTCGCTCGTTTTTCGGGTAATCGTGTTTTTTGGGTTTTGTAAAATGGCGGGCAATTCTCTGTCGTACACTTTTTTCAGAATTTCCGGGTGGAAGTGTATCAGCAAAATCTCATTGCTGCTTTTCTCGCCTACTTTTACCATTGTGTTGCCAATGTTTCTGCAATTGAGCAAAATGGATTCCTGCGCCGGAATGTTTTCTACTTTGTTGTCGATGGTGTATTGCAAATCATTCTGCAACATATAATGAAAACAGGCATTTTCAGCAATCGGCATCTCGTGTCTGAATGGAGAATCGAACTTTAATATTTCTATAAAAGTTTTATCTAGCAGGTCGTATTTTTTGTGGCTTGTTACCATTTTGTCGGAATATTTATCAATTCTTAGGCAACTCAGCTACCTCAAACTCATTCCGCAAAAGCGCCAGTTGTAAATCATTCTGAATTTCTATTGTGAATTTGGAAACTGGCAGCATCAGTTTCTTGATTTTTTCCAAAGATTGAATCTGATGATACAATTCATAAAAACCAAAACCGGTTAGTTTTCCGTTTTCCAAGACAAGGAAAGATTTTTCACCTAAAGTTCTTCCGGATGAAGTCCAGATCTCATTTCTTCCTTTGAGATTGATTTTCTGGGTAAATTCTACAAAATCCCTCAATTCTTCTTTGGATTTGATATAATTAATCGCTTTCAAACCTTGTGTAAAACTTTTGAATTTCAGCAGAGGTTTTTCTTCCTGATTTTTAGTTTTTTCCAGGATGAATTTATTCCTGCGGTAGAATAATCCAAAGTTAAAAAGCTGTCTTTTCTGGATGCCTTTATTTTGCATCATCAGTTTGGCTATCAGATCAGTACCTGTTAATTCGTAAGATATTTTTTCAGTTTCTTCCTGGATTTTTTTTAACCTGGTTTTATCTGATTCCAGGATTTTCCTGGCAGATTTGTAAAGGTCTTCCACCACATCAGAAAAAATAATTTTACCATCCGAATTCTGGAAATAAATAATGCCGCGTTCATTGGGTAGATCTTCCGTAAGGATCTGGATTTTGCTGATGTAATTTTTAGCGTGATTTTCTTCCTGTTGCGACTGTAGAATTTCGTTGTTTTTGTCTTTGATTATCAATAATTTAAATAAATCTAAAGTTGCTCTGGCATCACCGCTTGCCCGGTGCGCTTCGCTTAGCGGGATGCCGATGGATTTGCAAAGTTTACTCAACGAATAACTTTTCTCATCAGGAATCAGTTTTTTAGCCAGTGGAATTGTATCTAAAGTTTTGATTGTGAAGTCGTAACCGAGGCGTTTGAAAGACTGGCGAAGCATCCGGTAATCAAAATCGATGTTATGACCTACTAAAGTAGAATCTTTGGTGATTTCGACGATACGTTTGGCTATTTCGTGAAATTTCGGCGCAGTAATAACCATTTTCTGAGTGATGCCGGTTAATTTCTGAACGAATGCAGATATCTCGTCTTCAGGATTGACGAGTGAGATAAACTGGTCTGTAATATCGTGACCATCAAAACGATAGATGGCAATTTCTATAATGCTTTCTTTCCGGAACGGAGCTCCGTTACTTTCTATGTCTATTACTGAATACATCTACATTTTTCGTTCTACAAAGTTAAGAAATTCAGGAAACCGCCCTTCTCAAACATTTTATTGTTTATCAATTCTATCTTTTTAATGGATCCCACGGGAACAATTGTAACGATCTTACTTCCTTTTTCAACATAAAAATAATAAGCGCTGTTGGAATCTATGAGGTAAATATCTTTTTGATTACCAGAGTCATCGGTTATCCTGTGTTTGATTTTAAGATTGTTATTAGTAATCCGGTCTCTTACGTTGATGCCTGTTCCCACACCGCCGCCAAGAAAAAAGGAGGCAATCATAAAAGCTATGGCAAAATATACCTGTTTTGTGATATGGTTTTTTAGGTCAGCATCACTCGAATCCGGATTTTTCTTAAGATATTTTTTGCCTACCACAGAATCTCGGACCCATTTTTTATGGCTGTTATTAGCTAAGAAATTATAGTACAGAACAAAACCAATAACCATTAACAGGAGGGTTACTAAAATGATTGGCTGGGATGTGAGTTCTGCAAGCGGACTGATCAGAATATCCATTATGGAAGAATATTTCAGGAAATTAATTCCCAGCAGATAGAAAAAGACGCCGTCTCTCAGTATTCCTAAAATAATCAAATACAAATAGCCTAACGGCAACAGTGTCTGTAGCTTTTCAATCAGTTTATAATCCATTAGTTGTTATAGTTTTCTTAAGGCAATATCCTTAAAACTACATTTAAGTTTTGAATCTCAAAAATGTTATAATAACAAATTTACATTATAAACAATGGAAAGCTATAATTTTTTGTGAAAAATTATTCTTTAATAAGTTTTTTACAATAAGCTTTTTTATCAGTGGTGACATAAATCAAATAATTTCCTACTTTCAGATTTGAAATATCAATTTTATTGTTTATGTCAGATGAAGCTTTTACTATTCTTCCATTTATATCAAAAATCTCTATTTTTTTTACTGGTTCTTTTGTTTTAATACTTAAGATGTCTTTCGCAGGATTTGGATAAAGTGATAGTTCATCAGGTTGAATTTCTTTTACAGACAGATTGGTGTTACTGTATCGCAAAATCACATAATCCTGATTTTTTATGCTTGGGACATTAGGATTAGGCAGGGTTGTGACAGATCCTGCAACAACCACTTTTCCATTATTTGTAACTAAAATTCTTGATGGAAATTGCTCTTTAAAAGCAGGTGCGGAGACATTTGTTATAACCTCTCCATTTGTTCCAAATGTTAAAGCTTTGGTATAATCTGAATTCACCTTTACAGTATAAAATGCCATCTGATTGGTTGTTTGTCCGATCATCTTTGAATTTGTCATCAGAAAGCTGCCGTCCGATGATATTGTGCTTTGAGAGAAATTTTGATTAAATGGATTTTTTATTTTTCCAGCAGTTCCAAAAGTGTTTTCCAGGTTTCCGTATCGGTTGATTTTGAAGAAATCTCCATTTATCACCAGAAGAGTCTCATTATTTTCCTTTGGAATTGCCAAAGAAATATTAGGATTGGCATTGGAATTACCATAATAGAACTCAGTTGTCCCATTGATGCCAAAAGGAGCATAACTTCCATCTAGACTGAAGGCGGAAACAGATATATTATAATTACGAATTCCGCCTTCTGAATAATTAATTCCATAAGCATAGATTCTATTATTCAACAATTGTATTTTTTGAATAAAATTCGTTTTACCATCAATGTCTATGATTATTTTACCATCCGAATTCCAGCCTTCATCAAAACTCCCTTCTAGATTGGCTCCGATAATAAAACTGTCCTGATCAACATTTCCGGCAATGTATATTCTGTCGTTGTAAACTTCCAAACAAGTTACCATTTTGTTATTGCCGCCTCCTATTGCAAATCTTGCGATTCCATTATTTCCGAATGTAGTGTCAAGAATACCGCTGGCGCTGATTTTTAGGGCAATGATATCTGCGCTAAGATTTGTAGAGTCATTCCCATGACCTGCAATTAAAAAACTTCCGTCTGATAGTCTAAGTAATTTTGACGCGGTGAGAAATAAGTTTTTATTATTAGCGTAAGTAGAATAGCTAAAAAAGCCATTATCTCCGAAGGTAGAATCTAAAGTTCCATCCGTATTCAGCCTGAAAACATTGCAATAGATTGGTTCAAAAAAACCTGAACTACTGAAAGATTTTCCCAGATAAACAGTCTTTCCATCGGGTTGCTCTAATACATCATAAATAATTTCTGTACTGCTGTTAGGATAATTAAACACGGTATCTAAAAATAACTTACCATCTTCTGAAAAAGAAGTGTCTAATACACCATCCTGAGAATAGATGCTAATATTGGCAAAGCAAACTAATGAAATGAATATTTTTTTCATGGCTGTGTGTGTTTATTTGAATTTTTTGATTTTATTATTTGTCATGCCTGTAGCAACCGCTCCTTCCTGATTGCTTCCGCTTACCAAAATTTTGTTGTCAGAAGTAAGATTTATGGCAGTGATTTCTTCAAAAAAATCAATTGAATTGTTGTCAAGATAATCAGAAACGACACCGTTATTTTTAATTCCGAAAGAGCTGTCCAAAGTTCCGTTGAGATTGAGTCTTAAAATAAAACCGTGTATTTCACTGCTTTTCCCGGCAATTACTAGTTTGTTATCTGGCTCAACAGCAATGGTAGAAAATTTTAGGTTATTAGGACTTTGAGTTCCATAAACAAATACACCATTGTTTCCATACGACAAGTCTGAAGTCCCATTAGATAAGATTTTTTCTACTAATATCCTGTAATTAAAATCTGTTGATTTTTCTGATATCAGATAAACATTGTTAGAAGCGTCAATTACGATTTTTTTTAGCACTTCATAATAATCCGGATTGTAATCCTTTTGAAAATAGCCATTATTCCCAAACGAAGATATCGACTGGCCCTCCAAATCATAAAGATAAATTGAAAGTTTATGCAGGTTATTATCTATATAAACTGTTGCGATACTGTTGGATCCGACATATAATTTGTCTGCATCAGCGGCGTATATTCCATACTGTGAAGGGACATTTATATAACTGTTGTTTTGGGCGAATGAATAATCAATACTTCCGTCTGTATTATATCTGTAAAGGATTGTTTTCGTGGTTTCATTATCATTTGTAAAATCTACCGCTGCGGAAGCATAAAGTTTTTTATTATTTTGATTGAATTTGAAGTTATTGATTTCATGACTGTTCACATTCTCAAATTTCTTATATCGAAAATTACCTTGAATTTTTCCTGATTCGTCAATCAAAGACTCATATCCAACAACTGCCAGCTGCTTGTTGTCTAAAATATCAAAATCACCGACTGGGATGTCATTGAATATGCCATTGGTGGCAAAGGTTTTATCAATTAATGCTGTAGGAAGATATCTATAAAGTCCCTGTGAATTCAGGACGTAGAATCTACCATCATCTTGCGAAATTATTTTTTTGATTTTTTTATCAGTTTGGCTGTTATCCTCCTGCCCACAGCTGCTATTAAATACTAAACTGTTAAAATTTCCCCATAATAGTAGTGCTTTATTTTCTCTACAAAAACCTACACCGATAGGGGAAATTTTGGTGCTGCCATTAAAATAGCCAGCTACAAGATAATCGTCATAATAGCTTTGATTGACGACAGTATTTTGTTGGGTTGATGCAGTCCCGCCATTTTTGTTGTAGCTGTCTATCACCGAATTCTTATAATTTCCGGATGTTTTGTAGCCCAAAATAATGATGTCGTCTAAGCTATTTGTATGAATGTAGTTTATTACATCTTCTTGTGTTCCAAAATCAATGACCTTTTTTCCTGTCCCGCTGAAGCTTGTGTCCAGGCTGCCATTGCTAGTTAACTTGACTATTGCTGCATCAATCTTACTGTTTGTATTGGTGTCACAAAATCCTGCGAGTAAAATTTTCCCATCAGATAAAACTTTCATGGTGTTTGGCCTGTCATTTTTGCCAAAAAAATCGATAATTTTTATTCCATTATTGCCAAAAGAGCTATCTAAAGTTCCATCTGGATTAAATCTTGCAGCAAAAAGATCTTCTTGAACGCCATCAAATGTATAACCTGATACCAAGATTTTATTGTCGGACAATATATTGAGATTTTTAATTTCAGATTTTTGACCTAATTCCAATAAAATGAATCCTTTTTGATTAAAATCCTTATCAATTCGTCCGTCATTAAAATAATATTTAACGATGACTGCCTTTTTACCAGCTCTTCCGCCAATAATAATTTTATCATCTTTGATGTCAATGGCATTGGCAACATCGTCACTTGTAAAATCGGTCACTACTTTTCCGTCTGTACTAAATTCTGTTTCGCTGTCTATAGATGCGGTAGAGGCATTCAGTCTTACCAGTGCAATGCTTTTATTACTGTCATCAATAGAATAGCCGGCTAAAACAACTTTCTCTTTATAGTATTTTATAGTATTTGCTCTGGAGCCGTTATTTCCTACAGAGACAGCCTTCCGAGCGAGTAGACCATTAGAATTTGTAGTATAATAGTAAAAAGCATCTTTGGAAGGGAACTTCAGAGCTGAACCATTACCTTCATTAGAGATATCGGTTATGCCATTACTATAACCAGCTATGTATAAATTATTATTAATATAATCAATAGATGTCGGAACTTCCTTAAGGTAATTATCAACATAGTTATATTCACCCAAGCCAAAATTGGATTCTATAATTCCTTGTTGAGAAAATAAAGAAACATAAATGCTATGGAAGAGTAAAAGAATGTATTTTTTCATCTGTGTTATTTTTTAATGATTTTAATAGATTCTGAATAGTTTTCGCCAGAGAATTTTAGCACATAATTTCCTTGTTCCAAAAAGGATAAGTCTAAAATTAAATCTCCAAAAGGATTCGTATTCTTAGCATTAAGTCTGTTTCTTATAAATCTTCCTGATAAATCATAAATACTGATGTCTAAGTTTTTGTTTTGAGTGTTTTTGATTCTGACATTCAAAGTGTTTTTTACAGGATTGGGATAAACCAAAGTTATGTTGCGTTCAGAAGAAGGATTGTCAACATTTAGCATAATATTATTTAAAAGTTTGAAGACCAAGATGTCATCATTATATGTTGCTCCACCATAGATGTTGCCATCTTCAGAAATCTGAATGTTCTTCAGAATCGCATTGCTAAAAGTATTTTTAAAGTTGCCGTTATCTGCAAAGTTGGTGTCCAAAGAGCTATCAAGATTATAGCTTCCTATCCAAAGGTCTTTTGAAGAACTGGAATATTGAGTTCCGGCTAACAATAATTTTCCTTTATAAAAAGCAATATCATTGATGTCGAAGAATTTTCCGTTCAAGCAGGGGAAGTATCCGGAAACATCAAAAAAAGTCTTTACAAGGTTTCCGGTATTAAGATTTACTACCAGTATATTATCGTTGCAGTCTTGTATGTGCAAAATCACATAAGCATAATTTGAGACAGGATCAATAATCATTTTTCTTAAACTTCCCGACCTGTAATAATCGGGCAGCATATACTCAAAATTAAAATTCTGATCTACACTGCCATCCTGATTGATTTTTTTAAGAATATTGTATCGGTATTTGGCTGTGTTATTTACAGTAATTTGTTTAATGCTATTGGCTGCAAGCAGTATTTTTCCATCATTCAACAAAATAGCATCGGATATATTTTCGTAGTCACCAAAATCGTAGTTTTGAACACCTTTATTCCCAAAAGAAAAATCTGAAAAACCGTCTTGAGTAAATTTTTCGATATACAAATCAGTTGTATTCCCACCGAATGTGTAAAATTTACCATCAGAAAGTTTTAATATTTTATTAGTTGCTCCCGAAAAAATTTCCTGTTTACCATTAAAAGCAAAAAGAGAGTCTAACTTCCCGCTAGCTTTAGTTTTTATTAAGCCTTTGTCTGTAAGGAAAAGTAATCTTCCGTCATCATATTCAATAAAATCTTTTGGATTGATGTAAGTCTGGTATGAGTCAAAGTTGTTAATGACCTTACCTACATTACCGAAATTAGAATTCAAACCATTGTTCGTATTGAACTTCAAAACGCTTAAGCCGCTTTTATAGTAGAGATAATCTGTAAGATTGGTATATGATGTCGCAATGATAGAATGATCGGACAATAATTTAATCTTTCCGGTTTCATCATAACTTTTGTATCTGTAATCGGTAACAAGGTATCCGGATTGATTAAAATTAGTGTCTAAATACTGCGTTTGAGCAAATGCTTTTAAGCATAAAAATATCAAAAGAGTAATCGTAATTTTTTTCATAGTGTTTCATTTGTATGTCGTTTTTTGGGAAATAAGAATGCCTCCAAGCTTGGAAATCAAATAATAGTTTTGTCCCTGTTGATTTTTCCCATTCTATAATATGAGAATACCCGGACAGGCATCAGACTCATAGGTGTTAAGCCCTTTGTTCTGCTGATATTATAAACTTTGAAGGTCTGTACTCTAAAAAAATCGGAGTGATAAAGAGAAAGTCAGGTTTGTTTTCATAATTTGTGTTATTTGTTGTAAAAGTATAAAAAAAAGCAATCGAATTAACTATTCTATAAAAATTTATTTATCTTCTTTTTTTTATGCCTAACATTCCTAAGACAAGTTTTGCGCCTTCTCTTGCCAACGTGTTGAGGAACGTTTTTCCGGCCCGGCTTTCAATGACCTGCTCAAACATTCCCGACTCTTCTTTGGGCTGTGCAGTCCTGGACGGGGTTGGAATTACAGTTTGAGTATGTTCTTCGATTCTCTTGTTCAGAATTTCGTAAGCACTTTCTTTATCTACGATCTGTTCGTATTTTCTGACCAATGAAGAGCTGCCGGTCAGTTCATCAATTTCTGATGACGTCAAAATATCCATTCTGCTTTCAGGCGAAATCAAATAAGTCTGTACTAATGGCGTCGGGATTCCTTTTTCGTCCAAAGCGGTTACAAACGCTTCACCGATTCCGAGATTCTGAATCAGTTCATTGGCTTTGTAAAATTCTGTAGTCGGATAATTTTCTACCGCTTTGTCGATTTCTTTTCGGTCTTTCGCCGTAAAACCTCTTAAAGCGTGCTGGATTTTCAAACCCAATTGACTCAGAATATTTTCCGGAACATCACCCGGAATCTGTGTAATGAAATAGATGCCGATGCCTTTGGAACGGATTAGTTTTACCATCGTTTCAATTTGAGAAAGCAATGCTTTTGAAGCCTCGTTAAAAATTAAATGCGCCTCATCGATGAATAGAACCAGCTTCGGTCTTCCGCTGTCGCCTTCTTCAGGAAACGTCATATAAATCTCAGCAAATAAAGAAAGCATAAATGTCGAGAAAAGATTCGGTTTATTCTGAATATCATCAACTCGGAAAATATTGACGACGCCTTTGCCATCTCGGGTTTTAAGCAAATCATCCACTTCAAAACTCGGTTCGCCGAAGAATGTTGTGGCACCTTGTTGTTCCATCGCTACAATCGAGCGTAAAATGGCGCCTAAAGATGCAGGCGCAATGGAACCGTAATTATCTGCCAATTCCTTTTTCCCAATCGGATTATCGGTTACATATTGCAACACTTTTTTCAAATCCTGCAAGTCAATGAGCGGTAGCGCTTTATCATCACAATATTTGAAAACAATGGACATAATGCTTTGCTGCGTGTCATTCAATCCAAGGATTTTACTTAATAAAATCGGTCCAAATTCCAAAACGGTCGCTCTCAATTTCACACCCTTTGCACCGGAAATGGTCATTAATTCTACCGGGAAACGCTGTGGCGAGTAAGGCAATTGCGTTTTGGAATAGCGGTCTTTGATAATGTCATTTTCTGTTCCGGCTTCGGCGATTCCGGAAAGGTCGCCTTTGATGTCCATAACCAAAGTCGGGATGCCGGCGTGGGACAGCTGCTCTACAAAAACCTGAAGTGTTTTGGTTTTCCCGGTTCCTGTTGCGCCGGCAATCAAGCCGTGTCTGTTGACGGTTTTCAGCGGAATCGAAACATTGACTTCTGTCACTATTTCGCCGTCCAGCATTCCTTTCCCGAGAATGATGTGTTCGCCTTTCGGATTATATTTTGAATTAAGATCAGTGATGAATTTTTCTTTATTTGACATCGAATGGTTTTTTAAATGTCTAAATTTAAAAATAATTCCCTTAAATGAACATGAAAATTAAAATTTCTAAAACTTATATTTGCAATTAAGAATTAGCCTATGCGCGTCTATAACACGAAAAATTTTCTCAAGATTCTCATCAGTCTGCATAAGTCGGACACACTGAAAATACTGTTTCCCACGATTTTGCTGGTCGGTGTTTATTCCTATGCGATTTATTTTATTGAAGTAAAATTTCTGCATCTGACCTCAAAATCATTGGTAAGTCATGTTGGGCTTTTGCATTCTTTATTAGGTTTTGTATTGTCCTTATTACTTGTTTTCAGAACCAATACGGCGTATGACCGCTGGTGGGAAGGTCGTAAACTCTGGGGTAAGCTGGTGAATGACAGCCGGAACTTCATCATCAAAATCAACAGTATTCTCCCTGAAACGGATACCAAAAACAGACAGCAGATTGCGAAGTATGTGCGATTTTTCCCGTTTTTTCTCTCAAGTCACTTGTCGAAAGAATCTACAAGGCTAGTATTAGATAGGGATTTTTCCGACCTTGCCAAAGAACTGCAGCATCATCCGCCAGCCGAACTGATTTTTCTCCTGACCAAAAAATTATATCAATTGAGAAAGGAAGGTAAAATCTCCGACACGGAAATGCTATTCCTCGACACCCAATTGTCCGGTTTTCTGGATGTCTGCGGTGGTTGCGAACGCATTAAAAACACGCCGATTCCTTATTCTTATTCCTCTTTTATCAAGAAATTTATCATCTTTTACGTTTTAGCGCTTCCGATTGCCAATGTGGTGAATCTCGGCGTCTTTATGATCCCGATTACGATGTTTGTTTATTATGTTCTGATGAGCCTGGAGCTGATTGCCGAGGAAATAGAAGACCCGTTTAATAATGATGAGAATGATATCCCGATGGAAGCGATCTCTCAAAATATAGAAAGAAGTATCAACCTGATCTCCAACAAAGCCTGATTATGACGAAGAAACTGAAACTCGAAGAACTCGGAAGAATTGATGTCGAAACTTTTAAGAGAACTGTAAAAATTCCGCTGGTGGTGGTGCTTGATAATGTGAGAAGTATGCACAATGTTGGAGCAATTTTTCGTACTGCCGATGCTTTTCTGGTAGAGAAAATTGTACTTTGTGGGATCACGCCTCAGCCGCCTCACCGGGAAATCCATAAAGCGGCGTTGGGCGCTACCGAAAGTGTGGATTGGATTTTTGAGGAAAATATCAATACAGCAATCGATAATCTTAAAAAGGAAAACTTCAGGATTATTGGGATTGAACAGACATCAACAAGCCAATTGATTTCTGATTTTGAAATCGATCCTGATAAAAAGTATGCTTTGATTCTAGGTAATGAAGTAGACGGAATTAGCGATGAAGCTTTGTCAAATATTGATACCTTTCTGGAAATCCCTCAGCTTGGAACCAAACATTCCCTCAATGTGAGTGTCTGTGGCGGAATTGTGATTTGGGAGTTTGCGAAGAATCGGATGTCTTAAAAAAATAAAAACTGCAAGCACCAGAAGTGCCGCAGTTTGAAATAAATCTAATAAAAAGTAAAAATGAAAGGCGACAAAGATATATTTTTAGATGAATACAAAGCAATAGTTTTGTTAAAAAATTTAAAAAAAATTTAAAAGTCTTTGCCGCAAAGGATTTTTTGTAAATTAGCATAATGTTTATAAAAGACTACATTTCCAAAGATTATCCGGCCTTTGCTGTCAGAGATTCCATTGAGGAAGCTTCTGAAGTGGCTAAGGAATTTGGTTACTCTCACGTATTCATCGTAAACAAAGGTAATTTTCTTGGTTGTCTCAGCCAGTCTTTTCTGGAAGACAGTCCGGAAGGCAAGCTGGACTCGCTTAATATCCATTATGAGCGGTTTGCTATTATGGAAGACAGCAGCCTTTTAGACAGCATCAAACTTTTTTACACCTTCAATGCCAATGTGATTCCGGTGATTTCCAAAGAAGAAAAATATCTGGGTTACATCTCTTGCGATGATATCTTTAATGAATTTTCCAAGTATCCTTTGTTCTCGGAAAACGGTGCCATTCTCACCATTCAGACCACAGGATTGCATTACTCTATGACTGAAATTTCTCAGATTGTTGAAAGTAATAACGGGAAAATATACGGAACTTTCATCAATGCGATCAAAGAAGATTCCATTGAGATTACACTTAAAATCAGCAATGAAAATCTGAGTTCCATTGATGAGACTTTTGAAAGATATGGCTATGCAGTGGTTCATAAACATTATAATGATGAAAAAGAAGAACTGTTGAAAGACCGTTTCGGATTTTTCCAGAAATTTTTGGAAATCTAGACTATGAAGGCAGCCATTTATTCCCAAAAGAAAGATCTCGATACATTTCTGTATCTCAACAAATTTATTTCTGAGCTGGCGCTGAGAGATGTTGCGGTGGTGCTTCACCGGGAAATGGCGGAGAGTCTTAATTTTTCTAAAGATTTTGATACATTTTCCACCAAAGACCAATTGCGGGATAAAAAGGTGAATATTGTTTTCAGCTTTGGAGGAGACGGGACTATTCTCAACGCCCTGACTTTTATCCAGGATCTGGAGATCCCGATTATTGGTGTTAATACAGGAAGATTAGGTTTTCTTGCCAATTTCAGAAAAGATCAGATCTTTGAAGAGCTGGACTCAATCATTCTGGATAAGAATTATAACATCAGCGAAAGATCAGTCATCAAGATATCAACCAATAGCGATACGGCAATTGATTTTCCATTTGCATTGAATGATGTCAGCCTTTCCAGAAAAGAAACGACATCAATGATCACTGTAGAATCGTATATCAATGATGAGTTTCTGAATGTGTTTTGGGGAGACGGCCTGATTATCTCGACGCCGACCGGCTCCACGGCCTATTCACTGAGTTGTGGCGGACCAATCATTTCACCCTCCAATGATAACTTCGCCATTTCTCCAATAGCACCGCATAACCTGAATGTAAGACCGCTGATCGTAAAAGATGATTCTAAAATAAAACTCACCGTTAAAAGCAGGGTTCCGGAGTACACACTGGCTTTGGATTCCAGGCTTTATCATATGGAAGTCGGGAGTGAAATCCTGATAGAAAAAGCAGAATTCTCCCTGTTTCTCATCAAACCGAAAAATTTCAGTTTCTATGAAACAATCCGGCAGAAGCTGCTTTGGGGAAACGATAAGCGGAATTAATTTGTAAAATTATTCTCAACATAACATCCTGAAAATTGAAATTGTAATTATTAATAATTTCGTAGCTTTACAGTCCAAAAAAATCTTAAAAATATAATAAAAATGAGCAGAAAATTTCCGGCAGGAGTTGCCACTGGTTCTTTAGTAACAGAAATATTTGAATATGCCAAAGAGAAGCAGTTTGCGCTTCCGGCAGCCAACGTAATTGGTTCCAGCAATATCAACGCAACTTTGGAAACTGCTGCAAAGCTTAACGCTCCGGTTATCATCCAGTTTTCTAACGGTGGTGCGGCGTTCAACGCGGGAAAAGGTTTGAGCAATGACGGACAGAAAGCTTCCATTCTTGGTGCTATTGCCGGTGCAAAACATATCCATACATTGGCAGAAGCTTACGGCGCAACGGTTATCCTTCACACAGACCACTGTGCAAAGAAATTATTGCCTTGGGTAGACGGACTTTTGGATGCGAGTGAAGAATATTACAAGCAAAACGGAAAGCCTTTGTATTCTTCTCATATGTTAGATTTATCAGAAGAACCGCTTGAGGAAAACCTTGAGGTTTCTGCTAAATACTTCGAGAGAATGGCGAAAATGGGAATGACTTTGGAAATCGAATTAGGTGTAACAGGTGGTGAAGAAGACGGTGTTGACAACTCTGATGTAGACAGCTCAAAACTATATACACAGCCGGAAGAAGTGGCACACGCATATGAGGTATTGAAAAAAATCTCCGATAACTTTACCATTGCCGCAGCATTCGGAAACGTACACGGTGTTTACAAACCAGGAAACGTAAAGCTGACTCCGAAAATTCTTGACAATTCTCAGAAATATGTTCAGGAAAAATTCGGAACTGGTGAGAAGCCTGTGAACTTTGTATTCCATGGTGGTTCCGGCTCTACTCTTCAGGAAATCAGAGAAGCGATCAGCTACGGTGTAGTGAAAATGAACATCGATACGGATTTGCAGTTCGGTTATACAGAAGGCATCAGAGATTATATGACAGAACAAATCGAATATCTACGTCATCAAATTGGTAATCCAACCGGCGCCGATGCTCCGAACAAAAAATTCTACGACCCGAGAGTCTGGGTAAGAAAAGGAGAGGAAACGTATATCAAGAGATTGACGCAGGCTTTCGAAGACCTGAACAATATTAATACACTTTAATTAAATTATAAATTTTAGATTATAAATTTTAAATGTAACTGATGTTTAATTTTTATAATCTAAAATCTAAAATCTAAAATTATATCAATGGCATTTGATTGGTTTAAAAGGAAAACCCAAAACATTACAACGTCTACAGAAGACAAAAAAGATGTTCCGAAAGGGCTTTGGCATAAAACACCTACCGGAAAAATCATAGAAGCTGAAGAACTGAAAGCAAACAATTTTGTGTCGCCGGAAGACGGTTTCCATGTGAGAATCGGGAGCAGGGAATATTTTGATATGCTTTTTGATGATCAGAAATTCAAGGAATTGGATGCCGATGTGGAAAGTGTCGATATTCTGAAATTCAAGGATACAAAATCTTACACAGACCGTCTGAAAGAGGTGAAGTCCAAAACCAAACTGACCGATTCTATCCGCAATGCAACAGGAAAAGTCAACGGTGTGGAAATGGTGGTTTCCTGTATGGATTTTGCTTTCATCGGAGGCTCTTTGGGGTCTGTAATGGGAGAAAAAATCCGAAGAGCTATTGATTATTGTATCAAGCACAAGTTGCCTTATATGATTATCTGCCAATCCGGTGGCGCAAGAATGCAGGAAGCTGCATATTCACTGATGCAGTTGGCGAAAGTTCAGGCCAAGTTAGTTCAGCTTTCTGATGCAGGTTTGCCTTACATCGCTTATCTTACAGATCCGACTTTCGGTGGAATCACGGCTTCGTTTGCTATGACAGCAGATTTAATTATCGCAGAGCCAAGCGCATTGATCGGATTTGCGGGGCCAAGGGTGATCCGTGAGACCATTGGTAAAGATTTACCGGAAGGTTTCCAGACTTCGGAATTCCTGCAGGAAAAAGGTTTTGTGGATTTCATTGTGAGACGGACCGAAATCAAAGAACAGGTTTCCAGAGCAGTTAAGCTTTTGATCCACGAATTTCATTAATTCAACCAAAAATAATACAGCACTCTCTCAACTCTGAGAGAGTTTTTTATGAGATTTATAGGTATATTTTTCAGGGCATTAAAATCATTAACCATAAAAAAATTGTTCAAGGTTTTTTCTGTTGGTGTGATGCATCCGCTTTTTGCATTTCTCTATGCATATGCAAGTTTCAGAGCGTTTACCAAAGCCAAAGAACTTTATCCTAAAACCAATTCTAACAGCGGGAAAGGTAATGCTTTCCGGCATTCGTACTGGTGCTGTCTGATTTTGATGTATTTCTGCAAAGTCTCATCGCCGGAAAAATCCCTGAAATGGTGCAGAAAACTGACCGATATGCACGAAGAGTTATTTCCCAACGATCCATTAGAAACCAAAATGGACCTTCACAATAACAAGGTTGGAATGGATTATTTTATGACGCTCGTTCCGGGAATCCACCGCCAGTTTTTTGAAAGCAGTTTCTTCATTGAGGAATTGCAGAAAAGAACCGAAAATGCCGTTTTTATAAAATCTGTGGATGAAGAAGTTGATGAAACACAATTGATCTATCTGGAATAAAAAAATTGACAAACCTAGAGATTTGTCAATTAGAATAAGATATAGAATAGAAGTTTTACCACGCCTTCACAGCACCTCCTTTGAAGGTTTGTTGCGCCGCAGATTCTACTTCCGGAGATTGATAAGCTTGTACAAATTTTTTCACTTTTTCATCATTCTTATTATCTTCTCTTGCAACGATAAGATTAGCGTAAGGCGAATCCTTATCTTCTTTGAATAATCCTTCTTTTTCAGGGTTAAGTCCAGCCTGCGCTGCAAAATTATTATTGATAATTGCCAAAGCTACTTCTTTATCTTCCAAAACCCTTGGAATCTGAGGTGCTTCCAATTCCAGGATTTTCAGGTTTTTCGGATTAGCGATAATGTCAGTTACTTTAGGCAACAATCCAACGTCATCTTTCAACTTCAAAATACCTTGCTTTTGTAATAACAATAATGAACGTCCGCCATTGGTCGGGTCATTCGGAATCACAATAGTTTGTCTGGGTTGCAATTCGGAAACTGATTTTATTTTTTTAGAATAAGCCACAATCGGGTAAACAAAGGTTTTTCCGACAACTGCTAATTTATAACCACGTTGTCTGGATTGCTCCTCAAGATAGGGTAGATGCTGGAAAGCATTCACATCTACATCACCTTGGCTTAAAGCTTCATTGGGAACAACATAATCGTTAAATGTTACCAATTCCACATCCAGACCATATTTTTCCTTTGCTACTTTTTTAGCCGCTTCGGCAAGGTTTTGTTCTGGTCCGGTTGCGATTCCGACTTTTAAAACATTCGGGTTTGATTGTTTTTTATTGCAGGCTGATAATGTGATAATAGCCAATGCTAAAGCAAATATTTTCGTCTTCATTTTTTAAATTTTATCTATGATTGAATTTTTTCGAAAGAAAGTCTCCGGAAATCTGAATAATGAAAACTAGCACAATTAATAAGATTAAAACTGCATTCATTACCGCAAAATCATATCCGATGTAGCCGTACTGATAACCTACTTGTCCCAATCCGCCGGCACCGACTGCGCCACCCATTGCGGAATAACCAACTAAAGTGATTAATGTAATACTGACATTGTTGATTAATGATGGCAATGCCTCTGGCAAAAGGACTTTCCGGATAATTTGAAACGGTTTTGCGCCCATCGACCTTGCGGCTTCTATCAAACCTGACGGAATTTCCAAAAGGCTGTTTTCTACCAACCTTGCAATGAAAGGCGCAGAACCAACACTCAATGGAACCAGAGCTGCGGAAACGCCAATCGATGTTCCGACAATGGTTCTTGTAAAAGGTATCATCCACACAATCAGGATAATAAAGGGAATTGAACGGAAAATATTGACTATAATGGATGCGATTTGGTGTGATATCTTATTTTCCAATAATTGGTTTTTTCTTGTAAGGAAAAGAAAAATTCCCATCGGTAATCCTAAAACAAATCCGAAAAATCCTGAAACCAAGGTCATTACAATTGTCTCAATTGTCCCTTGAAATAATAAATTGATGATACTATCCGACATAACCCAAAATTTCTGTGTTTACATATTCATTTTCTAAATAAGCCAAAGCTTCATTGGTGTTTTTTCCCTGCAATTCCAGAATCAAAATGCCGAAGTTCAAGTGACCGACATACTCCAGTTGTGCGCTGATAATCTTTGCTTTAACCTGAAATTTTTCATACAGATTAATGATAACAGAACTTTGTGCTTCATTGCCGCTAATGAAAATTTTAACCAGCGGATTATTGTCCTCGCTATCGATATTGCTGATAGAGTTCTGATAAATCGAAGGCAATTCTACATTCAAAGAAGCTTGTATAAAACCTTTCGTGATTTCTTTTTCCGGATGAATGAAAATCTGTTCTACTTTTCCTTGTTCCGCTAATTCGCCATTATCAATTACGGCCACTTTATCGCAAATACTTTTAATCACTTCCATCTCGTGTGTGATAAGAAGAATGGTGAGATTTAGTTTTTGATTGATGGATTTCAGGAGTTGTAAAATCGATTTTGTGGTTGCCGGGTCCAGCGCACTGGTCGCTTCGTCACACAACAAAACTTTTGGATCGTTCGCCAAAGCTCTTGCAATCGCAACTCTTTGTTTTTGACCGCCGGAAAGATTCGCGGGATAATCTTTTGCCTTTTCTTTCAGTCCGACCAATTCTAAAAGCGAATCCACTTTCTCCTTGATTTCCGACTTCGATTTTCCTTCTAATTCCAACGGAAAAGCAACATTGTCAAAAACAGATCTTGATGACAACAAGTTAAAATGCTGAAAAATCATTGCAATCTTTCTTCGTTCCAGAGTCAATTGAGAATCGGAAAGTTTTGTCAGTTCAATTCCATCAACAATTACTTTTCCATCGTTTGGTTTTTCCAAAAGATTCACGCATCGAATCAGCGTACTTTTTCCAGCGCCTGAGGTTCCAATCACACCGAAGATTTCCCCTTTTTCAACAGTCAGGGAAACGTCCGACAAGGCTTGGATAACCTTATTTTTAATAGTAAAACGTTTGGAAACGTTCAGCAGTTCAATCATTTTTATTCATTAGTTAAAATAAAAAACCTTTCACAGGGAAGTATGAAAGGTTTTCAAAATAAACACACCATTATTACTTCTTCGTATATATTCGAAAAGTTAAATAGCAGCAACAAAACATTTTTCCTGACATAATGGTGTTTTTAAAAAAAGCCTTTACAAAACTAAAAATTCAATTCATACTAAACAAGTATAATTTGAATTAGATGACAAATGTCAGTTTTTTATAATAATCGTTTGGGCGACTTTATCCGCCTTCCGCTCCCAATCTTTTTTGCAGACGATTTCTACTTAAATAGAACTTTTTGCTTGGCAAAAAAGGATTTCCGCTCAAGTCGGGTCGCAGATTCAACATAGAACAACATTTGACGTAAAAATAGGTTTGCCATTCCGTAAGAATCTAAATACAAACATTTACAGTTTCCATTGTTGAGATTCCTACGGAATGACAATATTGTGTTTATAAACCGTAAACAGTTTTAAAAAACCAACTTCTAAAATCTCATATCTTTTCATACATTTACTAAAAATTAATTTCCAAGAATGGTTTTAAGCAGGATTTGGTCCGCCTTTATTATTATAGCAATTGCGGTTGCATCAATTAAATATTTCAGTTCAGAGAATTACAGCCAGATTTTTAATGATATGGTTGTGGGGAAAGGTGGAGACACGATTCAGATTTCTCAAAAACCATTGGCTCAGATTGCTCCGGATATTCAGAAATCATTATTATCAAATCCTGATTTCGAAGACAGTCACATTCATTACAAAATGGATTCTCTTCAAAACGTCAAAACTTACAGAGTTGCAGAAACCGACGGCGTTATCGGAACCAGCGAAACAGCGGTCAACATCTGCCTGAAACTGATTGGGATTATGGCTTTATTTATGGGTTTTATGAGCATCGCCGAAAAAGCGGGAGGAATTAATTTCCTCAGCCGGTTGATTCAGCCATTTTTTTCAAAACTCTTTCCGGAGATTCCGAAAAACCATCCGTCTTTCGGTCATATGATGCTGAACTTCAGTGCCAACTTGCTTGGGCTTGATAATGCCGCAACGCCTTTCGGACTCAAAGCGATGGAAAGTCTCCAGACTTTGAATCCCGATAAAGATAAAGCAAGCAACGCGCAGATTATGTTTCTCTGTCTTCACGCAAGTGGATTGACCTTGATTCCCGTTTCCATCATTGCGATTCGTTCCTCAATGGGTTCGGAAACGCCGACTGATATTTTCCTGCCTTGTATGATCGCGACATTTTGCGCTACGATGGCAGCAATGATAATCGTTTCCATCAGACAAAGAATTAATCTTTTTCAGCCCGTTATTTTAGCTTACGTTGGCGGGATTTCTGCAATTATTGCTTTGTTGGTTTTGTATCTCGTTCAACTGAATAAAGAAGAATTGGACTCTTTCAGTAAAGTGATGAGCAATGGTATTATCCTGTTGATTTTCTTTGCAATAGTTCTCGGCGCGGTTTATAAAAAAATCAACATTTTCGATGCGTTTATCGACGGAGCGAAAGAAGGTTTTACGGTTTGTGTAAAGATTATTCCCTATTTAGTCGGGATGTTAATTGCGATTTCGTTACTAAGAACAAGTGGCGTTTTTGATGTGATTATTGATGGAATGAAATGGATAGCCAGCGCTTCCCACCTTGATACAAGATTTGTGGACGGATTGCCGACTGCGTTGATAAAGCCATTGTCGGGTTCAGGAGCTCGCGGAATGATGGTGGACACAATGAAAACTTTCGGAGCAGACAGTTTTCCGGGAAAATTATCTGCGATTCTTCAAGGAAGCTCTGATACAACGTTCTATGTCATCGCCGTTTATTTCGGTGCTGTTGGAGTTAAAAATACGAGATACACTGTTGGCTCGATGTTATTGGCAGACTTGGTTGGCGTGATTACTGCGATTGTTTTGGCGTATTTGTTTTTTGGATAGATGAGTTGCAAGATGCAAGGTTCAGGTTACAAGATGTGAGATTCAATGTTTAGTCTTTGGTCATTATTATTGTATTATTTACTTTTAATAAAAAAACAAATGAGCTATTTAAAATTAGATATATAGACAATCTCTTTTGAACTATTTATAACCACACATCAATTGACATTTAAACTTCCAAAACACGAACTATATGAATTGGGAAGCCAGATTAGACGCTCCGCAGATTCTGTTAATTCGAATATAGTAGAAGGTTATGGGAGAAGAATTTACAAAGCGGACTACATTAGATTTCTGATAATATCGCACGGAAGTTGCGATGAAACAGCAAATCATCTAAGAAAAGTCGTAAGATTGTACCCCGAGATTTCAGTAGAGTTTCAGGAAATTCTGAAAAAATACTTGCTGCTTGGAGGGAAAATTTATAATTATATAGAATATGTCAAGAATAATTGGCGCACCTAAAAGCCTGCAACACGCACCTTGCAACTAAAGATATGATTCAAGATAAAGATTTTACATTAAGATTAATTCGACAATTAACACAAGCCTTAGAAAAATTACTTCTCGGAAAACCGGAAGAAAGTCTGATGCAGAAAGAATTGGATTTTGATTCCCTTATGAAGGATATTTTCAAGGTAGATTTCAATGAAATTGCTGCAAAGTCAAAAGAACAGATTATTGAGATTGTAAAAGAAAGGGAGTCCAAAGATCACGCAGATTATTATGAGATGCTGGGTAATGTTTTTATGTTTCACTACAAAACTTCAGGAAACATTGATTTTGCAGATAAGGCGAAAACGTTTTATGAGCAATATCTTCAGACCAGCGGAATATTTGCACTACCAATCATAACCAGGATCAATGAACTGAAAGTTGTGTTAAATTAAATTAAACTAATGTTAGTAAGCTTGGCACAAAAATTAATCTTTTATTTGTAATTTTGGCGGGCTATCGATAGAGCAATATGATTTTTAAAACTAAAAAAAATAAGAAGTATACTTACCTGGAAGCAGGAGAAGGCCATCCAATGGTGCTTTTACACGGATTAATGGGTGGTTTGAGTAACTTCGATAAGATGATCAATTTTTTTTCGGACAAAGGTTATCAGGTCTTTGTGCCGCAATTGCCTATTTATGATTTGCCGATTCTGAATACCAATCTGACATCAATTTCCAAATTCGTTGCCAAATTCATTACAGATGTTATCGGGAAACCTGTAACCATTGTGGGAAACTCTATGGGCGGACACATCGGGTTGATTTTGGTTACATCCCGTCCGGAATTGGTAAGAAATCTCGTATTGACAGGAAGTTCCGGCTTGTATGAAAGAACATTTGGTGACAGTTTCCCCAGAAAAAGCGATAAAGAATACATCAAAAAGAAAACACAGGATGTTTTCTATGATCCTGTTGTAGCCACTGATGAGCTGGTGGATGAGGTTTTCGCCGTGGTCAATGACCGGATGAAAGGCATCAAAACCGTGATGCTGGCCAGAAGCGCCATCAAGCATAATATGCTGAATGACCTCCCGAGAATCACATGTCCAACATGCATAATCTGGGGGAAACAAGATAATGTTACGCCGCCGGAAGTGGCAGAGGATATGCACAGATTTATCCCGAACTCTGAACTACACTGGCTGGACAAATGCGGACACGCTGCAATGATGGAAAAACCGGACGAGTTTAACGAGATACTTTACACCTGGCTGCAAAAAGTAATGTAAGCCACAATCAATAAAAACTTTTCAAGCCATTAAGAATTTTAATTTTTTAATTTTAAAATAAATTTGATTCTTAATGGTTTTTAAATTATAAAAATTATGCAGATCAAAACCGCTGAATTTGTAAAAAGCAGCCAAAAATGGCAGGAATGTCCCGAACCAACTCTTCCGGAATATGCTTTTATAGGACGTTCCAATGTTGGGAAATCTTCTCTTATCAATGCGATGATGGGAAGAAAAGATCTGGCAAAAACATCACAGACTCCCGGAAAAACACAGCTTATCAACCATTTTTTAGTGAATGAAAACTGGTATCTCACCGATTTGCCGGGCTATGGCTACGCGAAAGTTTCCAAAAGCCTGAGAAAAGATTTTGAAAAACTGATCACCAATTACATCCTGAATAGGAAAAATCTGGTCAATCTTTTTGTCCTGATAGACATTCGGCATAATCCGCAGAAAATTGATATGGAATTTATAGAGTGGTGCGGAGAAAGTGGGATCCCTTTTTCTATTGTATTCACCAAACTGGATAAGATGAAGCCAAATGCTGCCAAAGATAATGTGGAAAAATACAAAGCAGAGCTTTTGAAGACCTGGGACGGACTTCCGGAAATATACATTACATCTGCCGAGAAAAAAGAAGGGACAGAGGAAATCCTGGGATTCATCGGAAAGACCAACGCGTTTTTAATCAATAACAAAGTGGATTTTAATGGATAATCTGGTTTGGAAGATCAAAACTTTTGATGAGATCACCACGCAGGAATTGTATGCTATTATTAAAGCAAGAATTGATGTGTTTGTGGTAGAGCAGAATTGTCCTTACCCTGATTTAGATAATTATGACCAGAAGGCTATCCATCTCTGGGCAGAAAGAAACGGTGAGGTTTTGGCTTATTGCAGGATTTTTGACAAGGGGATTAAGTATCCGGAAACGTCGATTGGAAGAGTTGTAACCACAGAGAAAGGGAGAGGGAAAGGACTCGGAAAACAATTGATTCAGTACGCTTTAGAAATCATAGAAAACCGTTTGCATCAGACAGAAGTCAGGATTTCCGCTCAGGATTATCTCCTGAGGTTTTACTCAGGCTTCGGATTCTTAGATACCGGCAAAAAATATTTGGAAGATAATATCCCGCACACGGAGATGTTCAGGAAATAAAAAGATCGCCGGATACTGTTCCAGCGATCTTTTGAAAACGAATGTATTCTTTTATTTGATCCTTACGGTTATTAATCTGAAGCAAAAGTATATCCATAATTTCACATTACATTACGGGAAACCGTAAAACGGAAAAAAAACTTAAAAAAAACTTAAATTATACCCAAATCTTTGCAGCTTGCAATTAGTTGCTCATTATTTTTGACGCTCATTGCAATCTTCATGGTATTGATTCTTTTTTCCACGCTGCTGAGACTGTTTGGATGAATCTCTCTCTGCTGCAAAACTTCCGGAATATTTTTCTGGAGAATCCCTTCTGAGAGCAATTTAAGTATGATAATGTCAAAATTGCTGAACTCTAATGTGTTAACATTTTTTACAGGAAGCTTAAGGTCTTGTGAGATGAATGTGTGATTGTTATAAACGATTTCTATTGCTTTTTCAAGGTCTTTGCTGTCTGATCTGGATTTTCTGATAAAAGCATTGATTTTCAGCTCACTGAATAACAAATCAATTACGCCGAGCCGGTGCTCTGCAGAAAAGACAATAACTTTTAGCTCAGGGTCGGCATTGCGACAGCACCTGATCAGTTCTTTCCCATCTGTGATCATTTGTTTCCTGCCGTCTTCTTCAAAAGATAGATCTGTGATCAAAAGATCGTATGGTGATCCTTTTTCCAAAGACTTTATGATATGGGAATAAGCATCATCACAATAATGGAAATAATCAACATTGCTTATATTCATTTTCTCAGCCACTTTTCGGACCGAAAAATTACTGCTTTCGTGATCCTCCGCAATTATTACTTTTTTAAACATTACCTTTTGTGTTTTATTAAAAGCTTTAAGCCTTCAGAGTTATTGTCAATAATCATCTCTGCGCCAATTTTTTTAAGCCTCGATCTCATATTGGTAAATCCATTTTTTTCTCCGAAGTTTTTTGAAATTCCAACCCCGTTATCAGAATAGGTGATTTCATTGGATTCATCATTTTTGATAAATCGGATGATCACCTGGCCTGCATTGCTGTGTTTTTTCATATTTACCAGAAGCTCCCGGATCACCTGGAATAATTCTTCCCTGTCATCCGGAGCTATATCCTCCCAAAATGAGCTGTCATTACCAATGATTATAATTTTTGTTTCTTCATTATCGAAGGACCCGACTAGGCCGGAGATTTTTTGATAGAATTCTACGTTCTGAGAATCCTCATAAGACAGGTCTCTGGACTTTTCATACATAATCTCCAGTTTATCCAGTATTCTTTCTTTGGGAATTTCCGCCTGATTTTCAATGGTTGATATCACCTCGTAAAGTCCGTTGGCAACTACATCGTGAACTTTTTTGGAAAAATCAAGGCGCTGTTCCTTTAATCTGTTTTCAGCTTCCAAGAGCATTCTTTTTCTTCTTCTTTGCATCCACATCACAGTTGCTGTAGCAATACAGAAGAAAAAGATGATAAAAATCCAGGTGACGATTTTCTGTCTTTCCATTTTATATTTCTGGATGGCTTTTTCTTTCTGAAGAATAAGATTTTCAGACTTATTCTTTTCACTTTCGAACCGGATCAGGGCAAATTGATTTTTCGCTTTATTCTGTGCGGTGATTACACTGTCCTGAAGCTTTACATATCGTTCGAAATAATTCTGATTTTCCTTGCCGTCCGTTATTTTTATCAGCATCTGAAGAGCCTCCAGTTCATCCGCAGGATATTTCAGTTTTTTGGATAAGTCGAGCATTTGAAGGGCGTAATGCCGAGAAGAATCTTTTTGTTTATTAAGATAATAAGCAGACAGATAGCTGTATACTGCATCAATGGTCCAGTCATCTTCAGATCTTCGGCTAAGCTTCTCAGCGGAAAGATAATTTTTGACAGGATTATAGTTTTGGTTTTCAAGCCATTTGGATCTTGAATAATTAATCAGAATTTTCGGATAAAACTCACTATCCGGGGCTAAGCTGTCAAGTAGCTTTTTGTATATAAAAACAGCTTTTCCATACTTTTTCTGGCTGTGGAAGACAATGGCAATATTATTGGCAACCATCATTTTATCGACAGGATCAGTGGTGAATGACAAAGCATTCTGATAAAATCTTTTAGCATCCTGATAATTTTTAAGATTATAGGAAGCAACACCGAGATTATTATAGTTGCTGAAAATAAATGAATAATTGGATGAATCTTTTTCTTTCAGATATTTAAAAGCTGAAAGACTGGACTCGATACTTCCATAATTATCACCAATTCTTTCCTGAAGAATTCCCATATTTACAAGGGTTTTCGCCATTCCGAAACTATCGTTGTTTTTTTGGAACAACTCCTTTGAGCGGTTAAAATAAAGGAAAGCACTGTCTAATTTATTCTGATCCAGGAAAGAGAAGGATTTCTCGTAAAAAAGATTAGTATGCTTACGCGAAGGATTGGCGTGTGGGACTATTTCCTCCTTCTGGCAGGAGAAAATCAAAAGAAACAAAAAAAACAGCAATAATCTCAAAGATTATAATTTAACCGAAATTTAACAAATTTAATTTTATCCTGAAAAGTATGCTGTCTGATTTATATTATTTTTGCAAAAAATTCTTTTTAATGTCTATCAGTATTCTCGAACAATATTTACCGGAAAGCACATTACCTTTTCTGAAAAAATGGTTTGGGGATTATGTGATACATATCAGAATTACAAAGAACAGAGACAGCAAACTGGGTGATTATCGCAAGCTGCCGGACAGGTCTCATCAGATTTCAGTAAACTCTACATTGGATAAGCAATTGTTCTTCTTTGTCCTTACACACGAACTGGCACACCTTATTGCATTTGAAAAGTTTAACAATCGTATTTCTGCACATGGAAAGGAATGGAAAGATACGTTCCGTGAGATGCTTTTGGAAAGTATAGCGGTTTACACGCCAGATCTTAAGCCAATTATTATTAAATTTTCTAAAAGTCCAAAAGCCAATTTTATGGCCAGCCCGGATCTCGTGAGATATTTTCATATGAAAGATCCCGAAGATAATTTTGATTTTGTTGAGAATATGTCTGTGAACGAGGTTTTTCTTTATAAAAATGAAAAATACAGAATAGTGGAAAAAAAGAAAAAGTTATATCTTTGCACCAATTTGAATAACTTAAAAAAGTACTTATTTCGCCCGTTGGCGAAAGTTGAAAGAATTATAGCGGATGAAAAAAAACAATAATTACTGTGTCATAATGGCGGGCGGAATCGGAAGCCGTTTTTGGCCGATGAGCACTCAGAAGTTTCCTAAACAATTTCACGATATTCTTGGGGTTGGAAGAACGATGATTCAGCAGACTTTTGACAGGATCAGCCAGATTATTCCTACAGAAAATATTTATGTAATAACCAATCAGGAGTATGTAGAAATGACACAGGAGCAGTTGCCGGAGGTGCCTGCCGGGAATGTGGTGGGTGAGCCTGCAATGAAGAACACCTCTGCCTGTAATCTTTATATGGCTAAGAAGATCGAGAATGTCAATCCCAATGCTAATATTATTGTGATGCCTGCAGATCACCTGATTCTCAAGGAAAAAACTTTTCTTGAAAAGGTAGAGCTGGCCTTCAGTATCGCATCTGAGAATGATTATCTCGTAACCCTTGGTATCACGCCTACAAGACCGGATACAGGCTATGGATACATTCAGTTTATTCAGGAAAAAAATGAGAATTATTCTAAGGTTAAAACTTTTACAGAAAAGCCGGATCTGGAAATAGCAAAAAGTTTCCTGGAGTCGGGGGACTTCCTCTGGAATGCAGGGATTTTTATCTGGAGTGCTAAAAGCATCTTAAAAGCTTTCAAAAAATATCTGCCGGAAATGACCAACCAGTTTAATGCCTGCGAGTATAACTGTGAAGCTGAAAAAGAATGCATAGATACCATTTATCCCACGGTAAGTAAGATATCCATAGACAACGGCATCCTGGAAAAAGCCAGTAATGTTTATGTTATCCCTGCCAATCTTGGCTGGAGCGATCTGGGTACCTGGACGTCAGTTTACACCAATGCGGATAAAAATGATGACAATAATGCCATCAACTCCAAAAATGTACTGACATATAATTCCAAAGGAAATGTTATAAGGATCAGAAACCAGAATAAAGCAGCCGTTATAGACGGGCTGAAAAACTATATTGTGGTTGATACCGAGAAAGCATTATTGATCTGTCCTAGAGAAAATGATCAGCTGATTAAGGATTATGTTCTGGATCTTAAAAACCTTAAAAAAGGAGAAAGATTCATGTAAATGATGAATTTCAAAAATAAATTTCAGAACTCTTTGATTATTATCAAAGAGTTTTTTATTTTTAAGATTGATAAAACACAAATGTAAAAGATGCTGGTAAAAGTTTATGGTGCAGCCATACATGGCGTTTCTGCACAGATTATTACAATAGAAGTTAATGTAGACACCGGTGTTGGCTACCATTTGGTAGGACTTCCCGATAATGCGATTAAAGAAAGCAGCTACCGCATCTCTGCGGCGCTCAAAAATTCGGGGTTCAAGATCCCGGGCAAGAAAATCACAATTAATATGGCGCCGGCCGATCTCAGGAAGGAAGGCTCCTCTTATGATATGAGCATTGCCCTGGGCATTCTTGCCGCATCGGATCTGATTGTAGCCGAACAACTGAGCGACTATATCATTATGGGCGAACTGTCCCTGGATGGCGGCTTACAGGCTATTAAAGGGGTTCTTCCTATTGCCATTAAAGCCCGGGAGATGGGTTTCAAAGGGATTATCCTGCCGAAGCAGAATGCCAGGGAAGCAGCTATTGTCAATAATCTGGATGTTTATGGTGTGGAAAACATCAAAGAAGTTATCGGTTTTTTTAATGACGGTTCACCATTGACAAAGTATGAAATAGATACCAGAAAGGAATTCCAGGATAAAATTGACCATTTTCCGTTTGACTTTGATGAAGTCAAGGGACAGGAAGCGGCAAAACGGGCCATGGAAGTAGCCGCTGCCGGAGGACACAACATCATCCTTATCGGTTCGCCGGGCAGTGGTAAAACAATGATTGCCAAACGCCTTCCCAGCATACTGCCGCCACTTAGCATGAAAGAAGCACTGGAAACCACCAAGATTCACTCCGTAGCCGGAAAAATGGGTGCAGAAACCTCGCTGATGACCATCCGGCCGTTTCGCTCACCACATCATACCATTTCGGATGTAGCATTGGTCGGTGGCGGCAGCTATCCCCAGCCCGGAGAGATTTCTCTGGCGCATAATGGTGTTTTGTTTCTTGATGAGATGCCGGAATTTAAAAGAGCGGTACTGGAAGTAATGCGTCAGCCTTTGGAAGATAGGGTCGTAACAATTTCCCGGGCCAAGTTTACCATAGAATATCCGGCAAGTTTTATGCTGGTTGCCAGTATGAATCCCAGCCCAAGCGGCTATTTTCCGGATGATCCGAACAATACTTCTTCTGCTTTGGAAATGCAGCGGTATATGAACAAATTGTCTGGCCCCCTTCTGGACAGAATTGATATTCATATCGAAGTTTCAAAGGTCGAATATGAGCAGCTTGCGGAAAAAAGAAAAGGTGAGAGCAGCCAAAGTATTAGAAACCGTGTCATCAAAGCGAGACATGCACAAACGGAACGCTACAAAGACCTCGAGATCAATTATAATGCGCAAATGGGGCCAAAGGAAATTGAAAAATATTGTGAGTTGGATGAATATTCGCAGTTGCTCATTAAAACAGCAATGCTCAAACTAAATCTTTCGGCGAGAGCTTATGACCGGATTCTGAAAGTCGCCAGAACTATTGCAGATTTGGAAAACTCTGAAAATATTGAAGGCGATCATATTTCTGAAGCGATACAATATAGAAGTCTTGACAGGGATTTCTGGAACGCCTAAAACATTCCGCCATCATTCTGATTCTCGAAAAAAGTATCGATTGCTAATTTTCCAGATTTAGAAGCAGCAACGGCCAGCTGGTCACAAAGCTCGTTTTCCGGATGTCCGGCATGACCTTTGATCCAATGGAATTTCGGATTGTGAAGCTGATATAATTTATAAAAAGCTTGCCAGAGATCAGGATTCTTCACATTTTTCCAGCCGCGTTTTATCCAGCCATAGATCCATTTTTGATTAACCGCATCAGCGACGTACTTGCTGTCAGTATAGATATGAACCTCATTGTCCGTCGTTTTCAGGTTTCCTAATGCCACAATCACCGCCATCAGTTCCATCCGGTTATTAGTAGTCTTCCGGAAACCTTTGGAATACGTTTTCTGATAGTTTTTTTCGGGAACGCGCATCAGAATTCCGTAGCCGCCTGGTCCGGGATTACCGCTGCAGGCACCGTCTGTGAAGATTTCGATTTTCAAAACAAAATTTAGAATGGCATATCATCGTCATCATTATTCATTGCAGAGCCGGAAACATTGTTGTTTGGTAACCCAAAAGCAGCGCCCGGATCTATAGTGATGTTGATCTTATCAAAACCAGAAGGTTCATCTTTCTGTCCGAAGTTGGAAGGTGTATAATCATAATTAGTCCCGAGATCGGCAAACTTACCAATGTTCTTATGAAATGCCAATCGGACATCTGCGGTAGCACCATTTCTGTGCTTGGCGATTATGATCTCAGCCTGATTTTCCGTGCTGGTTTCTGCGCCTTCTTCGTCATTGTCCCAAACGGCGATTTTATAATATTCCGGACGGAAGATGAAAGATACGATATCCGCATCCTGCTCAATCGCTCCGGATTCCCTCAGGTCGGAAAGCATCGGCCTTTTTCCTGGTCTGGTTTCCACGGTTCTGGAAAGCTGAGAAAGTGCAATCACGGGAACATTTAATTCTTTGGCAATCGCTTTCAAGGAACGCGAGATCATCGCAATTTCCTGCTCACGGTTTCCGCCGCCTTTTCCGGAGCTGGCTGTCATCAGCTGGAGATAATCGACCATAATGATCTTCACGCCGTGTTGCATTACCAGTCTTCGACATTTTGCACGGAAGTCGAAAATAGAAAGTGAAGGCGTTTCATCAATATAAAGCGGTGCATTTTCCAGTGCAGAAACGTTGGTAAACAAACGTTGCCACTCATCATCAGACATTTGGCCTTTTCTCAGTTTTTCGGAAGAAATACCCGTTTCGGAGGAGATCATCCTCGTGATCAACTGTACCGATGCCATCTCCAGGGAGAATAATGCCATCGGAATGTTATGATCCACACAGATATTTCTCGCCATTGAAAGGATGAAAGCGGTTTTACCCATCGCCGGTCTTGCGGCAATGATGATGAGATCCGAGTTTTGCCAGCCGCCGGTTTCCTTGTCCAAAGCGGTAAATCCGGACGGTATTCCTGAGAGACCTTCCTTATCTTTTAGCGATTTGATTTTGTCAATCGCTTCTTTTACCAAGGAATTGGCGGTGTCGAATCCTTTTTTAATGGTTCCGTTCGTGATTTCGAAGAAAGATTGCTCGGCTTTATCCAAAAGTTCAAAAACGTCGGTGGTTTCTTTGTAAGAACTGTCTATAACGTTAGCAGAAACGTTGATCAAAGAACGAAGGATGAATTTTTCAAGGATGACACGCACGTGGTATTCGATATGTGCAGAAGAACTCACACCCATTGTCAGATCGATGATGTAATGATCGCCACCGGCAAGGTTCAGTTTTTCATTTTTTTTCAGATCCTGGATCACCGTCATCAGATCGATTGGCGAATTGCTCTCGTATAATTTCAGGATCGATGCAAAAATCGTCTGATGTCTCGGGTCATAGAAGACATCGGGAGTTAAAAGATCGATAGAATGGTCAAGTCCTTTTCTGTCGATCAAAAAAGTACCGATGACGATTTTCTCAAAATCCAATGCATTGGGCGGCATTTTGCCGTCCGAAATAGAGAGTTCCTTTGCAAAATTACCGTGAATCAAACTCGATAATGTATCCTTCTGTGCCATTCTACAAAGGTAAAATTTTTTATAAGGTTTTGAAATTTAGTTTTGAGCAAGAAATCCACAGCCTATTGTTGATAAATCATTTTTTTTGTAACAAAATGGACAAAGTGTGAACTTAATAAAAAGAAAACACAATAATATTGAGAATTCTTAAATTTAACAAAAAATAAAACTTTATGCTGCGACGATTCATCAGATTAGAATTCAAAAGTTTTTTCAGGTCAAGTTCACTGGCAGCCAATATTGTCGTTAAGATTTTCCAACTGTTGGGAATGCTTTATATCCTTGCAATATTTGTGTTTGCCGCTTTTGGCGCATTTTATTATCCCAAAAAGGAATTGCACATTGATCCATTACCATTCATCAGTAGGTTTTTGATCTATTGGCTGATTGCCGATCTGTTCCTGCGATATTTTTTCCAGCAGATGCCGACTCAGAACATCAAGCCTTTTCTCACGATGAATATCAGGAAAAAAACGCTGGTCAATTATATGATCAGCAAGACTTTTCTTTCTTTCTTCACTTGGGGAAGTCTTTTTATCTATGTTCCGCTTCTGGGGATTTTGCTTTATAACGGTTATCCTGTATTAAACAGTTTTACCTGGATTTTAGCGATTATGATTCTAAGTTTCAGTATCAACCTTATCAATATCCTTCTGAACGGTAAAGATTTGGCGGTTTGGATTACCGGCGGATTTTTGGTTCTTGCCGGCGGATTGGATTATTATAATATCATTGTTTTATCATCAGCTTCTGAGCAGTTTTTTATGCTGTTTTATAATCATTGGTATTCGGTTTTATTGCCGATAGTACTTTTTGTTATTCTCTACACGATTTGCAGAAAATTCATTTACGATAATTTTTATCTGGACAAAGGTCTGGAAATGAAGCAGGAAGTCGGGAAAACAGAAAACATTCAGTTTCTCAATAAATACGGTGTTCTCGGAACCTTTATTAATAATGATATCCGGATGATCAAACGGAGCAAAGCAGCAAAATCCATTGCTTTGGGAAGTTTTCTGTTTCTTTTTTATGGATTGCTTTTGTTCAGTTCACCGGCTTACAAAACCGCTTATATGCAGTTATTTATGGGGCTTTTCGTCACCGGTGGATTTTTGTTTTTGTTCGGGCAGAGAGTGCCTTCTTTCGACAGTTCCTATTATCCGCTGATGATGACGCTGAACGTTCCTTACAAAGAATATCTGAAAGCGAAATGGTGGATGATTGTGAGTGCTGTGGCTGTGAGTATGGTTTTGGCAGTTGGTTATGCGTTTGTGAGCTGGGATTTGTATTTTACGTTTTTGGCGGCCGGACTTTACAATGTTGGTGTCAATTCTCAGGTCGTTTTGCTGTCGGGCGCATTTAACAAAAACCCGGTTGACCTCAATGCGAGGGGAAAAACATTGGGCAAGAAAAACAATTTCAGTTTCAAAAATATCCTGCTTCTCTTGCCACAAATGGTTTTGCCAATGGCGGTTTTCGGCATTTCCAAATATTTTTTTGGAACAACTGTGGCTGTGGCGAGTCTGGGCGTTTTGGGATTGATTGGCTTTTTCCTACGAGAAAAATTCTTCGATTTTATTGTCAAACTCTACAAAAAAGAAAAATATTCAACCATCAAAGCCTTCAAAGGCAATTAGACTTAAAATTTTGTCTTCGTTAAGTTTTACGTCTTTGTGAACCTTAAAAATGTTTTCAATATTAATAAAAAATCTTTGTGGACTTTGTGTTCAAAAAAACTCTCACTTCTAAAATATAAATAAAATGATAACAATAAATAACCTCTCCAAAGTATACGAAACCAAAAAAGTCTTATCCATAGAAAACCTAGAATTTCCAAAAGGTCAAACGATTGGCTTAGTCGGGAACAACGGCGCCGGAAAAACTACATTATTCAGTCTGATTTTGGATTTGATAGAACCAAGTTCCGGATTTGTTTCCATCGACGGAGAAAAAGTCAACGAATCTGAAAATTGGAAAAACAAAGTCGGCGCATTTATAGACGAAACTTTTCTCATTGGCTATCTCACTCCCGAAGAATATTTTTATTTCCTGGGAGAACTCCGAGGGCAAAGTAAAGCGAGTGTTGACGAATTTTTAAAAAACTTCACCGATTTCTTCAACGGAGAAATCCTGAATGCCAAAAAATACATCCGCGACCTTTCCAAAGGCAATATGAAAAAAGTCGGAATCATCGGCGCATTAATCGGAACGCCTGCGATTATCATTTTGGATGAACCTTTCGCTAACCTCGACCCATCAACCCAAATCAAATTGAAAAATCTCATCAGAGAATGGTCGCAAAATTCGGATTCCACATTCCTGATTTCCAGTCACGATTTGGCGCATACCACTGAAGTTTGCGAAAGAATTGTGGTTATTAATAAAGGCGAATTGGTAAGAGATATTCAAACTTCGCCAGAAACACTGAGAGATTTGGAGCAATATTTTGCAGACCAGGTTTCGATAAGTTAGATTTAGTTTTTCGCAGATTTTGCATATAAAGCAGATTAAAATTTCATCTGCTCAATTTGCGAAATAAAGAATTGATTAAAAAAACCACAAAAGTCACAAAAGCTATTATTTTTCTTTTGTGAATTTTGTGTTTCGATGATTTGTTAATGTGAAGAAACGGCTTTCAGTCCAACGATGGAAGCAATCAGGGTGAAAATAAAAAATAAGCGCCAGAATGTCGCCGGTTCTTTGAAGATGAAAATCCCAACCAGAACAGTTCCTACCGCTCCGATTCCTGTCCAGACGGCGTAAGCCGTTCCCAACGGAAGTGTTTGTGTTGCTTTAATTAATAAAAGCATACTTGCAATCAAAGAAATCCCGAATCCTGCATACCAAAGGTAAGATTCCGCACCCGAAGTTTCCTTGGCTTTCCCCAGGCAAGATGTAAATCCCACTTCGAAAAGACCGCCGAGAATTAATAAAATCCAGTTCATTTACGTATTAAATTTTAATGATGTAAATTTCCAAATTTTAATGCTACGGATTTTTTTACAAATGTTAAAAAAATAATCAGATTTCGCTTCGGATTCTGCTCAGGCTGACTTGCGTGATTCCCAGATAGGAAGCGATATAACCCAGTTGAACTCTTTGAATAATCCCGGGTTGTTTTGTCAGAAGTTCTTCATAACGCTGACTGGCCGTTCTGAACTGTCTGGAAATGAATAGTTCTTCGGTTTTTACCAATTCTCTCTCAGCTAATTTTCTTCCCCAATTCGAGATATTGATATCAGTTTCAAATAATTCTCGCAAATGTTCTATTTTTAATTGATACAAAACGCAATCTTCCAAAAGCTGAATATTTTCATAATTCGGATAATTATCAACATAGCTTTTCATCGGCAAAACCACATCACCTTCTTTTCCAAACCAAAACGTCAAATCTTGATTTTCCTGTGGAACAAAAGCTCTTACAATCCCTTTTTTAATAAAATAAATCGTTCTTTCTACTTTTCCGGCTTTGATGATAATGCTGTCTTTAGGACACTCGATCTCTGAAATCAAATTCTTTAAAACCGATTTAGAATGTTCCGGAAGAGCGAAAATCTGATCAAGAATGCTGTCAATATTCATCAACGGAATTTAAGAAAAAATAAAAAATCCTCAGAGAAATTTTCTGAGGATTTTTTGTTTTTATTCGTGAATCTATTTCAGGCTTCCCACCATATCTTCCGGCTTCACCCACTCATCAAATTGTTCAGCCGTCAATAAACCAAGATTGACAGCTTCTTCTTTCAGAGTCGTTCCGTTTTTGTGAGCCGTTTTGGCAATTTTTGCGGCATTTTCGTAACCAATGTGGGTATTCAAAGCTGTTACCAGCATCAGAGATTTGTCTACCAATTCTTTGATTCTCGGCTCATTTGGCTCGATTCCAACGGCACAATGGTCGTTGAAAGAAATCATTGCATCAGCCAATAATTGTGCAGACTGCAGGAAGTTCGCGGCCATCACCGGTTTGAAAACATTCAGTTCATAATTTCCTTGTGTTCCAGCGAAAGAAATCGTGGTATCATTCCCCAAAACCTGTGCGCAAACCATCGTAATCGCTTCATTCTGTGTCGGATTCACTTTTCCTGGCATAATAGAAGAACCAGGCTCGTTTTCAGGAATGAAGATTTCCCCGATTCCGGAACGTGGACCGGAAGCCAGCAATCTGATATCCTGAGCAATCTTGTAAAGCGAAACCGCCAATTGCTTCAGCGCACCGTGTGTTTCTACGATGCCGTCGTGCGCCGCCAAAGCCTCGAATTTATTCGGTGCTGTCACGAATGGCAAACCTGTAAAATCTGCAATATATTTTGCGACCAAAACGTCATAACCTTTTGGTGTGTTAAGTCCGGTTCCAACCGCCGTTCCGCCAAGAGCCAATTCTTTCAAATGGTCAAGCGTATTGTTGATTGCTTTTTTCGCATAATCCAATTGAGCCACATAACCAGAGAATTCTTGTCCCAAAGTCAAAGGCGTTGCATCCATCAGGTGCGTTCTTCCGATTTTGACGATATTCTGATATTTCTTAGCTTTTCCGTCCAGCGTATTTCTCAGTTTTTCCAATGCAGGCAAAGTCGCTTTTACCACTTTCGTGTATGCCGCGATGTGCATTGCCGTCGGATAAGTATCGTTTGAAGACTGGGATTTATTGACATCATCATTTGGGTGAACTTCCGTTTTTTCGCCCAATTTTCCACCGCTGTTCACGTGAGATTTATTCGCAACAACCTCGTTCACATTCATATTAGATTGTGTTCCCGAGCCTGTTTGCCAGATCACCAACGGAAACTGGTCATACAATTCGCCTGCAAGAATCTCATCACAAACCTTCCCGATAGCATCTCTTTTTTCATTAGAAAGAACGCCTAATTCCGCATTGGTGTAAGCCGCTGCTTTTTTCAGGTAAGCAAATGCATCGATAATTTCGCGCGGCATACTTCCTTCCGGACCGATTTTGAAATTATTTCTGGAACGCTCGGTCTGCGCACCCCAAAATTTATCAGCAGGCACTTGCACTTCGCCCATCGTGTCTTTTTCGATTCTGAAACTCATTATATTTGATTTAAATTTTAAAATTAACCAAAAAAGTCACAAAAGCTCATTAAATAAGTTAAAGAAATATTTTCCCTTGCTAAGTTCTACGGCTTTGCGACCTTAAAAAACAGGTTGTTAAATTATAATTCTTGGGACTTTGCGTTTAAAATAATCCTGCAAAGGCGATACAATTACAACCTTACGAAATTACTAAAAACTGAAAATTCAGCAAAATGAAAAAAATCAAGCGATAAATTTTGTCAGATTTAATTAAAACTTCTATTTTTGCTTAAAATTATAGCATTATGATGTTATCCGCTTTTTGGCCGTTTTACCAATTCCTTTGGACTGTTTATTTCTTCACAATGATGTTGTGCGGATTCTGGTGTATTTTGATGTTCTTCGGATTCATCGTACCGCTTTGGTTAACAGAAGGTGTTGCAGAATATTTTGGTAAAATCAACAAAAACTTCGACCCGGAGAAAGTAAGATACAAAAAACTGTACGAGCAGGAAGGTGTTGAGGTTATCTACCAAAGACCAGCAGGCGAAAGACCAGCGAGCCACGGTCACCACCATTAATCGGGCAATTTTCTTTTCGTGAGAGATTGCACTCAAAGCGAAACAATATATAATAAATCCATTCTTTCGAGAGTGGATTTTCTGTTTTTAACCACAAAGTCACAAAGATTTCAAAGAACACAATTAAATTTTCGTTTCTAAAGATTAGCTTAGTGAATCTCGTGTAAAAACTTTGTGCCTTTGTGTTGAAAAAAATCAAACTATTTTCTTGATTCTTGAATCTTTCTTCTTGTTTCTTAATTCCGTATCTTTGCCAACTAAAATTTACCTATGTCTAAGTCATTAATTCCGAAACTGGAAGCGATAAAACAACGATATCATGAGGTGGCCGACCTTATCATCCAGCCGGATGTAATTACGGATCAAAAAAGATATTCTGCCCTGAACAAAGAATATAGTGACCTTGGAAAAATCGTAAAGGTGTTCGATGAATATAAAGCAGCGCTTGACACGATTGCTGAGTCTGACGAGATTATTGCAGACGGTTCCGATAAAGAATTCGTGGAAATGGCGAAGCAGGAAAAGTATGAAGCGCAGGACAAACTGCCGGCTTTGGAAGAAGATCTGAAATACCTTCTGATTCCGAAAGATCCTGCCGATGACAAGAATATCATCCTGGAAATGCGTGCCGGAACCGGTGGCGACGAAGCTGCGATTTTCGTGGAAGATATGTACAGAATGTATTCCATGTATTTCAAAACCAAAGGCTGGAAACACGAAATCACCGATTCCAGTGAGGCGTCCAAAGGTTATAAGGAACTGATAATGAAAGTGGAAGGCGAAAGCGTTTACGGGATTATGAAATTTGAGTCCGGAGTTCACCGTGTGCAGCGTGTTCCGGAAACCGAATCTCAGGGTCGTGTTCACACATCAGCCATTACGATTGCCGTTTTGCCGGAAGCTGAAGAGGTGGATGTGGAAATCAATCCTGCTGATATCGAAATGCAGACATCGCGTTCCGGAGGTGCTGGTGGACAGAACGTTAACAAGGTTGAAACCAAAGTTCAGCTGACGCACAAGCCTTCCGGAATTGTAGTAGTTTGTCAGCAGGCACGTTCTCAGCTGGCTAACAGAGAATTAGCAATGGAAATGCTGAGAGCAAAATTGTATGATATCAAACTTCAGGAAGTAGTTGGTGATATTGCGGCGCAAAGAAAAACAATGGTTTCTACGGGAGACCGTTCGGCAAAAATCAAAACCTACAATTATCCGCAAGGAAGGGTTACCGACCACAGAATCAACAAGTCAATTTATAATCTGGATGCTTATATGAATGGCGATATCCAAGAAATGATGGATGCCGTGATTATGGCGGAAAATGCAGAAAAACTGAAAGGTGAGGAGGAAGGAATTTCCTGATAGAAGCGAGAAGTAAAAAGTCAGAAGTTAGAAGTGTAATGCTTCTAAACTTAAAATAAAGTTTGTAGAGCTCAGTAAAATTACTGGGCTTTCTTATTTAGTTTTATCAATGCCTCTCAAACCGTTGAAACGCACGCCATATTTCCAATTGCAATAGGCAAAGAACTGATATAATCTGTACTCGAAATCGAAGCCATATTTTTCGTTAACATCATAATCAATGGCTACTTCGTAAAAATTAGGATTGATTCCCGAAAAAAAGCGATTGTTCCATTCGGTGACAAGGAGCTGATTTCTTGACTTTAATCCGCTTTCCGTGAACATTGATTTAGGTTGCGCTCTTGTTGCGACAAACGTTTCATAATCGGTATCGAAAACCGTAATTTCCCACTCACCTGCTGAGTCCGCTTTTTTCTGAGCAGATAATCCCGGTTTGGAATCTTCCGGTAAATGTTTCGGATTTGATGTGCAAGACCAGATGAAGCCGGAAATAATCAATATGATGATGAGGTTTTTCATTGCAGATGATTTGTTTAAAGTTAGGACTTATTTTATAACCAATGAATTATCTCTCAATTTCTTTTTTTGGTTGATGAAAGAAACAATCTGGATGCACTCAATTTTACTCGTGGAATTTCATGCAGCCCGGCTTGAGCGGTTATCCTTTTTGCGAGAGGTTATGCCGAGCAAAAAGATAATAGCGGAAGACGGAATAGCTGCCCAAATACAAACAAAAAACCGTTCCAAAAAATTGAAACGGTTGAATTTATTATTATGGTTCCTTCTGGAGAATCACGAACGCCGGGAAGTGGTCCGAATAACCGCCGGTGAACTGATCGCCATTCCAGGACCGGAAAGGATAGCCTTTGTAATTTCCTTCTTTGTTCACAAGATAAGCCGGCGCAAAAATTTCTGCCTTGAAAACGGAATAGTCTTTTCTAAGCTCATTGTTAGGTGAGTAAAGATTGGCCGAAACAATAATCTGGTCAAAAAGGTTTGGCGCATCCTGATATGCCAATGATGCTACGCCTTTTTTATACAATGGATACATCAGATTCAGGTAATGGTTGTCTTCATTAAGATCTTTTGGGTTTCCAACCGCTTTCAGATAATTTTTCAAACTTGGGCTGATTGGGTCATCATTGAAATCTCCCATTGCAAAAAGCTTGGTAGACGGATCCAGTGCCTTCACGCTGTCCATTTCTTTTTTAAGAATGGCTGCTGCTGCATTACGTTTTGGCAGAGATGCCGCTTCACCACCTCTTCTTGATGGCCAGTGATTAAGGAAAAATGCTACTTTTTCATTGTCAAGGAAACCTGTCATCACCAAAATATCACGGGTGTATTCTCTGTTCCCGTTTTCACCAAATATCTTTACTTCTTTTTTCCAGGATTTGGATGGGGTGAATCTTCTTTTCTGATAGATGAATGCCACATCAATTCCTCGGTAGTCATAAGAGTTGTAGTGAACGATTCCGTAATCATACTTTGCAATAGCCGGTTCTTTTACCAGATCTTCTACAACTTGCCTGTTTTCTACCTCAATAAGACCAACAACTGCAGGTGCCGTTCCTGTGTAAGCTTTTCCCATTTCAGAGATCACCTTAGCCTCATTTTCCAGCTTTTGCTTGTATATTTTATAATTATAGTTTTTTCCACTCTTTGGAGTGAATTCTTCTGAGCCGCCTTGTATTCTGACAACTTTCTTTCCTGCAAGAGATTCATCATTCCACACGCCTTTGTAGTCCTTTTCTGTAACTTCCAGGTATTTGATAGAATCCAGCGGAACACTTCTGTGGAATGCCGGATTGCTCTTATCCTTAGTTCCGTCTATATAATCTGCAGAACGCACGGTATCCCAAAGGTTTTCTACGTTCAGAAAACCGACAGTAGCCGCACGAACCTGTCTTTTTTGCTGGGCAAATAATAGAGAAATGCCGAGTAAAGCAATTAAGCTGAATAAATTTTTCATGTATAAAGTACTTATTTTCAAATGTTTTTGAGTAACTCTTTGATCTGATTATACGTTTTAGTAATTTTGAAAAAGGTTACAAAATAAAAAAAATGTAGGGCTACAAAAGTAATTTTTTTTATATACCTGCAAAATAAAAATTTAATGTTTTTAAAAAATGTTATAATAAGTGCTGAAAATTTAAAATTTTGTTAAAATAAAAATAAAATGTTAAAAAGTTTTAATTATCAAAAATTTATTTACATTTGCCTTCCCGTGTATAACGGACTGTATATTAGAAAAAAAGAGCAAACAAAACCTAATTGATTTATGATTAAAAAATTATCATTAATCTCCTTATTTACAATGCTTCCGGCATCATTTTACTTTGCACAGACTACGGTTTTTGCATACCTGAAAGATGCGGACGGGAAACCGGTGGAAAAAGCACAAGTTAGTTTAAAAGGAGAAGGTAATGATGTTACGGCAGACAAAATTGGTTATTTCCAGTTCGTAGATCTGAAATCCGGACATTATCAAGTTGTGGTATCAAAACCGAATTTCGAAACAAAAACTTTGGAGTTTGATGTAACCACAGAAAAGAGAAAAGATTTGGGGGTTATTACCCTTTATTCTACACTGACAGGAGCAGATCAGGGCTTGGCAATCCTTGATAACGCTGATGAAGAAGGCAGCGGACAAACTTCTACGGTTGGTCTTCTCCAATCTTCGCAGGATGTCTTCAACAGAATTGCCAGTTTTGACCTTGGATTTTACTGGTTCCGCCCAAGAGGAATAGATGGAAGAACTTCTGAAAATATGATGAACGGAGTTTCAATGGTAAAATCTGATAACGGTAATGTAGATTTCTCTAATTGGGGAGGTCTGAACGAAATTGTTAGATATCCGGAGATCTCGGCTAACCATTCGCCTTCGGAATATGCATTCGGTGGTGCAAGCGGCGTTATCTATAAAAACACCAAAGCCAGCGAATACAGAAAAGGATTCCAGGCTGTTTACTCTATAACAAACAGAAACTACAGACAAAGAGTCTCTCTTCGATATACATCCGGAATGTCAAAAAGCGGCTGGGCTTTCACCTTAATGGGCGCTAAGAGATGGGCAGAAGAAGGAATACAGGAGGGTACTTTTTATGATGCTTATGGAACTTATCTTGGTATTGAGAAAAAGTTTAGTGACAGGCATACAATGACTTTTAATGCATTTGCTTCGCCTTACAGAAGATCTACTTCCAGTCCTAGCACACAAGAAGTTTATGATTATAGAGGCGTCCATTATAATTCCTATTGGGGATGGCAAAATGGTGAAAAAAGAAGTGAAAGAGTTAGAAAAGGGTTTCAGCCAATATTACAATTACAGGATTTCTGGAAAATCAATAAAAAATCAAATCTTTGGACATCTGTTTCTTATCAGTTTGGAAAGGATAAAGGATCAAGGTTGGATTGGCAGAATGTAGTCAATCCGTCACCAACATATTATAAGAATCTTCCGAGTTATGCGGATAACAGTATTCTTTATAGTATGACTAATATTGGTACTGGAACTACGCCGGCTGATTATGAAGCATTGAGAGCAGAAAGAGATTATCTCATCAATGCTTGGGCCACAAATGACCAAAACATTACTCAACTAAACTGGAATAGGCTTTATCAGACAAACTATCAGAGTCCGAATGGTCAGGCTCGTTATTTCTTAGTTAATGATGTGAGTGATGATAAAATTTGGAACGGAGCTACTCATTACACTTATAATTTCAATGATAAAATGAAGTTTATTTTTAATGCTTCATACCAAAATTACAGATCAGAATATTATAGAGAGATTAATGATTTGCTAGGTGCGAATTATGTTTTACACAAAGATCCATTTGCTGAATCTAACAGGCCTGGGTCATCAGGATTGTATAATATGAATGATTCTAATCTTGAGAAAACAGTAGGTGATAAAATTACTTATGACTATATACTACGTAGACAAGAAGTTAGAATTAATCCAGGCCTCAAATTCTCTACAGGAAATTTTGATGTATTTGTAAGTGCACTAGCTGCTTATTCTACTTCTAACAGAGAAGGATTATTTAAACACTACTTATATCAAAATAATTCTTTTGGAAAAAGCAACGACTACAATTACTGGAATTTTGGTCTAAAAGGTCAGATTGTTTATAGAGTTGATGGTAGAAATTTCTTAGTTTATAACGGAGCCTATTTCTCTCAAGCACCATTTTTAGATGATATTTTCGTGAATCCAAGAGCTAACAACTATGCAGCTCCAGGACTTAGAAGTGCAGTAATCAACGCAAATGACATTAGTTATGTGATGTCAACACCTTTTATGAAACTAAGAGCAACAGCTTATTTGGTTGATACTCAGAATGACACGAGTGTACAGAGATATTTTGTAGATGGTATTACCTTGTCTGTTAATAATGCGGATGGTGTTTCAGAAGATAAAGAAGCTACAGCTTTTGTTACTCAAACAATGTCTAACGTTGATAAGAGAAACATGGGGGCAGAGTTAGGTTTAGATGTCAAAATTTTACCAACACTTTCCTTTCAAGGGGTTGCAAACTGGGGAGATTATACTTATAGAAATAATCCGGACGTTTATATAGCGTCAGATGTTGTTGCGGCACCTTTTACAAGTGTAGGAAAAGGTCTGATCAAAGGAATGAAACTTGGAGGCACACCACAAAAAGCATTTTCTGCAGGGCTTCGTTACAGTTCGCCAAAATATTGGTGGGTGGGTGCAAACTGGAATTATCTTGATGATAATAATCTTGATCCAAATGCATTACTAAGAAGTGAGCAGTTTATTCAAAATAACTATAGCAACACACCATTTATTAATTTAAATGATGAGAAAGTTGCCTATTACATGCAACAAAAGAAATTGCCGTCTGCACATTTCTTTAATGCAAATGTTGGAAAATCCTGGATATTAGGAAAGTATTATGTACTAATCTCTGCATCTGTTAATAATATTTTTGACAATACCAGATATATAACAGGTGGATTTGAACAGCTTAGAAATGCTGACGGAGATGTAAATTTTGAAAACGAATACAATAGTAAATATCCTAATTTTGCTCCTAAATATTGGTACACACAAGGTAGATCATACTTTGTGAATCTTCAAGTTAGATTTTAAAGATTAATAATTTTATTTTAGAAAACAATCAGCAATGAATATTAAAAAATATTTCACAATCAGTTTAGGTGTTGCAGCACTTGTTGCAACACAGATTTCTTGTGTGCACGATGATAATTGGGATGCGCCGGAAATTACATGTACAAACAAATTTGACGCGCCGACAAAGACAATGGCCCAGGTAGTTGCGCTAACTCCCGCATCTGGAAATTATAAAATCCCACCGGACGGTGCACCAATCATTTTTGATGGTTATGTTGTATCTTCTGACGAGCAGGGCAATTTTTATAAGAGTATCTCATTTCAGGACGATCCTAAAAATCCTACTGTAGGATTGCAAATTGAGATTAATAAATCAATGAATTACGCAGACTTTCCAGTTGGATCTCACATACGAATCAAGGCGAATGGTCTTGTTATCGCTAAAGATGCTGGTATAATCAAATTAGGTGCTGTTGATCCTAATTATAATGTCGGTAGAATCCCGCAAACCATACTAGGAAGATACATGTCAGGAGTATGTAGCGGAAAAGGTATTGAGATAGCTACTCTTGTTCCTCAAGAAGTAACGTTAGACCAAATTACTAAATCTAATGATAAGTATAATAACACGCTTGTTAAAGTTAAAAATGTACAGTTTGATGACAGTATCATTGGCAAAACTCTGATGGATAAAAACTCTGATGGAACGTTTGCTGATACCGACAGAAAAATATTGGATCCAACTGGAACGGGTATTATAAGAACTGATGGATTTTTCAAAGAATCATCTTACGTTATTCCTAACAAAAGTGGAGATGTTACATTTGTTGTTAGCAAATATAATACGACTTATCAGTATATTATTCGTTCTACTAAAGATCTTGAATTAACAACAGATCTTCCATCCAAAAAGATTTTAGTTGAAGGATTTGATAACTTGACTAATAATGAATGGACTGCATATAATGTCTCTGGTGCTCAGTTTTGGGGCACAACAACGTTTGGTAATCCTAGACCATCAGCTTATATGAGCGGATTAGGAGGAGTGAATGAAGATTGGTTGATTTCTAAGTCACTTTCATTATCAAATTTAGGAGATTATAATAAATCTGTTACACTTACTTTCGAAACTGATGGAAGATATCCTGGAAATGCATTAGAAGCATACATCACTACAGATACATATAAATCTGGAGATGATCCAAGAACTCTTAATTGGGTTAAATTACCGGCTACTTTCGATACAGATATGAACGCTTTTGCAGGATTTGTTTCTTCTGGAAATATAGATCTGAAGCCTTATATTGATAAAAATATAAGAATTGCATTTAAGTATACAAACTCATCATCTAGCGTTGCTTCTGCTTGGGAAGTAGATAACGTAAAAGTTGTTGCTTTTAAATAAAATTAGAACTTTTAGATAAGAAAACCGCCTCAAACAAAAGGCGGTTTTTTATTTTACTAAAATCAAAAATTAATTCGGAGAAGAATTTTCGGGACTATAGGCAGGCGAAGTTTCAGGTTTAGATTCACCAATTGTTTTTTGCTCCTTTTTTTCTTTGGCTTCCTTCTCAGCTTTTTCTTTAAGAAGCTTTTCTTCCTGCGCCTTCACAATGGCAGCAAGACTGTCTTTTTCTCGTTTTATGGCAACAGCATTGATCTTGGCCATCACACTTTCAGACGTTGCACCCGGACCGAAAGAATCAACCGCTGTAGTATCATAGGTAATTTGCGGAGCTCGCTCAGAATTTTCATTCACGGCAGACGATGACTCATTTTTGGAGCAGGAAAATAACATTGCAGAAAGAGCAACTATAACAATACGTTTCATAGGCAGTTGTTTATTGTTTTCAAGGTCTTATGTAATCGCAAAATTATATTTCCTAGCCATTGCGATTTCATAAAAGCAAATATCGAAAATTATTTAACACGAAATTCTGCGATCACCGGAAAATGATCTGAGATCCTGACACTTCGGTCAACTTTATAGCTAATAGGTTCAATAGATTCCGAAGCGAAAAAATGGTCGATTTTTATGGGAAATTTAAAGTCGTGAAAGCTTGTGCCGCTGCCTTTTCCTACTTTTAGAAAAACATCCTGAAGCCCTTCGGATATTTTATAATACTCGTAAGAGTTAGGGACAGCGTTAAAATCGCCGGCAATAATTACAGGAAAAGGTGAAACATTGATAAAATCCTTGATTTGATCTATTTGCGTCTCATGCTTTCTGAATGTAGGAACCAGCATATGAAGTATTTTCTTTGCTTTTTGTTCGTTAACATCCATATCTTTCGTGAGTTTTACCATCTTTTTGTCCAGGAAAAAAGGTTCCATATACACATTGACAAAACGAATTATTGTATTATTCACTTTTATATCAGCAAACAGACATACTGCATTATTAGCATCTGTTTTTATTTCACCACTCTTGATAATCGGAAACCTGGATTGAATTTTTGTAATTGGCCTGCTATTTTCAAAATACTTGAATCCGTCCAGCGGTTTTCTATTGTCATATTCCTGAAAGAAAACAACATCTGGTTTCTGTTCGTTGATAAAATTGTAAATATTTTCATCACCCAATTTGCCAAATTTCCCATTTAAAGAGATTACTTTAAGATCCGGGATTTCCTTCTTTGCAGGCGTATAATTGATCCAGCGTCTTACAGGCGTGATGAAAAAAAGCGTTAAAACAAGAAAGATTGCTGCTCTTTTTCTCCAGCTGACGATCCAGAAAATCAATAATAAAAAGTGAATAATGATCAGTATCGGAAATGCCAGTGAAAGCAGGTTAAGCATCCCAAATACCTTAGGCGAAATATAAGCGTTCATTATAGTGCCAAAAAGCATTAATACTATAATGAGGTGAAAAATGCTTAATATTAAACGTAAGATTCCCATTATTGAATCCTGTCTCTGTTCTTTTTCCAGCTCCAGATATAGAGAAAACCGATTAGCGCACCACCTAAATGTGCAAAATGGGCAATATTATCTCCGCTAAACTGCCTGAATCCTAAAAACAAAGATACCACGATGATGATAGGCGTAAGATATTTTGCTTTAATAGGAAACGGAATAAACATAAACATCAGCTTAGCATCAGGAAACAATGTGGAGAATGCGGCTATCACCCCAAAAATAGCTCCTGAAGCACCAACCATCGGAGTCTTAAGAATGATGAAAAGTTGTTGAGCAGCATCTCTTACCGCTTCAGAATTAGTACTGATCGGCATTTCTCCGGAATAACTATTATCTGCATACTTATAAATTTCATGGATATCATAAGCCTGACTTGTCAAAAAATTAGTGATCTGACTCACTTCATAATAGTTCCAGATGTTGTACAATGCAAAACCTCCTAAGCCTGAGGCAAAGTACAGAATCAGAAACTTTTTCTGTCCCAGAACCTGTTCCAAAACTGGTCCGAAACTCCACAATGTCATCATATTAAATGCAATATGAAGTATGCTCCCGTGCATAAACATATGCGTAATTATTTGCCAGGATCTGAAGTTTGGAGACAACGGAAAGTAACCTGCTAATAATGAGTCTAAATCAATGTTAAGGTTTTGTAGCAAAAATGTGCCAACAAAGAAAATAACATTGATGATAATAATATTCTTTGTAGCAGGTGTCAGTTGTGAAAACATAGTTTAAAATTTATTTTTAAAGTCATCAAACGGCACTTCCAGCCAGCATTTTTTTCCGCTCACCGTATATTGTGGAAAGCCAAGGTCGATAAAATCTTTGACCAGTTGCTCAACTTCGGTTTTATAAATGAAATCGAATTTCGATTTGGTTTTCAGCTTAACCCACTGGTATTCAAAATATTTATAGAAGTCTTCTTCCGTTCTGTATTCCAGCACTTCAAATATTTTTTCTAAGAATTTGATGACTTGTGATTCTTTTAACGCTTCCGGGACAGCTTCAATTCTGAGAACATTTTCCTGAGCCAATGTCATTTCGAAACCGAAATCCGGCAGGTATTTTTTGATCGACTTGTATTTATTTTTCTCGATTTCATTAAGATGATATTCCAATGAAAACAATAAGCTTTGTCCGGCTTTTTTAGTAGGTAGATTTTCCTGGTGCGAGGACATCAGAACCCTGTGCATCCTGCCAAGATCCAGCATATAAGTTTGTCCATCTTTGTTGAGGAGCCAGTAACCGTTTGGAAGACGGAACAGATCCTCGTCCAGGTCATCGTCTTCAAAAAGATTGATTTTGGAAGGCGCTGCAGCAGCAGTAACATCATAAAACTCGGCAAGGTTGATTTTTTCCTCAACCGAAATTTTTTCTGTGATGAATGGATTAAAATCCCGGTCCACATTAATGGCAGAAGGCATTGGAGAACTGTGGTTGCTTTTGCTTGGTGCCGGCGCAAAAAAAGCTTCCATTTTCGGGTCTCTTTCGAAATCGAGACTTGGTGCAACGTTATAAATCCCGAGTGAACGCTTGATGGTGGAACGCATCAGGGCAAAAATCAATGCTTCATCTTCAAATTTCACTTCTGTTTTCTGAGGATGAATATTGACATCTATTTTCTCCGGATCTAATTCCAGGTAAAGAAAAAATGAAGGAATATAACCCGGCTGGAGTAGTCCGTCAAAGGCTTCCTGAACCGCTTTGCTGAGATAAGCACTTTTGAAATATCTTCCGTTCACAAAGAAAAACTGCTCGCCGCGCACTTTCTTGGCACCTTCGGGTTTGGCTACGTAACCGTGCAGATTTACCCAGCCAAGATCTTCCTTAATTGGAATCAGCAGTGGTTGCAGTTTCCTCCCGAAAACATCTACAATGCGCTGCATCTGTCCGCCTTTTCTCAGCTTGAAAATCGGTTCGTCATTATGAAATAATTCGAACTCAATGGTTTCGTGAGCTAAGGCAACACGCTGAAATTCATCAATAATATGACGGAATTCTACATTGTCATTCTTCAGGAATTTGCGTCTTGCCGGAACATTGTAAAAAAGATTCTTGACGGAAAAGTTTGAGCCCTCAGCAGTCTGTACTGGCTCCTGAAACTGAAATTGTCCGCCTTCGATATAGATATTGGTTCCGACGGACAAATCTTTTTGCTTCGTCTTAAGCTCAACCTGAGCCACAGCGGCGATGGATGCCAAAGCTTCGCCACGGAAACCTTTGGTCGCAATTTTAAAGATGTCTTCTGTAGAACGGATTTTGGATGTAGCGTGACGTTCGAAGGCCAGCCTGGCATCCGTTTCCGACATCCCGATGCCGTTATCAACCACCTGAATCAGATTTTTCCCGGCATCGCGAACGATAAGCTGGATTTTATCAGCGCCCGCATCCACAGCGTTTTCCAGCAGTTCCTTGACAATGGAAGCTGGTCTTTGCACCACTTCTCCTGCAGCAATCTGATTGGCAACATGATCCGGTAAAAGCTGAATGATATCTGACATCTCTGGTATTGAACTTTCAAAAATAAGGATAAGAATCGAGTAGTAAAAGTTAAATAATTATAAAGAACTTTGGAAAATAATGATATTTTTGAATTTCAGATCATTAATGAAATCTTTAATATTTAAAAACAATCAGCAGAATCTTTATCATTCCGGAGGAATCTAAACCGCTGAGATTCCTCCGGAATGACAAAATGAGAATTGAAAATTTAAAAAAAAACATTTAAATGAAAAGAGACCTCTATATTGACTTTGCCAAAGGCGTTGCCACCATTTCCATTATTTTCATTCATACGGCGTTCTGGAGCGGACAGTTTTATATGCCTACTGAAGCCAGAGTGTTTTCTCTTGTATTTGATGTAGCCTTATTCTATGCGCTCAGCGGAATAACATCCGGTAATAATATTGAAAAAACGCTGTACAGGTTATTAAAGTTACAAATCACGTATATGATTTTTGTGACATTTCTTTTCTTTCTGGATTATTTTTTTAAAGTCTTCGGACTCACTTTTTTTTCATTTGATTGGCTGAGAGATTTTTATTCCACATTTGGGAGCAAATATGTTCCGGGCAGCATTTCGTCTGTTCCTCAATGGGATACACTTGGGAACTGGTATCTGCACGAATATTCCAACTGCGACACATTTCCGGTAGTGATGGGAAGTTTCTGGTATCTTAAAGTCTATTATATACTGACAGTTCTCGGCGTTTTGATTCTCCGGTTTTTCCCTAAACATATCGATTGGTTTATTGGTGTTTGTATTGCTTTGACATTGATATTCAATATATTTCCGCAATATTATCCAAATGGACAAGTTGGTTATGTCGCATTTTATATGGCAGTTTTCCTAATTGCGAATAGAATGAAAGGTAAGAAAATCCCGACAAAAATGATCCCTGTTTTATATGGATTGGTTGGTTTGGCATTAGCCTGGATGTTTTGGAATTACGGAGGAGAAATATTTTACAAGCTTAACAAGCAGAAGTTTCCGCCGAAAATCCCATACATAGTCTGGACTTTATTTTCGCTGGTAACATTATTGGTGTTCTATAACCGTTTGAAAATCGAAAAGCCTAATTTCTTTACCAACGTAGGACAAAATGCAATTTTCTTCTATTTTGCCCAGGGAATGAGTTCCTCTTTGGTCTATTTTTTTGTAGTTCCGATGAAGGATCTGATGCCGTGGTATCTTTTGGTTTTAATTATTTATCCGGTTAATATTTTTTTGGCTGTTGTTATTTCCAAAGGTTTGAAAAAAGTGGATAAATTGGGTTGGAGTGTTTTAGAATTTTTAAGAGTAAAAACAGCATCTGAAAATCCATAAAAAAAGCGCTTTGGAAAGCGCTTTGTAGATTTAATCGTTTTTCTTTCTCCCGCTCATTGCGACGATTGCGACGATGACGACGACTACAACGCCACCAATAATCCAATACATTGGATTGGTTTGCCATTCTTCGGTTGAAGTAGATGTCACATTAGTAGTTTTTACAACTGCAGAGTCCTGTGCAAATATCAAAACAGACGAGAAAATTGCTAAAAAGCTAAAAATAAATAATTTAGCACGATTGATTAGAGTTGAATTTTTCATAATTTTATTATTTGGTTGATGATGATTTTTCAACATTCGTGCCAATGATTGTAGTAATCATTTTATATTTTACGATATGGACAAAGATTTCCGAAAACAATTTTTATAGACAAAGTATTTAATAAAAGCGATCAAATCCTTATTTTTACAAAAAAAATAAAATGTTTCGTCTCAAACTTCCTACAGACCCACGCTGGGCGAATATCGCAGAAGACAATCTGGAAGAAATCCTCACCGATCACGCCTGGTGCGAGCAAAAGGCTGCCACCAACGCTATCGGACTCATCACAATGGTTCCGGAATATCCCGAAATGGTGACCGAACTTCTTTCCATTGCACAAGAGGAAATGGAACATTTTCATCAGGTTCACGAGATCATCAAAAAAAGAGGCGGTGTCTTGGGAAGGACGCGCAAAGATGATTATGTCAATGATTTATTGAAGTTCATCGTAAAAGGAGGCAACAGAACGGACCTTCTTGTTGATAAAATGCTTTTTGCGGCCATGATAGAGGCCAGAAGCTGCGAAAGATTCAAAGTGCTGACGGAAAATATCAAGGATGAAGAACTGAGAAACTTCTACAATGATCTGATGATTTCCGAAGCCAATCATTACACTACTTTTATCGGTTTTGCAAGGCAAATCGGCGAGCCGGAAAAAGTAAACAAACGCTGGGAAGAATGGCTGGAATATGAAGCGCAGGTCATCCAGTCCTACGGAAATAAAGAAACGATCCACGGATAAAAAATACAGCTCGTTTTGAGCAAAATGCAATGAACAGAAGCTTTAACGATTACCTTCGGCTTTTTCTCCGGTCCTTCATACAAGGGCTGATCATCATTGGCCCATTTGCCATTACGGTTTGGATCATCTGGTACATCGTTTTCAGCATCGACAATATTATTCCATCCATTTCGGAAAAGTTTCCGGGACTGATTTTCTTTACGGTCATTTTCGGAACTACATTTATCGGCTTTTTCGGTAACAAGTTCATCATCGGAAGATTAATTGTAGATGGTGTAGATTATGTTTTGGAACACATCCCGGGAATCAAATTCATCTACACATCGCTAAAAGATGTTTTGGGATCTTTTGTGGGTGATAAGAAAAAATTCAATGTTCCGGTCTGGGTCAAAACCAATGAAACGCCGGAAATATGGAGAATGGGATTTCTCACTCAGTCCGATATGTCGGTCGTTAATCTCGATCAAATGGTGGCGGTTTACCTTCCGCATTCTTACGCCGTTTCCGGCTGGGTAATTATTACCAAATTCAATAATATCAAAGAAGTAACCGGAATGAGTTCTGCCGAAGCTATGAAATTTGCTGTAAGCGGAGGCGTCGCCGGTTTCCATTCAGACGACAACGTTTTCAAAGCGCCGGAGTAGTTTTTTGTTGGATGTCAGATGTCAGATGATGGAAGTTTTTAGGTTTTCTCATTGTTTGCTGTGGACATCAAGGATAAAATTCAATTTTTTTGCGATGCGGAACATCCAACTTCCTGCATCCATCATCCAACAAAATTATTTACAATGAAACTACCATACGCAGAGCCATTCAGAATCAAAATGGTCGAAGAAATATATCAATCCACGCAGGAACAACGCGAAGAATGGCTGGAAAATGCCAATTATAATCTTTTCAATCTGAGAAGTTCACACGTCTATATCGACTTGCTGACCGACAGCGGAACGGGCGCTATGAGTGACAAACAATGGGCTGCACTGATGATCGGTGACGAAAGCTATGCCGGCTCACGTTCCTTCGAAACATTACAGCAAACCGTAGAAAATATCACGGGATTTCCTTATCTGTTGCCGACGCATCAAGGTCGTGCAGCAGAAAATGTACTCTTTTCGGTTTTAGTAAAAGAGGGTGATGTGGTGCCGGGAAATTCCCATTTCGATACTACAAAAGGTCATATTGAATTCAGAAAGGCACACGCTGTTGACTGCACTATTGACGAGGCTTTTGATATCAATAATCTTCATCCTTTCAAAGGTAATCTTGATCTTGAAAAGCTTGAGGCTGTTTATAAAGCACATCCCAAAGAAGAAATCCCTTTCTGTTTAATTACCATTACCTGTAACTCTTCCGGCGGACAGCCTGTTTCTCTGGAAAATATCAAAGCGGTGAAAGAATTATCGGATCAATACGGTATTCCGGTATTGTTTGATTCGGCCAGATTTGCGGAGAATGCTTATTTCATTAAGAAAAGGGAAGAAGGGCAGCAGCACAGATCGATTAAGGAAATCTGCAGAGAAATTTTCTCTTACGGCGATGGAATGACGATGAGCTCCAAAAAAGATGGTCTGGTAAACATTGGTGGATTCATCGCTTTGAAAAACAGAGAGATTTTTGAGAAAGCGTCTAACTTCACCATTATTTATGAAGGGTTTATCACCTACGGCGGAATGGCAGGAAGAGATATGTCGGCTTTGGCCGCAGGTCTCAACGAAGCTACCGAATTTCCTTATCTGGAAAGCAGGATTTCGCAGGTAGAATATCTGGGAAACCAGTTAATGGAAGCGGGGATTCCTGTTCAGAAACCAATTGGCGGACACGCTGTTTTTATTGATGCGCTTAATTTTTTGCCCAACATAAAAAGAGAAGAATTTCCGGCACAGACTCTGGCGATTGAACTTTACAAAGAAGCCGGCATCCGTGGTGTGGAAATCGGGACATTATTGGCAGACCGTGATCCGGAAACCAGAGAAAACCGATATCCAAAACTGGAATTGGTACGATTGGCAATCCCGAGAAGAACTTATACCAATAATCATATGGATTATGTGGCAGCGGCCGTAAAAAATGTTTTCGAAAGACGAAACGATATTACAAAAGGCTATAAAATAAAACGCGAGCCGGCTATCCTGAGACATTTTACTGTGCAGCTGGATAAAGCATAAAACAAAAGAGAGCAAATAAATTGCTCTCTTTTTTATTTTCGTTCCCTTTTCTGTCTTTTAATCTGCTCGGCTGTTGCGGACTGCTGACCTGCTTCTTCCATTCCTGGTTTTCCCGGGCCGGCAGCAGGTGCGGATATTCTCATCTTTTCTTCCATTTCCAGCTCTTCCTGTGTTTTAGGATTTTCCTGTGGCTTGCTTTGGGAAATAGTGTTTCCGGATTCGTCTGTAAGTTCCAGTTTTGCATCACTTTTAAGAAATTTGAGAAGATCTTTTGCTTTTTTACCTTCCGGTGTATTGCCATAGTTTAATGCGATCTGTTCCAACTGAAGGATCATAATCTCTTTGCCGGCTGTTTTGCCGCTGTTATAAGCATTCAATAAATAGAATTTGGGAATCAGCGCATCTTTAGGATTATCTGCAATGGCCTTATCAATCATTGCGGAAGATTCGGCATATTTTTCATTCAGATAAAGCTTGTAGGCATCGGCATATAATTTCTCGACACTTTCTGTGGATTTATTGAAGTCTTTGCTTTTCGGATTTTTCACGAATTCTGCATAAGAGGTATAAGGATATTTTTGCAGAATGATCTGTTTGGCTCTTTCTGCATCGGCAGGATTTTTTTCGTAATTGAAAATAAAGATGTTATAAAGTGCCATCAGATCAGTTTCTTCGTCCGGCTTATTGTCTATAAGATCGTATAGCGTTTTGGTTGCCAGCTTAGTATTCCCGAAGAAATTTTCATACATCCTTCCCATCCCCAGACTTGCGGTATCTCTTTCTTTTTTAAGATTGGCAAGTTCTTCCTTGGAAGTCGGGATTTGTTCGATATAGAATTCTGGTTCCAGACGTCTGGGATCCGGAACATTTGCAAGTCCCAAAGCTTCATTTTTCATATCGTCTATGGTAGCCGCTTTTGCAGAATACCGCCAGTTGTCCTGAAGCGTTCTGTTGCCCCAGACTTGTCGGAAAGCATTTTCACCTCTCGGGATGTTGTTGGAATTGGCAAAATAAAATGTTGATCCGCCGGTATTGATTCCAAAATTCTGAAAGCTGTTGCTATCTGTAGAGTTGTTTGCGAATATTGAATTGGCATTATAGTCATTGTTATCAAAACCTTTGCTTCTTTCGGCTTTTCTTTTCTCAAGTTCTGCTGCGGCTTCTTTTTCCTTGATCTTGTCTATGTATTTCGTGAAATAGTCTCGTTTCTCGGCATCTGTCATTTTTGTCAGAGCCAGAATACTGTCATTCTTCTTCACGACATAATAGTTTTTTGACAGTTTTTTAATATTTGCTGTAAGCTCCGTAAGTCTGTCTTTTTCAGGTTTATATGTCATTACTGCGAGCGCACTGTCATAATAGGCACCTGCGGTAAGGTAATCATCCTTTGCAAAGTATTTTTTTGCCAACTCGGAATAAGTCAGTCCTCTGATCTGCGGATCCGATTGTTTTTCCTTTAATGCTTTTCTGAAAAAAGAATCTGCTATAGAATCTTTTGTTGCAGAAGCGGCCACCAATCCGCTGGCATAATAAAGTTCATTTTTCCGGGATGCATAAGTTCCTTTTTTTGCAATTTTATCCAGATAAGCCATCGCTTCTTCATAGCTGTCTGCTTTTCCGTCAAAGGTTTTTGCAATTTCTATCTGAGATTTAACCTCAAATTCATAGCTGTTGGCATACTTGTAAGCTGCTGCAAAAGATTCTCGGGCTTCTGATTTTTTCCCAAGACCTGCAAGTATCTGGCCTCTGAGAAAGGCAATCCTGCTTTTTGTTTTTCTGTTTTTATTATAGGTAAATGCCTCTTCCAGAACTTCTGCAGCTAATTCTTTTTTACCCCATTTCAGGAAATTATCAGCCTGATAGACTTTTAAAATTCTCAGATGTTCCTTTTTAAGCTTATTCTTAGGATCTTCTTCCAGATCACGGAATACTTCATCGGCACGGTAATATTCCTTCATCTTGGTATAGTTCGCAGCCTGATATATTTTAGCCAACGGAAGCCGTTTATCTTTGCTCATTGTGTTAAAAATATAACTGAGCGCATCCAGAGACTCGAGGTATTTTCCCTGGTACATTCTTGCCTTTGCCAAAAGCATATAAGCATCAAAAATTTTCTTGTTTTTTTCAACGCCTCTTACAAGAACAGAATATTTACTGATAGTTTTGAGTGCTTTGGCTTCGGTAATCTGGAGAGCTGTAGCACCTTTTTTGTTGGGCTGTGCAGACATATTTCCTGAAAATGCTTCGTTGGAACGGATCCCTCTCGGAGCATCCGGATCCGGGCCATTTCCGGGATTGGAAGATGTGCTGTTCTGAACATCGGAAAGGTTGTCTTCAGTAGTATAAACGGAAATATAAGGATCGTAAAAGTTGTCAATATGAGCTTTATCGCGGCTTTCCATCTCGGCCAGAAAAGCTTCCCGGCTATTAAACAGTGTATTGTGAAAGGTCAAAAACCGGTTGATAGGACCGCTTTTGGTTTTCTTTTTTTTGGTTCGCGGATTGCAGGCAGCAACAGAAAATACGGCAAGTATGATTAGTAAATATTTTCTCATCTAATTATTTCAATAATGAAAATTGAGGTTTAATCTGTAAAAATAACGAAATTTTGCAAGGAAAATTATCTAAAGATCTGAGTTTTAAAAATTCTTAGGAAAACAGCCCAATTTTATAAGCTCTTCATACACCATATCTATTGGTAAACCCATTACAGCATAAAAAGATCCGGTGATTTTTTTGATCCTGGCCATGCCAAGCCATTCCTGGATTCCGTATGAGCCCGCTTTATCGAAAGGTCTGAAGTTTTTGATGTAATAATCTATTTCATTATCGCCAATTTCAGAAAACTCAACGTCTGTTCTGTTTGTTTTACTAATTTGATAGTCAATGGTTTTAAGGGTAAATGCAGTGTAAACCTGATGTGTTTTCCCGGAAAGGCTTTTGATCATTGCAAACGCTTCCTGTTCCGAATCTGGTTTTAATAAAATCTTATTTTCCGATGTAACAATGGTGTCTGCTGTGAGCAGGATCTGGCCGGATCTAACTTCTGCAGCTTCCGCTTTCTTTTTTGAGATATATTCCGCAATCTGGTCTGGTGTAAGGTTCGCGGGAAATGATTCATCGGTATCTGCTTTTACGACATCAAATGCATATCCGAGTTGGGTTAGTAATTCTTTTCGTCTGGGCGAGTTGGATGCTAATAGTAATTTCATTTGCTTATTTCAATTTTTTCAATGGTCAAAAGGAATGATAAATCATTTGATTGTCAATTAATTAAGCAGATCTTGTTTCTTCGTCCAAATTCCATTTTCCCTGGACTTTCATGACTTGTTCTATTACATCACGAACTGCACCTTTGCCGCCAAAAACCGGCGAGATATAATCTGAAATCGCTTTAACTTCCGGAACCGCATTGGCAGGACAGGCTGATATCTCGGCCAGCTTCATAATCCCGATATCCGGAATATCGTCTCCCATCATCAGAATCTCAGAATCTTTCAGTTTATATCTGGATTTGAAATCTTCATAATCTGTAATTTTATGGGAAGATTTGGCATAATAATCTTTGATTCCCAGATATTCCATCCTGTTTTTTACCATCGGATCATTTCCGCCCGTAATGATTCCGATTTTGTAACCTTGTTTCAGACATTGTACAACGGCATAGCCATCCAGCACACTCATTACCCTGGACATATTCCTGTCCGGCAAAAGGTAAACACTGCCGTCTGTAAAGACACCATCGACATCAAAAACGAATGCTTTTATATTTTTAAGTTTAGGTAAATAACTCATAATTCTAATCAATTGAATAAAAAAAGTCCTCCCGAAAGAGGACTATAAAAATAGTGTTTTATGCTTAATTACGGGTAAAGTGCCGGTTCGATTTTGTTGTTATTATTTTTGATCTCTTCTTTTTGGTTTTTTTCCATCGCTCTAAGTACTTCTGAAGGATCAGTTACGATTTTTCCATCAATGTTTAAGGTGAGCTTCATATTCCCCTGTGATAAGATCTGTCTGGTATCTTTTACAGGATCATTTTTATACTCTTTCCATTGTTTCCTGAATTGGTCTTCGGTGACTTCTATTTCTTTTCCGCCCGGAACGCCGAAGGTTTTAACCACCATTCCGCCTCTGGTGCTTCCGATATCTTCTTTTTCAATTTTCACGACTTCATCAAATTTTTTGCTTCCCAAAAATTTAAAACTTTGTGTACCTGTGGCGTCTTCCAGTTCCAAAATCAATCCGGGTAAACCGTAGAATTTATACGGGCCGTCCTGAAACGGGAAATCCTGCGAGAACCAGGCCGTCCAGGATCTGCCGCCAAAGTCTGCTGTCGCTTTCTGAACTTCAAATTGTCCAATTTTTTTCTTGTCCGGTAATATTTTCCATACTATAGTGTTTTCGTTTTTTACGGAAAATCTGGAATTTCCGATTCCTGTGTGCAACACCACTGCGAAATCCGGATAGGATTTTGATACGGAAAATCCAACTTTTCCGGCGTTTCCGCCACGGTAATTAAAATTTGTAGAGCCCATCTGGATTTGTTTTTTAAAGTAGGCATCCCTTGTAGAGTCGCTTACAAATTTTTGCCTGCTGTAGAACTCGCTTCCATTTTTTTTGATGTCAAGATACATCATCTCTGTCTCCAGAGAATCTTTTTTTTCCAGGCTGGAAGCGAACTTGTATTCGTAAATAATTCTTGTTCCCTGCGCTAACGATAGGGCGCTGATGAGAAGCGATAAAATAAAAAGTATTTTTTTCATAATAGGATTTTTTAAAAGAGTTGATAATAACTAAAAAATTAGTGATTTAAAATTAAACAAAATAAAAAGGCAGACAAAAAGATGAACTGCCTTTTGCAATTATAAAATAGTGTTATTTGAAATTGAACTTTACGGTAAACATAAACTGGCTTGGACGGATGTACATCTGGTTAGTAGTTACTAGCTGCTGTAAAACATTGACTGAAACAGTTTCATATACTTTTCTGTTGGCAATGTTCAGCCATTTAAATTCGAAATCAATTTTCTTTTTGACCCAGGTGTATTGATAAGACACATCAAAAAATGAGTTTCTGAAAGTTTGTCCACTTGCTTTGGTGGAAAGTTCGTCCCAGTTGAACCCGAATGTGTGATTGTCGGAAGGGTAGATATAGGTTGCAAGATTATGATTCCATCCGCTGAAATTAATGGTATTATTATTTTCCTTATTAATGTTTTTACTCCAGTTCATATTGATATTGTAATCTACACTCAGCCAGCTGAAATAAGTATTATTAAATTTGATGCCTAAAGTCTGTCTGTTGTTAGAAGATTCCAGAAGATTGGCATTGAAATATGAAAAAGAGTTAGAATCTGTATTGGAAGCATTAACGGATAAATTAGTCTTGAATTTAGGGAAATATTTTCCAATTTCAGCACTTTCTGTTTGGGATCTTGTTGTATTTTCCAGGCTTTGTAATGTCAGTTCCGAAATGAATCCATCGGTAGTGAATGTCTCTATAAGGTTTCTTTTATTTGTAGAGTAGTTGTATCTCACATTGAAAAATAAATTATTCAACGGGTTTCTGTATTCTAATCTGGTTCCTGCCATTCTGGAAAGATATTCCGGCATTTCTACCTTGTCACTATATCTGGTCTGCAGGCTGGTAGGGTTTGTGAGGATTTTTCCGCCATAAAGGAATCCAAAGCTGCCAAAGTCATAAGATTGGTTTGCGAAAGCCCAGATTTTAAAGAATGATGCAAAATCAAGATTCGCAAAAAGATTGGGTTCAAAGACCGTTTTGTTTTTATCCAGATAATTCCCTCTAAGATTGTCTTTATATGTAATACCGTAAAAATTCATTGGCAAAGTCAGGTTCAGATTAAAATTCTGGGATTTATAATTAACACCAAGCTGGGTATAAGGCTGGACCTCGTTCCAGTCTACATTATTCTGTTTTTCTTCTCCCAGAAAATAGCTGCTGTTGCTGATCTGTCCTGTGATTGCGGATTTCAGGTTATTAAAGCTCAGGTTAAGTCCGAACTCCGGAGTAAACGTCCATTTTCTGTACGAAAAGCCAACAGATGCGGAATGATTCACCTCCATAGTTTTGGAATTTGCATATTGTGTTACCTGGTCAAAAAAAGAAAAACCTAATCTGTCCATATAATTTCCGGGCGAAACGGTCAGTGTTTGCTTATCTTTCTGATATTTGATATAACTCATAAAATTGATGAGCTTATCTTTCCAGGGTATAATCGTGCTTAAGGAGTTTTGAAAAGTACCTGTCGGAGAATCCAAAGATTCATTGGCAAATTTGTTACCAATCAGAGGCAAGTTGTTGTTTACGAATGATCTGTCTGTATTCCAGAAGCTATTCCAGGTTGTTGTATTTTTAAAAAATCCTTTCTTGGCATTTTTCGTAAATATCAATTCACCTTTCAGGGCATTATCATAAAACCGGTTATTTGTGCTGGAGATAAATGTTCCTCCTCCAGAAACAGCTTGAGAATTCTCCGCATAAACTTTGGTCTGGAGGTCCTCTCTTTTTATACTGTTATTAGTATAAGATGCATTAGCCTTCAGTTCCCATTCCTTATTTTTAAAAGGGTTGGTCAATAGATTGGCGGAGAAAAAATGAACATTGTTTAAGAGGTATCTTTTTTCCGGAACATCCGGAACGCCAGCGGTTTCTATATTGGTCCATGACTTTTGAGCAGCCTGGCTTCTTCTTCCTTCCCAGCGGTTGCCAAATGCCAGAATATTTCCTTCTTTTTCCACACTTTCACCATTATTGTTGGCTTTGTAGTTTACCACCCATTGGTTTTTTTGCCCGAAGAACATCGGTGTCAGCTTCACATTCCAAAGCAAAGGGCTGAAACCTGCACCAATCTCACCACGCCCGGTCATTGTGACGGATTTTTTCAGCTTGATATTAAGTGCAGCCTGTTCTGATGGTACTTTATCTCTAAGAATACTTACAGGCTGGTGGTTTTCCAGGACTTCCACCTTGGAAACGGCATCTTTTGGAAGGGAATTGTTCACCGTTCCGTAGCCGCCTTCCATCAGGTCTTTTCCATTGACATAAAATTTATTGATAGCCTCGCCCTGGTAAAGAACCGTTCCGTCTTTATTGACTTCGATTCCCGGGATCTTTTTCAGAACATCGGCCAGTGTACGGTCATTTTTATTTTCGAATGATTTCAGATCATAAGAAATCGTGTCACCTTTTTTGGTGATTAATTTTGTTTTCAGCCGCACTTCCTGTATTTCAGTCGCCTGGGAATCCATAGAAAAGTTAAGTTTCTGATCTTCATTTTTGATGGACTGTGCGATCGGCTTCTGGTTGAACGCCTTAATCTTCAGATCCAGATTACTCTCGGACGAGTTGAAAGTGACCTTATATTCACCTTTCGAGTTGGAAATCCCGTAAGCCAGAATCGCATTTTTGCCGGGTTCTTCAATCGTTACACTGGCACTGGCTAGTGGTTTTCCGTCGGCGTCATTTATTATTCCGCTTATTGTTTTTTGTGCAAAAACAACGGTTGTACACATCAGCATTAAAAAGACTAATAGACCTTTTTTCATAATTAAAATTATATCACTAAAATGTTAGTAATGAAAACGAGAGAATTGTTACAAAGTTTTTATTGGATCATAAAAATTAATGATGTTAAAAACAAAATAGATAAATCAATTAAAATAATGATTGATAACTCTTATTTATAATTATTACAAATACGATGAGCGATTTTTTATTTTGTCAATCGAAATTTTAATAAATTTGTGCCTTAATATTACATTAACATGGGAATCATTCTAAAACCAATTGACATTGTAGATGATATTACCAAAGAAGAGTTCTTTGAAAAATACCTGAAACCGCGTAAACCGGTTGTTATAAAAAATATGGCAAGAAAGTGGCCGGCATATCAGAAGTGGACAATGGATTATATGAAGCAGGCTGTAGGTGATGTAGAAGTTCCTCTGTATGACAGTTCAAAAGCAGATCCTGCCGCACCAATCAATGCATCGGCTGCCAAAATGAAGTTTGCAGACTATATCGACCTGATTGAGAAAGAACCGACAGATCTCAGGATATTTTTATTTGACCCGATAAAGCACGCACCAAAATTACTGGACGATTATATTTTTCCAAAAGATCTGATGGGCGGTTTTCTGGATAAATACCCGAATATGTTCTTCGGCGGAAAAGGTTCTGTAACATTCCTTCATTATGATATTGACATGGCGCATATTTTCCATACGCATTTCAATGGCAGAAAGCATATTCTGCTTTTCGACTATAAATGGAAAGACAGACTTTACCAGATTCCTTACGCTACTTATGCTTTGGAAGATTATGATATTGAACATCCGGATTTTACCAAGTTTCCTGCACTGGATGGTGTAGAAGGCATTGAATGTTTCCTGGAACACGGCGACACATTATTTATGCCGACAGGCTGGTGGCACTGGATGAAATATCTGGATGGCAGTTTCTCCCTATCACTCAGAGCCTGGGACAAAAGTTGGGCAGTAAAAGCCCATTCGCTGTGGAATCTGACGGTTCAGAGGAACTTTGATAATTTTATGAAACGAAATTTCAAAGCAAAATATATGACCTGGAAAGAGAAGAAAGCCATTGAAAGAGCCAATTATGCTTTGAAGCGTGGGCTCCCGAAAAGATAACATAAAAATTATTATACCGCCTCAATTCAGTATTGAGGCGGTTTTTAATTATAAAGAGTTTAAAATTGCTTATTCAGTTCGTGATAATCAATTTCTGACATATAAGGGAAGTAGGGTAAAATTTCGATCATTTCCTTACATCGGGCTTTGTCGGTATCTTTAAAAACCAATACGGCATCTTTTCTGGAGACTGAAATGTAAAAACTTTCCAGCAGGTTTTGCTCCTTCCAGAGATTAATGAATTCCATTTCCTTTTTTGGCAGTTCGGGAGTTGATTTTATTATTTCTATACCATTGTCGGATAGCGTGATGAAAACTAAGATTCTATACATGATGGATGCTGTTAAAAAAATGATTGATATTGGCGATTAAATCTTGTGGCGATGAACCTGAGATATCCAGCTGTGTAAGAACGTGTCCTTGCCCGCCATAAATTTTTAGCTGCGCGTTTTCCTGAATTTTGTATACCATATCAAAAAAATTGATAGAATCATCAAATAAAATTTCATTGGTCCCCACGCCCACAAAAACCGGAGGAAAACTTTCAAAATTCAATTGACTTGGATCTGCTTTTGAAAGATCGTTACCAGCATACGCGTGTGCAAAAGTCTGAACCATCTCTTTATTCAGGATTTGGTCCAAATGTTGGCGGCTTTCCGAAGAAGGATTGTCACTTTCCAAATTATACCATGGCGAAATTAAAGCCACTGCTGTTACGGGCTTCAGATTTTGTTGATAAATCTCATAAATGGAAGCAATTGTGAGTCCGCCGCCTGCACTGTCTCCTATCATGTAAAAATCATACTCCGGAAACTGTAAGGCTGCCCGATGATAAATACTTAATACATCATTCAATCCAGCGGGGTAAGGCTTTTCCGGAGCTAAAGAATATTCTACAAAAAGGATCGTTCTTTCCAAACCATTGGCAAAATGAGAAACCATGGCTTTGTGAGACTGAAAAGAACCGATAGCATAGCCGCCACCGTGCATATAAATTATCAGTTCCTGTTGCTTAGGATTTTCAGGTGTAAACCAGTGACAAGTGATATTTTGGATTGTTTCGGTTCTGATGGCCACTTTGTCGTGAGGAGGATAAATATTTCCTACGGTGTCATAAAGTATTCTGTTGTCTTCAATAATTTGATTGTTAATGTTCATTATTTGGTTTTTGTAAATTATGGATGTAAAAATAAATGGGACTCAAGATTCAAAAATTGTATCAGTTCACTTTTTTGCTTCAGTCTAGAAGGAGAGATCCCAAACATCTGGTACATATATTTCGTCATCTGTGAAGAATCATAAAATCCGCTTTCTAACGCGATGCTTGTCAGGGTATTATCAGCATCGGTGAGAATAAGAAAAATAGCGTATCGTAATCTTGTCCATAGCAGATACTTGCTGATGCTGCAACCGATCTGATTTTTAAATAAGGCAGATAACCGCGAAGGCGACAGGAATACCTGCTTGGCGATATGCTGAGAAGATACATTGCCGAATTTAAAATTTTTATTAATGTATTCTATGGATTGTTGCACTCTTTTATCGATGCCATTGAAATCCTGATTGTTATTTGAAAATGAAAATCTGTTTTCAAGATCATTAGAAAATGTCTGAAATGACTCTTTATCATTAAAAATCAAAGTATCGGAGTTTCCTAGTTTTGCAGCAATAAGTTTTCCTAATAGAGAGTAGGGCTCAATATTAAGGATGATCAGACTGCTATTATCGCATTTGCAGGAATGGGAGACCTGTGGCTTTATTACAAAACCAAAAATATCGGGATATATTTTATTCTCAAGGGTTGTCTGAAAAGGGTTGTCTTCTGTGAATACAATTTGAAACGCCGAATGTTTATGGATCTCAACATCGGATCTCTCAGCCCTCAAAGCCATGACTAATTTATTCATCATTGTTTTCATCATTTGTTATGAGCTAAATTATCATTCAGTTACTTAAACTTTATTAGTGAACTAATTTATTTATTTTATGAGTATTCAGAATAATTTCTTCATAAAAAAATGCAGCTAAAAACTTAGCTGCATTTCTATTTATTCAAAAGGTAATATTAAACCACACCTTGCGCAAGCATTGCCTCAGCCACTTTCACGAAGCCCGCAATGTTAGCACCTTTTACATAGTTCACATAGCCGTTTTCTTCTTTTCCGTAATCTCTACAAGCTTTGTGGATACCGATCATAATTTCTTTCAGTCTTGCATCTACTTCTTCAGAAGTCCAGTTCAGTCGGATAGAGTTCTGCGTCATTTCCAATCCAGAAGTAGCAACACCACCAGCGTTAGATGCTTTTCCTGGTGAGAACAACACCTGGTTGTCCAGGAAGTAATTGATCGCATCCAGCGTAGAAGGCATATTCGCAGCTTCTGTTACACAGATACAACCGTTGGCAACCAGTTTTTTGGCATCATCCAGATCTAGCTCATTCTGAGTCGCACAAGGGAAAGCAACATCACATTTAACTTCCCAAGGGCGTTTCCCGGCGTGGAATTCTGCCGATGGATATTTAGTCACATAATCTTCCGCTCTGTTATTTCCGGTAGCTCTCAGCTCTAAAAGGTACTCAATTTTTTCTCCGGAGATTCCGTCTTTATCATAGATGTAACCGTCAGGACCAGAAATGGTTAATATTTTCCCGCCCAGTTCCGTGAATTTTTTCACAACGCCCCAGGCTACGTTTCCAAAACCGGAGACAGTTGCTGTTTTTCCTTCGATTTTCTCACCGATGGTTTTCAGCATCTGCTCTGCAAAATAAACCACACCGTAACCGGTAGCTTCCGGCCTGATGAGTGAACCACCGTAAGCCAGTCCTTTTCCTGTCAAAACACCGGTAAATTCATTTCTGATCTTTTTGTACATCCCGAAAAGATAACCGATTTCTCTTGCGCCTACGCCAATATCTCCGGCAGGAACGTCTGTTTCCGGACCGATATGTTTGCAAAGCTCTGTCATAAAAGCCTGGCAGAAACGCATCACTTCCATATCAGATTTGCCTTGAGGGTCAAAATCGGAACCGCCTTTCCCGCCGCCCATCGGAAGCGTAGTTAAGCTGTTTTTAAAAACCTGCTCAAAAGCTAAAAATTTTAATACACTAAGGTTTACCGTTGGATGAAATCTGATACCACCTTTGTATGGACCGATGGCAGAGTTCATCTGGATTCTGAATCCTCTGTTTACCTGGATCTCACCTTTGTCATCAATCCAGGGAACGCGGAAAATAATCACTCTTTCCGGCTCTGCCATTCTCTCTAGGAGCTTCATTCCGGTGTATTCTTTTCTTGTAGCGATGAAAGGAATAACCGTAACGGCAACTTCCTTTACTGCCTGGATAAATTCTGGTTCATTAGGATTCTTGGCTTCGATCTTCGCCATAAATTCCTGAATCTTTTGTTCAACGTTATAGTGTTCCATTGTTCTATAATTATGACAACAAATTTAATTTTATTTTCAAATTTTGCAAGTAATATTTTGATTTTTATTGAAAAATTAATGAT
>CAJYLO010000029.1 GCA_913776245.1 uncultured Chryseobacterium sp.
ACGGTGACATACTCCACTGTGATGTACCATAGCAGGATAATGGCCGGTACACAAATTACATCAAACCATAATCGCCTGCTGTATCTGCTTGTATGGCTTTTGTAAAGATCCAGAGCCAAGAATCCAACCAAAAAATAATGGATATAGCGGAACACCGTGGGAATCTCAAACTGCAGCGGTTTAACGAATAAAAAAACCAGGATCAGCATCACGAGAATGACTCTTCTCGGCAAAGCCTTCAATCTGAAAACCTGTGCCAGCAATGGCGCCAGGATATAAAACTGTATCTCGATCTCCAGCGTCCAAAGAACCGTGTTCAGCAGAGGCATCTCCCTGAAGATGATCTCGTGGCAATAAAAAAGCGATGCCAGCAGATGAGGCAGCGTTTCACTGAAGCTTTTGGTTTTAAGTATAAACACCGAGAGAAAAAACAAGATCAAAAGATGGATGATATAAGGTGGTTCAAGCCGTGTGAATCTTCTCAAAAAATAATCCCTTATGCTGAAAACCTTAGCTTTGTGAACATAGCTGTTGTAAAATGGCATGGCGATTATAAAGCCGCTGATGGCAAAAAACAGGATCACACCTATCACCCTGCCTTCCAGGTAATCATCTACTTTGGTGTAACTTTCAAACTGATGATGGTGGTCTTTATAATAGTCTATGAAATGGAAGATGAAGACGCTCATCACTGCAAAGAACCGCAGGCCGTCTATGTACAGCAGCTTTTCCCCCGTAGAGGTAATTCTTTGAAACAGAGGTCCTATCTTGTTTGTTATTTTCATTATTTGTGTTTGTTTGTAAAAATGATGCAGCTTTCAGTTTCAATAAATTAATGATTGGTCCTATGATAGAAAAAGAAAGACTGCACCGGTATCAATATTTTTAAATCATCTAGTTTGTGTTCTAAAAGATGCAGCCTTCAGTTTCCAATAATTTTTTTATCATCATATTCAAAATGAAAAAAGAAAACTGCATCGGTATTTATAGTGACATTTGTGAGTGTGTGTGTTGCTTTCATATTATCAAAATGATGCAGCTCTCGGTTTTCAGTAATTTCTATACCATTACAATAATGAAAAACAAAGGCTGCATCTACTTATCATCTCGTGTTGCATATATTTTTATAAATCTCCGGCGGGCGATGCGTATCACTTTCTGGGACCACATCCGGAGAACAAACACATAGGTTATACATAAATTTTTAATTACACACCATTAACCCCAATAGTTACTTTGGAAATGATAACTGTCCAATTTTTAAACCTGGGGCCGCGGCCCATTGTTCTCCGATGAAAGGATATTCCGGAGTATTATCATATCTATAACCGCATCAAAAATATAGACTTAAACCCACGTGATGGACTAATGTCTGTCTCATGTTTTTGCAGCTTATGTCTCATTTTTATGACAAGATCAGAACGTTCTACCGTCAGTCAGTATCTGGCATTAAAAAGTGCGGAAAATCAATATATTGAAACCATACTACTGTTTCGGATCATGGACAGCCGCATCCTTTGTCTGCGCCCTGATCTACAGTAAAGTCAAGACTACGGCCTGCAGGAAGCTGTATGGCACCACTACCCTTCAGGCTGACGGCTTTTGTGCTCCAGTTTTCATTGGTATTAACGGTGACTCCGTTGTTTACAGTCTTTGTGTCCAATGTATTCCTGACGATGGCGGCCGGGTTTCCCCAGGTGACACAGCTGTTGATATCACCGGATACCACTGCGGTATTAATTATGATATTGCCGGGCGTAGCGCATCCGGAGATACAGTTGGTAGTAATACAACCTTTGCTGTTAATGGTATTACGCATCAGAGCCGCAGGCTGTGGCCCGAAACCGTTGGCCAGGTTTACCCCTATTGGTAGCAGGTGGCAGTAGCTCATAATGGTACCGGAAGTCGGGATGGGTCCATTGCAACCCTCATTGTAGCCGACTGCAGGGCCGCAACCATCTATGGCGGTATTGGTGCCGTTCCAGGCGCAGGCGTGGGTGTGGGGTGATCCAAAGCTGTGTCCCATTTCATGAGTCATGGCACCTATCGTCCAGGAGTAGGCCGGAACATCAGCATAGATTTGATCAACACCTGAATAGGCATGCCTGTAGGTAGTACATAGTGAGTTAACATACGCAACACTCGTAGTAGCTGGGAAATTTACGAAGTGTGCCAGATCGCCATTAAATACCTGCCGATTAACGCTAAAGTCTGAGAGATTTTTGCCATAGTCCCCGGTGTATGGATCGGGACTATTCCAAACCTTGATCTCATTCAGGGAGATGCTGATTCCATCATTATAGAACAGTGTGGCAATATTATTGTGGATACCCGTCAGCCAGTCAGCGGTGGCGTATATGTCAGAGCCATTGTTAAGATACGTATTGTAACCCAGCTCATAATACATACGCACGCATTTTGTGGCCATCTTACCACTGCTGTCTCCCATAGTGCGTGGGTCATATGCTGCTGCAGTGCCATTCATTTGCGGAAGCTCATCCGAACGGCATACAAAAGGGTTAATGCTTGTAAGAAGCCTGTCATCATAAACCACCGTCTGGCTGGTTTCTTTTGTCTGTCCCAGGACAATGCTACCGCCGGATGAAGGCGATGCCACGCCCATTACCCTGCCTGCGAAAAAGCTGAAAGCTGCAACCGAACCAGGATCATCTTTAATAATACCCCGATAGTAGATGCCGGGCTCGTAAGATATGTTTTCTCCGCCAGAAGTGGAAAGCACAAAATCCGCTGTGGTCATCTGGTAGCGGCAGAGTTCCACCGTCAGTGTATCTCCGCTATATGGGAAGCTTAGTACCACAAGTTCCGGCTTGTCTTTCAAAAAACGGAGCAGCTTGCCGGGAACTATATCCATCACGGTGACATTAGCAGCAGCCTTCCTGTAAACTTGGCTTTTGGTTTTTTGTCTATCTTCTCTGAACAGACTGCATTTATAGGGTGTTATACGCATCCGATGCATATCCTGAACCAGCTGTGCCACCGGTCTCAGATCCTGGGCGATTACCCGGCAAAAGCAAAACAGGCAGATTAAAACCTGAAACCGTATTATCTTTAAGTTTATATTCATAGTTTTTATTAATTTACTCCATACTTTTATTGTGCATTACTTTTACCAGAGATGACGGGAAATTGTTATTACTTCGGCCGGCGCAAGCGATACACCCAAGTTCTCTGATAACTGACATGTGGTCTGACATCTTAATGAGAGCGATATCAACATTGGCTAGAAGCAGAAGACCCCCTACCGGCAGGCCTTCTAAGCAATATAAAAACGTAGTTTTCATAGTGCCGTTCTGAAAAATCTAAACATAACTTGATGTTTTTATTATCGGCCATTAGTACAAACGGGTACAGTATTGCATTGGCATATTGCTACTTTCTGCTGATCGCAAAGTAAATCACGTAGATCCAGCTGAAAAGACCATGCAGTACAGCCCATAGTATGGATCGGTTCCTGTCCCATGACAATACCATTGCCAGAGCGCTACCCAATCCTATCCCGTTATAAGTTACCGTTCTGTATGTGCTGTACTGATCCTGATAAAGAGCCGGATGGGATGTCTGCGCTCCCAGGCAACAGGATACGATAAGCAGGGAAAATGTAATAATCCATTTTAATTTCATGATGTTTGTGATTTTATGTTAATATGTTAAAACTGCGAATCTAGATCAGATAAACCTAATGATAACCTTACAAGGCAGTACTGCCTTTGCAGAGGCCGTTAATACACAGGCGCCTTCAGGTTTTATTTTAGATACATCTTAAAACTGATGCCATGATACAGCACACCATATAGCGACAATGCGGACTAGGATATGGAGACCGTACCATGTACACACAGGATTCCGCCCTTCCTCCTGTGTGGTGGCTACAGCATGTGATTTTGTTAAAGCACGCTTAGCGGCTTATCAAAGGAAGCGGTGCGCGGCTGCTTCAGAACTGCCCCATGCGAGTGCTGTGTGACCACCTCGAGGGTGTAGGTACCAGCAGGGAGATCCGGAATGACTATGATAAGCTCCGAAGGGTTATTGGCCACGTAGTCCGATGGATCAACGGCTATGCGCTGTTGCTTGCTGTCCACAAAGTAAATACCGTTGGCAGGGTCGTCACCGGTGATCTTGATCTTGCTTCCGCTGATGATCAGGTTCCTGCCAGGTGTCAGCACATCGTTCACGGTACCGGTCTTTACATCCTTCACTTGCAGTATAACGGCTGACGCATCCGCCACGCCCAGGATATTGATCTCAATGTTAGGAATCTCGGCACGGAGCTTCTCGCCCTGGCTGAACTGGAACAGGATGCTGTGCCGTTTACTGTCGAACGTGTCCGTGGCACTCTCGAAGACTCCCCGGATGGTGGTCCCGGCGGTATAATATCCGGTGTTCACGGCAAAGCCGTCACAAAGCTGGTAGGCCATTTCTTTGTGGAACAGTTCCACGGCGTGCGCCATGGCAGCCGCAGGAACGTCTGATCCGCCACGGCGTTCCGCCGCCTCGCAGATATCCCTCACGGAGAGTGACCGTTCGCTGGCGGTACGGGCGATAAAATCATTGGGATTGTCTTTGGTCAGAACATTGTCATAAAGGTATGCCTTCACCTTATGTAAAATATTTGCCATAATATTAAAGTTTAAATGGTTGTTTTTATTAGAGTGCTTTGCAGAAACCATTATGCATCATCCATCATCTTACTTCCCTTTCTCCATGGCCTGGTTCACCATTTCTGCAATAGTGTCCGTGATATCCTTCTCTTTGTTATAGTAAGGAAGCGCTCTATACACGTCTTCCAGGTACCATATCATATCGATCTTATTTTTCCGGGCATACTGCTGCAAGGCGGCTTCCACCTGAGTGGTGTAAGGTTTCAGGTCTCGCTCATAGAGGGCTTCCAGCTGGCTGTTGAAGCTTTTGATACGGGTATCCTGCAGCTTTTGCTCTTCCATCAGCAGCTTGTATTTTTCCTGGTCCACTTTGCTCATCCTGGCCTCCAGGGCTTCGGCCCTTTCACTTTGTTTGGGGGCGTAAGGCTGTACCAGATCCTCATACCTTTTCCGCAGTGCTTCCTGCATCTGCCGCACTTCGCCTGACAGCTGTACCCGGAGTGTATCTGCTGTACCCTGCTTTTGGCTGTAGCCTTTCAGCCGGGCAAAAAGTTTTTCCCTGGAGACCACAGCATTGCTCTGGCCCAATCCCTGACTTACCATTCCCGTAAGGATAAGAAGCAGAAGTAATTTATGTTTCATTGGATTACTGACATTGTTATTTGTTTATTGATAATGAAAGGTTACTGAGACTAATAATGCGGAAGCTTACCTTACATCAGATTAACTGAGGGAAGTGCCTTTACCATTGTCTTACGGTAGTGGTCACCACCTGCACACATCCAACGTTACTGGCGGATTGATAGGTATATCCACTATTGGAATCGGCATAGTTATACACATAAGCATCGTCATTGCCATTTGTCCGAAGCCCGGAACCGTTCTGATAATAAGCAATAAACGTAGGCCCTCCGCTATAGGTTCTCTGGTTAGGAGTCTTAATCAGATAATAAAACCGACCTATTGTACCCGTATTTGCGGTGACAGCTGCACTTTCATAATCTGCATAGCCAGAAGTCGGGCTCCCTGTGGTATTATACTTAAGCTTAACATAGGCCGGGGCCACATCTGCATAAAAAGCAAGTGAAAAAGCCACAATAAAACTATTTGCAGGCGCACTGGGCTGAGAAGTATTGGTAGTTTGGCTACCTGTATAAGCAAACCGCCAATTTCCCCCGCCGTTCATCACATCATCGCTGGAGCCGGCCTGTGTCATACTGGTTAGCCTGTTTCTGACAGCCACATATTCATTCACCGTTATCGGCACCACCTGGCCCGCACCGGCTGCGTTATAGGCGCCGCAGCTGCTACAGCCTGCAGAAGCCAGAGCTGCCAATACAGCGTCACAGGTGACATCAGCACCCTGGTCATTAACAAGATCAGTAAACACCCCGCTATTATAGTTCACACCGCCATTTCCGTTCAGTACTATAGCAGCAGTGCTCCAGTTGGTATCTGCCGTCACCGTTATGCCATTATTGATGGTTTTGGTATCCGTTGTATTACGGTAGATGGCCGGCGGATTGCCCCAGGTGGGACAGGCGGACCAGTTGCCACTCGCACTGGCGGTATTCTGTGCATAAGATTGGCTATACATGGCCAATATACCAGTCAGTCCGTTGAGAATTTTGAAAATTACTTGTCTGGTTGATATCATAAAGTAAGTTTTTGTTTTACTTATCATAATGTTAATCATTGGTTTGTTCATTTGCGTTATGAATAACTCATAAAGCATCATACTTTCTGTTGTGAATGGTTATATGATTTTCGAGATTCCAAATCTTCAGGATCAAAAACAGGAGCGTGATGTTAATTATCAAAAATAACTACTGCATTCCCGATGCTGAGGTTCAGTGTACTGTTATTACAGGCCGGCCGGCTGTCGTAGACGGTACCAGCTCCATAACTCATAGTCTGTCCGGATCCCAGAGGTATTGGCTTGGAAACATCTTTCCATATAGGTGGGCTTGCAACTCCTGTTAAACCACAGGTACCGGATTCACTCTGGTAAAAAATACGCTCATCAGGTCCTGATGATTTCACGATACCGAAGCCTCCGTTGAGAAATGCTCCCGACATATTGGCACCCCAGGTTCCATTGCCTTTGAGCCAATAATAAGTTCCTGAATAAGGGGCTGTAAAAAAAACACCATAATTCTCACTGTAGTTTCCACTGGTATCTCCGTTATTATTGATCACAGTATGGCTCCCATAAGAACCAATATCCCACCGGCAATTGATATCGCCACCATTGCCACTTAAGGTGATCCCATTGGAACCACTCATCACAAGGGTACCGGAACCCGAAAGTACTACGGCACCGATGTTACGGTTCTGGTCTACGGTGACCGTTATGCCGTCACTCACCGTCTGGCTGGCTCCCGAATTATTATACAGTATGGCAGGATAGTTCCATACAGCGCACTTTCCTATGCTGCCGCTGCTAACGGCGGTATTGCTTTGTGCTCGAACGCCCATGCCGAGAAGTATAAATACCATTGGAAGATGTCTGGTAATTCTGACGCGGTTATTATTTGTTTTCATCATCGTTTTTATTATTTTTCTTATACTGAGAAGCCAGATTAAAGATCTAGTTTTCATAGAACAGTGAAGCTGTCCCTATGGTAAAGTTCATCTGGGTGGCAGTACAGCCACCTGACGACCGGTATGCCGTGCTGGCAGAGTAATAAATCCTCTGCCCGGCTGTTAGCACCAGCGGACCGCCGCCGTAGGTATTGGGGAACCATGTGGGGGCCTGTGCCGTGCTGGAAGAACCAGCAAAGCCACAAGTTCCGGCCTGATCCTGGCTAAATACGGTTCCGAAATAGTCTTTACCTTCCCGCCGTACCCCGAGGGCACCGTTCAGGTAAGAGCCGGAAATGCTGGCCGACCAGCCGCTGCCCTGAGCCCAACGGTAATTTCCCGCATATGGTGCTGTAAAAACAGCCCCAGAATCATAACTGATATTTGACTGCCCCAAAGAATTATTGCTGAAAACTCCACCGTTATTGGTAATGCTATGGCTCCCGTAGCCAGGGATATCCCAGCGGCAACTGGTGTCACCACCGCTACCGCTCAGGGTGATACCACTGGAACCACTCATCACAAGAGTTCCGGAACCTGAGAGATTCATAGCACCGATGTTACGGTTCTGGTCTACGGTCACCGTAATCCCGTCATTCACGGTCTGGGTGGCTCCCGAATTGTTGTACAAGGTATAGGGATAATCCCATACACTGCACTTCCCGATGCTGCCGCTTGCTACAGCGGTATTGGACTGCGCTTCAACAAGGCTTCCTGCCAATACGATGAGCAGCACTCCTATCTTCCTGCTTGGTTTCATTACTTTTCTTTTTTTATGGATCAGTTCTCATAATACATGGTAGCAATACCGATGGTAAAGTTGATCTCGGTAGTATTACAGGTCCCGGTAGTATTGTAGGCCGTCCCTGCCCCGTACCTCAGTTTGTCTCCGGCGGTGAGGGAAAAAGACCCGCCGCCTTCCGCATTGGGATACCAGGTGGCCGGAAGAACTGTGGAAGACGGTACCGCCATCCCGCATGTTCCGGCTTCGTTCTGTGCAAAGACATTCCTCAGAAAATCCTGGCCTGGTTTGAAAATGCCTATGGAGGCTTTCAGGTAGGCCCCGGATACGGAGGCCGTCCAGCCGGAACCCAGCACCCAGCGGTAATTGCCGGTGTAGGGTGCGGTAAAAAAAGCGCTGGTCTTGTAAACCACGTAGGGCTCGCCTATGGAGTTCAAAGCATAATAATTGTTATTGTTCGTGAAATGGGACGTGCCGGCAGACGGCAGATCCCAGCGGCAGGCCGTCTCGGTGCCGGAGCCGCTGAGAATGATCGCTTTAGTCCCGCTCATACTAAGACTTCCATCTCCGCTGAGGTCTACAGCCCCGATGTTCCGGTCTTCATCTACCGTTACGGTGATGCCGCTTCCTACAGCCTGGCTGGCGCCAGAATTATTATAGATCAGGTAGGGGTAGCCCCACACGCTGCACTTCCCGATGCTGCCGCTGGCAACAGCCGTGTTGCTCTGTGCGCTGAAGACCAGCGCCAGCATCAGGTGTAATGCGATCAGTATTCTGCTTTTCATGCGTTTCATATCATTTTTCTATGAGAAAAAGGACTGTGAACCGGAAGGAACTGGTAGAGAAATAGCACCTCAATGACCTATTCTCAATTTAATACAAATGATGAAAAGATGTCCTGTCCGGTTCAGCAGCCCAAGGGCCAAATTTTAAAACCTAATTTTATTTCTGTTATTACCCTATTTTTTCATCGTGTTCAGACGGTCCTCCAGGGCCTGGATCTTTTTATTGGATTCCTTAAGCGCTTCTATAAGCACAGGGACCAGGGCATTGTAGTTGACCGACTTGTAGCCTTCCTTGTTGGTCTGAACCGCATCCGGGAAGACTTTCTCTACTTCCTGCGCAATCACCCCCATATCTTTACCCTCCCCTAAAGTCTGTCCAGGAAATTCCTTTCTATCCTTCCACGTATAGGTGTAGCCATTGAGCTGGTTTAGTTTTTCTGTGGCATTGTAGATCGGGGTAATGTCTTTTTTGAAACGACGGTCGGACGGTCCCTGAACACGTGGTGTTTGAATGGTAGTATTAAAAACATGGATGCCAACTTCAGCATTATAACTCATATTACTAGGATCAAAGCCAATAAAACCAACCTTAGTTACTCCATCGCCTTGAAATATAGCAACGTTACCCGCATGTAGATTATCAGAACTATAAAGTGCTGCTTTTCCAACGGAACCAGATCCAGATATTATAGCCTTTTCAGAAATAATATTTCCACCATTGAACAGATGATCTCCTACTTGAGCGGTGTAGTTCATATTAGAATTATCAAAACCTATAAACCCTAATTTTGTTACACCATCACCTTTAAATATTGATAGATTGCCTGCGTGTGTATTATCACTGGCATAAAGACCAATTTTGCCGACAGATCCTAAACCTGATATTACTGCTTTTTGAGAGACAACATCACCACCACTAAAATTGTGATTACCTACTTCAGCAGCATAGTTCATATTGTCTTGATCAAGACCTATATACCCAACCTTGGTTATCCCATCACCTTTAAATATTGATAGATTGCCTGCGTGTGTATTATCACTGGCATAAAGACCAATTTTGCCGACAGATCCCGAACCTGATATTACGGCCTTTTCAGAAATAATATTTCCACCATTGAACAGATGATCTCCTACTTGAGCGGTGTAGTTCATATTAGAATTATCAAAACCTATAAATCCTAATTTTGTTACACCATCACCTTTGAAAATAGACAGATTCCCTGAGTGTAAATTATCTGAACTAAATAAAGATGCTTTTCCAACGTTCCCAATACCTGATGTAACGCTAGCCGGAGAAATAACATTACCACTATTATCCCAATTCAGCGCATTGGTTCCATTCACCGTACCCAAGGCACCTCCGGTATCGCCCCATAATCTTGGCCCGCCAATGGTACCGTTATAGATCAACCCGTGGTTACCATCATTAGCAGCGCGCAGCCTCACCTCATAATCGTTCATCACCAACATCTGTGTGGCAGAGTGGTTTCCCAGGTTATCCCCCACGCCGGCGCTCACCGGTTTCCAAGTCCCGCCGGTATTGGTAGCAGACTTGTTCTCATAGTACCAGAACCCCGGCGTCAGCGTGCCGGAAGTGCTCCCCACCCCCGCCGTGCCGGAGGATGCGGTATTATAGACAATCATCCCGTCAAACCTTGTAGGGAATGAGCTTGGTATCCCGGCCGTTACAGACGGGAAGGCAGTCATTGCAGAGAGGTCTACCCTTGGGAAAAGCAGGCCTTTGCCCACATTGGTTGAGCCATTCACAGTGGTATTGGAAGACGCATCTATAAAAGCGGGGCTGTTGGCCACAGAAGAATTGGTGGCATTATTGACAGTCCTGATCTGTGCAGAGATCCCGGCAGAGAAGGCAACAGCCAAAACGGAGATATATATTTTTTTCATAAAGTAAAGAATTAAAGTTAGTATTGATCTAGTAGCCGGATACAACATCCCATTTCCCGCTGCCAAGGTAGATCAGCGTGGCAGAGTTTCCACCGTTAATTGAGTTATAGCTCGAGTTCCTGATGACGCCGGACGGCAGCAGGGCCACATTAGCCGATCCTATCTGGGAGACGTACAGTCTCTTGCCCACCGTAACGCCGGATGTAGGGAGTGTGAGGTTATACACCGGTGCGCTGGAATTGATCAGGATGATGTCATCCGTAGCAGCCACAGTGTAGTCCGTAGTGAGCTCTGCAGTCACATTGAGCGCAGAAGAAGCTGCAGAGGCCGCCCACTTGACCCAGAAAGAACCGTCAAAATAATAGAAGCCTGCGGCATCGATATTCTGGGCAGTTCCTGTAGCACTGCCTGTAGTAGCATCATTGACATAAATGATGGTGGACGTGGCAGGCGATGCCATACTTAGCGCCCGTGCACGGTCTACCCTGGGCACTAATAATCCTTCGCTTGTGGTAACGGTATTTCCCGCTGCGGTTTTGGCCACGATATCCAGCGTAGATGCAGGTGTATTGGTATTGATCCCGACCTGCGCGTATGCCGCTGCACCTATAGTAAGGGCTAAAGTGGCTGTTAAATATTTCTTCATAATCATATGTTTTTTAAGTTATTGATTGATTGTTATGTATGATAAGCTTCGGACAAACGTCCGTACCAGGCGGGAATATTTCTCTTATGAAATGCTGTGCGGCGGGGTATCCCGGCAATGCCACCGCCCCGGCCCGGTGGGCCATAGCAGCAGGGGATGGCGGCGGCCTGCAAGGATTGATCCGGTACATGGGAATCCGGCAAGCAGCCATTTCCCGGTTGATACTGACTTTAGATAATAATCCTAAAGGGACGGGCCACCAGCTGACCCTGCATACCGGAAGGACGGCCGAGGTCCGATGGCCTTGTTCCGGAAGCGGCAGGATACCGGTGGCTGCCTTACCGGCAATGCCCCTGGAAACCTGCCCGCCATCCAGCGGACGGCAGGCGGGAAGTCTGTGTGTGTGTTTCGCCCTTAATGCTGCGTTGTAGCTTAATTGCGGCCTGGCGGGATTCAAAGCCGCTCTTTTCACCGTTCTTTTCCTGGACGCCGCCACAACTGCGGGTTTTACCTGTACATCATCATGAAGAATGGTACCGTCCGCCACGAACAGGGCGCCCGAATCATCGTGGATCGCCTGGGCAGTAATTGCCCCAGGCATCACCATTGCCCCTGCGATGACCACTCTAACAGCGGCACCGGCAACGGCTTTAAGGCAGTGGGGAAAGAAAAGGCGTGCATCCATAATTCGTTATTCTGATGGAGCCGCAAGGACACTGTAACGCCTTAGCATTCCATCATTTGTGTTTTATATGAGCAAAATTATTTAAATCAGTGTACGGGAAATAATTTGAGCTGTATCATGTATGAGATAAGAGTGTCTTAATTTTGAGACAAGTGTGTCAACTTATTTGATTTCGTATTATCTTCGCTTTCCGTTTTTTCCTTATGACATTTGTTAAACTATTGGCTCTGATGACTATAGTCCTGTACATCCGCTGCAGGGCGCAGGGCCATGCGGCTATGTGTTATACTACGGACAACGGGCTTCCGCAGAACAGCGTGAAGGATATCACCCAGGACCGGTACGGCTACATCTGGATCTCTACCGAAAACGGCATCCTGAGGTACGACGGACGTCGGTTCCTGCAATGGCCGGGCATCCCCCTCAACAACCTCCACTTCAAATCCTTCTACGGAAGCCGGGAGAAGGACAGCATCCTGATCCGCAATGAATATGAAAAAGACCGCCTGATGATACGGGGGCGGGAACCTGTAAAAATAAAGCCCGCCACCGAGGCTGCCAGCGAAGGCACGCTACTGGCCGGGCAATATTACTGGTACTTCCGCAGAAGCACCCTGAACGAGCCGATGGTGAGAAGCCATTATATGATGACGACCAGCCGTGGCAGGCTCCTGTTCTCTCGGCAGGGTATCCGGCTGCTGCCAAAGGATTCCGGAGCAGAAATCCGCCTGCGATCCTCTTTCGATGTCAGTCAGATGGCCAGCACCTTTGTTGCCGGGCGATGTGTCTTCCTTGCAGACTACAGCTCCGGCCAGGTCATCAACCTCTCGGTGCGTGATTCCTCCCCAAAATATCATGCACTGCTGAAGGGAAAAGATGTATCTGTTTACTTCTCCCAGCTGAACGGCCAGGCCTTCCTGATGCACGGCGATACCGTGTACCTGATGGAAGAGCACGCAGGGCAGCTGACATTCCGAAAACTCTTCCACCACCCCGGCATCCGGGCACACCGTGTCTTCTGTGCCTATTATGATGAGGCCTCCGGAATCCTGTACCTGGGCAGTATATATAAAGGCCTGATGGTGCTGCGTCCAAACCTTTTCGTATGTTCCAAAACAGATAATCCTGATGAACTCCCGTCCTTTCGTAGTTTTCTGCCATTTCCCGGTGGTAAGGTGGTGGACCAGTCCGGCAGGATCTTCTCCCCCGCCGGACTAGCCGGTAATTTTAACTTTGACCCTACGAACAGCAAGGATGGCATGAGCTATGACGACCATGGCAATATCCTCTGCTACAGATCAAATATAGTTGCACGTTACGGTCCGCCCCCGGTGTTCCAAAAGTTCCGCATACAAATGCCAAGTACCGAGAAAGTGATCTATATCTTCAAATCTGATGGTCAATGGTTTATCTGCAACGGAAGAAATGAAGTCTATACCCTGACACAATATAATGACGACAGCTTCCGCAGGCCGGTGAGAACCTACCGGCTAAGCGGCAAACCATACTGCATGCGCCGCTATGGCGCAGGTACCATTCTGCTGGGATGCATGAACGGACTCTACCTGCTGGATCATTTGAAGGGGCGCAAGGTTCTGCTGTCCCGGGAGGTCAATGTCAAGAATATAGAACGGACCAGGGACGGCAACTTCTGGTTTCTAACTGTAGCCAACGGAATCTACCTATTCCGCAACAAGCAGCTTATACGAATGCCGCTGGATGACGCCGGGCACCTGAAAGCAGCGCACTACATGCTGGAGGACAAAAGGGGTTACTTATGGATATCAACCAACAACGGGCTCTACCGGGTACGCAGGAAAATGCTGCTTTCCTACGCGCAAGACCCGTCTGTCCCGGTCCATTATTACCGCTACTCTACCCGGGACGGGCTTAATACCAACGAATTCAACGGCATCGGAAGACCCGGAGCCACCCTGCTGGATAATGGCAGTTTTGCATTCCCCTCTATGGACGGCGTGGTATTCTTTGAACCCAACAGGACCAAAGCCCTCTATCCCCTGCCGGCCAGTCTCACGGTAAGCCGCATTACAGTGGGCGGAAAGACCACCATTTTCCGGAACAGGTTCTGCCTGCCCAATGACTTCTACAGAGCAGAGGTGCATGTGGATGCCGCGTACTACGGCAACAGTGATAACCTTATTATGGAAGCCCGCCTGGACGGAGACGGTGGCCGCGGCTGGCAACGGCTGGGTGAAGACGGGATATACACCATCGAGCGCATAGAACCCGGGGAACATATGCTGCAGGTGCGGATGCTGAAGAATGATCTGGGAACCTATGAATCCAGAAGCATAAGCTTCCGCATAGAGCCGCTCTTTTACCAGACCCGGTGGTTCAGGATCCTGCTGTCCTTTCTGATCCTGGGGACAACCGCCATGCTCATCCGCGTATGGACCCGCAACCTGCGGGAAAAACTCCGCACCCAGAAGGCCATATCGACAGCAATAGAGGAACGCCTCAGCCTAGAGAGCGGCTACCATGAGGATCTGCTTCACGCCGTAACGCACGATGTGGCCACCCCGATAAAACACCTCTCCAACCTGTCCCGCCTGATGCTGGAAACTACGGATCCGGAATTGCGGTCCAAATATTTCGAGAGCATCTACCGCTCTACCGAAGACCTTTACAACCACACCCTGGAACTGCGGGAGTACCGGAGTGCCTTCTATGAAGATACAGTGACCAGCCGGCCTTATGCCCTGCACGATCTGGTGGAAACGAAACTCCTGCTTTTCGGAGAAATGGCCCGCTATGGCGGCGTTCGCATAATCAATGATGTGCCTGAGGCGCTCCATATCTTTGTAAACCGTTCGATCATGAGCATCATCACGCAGAACCTTATCGACAATGCCCTTAAGAATACCCGTGATGGTACAGTAGCGGTATCTGCCCAGATCAGTGAGAATACACTTGCCATTACTGTGTCCGACAGTGGCACGGGAATGTCGCCCCAGCTCAGGGCTTACTATAACGGACTGGCGAAGGCAGCAGAAAATGAGGGAGAATCTATCAGCAGGTCCGGTATTGGCCTGCAACTCAGCATTCGGCTGGCCAGGAAGCTTAATGCCCAGTTAGTATTCGCAAATAACAGCCCTAAAGGCACTATGATAACCCTAAAACTAGATCTTAACTATGTTCAGAAAAATACTGATAGCCGATGACCACGATGTGGTAAGGCTGGGAGTATCCCTACTGCTGGAGACCCGATACCCAGACACTCAAATCACCGCAGCCAACACGATATTCGCTGCCATGGAGCAGCTGGCGAACGAGCCAGCACAACTCCTGGTGCTGGATATCCAGATGCCGGGGATGGATCTTGAGAAGATCAGCACGATCAAGTCCAACCACCCGGAGACGAAGATATTGCTCTTCTCCGGTCTGGCAACAGAAAGAGCGATACCTTATGTACGAGCCGGAGCAGACGGCTACCTCAGCAAGTACAGCAGCAATGATGAGTTTATGACTGCTGTGATCATGCTGGCTGAAAATGGCATGTACTACCCTGCCTATATGATACCCCACCTGCTGAAGGCAGAACAGGAATTTGACCCTAAAAAGCTTCTTTCCGAAAGGGAATACGAGATTTATCAATTGTTCAGCCAGGGACTAGGCAACCTGGAGATCACCAATGCACTGTCCATACAACCCGGAACAGTAAGCACCTACAAGCGCAGGATATTCGAAAAACTCAAGGTAAGCAGCATTGCTGAGCTCGTAAAATTGCACCTCAGAAGCAATACACCACTTTAAAAAATGATTCTTAAAACTAAACAGCCTTGTAGGAATTGAACAAATTGCCTACTGAAACTGTGTTGCCAAAAATATGGTGATAAAGTTACCTAATAGCATTACAAAACTGCTTTGGCAATAGGCTAATTATACAGTTTACCTTCTAATGTAAACTTAAAAGGGTTGCCGACTGTCAAAAAAATGAGACATGACCCATGAAATATTCTTACAATAAATATTTCGTGAAATTCTCCAGACCGGATATTTTTGTTATAGATAAGAAAAAGGAAGCAGCAAAGGCCAGTCGTAAGAACAGGAAGAGCATATGCTGAGCGCAATACTGAAAGACCGCTTGCAGGTTGTAAAAGCGCTGGTAGGAATGAGAATCAAACACTATATTATAATTGTCAGATATTCTAATGCACAAATGATGGATATCGGGTATCTTTTGCAGGGCGTGAGCCCTGTAAAAATACTCTTAAGGAAATTGATTTATGAGCTAACATCAAAATGATCAGATGATCTCAAATGACAAATGACGCTTTTGGAATAGCGATGAAACTTGTACCTAAAAAAGCATAAAACACAAATGACACACGAAGATTTCTTTGAAAGCCTTATAGGAAAGAGCAAACATGAGGTTCGCAATCTCCTGAACGCACCACGAACGCCATTTGAATCTAATGAGTGGGTGTATCAGATAGGAAAGAATTATTTCGGGCTCAACCGACGCCTTTATCTTTTTTTTTCGGATGATCTGGTATACGACTTCTTCACATCTTCGTGGGCGTAAATACTGCTACCATCAGAACACAACAAATTCTGATAATATAAAAAGGATGCTAATTATTTTTACATCAATATGACAGGGATAACAGACACTGGCTATTTTATAGCTATTAACAAAAGTAAGAACACCCTGCCCGACCGAAGTAAGATGATCGATTAGCACCGACGAAATCGAACACACCTCCGTTTCAAAAACACAAAATCTATAATGAAACAAAAGAATTTATATAATAAGCTGATTGGAAAGTCGCGGGAAGAAGTAATAGAGGAACTAGGAGAAGGCTTCAATTATTACCAGAGTGAAGTCTGGACTTATAATCTGAAAAAAGACTGGCTTGGCCGGTGGATCTACCTGTACCTGTGTTTTCACGATAATAAAGTTAGCCGAACAACTGTCGGACGCCGTTATCAAAATAAAAAATAAATCTGGTCTCATACGGAATATGAATTATGAGTATCAGTTAACCAACGCAGTAATAGAAAATCCATAATCTATGCTTGACTTAAAAACGATAAAGATAGGATCTCTTATAGAGGTGAAATGGAAAGAAATGAAAATCTCGATGGAAAGAACCTGTAATTTTTTGAGCTGTACAGAAAATGAAGTGAAGACTATGTTTATCTCCGACAGCCTGGATACAGAGATATTGCTCCGATGGAGCAAGCTCCTGCAATATGACTTTTTCAGATTTTATTCTCAGCACCTTATTTTATATTCACCGCCAGTAGGCCCAGATTACCATAAAACCAGCAGCGAAAAAAAATCCCTCCTTCCACAATTTAAAAAAAACATATATACAAGAGAAATTATAGAATTCATTTTAGAGATGATCTCCAGCGGACGAAAAACGAAACAGCAGATCATTGATGAATACAGGATTCCGAAAACGACGCTCTACAAATGGATATCAAAATACAGCATCCCTTCATGAAGTCGGTCTCGTTCACTAAAAAATGAATCGCCTGAAAAAAAAATTCACCAGTAAGCACTGAAAAGAAAATGAGCCTATCATTATCATCATAGAGCTTATCTTATGTCTTCATCTGTAAGGCCTTATCAGAAATTAAAGCTATCGTATACTTTCATAAACAAAGGCTGAAGATCCAGGATGAGCTAATATGGGACAGCAAAACAACAAGTTTGCTAATAGCCAATAAAGCTAATTAACATTTAAAATGTATAAAACCAATAAAACCAGACAGTCAAAAAAACAGACAGCACCAGACTACCATCGCATTTTTTCTGATATCATCAGGTTCAAGCATCCGGAGAAAAAAGATCTTTGCGCAAAACTGCTGAATCAGCCTGTCTTATCTGTTCTGGATATTATAGATCTCAACAACAAAATTTTCGGAAGTGGCAGTAAATCGACACAGACCCTCAGTCAGAAACACCGATCCTACAACAAATCTGCAATTTTGCAAATGCTGGATTACCAGAGGAAAAACGGGCTAAACAACAGCCAGCTTGCCAATTATTATAAACTGAGCCGGAACACCGTAACAAAATGGAAGAAATTATTTATATGAATTCATTCTTTTTGTTCGAAAAAAGGATTAAAGATGAGTTGTCTGATGAATGTCAATCAACCAAACACAGATACAAATGAAACATTTTAAAATTAAATCGTTGGTAATTTTAGCTTTGACTTGTTATCAGCATTTCCAAACACAAATACTTGATTTTAGCGAGGCAGAGTACGGTATTACAGCGGGGATTAATTATTCCAAGATACAGCACGCGCACAATCCCTCCTCTGCACGAACTTCTTTTCTCGCGGGTGTGTTCTCACAAATCCCCCTGTCTCAAAACTACTGTGGCTGGAAAAATCAACACTATCTGCACGTACAGCTGGAATACAGCCAAACCGGCGAAAAGGGCGATAAGCAAACTTTGTATGCCGACAATTACCTGAGCCTGCTCCTGCTCTATGAATTCACCTGGAAATACAACCCAAGCAATCATATCTTTCTTAGTGCCGGACCTAAGTTTTCTGCTCTCGTATCTCAGGATGTTAAAAACGCTCCACCAGACAGACCTTATCAGATCAACGAGGATGGAAAAGCAAATGCTTACGATATAGGAATAGTGGCGATGGGTGGTTTTAAATTTTACAACAATAAAATAGCGCTTTATCTGAGAGGCGATTACAGCTTTTCTGATCGTTATCCTAACCTCAATGAATATCCTAGCACAGGTGATCCGCTCGCAGCTAAGAGAAAAGTCCAATATGGCGTAGCTGTAGGAGCCTGTTATCTGATTTTTTAAAGTCTGCTATTTGATTTTGATTTATATCCACTCATCAACACGTCAAAGAATTTTAATGTAAAAGATATTAACACACACAATATAATGAGAAAAATTTTAATGGTCGCCTGCATGGCTGCAGCGTGTATGATGATCGCACAGATTGTTGGTAAAGACAATACATTTGCCAGTAATGGTAAATTTACCGTGAGTAACTCAGTAAATTCCGTAAATGATGTTTTCGGATCAAGAATGTTACAGAATCAGGATGGAAGTATTTATTTTACGTCTCTTATTGGAGATCCTTCTACAGGCTATAAGCAGACTGCCCTGTCGAAAATCAACAATGCAGGAGTCTTAGATACCACCTTTGGTATTAATGGAAAGACAGTCGTAAACTCCTACCTGAACCCTGATAGCAACCTACAAAAACAACCCGATGGCAAGCTTCTAATGATAGGGTTTCGGCCAGGTTCTGATAACAATATGTATGCTGATATCGTTCGCTTCCTGCCAGACGGGCAATTGGATCAGACTTTTGGTATTAATGGAATTGCTTCATTTGCTGACATATCTTCTGATTTGGATAAGCAGTATTACGGCCTGTTTCAGCAAGGCAATAAAATCATTTTCTATGGAGAAGCTCTCGACGGCATTAATTATCTGCATTATCGTACCATATGCAGAATAAATAGTAATGGAAGTATCGACACCAGTTTTGGCAATGACGGAAAAATCAATACTCAGGGTCGATTTGTCTTTCAAGACAATGCTTCGAATATAATCAGCTTTACGAATGACACACCTTCTACCGGCATTATCGAAAAATATGATAATAACGGACAACCTGTAAGAGATTTTGGAAACGATGGCATTTTAACGATGGCGTTTGACCCTGGGCCTATCGCAGCTGCAATAATGGATAGCAACAGCAATATTGTCTATACCAATCGGGATGGTGATATAGGACGAATCCGCCCAGATGGCAACGCTGACACTTCATTTGCATTTAATCCATCTCTGCTTCCTTTTCCTACCGTGATATTCAGTTTTGTGGAAAAGAATGGTTATTACTATGTGGGAGGTATGAATGCTACAAATAATGAATACTTTATTTCTAGACTTGAACAAAACGGCAATATCAATTCCACATTCGGCTATTTTGTAGAAACAGATCCTGACTTACTGGCAGCTGAAGATCTTATTATCAATGATGACAATGTCATCGCCAATGGAAACGGATATATTGTCAAATATCGTAGTAACAATTCAACACTATCTCTTTCGGATCCAAAGTTAGATAACAGAATAGTATTTGAAAATCCCATTAAAGATGATCTTATTTACAGCACCAATCTTATGGTAAGCCGTATCAATATTTATTCATCTTCGGGAAAGCTCGTAAAAACACTGACAAACGGTAACAAACATTTGTCAGGCCTCCCTAAAGGTGTCTACTTCGCAGAAGCATTCACTGAGAATGGCATTACCATAACGAAGAAATTTATTAAATATTAATATCAATAAAATTGTATTTACTTAAGAATTAATACAATGATACTACACTAAGACAAACCTGAAAGACTTTTCCGGCATTGGGCATTCATTATACACTTAAAAAAGCATTAATCTTCAATATTAATCATCGCTGACGCTTTGTTTCGGTTTGTATGTTGATTTCATTTTGAAAATTTGACGGCGTTAAGGTAACATTACTTACAAAATCTCTTATGAATGATGAGTCAAACAATGCCTTATTGTTCTCAGCTCGCTCACTAACAAAACAATTTTTTTTGTTGCCCTTCAGTCGTTCCTCCTGCTCTTGTGTGTACCGAATAATGAGATTTGTCCTGGTATCAGGAAGTTCTTCCAACATTTTATCCAATTCAGCAATTTTATCTTCAGTATTTTTGGTTTTAGTTTCTATTTCTGCAACACTAACTCCTTTTTCACTTAAGAATTCGATTGTTTTTTGAACTTCCGCTCTAGCAAGATCAATTGTTTTTTGATAAGCTGGAAGTTGATTTTTCCAATAATCCGTATTTTCATCTTTACTTTGAGAATAGCCTAAGATTCGATTATAAGATTGTTCAGCTTTGGTTACCATCTCCTTCACTTTTAGAAAGTCTTCTTGTTTTCTTAGAGTGAAAGCAATATCTGCCAGATGCTTGTTTTTCTCACTTTCAATCTTCTTCTTGAGCAGTTCAATTTCAATATTAACACGTGTTTCAGGATTCGTTATGATAGACGTTTTAAGTTCCTGCGTACTGATATCGGATATGTCCAGTACATCCGCTCCTTTCTTCATCGCTTCCAGGTATCTCGCCTGTTTCGATTGTAACTTTTGCAGCATAAATACATCAATACTGTCATTGGTGAGCATAAAGTTTATCCTGACGTTTTCGTGCTTATTTCCCTGCCGCCATGCACGACCTTCCACCTGTCTCAATGTTGTAAAGTTGTATGGCAGTGAAAGAAGGTACAAATCTGTAGTATTCTCCTGGAGGTTCATTCCCTCCTGAATGGCTTCACTGCCGATAATGATTTTAATTTCCCCGGAATTAAAGTTGTTTTGAATGGATATCCTTTGAGGCTTGGATGTTGCACCAGTGATGATCCCAATTTCATTAGGATTGTAACCAATGTTTGTCACAAGGTATTCTTTGATCCTTGGAAATTCCGAAACAGCTAATTCGGAATAAATAATCTGCCCTGCTTCCGGGATGTCTTTTTTATTCTGCCTAATGAGGTTCATCGTCTCGTTCAGCTTCGGGGAGTTCTCAATAAATTCATCTAAGGATGGAAACTCCCCGTCGTAATAAGGCGACAAATACGGAGAAATAGCAATTAACCTTGCATTTAGAATATGGGTGAGAATTGCCCCTTTCTCTGTTTCGCTGAAGTTTTCCGTCAGTACATCATATTGTTCACGCGTCAGATCATTTTGCTCAATCTTGTACTCTTTGTTGATTTTGTTAGGACGGATTAGTTCCGGATTATCCTCTTCACCTTTGATGTCAATAAATTCAGATAATAGCTGCTGAAACAGAGAATTGTTCTTGAACCGACGAACATTTGCTTTGAACTTCACATCACCTTTAGCATCGATCTCCATATCGGTATCTGCTTCCATAAAAGTTTCAAAGAAGGTGTTGACATTGAAATAGCCGGATTCTTCCAGACGTTTATTGGCGATCAGGGATAAGATGGAATAGTATTCTAAAGGTTTGTTGGTGAACGGCGTTGCTGAAAGCAGAGTAACATTTCTACCATCATATTTTTGCTGAATGTATTGAGCAGCCATCCAGGCGTTAATTCCCAACTTAGAGGTCTGTTGATTCTGGCTTCTGAAATCGGAAGAAAATCTTCGGTCCTCAATTCTGACCTTACCAACGATATGGTTGGCATTATGAACCTCATCGAAGGTCATATGGTCGAAACCGAAATCCTCCCAGTCGTAGATCTTCCCACGCTTCATTTTACCCTCGATCTCTTTGCCCTTCTCTAATTCCTTCTGAAAATCTCGTTCACTAATTGAGTTTACGCTGCGTAGTTCGCTTTCGGAGATATACGAAAACTTTGAGGCCAGATCCTGAGTAATGCTTTCAGAAAAACCTATGTTATTAAATCCTTCATAGGTTACAATGGTAATTTCTCCATCCTTATTGTCAAATTTTGAAAGATCATAATCCTTACCCAAATTGCCCAGCACATTGACTTTAGCATCGGGTATCGTTTCAAAGATGGTCTCCACCCACTGCTTTAGTATGCTGTCGTTGGGAACCACGATCAATGGTCTTTTGGAATTCCCCCGTTCCATCGCTTCGTGCATGGAGAGGATTCCGGATAAGGTTTTACCGAATCCTACCTCGTGTGCCAACAAGCCTACACCTTTCGTTGTCAGTCTTCCAATGCCTGATTTCTGAACCTCGGTTAATTTTAATTCCGAACCTTTGAAGTTTTTATAGATTTTAGAAAACAAAGGGAATCTGGAATAGTCCGGAACGTAGATGTTGTTATAATTTCTATTAAAATCCTTAACAAACCTTTCCCTAAGGTCATCCGATAATTCTTCCCGGATAAATTTTTGAAAGAGATCGTTGGCTGCAGCCTTTCTTCTGTCCCGGACTAAAGCATTTCGTTCCTTATCACTTCCTGTGACCGTTTCATTATCGATAAACTGCCGGACCTCCCAGGCTGAAGAACCCTGAAAGGCATCACTCGATAAAGTACCGACAAAATCTTTGAATTTTTCAGCCAGATTATAATCCACTACAACGACTTCATTTGATTTAGTATTGTAGTTGTACCGTTCTTTTTCCACCTGTCCCAATGCAAATTGATGGACGAACTCGTGGTTGGGGCTTATAAAAATCTCATCAAAAGTTTTTGGTTTGGGAAGAACATTAAGAAGGAGATTCAGCTGTTTGTTATATTGGTCTTCAGTTCCTCCGACAGCCAATTTATCCTTGAAATCTATCTCCAACTGCTCAAGCTTAGAATAAATATTTCCTTCTCCATAATAAAAATCGTGTACCCAATTGCCATTCATGTAATTAGCGAATTGATAATGTTTTCCATAGTTGTTCAATGTGCCATCATAATTGGTATCCCGGAAGGCATCAATTTGTTCCTGTGTGATATCAGAGCTATTCTGAAGCGAGGTATTAACAACATCGTCAGCCTTGGAGAATAGATATTTTAAGATTCCTTTTTTAAGTTCAGGTTTCGTCTGAACCCTGTATTCCGTGTTTTTATCTTTATGGGAACTAATAAACCGATCTGCTTTTTTCAGAATTTCATTAATTCTGTCCTTTGAAAATTTGTTTGGTTGTTCTTCTATCTCGGACTGCAGCTTTTTGTACTTATCAATTTCTTTCAGAACAGCTGGCGATTTAAATTTTACGGTATTAAGCTTAGAAAGAACAGTTTCGATTTTTTCAAGGACTTCGTTATGGCTAACCTCACTATTTTCCTTATCAGCTATACCTTCCGAATTCGTTTCGGTCGTATCTTTGTTTTGCAAAGGAGCAGAATGTTGATTTACCGTTTGTTCCGCAGGATCTGACAACAGATCTTCAAAGAGATTTCCGATCCTTTCGGTTTGCTTGTTTGTTTCAAGCTTGTGCAGCCTTGCTAATGCATCATCCAAAGTTCCGTGGACATAGAGTTCCATCCGTCCATAACGATTCGATTTCTCACGGATTTCACCCAAAATATTTTCCGGATTTTTTTCAAAGTAATCGGAGATATTATGCTTGATTATTTGCGAGGACTTTTTCAGGATAACGATATCTGTTCCGGTCTGTGTTCCCGCAAAAGCTCCCGTTGGTAACCGGAAGGCTTTAAGTAGTTCAGCATTTTCAAGATCTTTCTTGCGATTGAGCCAGCCTGAAGGAAGGACCATCGCCAGGACTCCTTCGTCTTTCAGAACATAAAGGCTGCGCTTGACAAAGTAATCTTCGTATTTGGAAAGTTTGGGTTCCTCACCCAACCCTTTATAGAGACCACGATGTTCCCCATAAGGCGGATTACCGATAACCAGATCATATTGCTGAGAGAGCTCTTTTTTGTTTCCCTTCTCATAAATAAATTCGGTTTCAAATGAACGGAGATTGATAGTAGCTTCAGGATGGAGTATTTTAGCAATCTTCGCAGTGGTCTCATTGATCTCAAATGCTGAAATAGTTGTGTTAGAGGATAGTCCCTTGACTGCATACAAGAAGTTGCCCGTCCCCACACTCGGTTCCAAAACGCTTATTTCCTTCCTGTTTTTGAGTGGTTCTTTGATGATGTTTTGGACAGCCTCTACGATTTTCTGATCCGTGTAATACTCGTCAAGAATACCGCGACCCCCTTTTGCGACACCACCGCTTTTGAACTGATGGCAGATGTCTTTCAATTCATCGGTAATGGCAATGCCGTCTTTAAAAAGAACCTCTTTTCTTTCGGAAATAAAACAAGCTGCGGAAACGACCTCTGCAACTTGCTGGTTGGTCTGCTTCTGACCTTTATATTTTGCGATAAGACCGTCTAATTCTGCTACATTTGCAGCATTAGTGGTTATCGTGGCGACTTGTTCGTCGGATCTTCCTGTATTGGGTGCAATTCGCCCAAATATGATTCTGCCCACGGAAGGTTTTTCTTCAGCATGCTGCGGTTGTGTTCCGTCAGCGGATCCTCTTCCTCGTTCACCGGCTGCGAGATTGCTCCGCTCTGCGCCTGAAGATCCATTTCCAGCATTTGAGCTGCCCACATTTTGTCCTGTTTCGTTATTTCCTTTTTGCTCGGATTGGCTGTCCTGCAGAGGTTTTCCAGAATCTCGTCCAACAGATCCGGATTCCAGGTGCTGAGTGTCGGATATTCCGTTTGGTCTAATAGTAGTGGCTGCATTTTCTGATTCTTTTGATGTGACTAAATTACTGTTTTTATGAACATCATCTAATTTGTTCTGAAGATATTGAGACAGGTCCTTATTTCCATTGGCGGATATGTCATACATTTTCCGGATGTCTTTGATATTCTTTCCCTTAAATTCCATTAGGATTTTGAGCGTTGCCGCATCGCTTGTCCGGTTTGCTTCAAGACACAAAAAGATCTTACCATCAAAGTTTTGAAACTGATTAAGAAATCTCTTACTGTTAATAGCAGCATTAAGTATAACAATCGTTCTGCTATTGGACTGCCCGTTAAGTTCCAAAAGTTTTTGGAACGACCTGAAATCCTCATTTTTTGCGAAAAGGATCAGTTCATTTTTACTTCCTTCAATGACAGTGAGGTCATCATTTATGTCTAAAGGTTCACTCATTTTTAGTGCGTATTACAAAACGATTAAACTCAAATAATTCCCGGGCCGCCTCATCCCAGCTTTTTCTAGGAATCAGCTGAAGCGTGACAAAAATGTCATTCTTCTTATTGTATGAATCAATACGTTCCAGCCTTCCGTGATAATCTTGTTCGATGTGCTTGTATAATGAATATGGAAGTATAGTATCTGTGGGGTAGATATAGAACCGGGTGTAGTTCCAGGGCGAATTGATCTCGAAGCGTTTGTACTGCTTTCCAAACAAAACGGTATCAGATAATTTTCTTCTGTTGCGGTAATTGGGAATCCATTCTTTGGAAAATACGGCACCTTCTTTCTTCTGCCACACCGGCAATGGTTTTTGTTTTAAAACGAGCTCTGAAAATATGGCGTTCTTCCTTTCAGAACCCAGTGAATAGCAGACAGAATCATTGATATAATAAATCTGTTTATTAATTTCCGGAAAGCTTCGGTCGGGAATGATCTCTATCAGATCATCCTCATAATAGCTTATTTTGGAAATATGAAAGCTCTGCATCTGGTCCAGTCCTTTGGAAGCGTCGAAATAGACATTGGAAATAATGTCAATTCCGCCTTTCTCGGATTTAATTTCCTTGTGGCAGGAACTCAGGATCAATATTAGTGTAATGGATAATCGTGTCAATTTTATTTTCATCGTGTTGATTTTAAAAAAAGCGGTAGATCACAAAACCTACCGCTTTCGAATTAGGGTCAGGTATTTCTCTTATCGTTTGATGCTTTGCTCTTTCACGTTATTCTTTTCGTGCTTATGATCCTGTTCCAGCCCTTCCAAAGGCTTGTTGGTATTCAGCCGGTTCATATCGTTGTCATAGAGCTTAAGGTTTCGGTTCTGAGGGTCAAGAACAGCTTTGCCTTCTATGACCGAATCATCCAGCTTGAATTTTACCTTGACGATATTTCCTTTCTCCAGAGATTTTATCGCGTTTTCTTTCCATTCCGGCTTGTCAAATACCAGCTCCGCTTTGTCCACGATCTTCGCTGTATCAACACCGTAATTTTCATAGAAGTTCTGAAAGTAATAGTTGCCTTTTTCAGTTTTAGGATGACCGAAATCAAACTGAACAAAGGCGGTAGCTTCTTCCTTGGTCTTAGGGTTGAGAAACTCGGTCTTCACACTTCGTCCCTCTAAAAGATTAATGGCTTCCTTAGCGGTAAAATTATTATCCCTGCTAACCGGAAAATTGTGGGAACGATCTTCGCTGTTCTCCATGATGAGTTTGGCGTGGTAGGAATTGAGAAAAATACCACCTCTCTCTGTTTTGTTGAATTTCAGAGTGAAATCCACCTGGTTGCCGGGTGATGCTTTATCGGAACCGGTTTTAATTTCAAACTGTTGATCTTTCGAATTGATCGCTTTTTCTAAATCTTTGTGAAGCTGTTCGCCTTCGCCGAAACCAAGGTATTTCAGCTGGTCTTTCAGGTATTGCACCTGGTCGAAATCTTTTTGTGTTTCCATAATGTTTTAATTGTTAATTGTTAAACTATACTTTAAGCTGACAATCTTGAGATCATCTTCTTACTCTTCGTTTTTCATCCTGCTGTTGCTCCTCATTTTCCCGCATCCGGTTGGCATCATCATACCGATCTGCGTCATTAACATTGAGCTGAACATCAGCATTACGATTGCGTATTCTTTTATCTTCGACAGATATTCTCGTAACGGTATTAAGTTCCCTGGAGACAATATTCATATCATTAGAAATTGCTTTGGCGATTTCCGGGTACTGGTCGATTTTGTCGTAGAGGTAATTTTTCAGCTTTTGCAGTTCGGCTTTATAGCGGCTGAGTTCCTGCAGGTCCTTTTGATCGGCAATAATAGCGGTGAGCTCCGTGGCATTTTTAATAAAATCGAACTCCACTGTTTTGCTGTTTTCCTTGTCGAAGATGAATGCTTTTTTTTCGACATTCCATACATTGGGAGTCTTTGACAGGTCTTTGATATCCGTATACTGGACTTTTTCTTTGCTTTTTTCCAGTATTTCCACAAGGTTTTTGTCCCGTTCCAGAAAGATGACCTTTAGCCGGGTATTGTTATCCGTAAGCTGAAAAGTAGCACGGTTCCTGTCATTATCGGCGACGATAGTGTAACCACTCAGAAACTTCCGGACGTCGTCAGGACTTAACTTTTTGGAAAATGTCAGGTCTTCATTGATGATTCCATAGGTTTTGAGGTCTTCGGTGGGTAAATTGTGATGTTCCATATGATTATGTTTTTGTTAGTTTTGATAAGATGCGGCAAGCCAATAATTCGCTTCAGTAAGGTCATTGAGAAAATGGACGGGATCGATGTACTTCCCATTTTCCCTGACTGCGAAATGCAGGTGTGCTCCTGTAGAGTTTCCGGAATTGCCGCTTTTGGCAATGATGAATCCCGCTTTCACCGGATCTCCTGCTCTGTAATAAATTTCTGAAAGATGCAGGTAAATCGTTTCAAACCGGTTGTAATGTTTTACTTTGATGTAATTTCCACCGCCTTTTGGATCCCATCCTGCAGCGTTAACTACTCCATCCATCACGGCATACACATTTTCGTAGCGGGCTTTTAGGTCAATACCATTGTGCATCTTGACTCTTCCAAATAGGGGATGTATTCTTATTCCATAAGATGATGTCACTGAAATTCCCCCATTCAACGGCATTGCGATCTTTGAAAACTTTGGTTCCCCGGTTTCATTTTCATAGTCATTGCTCCTTATAGAAATAGATCGTTTTTGTTCGTTAATAATCAACTGACTATGCAGCTGTAAAATCAGCGAGTCCTGGATTTTTTGTATTCTCCATTTTTTATTGTTGTTCTCTAAATTTTCTTTAATGATTGTTTTCAAAGAGTCCAGTTCTTTTTTCAGGTCTGCTTTGGAGGTTGTGTTAAAAATAGCCTTCCAGAATCTTCTGTAACTTATCTGCCTCAGATCCTTAGTCTCTTCCACCTTTTCTACTACCGCCAGATTCTCTGTTTTCTTTGGCGATGCAGGCATCAGCGTGTTGAATTGCCCATACAAAGAGCAGTGAAAAGAAGAAAGCAACCCGATCAAAAAGGATGTTATAAATGTTTTCATGAAGCTGATTTTATAAATTCATTCACAATGAGTTCCACCTCCATGTTAATCTTCCGGAAATTGCTCATCAGTACTTCCTCTTTGCGGTTAACTCCCCTTTTATCCAGAAATGAATAATAGACCGGCATCGAAGCATAGTTTTGCTCTTCTTCTTTAATCGCTTTCATATCCAGATTGATCTTTCCATGAATTGCTGATGTTTTGTATTCGTCGGTATCGTTTTCTTCGCCTTGGGCGATCATCCCAACCATTTCGCCGGTTTTTAATGCGGCTATTTTTCCGGCGGGTATCATGTGGTCCATTTTCTCATTGATACTGGTCGTTGTTCCCTGTTCTGATATGGATTGGGAATAGGATTTCTGCTTGATCTTTCCGAATAGTTTTTCCAGCCAGTCCAGCGTATTTTTGTCCCTTGCCGAGCCGGAAAGGATATTTCCGACAATGGCAGAAATGGTATCCGCTACCTCCTTTTTATAAAATTGGCGGAGCTGCGGAATCTCCTGAAGCCCCAGTAATACGGCAACCCGGTTGCTTCGTGCAGTGGCTACCACATTATCAATCTTATGAATGTAAATGGTCGGGAACTCATCGGCTATAATGCCTCCCGGCAGATTGTACTTGGAATTGATCAGACGTAGTGTTCTGTTTAGAACCGAAGAGTACAAAGCAGAATTAATATCCTGTGTTCCGGGGTCTGAAGCTAAGATCAGGATAGACGGATTTTCTCTGTCGGTAATTTTCAATTCCACTTCATCACCGGAAAAGACCCAGAAACTTTCTTTGGTCGCTAGTCTGGACAGAAATATCTTCAATGTTCCGATCTGTCCTTCCAACTGGTCAAAAGCTTTATTATCATATGCCGTTTTGAATGGAGAAAGGAGTGAGCCTATTTCTTCATTGGTAAAAAGCGTATCAAAGATTTCCTGGTAGCTTCGGTTCATAAAAGCAAGAATATGGGGCAGGTCCGAATACTTCCCATTTTCCAGCCTTGCAAAAAAGTAAATGCAGGAAGAAAGGAAATTGATTGCGGATTGGGTGAAGAATGCATCAGATCCTCCACCGGAGCTGCTTCCGCCTTTTTGGAGTGAGGATACCATCGATTCCGCCATTTCCTGTGCTTCCGCCAGTGTTTGGATATATTTTTTATGAAACGGATTGACTCGTTTTGATCTCTCAACCTCGTTTAGGTTAATGATGTGGAAACTGTAACTGTAATCCGATTGCTTACTTTTTTTAAATAGATAATGATAGTAAGCAATCTGCGTCAGATCCGGAAACTTGAAGTCATAAATGCACAGGCAGAAACCTTTGGCTATCATCTGACGGATGGCCGGATTGATCACGCCGAATGATTTTCCGCTTCCAGGTGTTCCGATCACCGTTGTGCCCCGAAACGGATTAATGTTGATCCATCCTTTATTGATCTTGCCGTTGTAACGAAACAGGTAGGGAATATTAATGCTGGTGTCGTTATTGACAAGCTCTTTATTCTGATCAAAAGATTCTTCTTCCACGTTCCATCGGTCTTTCCCCATATTCTGCTGCATCAGTTTGGAGATACTATCTGCACCCATTTGCAGGAGAACGGCACCCAGAAAAGAGAGAACCGCGTAAATGACCTGGTACAGGTTCATCCCGGGGAAGACTTTCGGAAGTTCTGTGTTTCCGGCCTCATTTTGCGAGAATAAAGAGCAAAATATCATCATAAGTCCCAAGACCATTGGGATGATGATCTCCTTAGTTACATTGAGGTCTCTCTTTTTCTTGGCCTTTGTCCCGACAGCAACCAATCCAATCAAAACCAGAGTCGCCAGCTTGGCATTCAATGGTGGATAAATGAAGCTCATCTTCGAGAAGTTCTTCAGGAGATTAGACACGACCGGAACATCTGCATTCAGGTAAAACAGGGAAGCGCAATCCAATGCAACTACACCGTAGACTGTTTTTTGCAAAAATCCATAGATCTTTATTTGATGTTGTTGTTCTTGCATTGCCGTTTTAAGTTATTTATTTGATCTTTAAAATAGTCAACCCTATTTTTTAATCTGGTATTCCTTATTTCCAAATTTTGAATATTGCGCCTGTTATCACTAATATGTTTTTTCAAGATTTCATTTATTTCGTTTGCTCGGGAAATTTTTAGATCTAAAGAATTGATCTGCTTTTCAAGATCTAAAAACTGTTCTTTAAACCTATTCTCCCTAATTTGCTTTTTCTTGGTAAAATGTTCTGATATAAAAATGATGAACAAAAATCCGAACCCAGTTGCAAAAAATACATTTATGTAGTTTGTTAAAATTTCTAAATTCATCAGAGTGTATCCGCTTTAAGAATTTCTGAATAGTTCACTTTCATTTCGATTGTCCTACCGGAGAGCTGTTCTTCGATCAGTCGTATGATCATCACTTTTGAGTTTGGATAGGTAAACTTTTTAAAGACATATATATTTCTGAGGTTTTTCCTGAAGTGCTTTTGAGATTTCAACTGGAAAACCGGTGTCATTTCAATGCTTTGATTGTTGGTCGCCTTATGGATCTTCTTATCTTCAATGGTAAACTTAAGCGCTTCCAGATCGTAGCTCAGGTTGGAAGTATTTTTAAAGGTCATATCGAGAAAAATGTAATCGCCCATCACATATACATTGTTAAGCTGCATACTGAGATTCAGGTTGTTTTCAGTTCTGACCGGCTTTTTATCGGTTTTATTCTCAATAATACGCAAGGCAAATTGTCTGAGTTCACGGTTTGAGAAGGTTATTTTATCGAACTCAATAGGCTGCATCGCTTCCGGTTGAATATGGATATTGGCAACCGTATTGAGATTGTCGGGGTTTCTGTAGACTGCTTTATACTGCGCAATGAAAGATTGACCGACAACCGTGATAATGCCCACTGTATCTCCGGTGAAAAAAGGCGTGGACTGTTTTTTCTTATCCTTTTCAGAGGTATTGTTATCCGTAATTTTAATCCTTGCTATATTGTTGGCTGGAAGATCGCCGGTCAGCTTATCGGTGGAAAGGTCTACATACTGAATCGGCTCCGGTGAGATCATATGAAGGTTGATCCCATCCGTGATCTCAAGTTCCGGCAGATCAGAAATGATTTGCTCAGGAGTAGCGGTTTGTGCGGTTAACAAGTTTGCTACAAACAGGGTGAGGCTGTATAATAAATTTCTCATTAGTTTATTTATTTTGCTGGTTTTGTGATTCTTTAAGTTGTTTTTCGTCGATCAGGAATACATAAGAGTTGTATTTCAGTTTGGCTTTATTGGTTTTGATTAGGTTAGCGATGGATTTGGAAGTGGATGTGAATAATTTGGAACCGATGCTGGTAAAAAATCCCTGTCCGCCCATATCCATCTGCGTTCCCTGAACCGAATTGCTACCCATTTCACGGATCATATCACGGAATACACTTTGGGGAACATACATACCCTTCATTCCGTCCACATCATAGATGGAGAGGTTAACCGGAAAGATCTCTCCCTGGGTAAACACCGATATGATCTTAAGATCAACCCTTTGCATAGAGAATCCGGAGATCTGCCCATAGAGAATGGAACCTTTAGTGATTTTTCGATTGCCTACAAAAATATCTTCTAGTAATCGAAACCTGATCCTACTGCCAAGAAAGCCTTTGTTGTTTTCATCAATGACTGCTTTGATAAAGCTGTTTTCCTGTTCTTTATAAAAGGCATTAAAAGCATTGTTAATTCCTGATTTGCTTACATTGAAGGTCGAATTAAGAAAATCTTCCATCTTTTCCTTATTGGCTTTGAGCCGTTGTTCTGCAGCCAGTTTGCTTTGGTATTCAGGGTCTCTCGCTTTTTCCAGGGAATCCATTACAAGCATCTGCTCTTTCAGGTATTTGACAGGGTCTGGTTGGACCGATTGTGTTTTTTCTTTTGGTGTATCAGCGTATTTATTTTCCTGATTTCCATACGATTTATCATTGAGCATCCGGATGATTTCCGCTGACTTTTTATATTCCTTATCCTCATTGCCTTTCTTTGAATCATAGTAGGATGAAGGATTTCCTTTGGCCTGATATTGATTCTGTCTTGACGATACCGCTTTCAGCGAATCAATTTTTCTTTTCTGTGCTAGTGATAATTGATCATCATAGCTTAGCAGGCTATCCTGTTCCTTATCCAGACCTTCCAACATTGTACGGTTGTCATCTTTTTTGAAAAATGCATCATAGGCATCATTTTTATTCATAATCGAATCCTTAGTTTCTCCGAGCGAAAGGGAAAGCTCCTTAGGCTTGTCTTTGGGCTTATACTCTTTCGAGAACTCCGCACCGACGTATCCGAAAAGAAGCAGGAACGGCAGCGCCAACAGCGGCAGCACATATTTTTTCTGTTTGAAATTAATTTTCTTCATTGCGTTTTGATTTTTAGATGAGTGGTCTTCGTTACTAGCGGCTATTTTTTAACTGCTGGAAGCGGTTAAATAGAAACTCTATTCTGAGGCTGTCTGCTTTTTGCAGAGCATTCCGGTCTCTTTTGTCTTTCAGCAATTTCAGCTCGCTGACGATCTTTTCCATTTCCGTGTACTGAACGGAAGACGTAGTCTGGCTGATCCCACTATTGGAATAAAGAACAGGCGGTTTAATGGTAAAGGTCTTTTCATAAGGAAAGAAGATTCCCTGTATCAGAGATCCGATTAATGAGACCGAAAGAAAGATCATCGAATAGATAAAGAACCTTTTCGGATTTTTAGCCACACGGTCCAGCCACTTTTTGCCGGTTTGTTTTATAAAATCATTCATCTTAATACGAATTTTTGGTTTGATTGGAAAGTTCCTCGTTATCGATGATGCGCCAGTTCTTCAGCAGCACCCCGTGAGGATTATTGGGGCTTCGGATGATATCTTCAAAAAATCCTTCAGTAATAAGTTTCCGGGTAATGACCGAAGATTTCCTCGTGATCATCTGCTTTCCGAAGAATTGAAATTTATTTTGTTCCATATTGAGGCTGATCGAATCAGCGTGGATGCTGACCATCGAGCTGGAAGCCACGATTTGGTTGTAAAATCCTTTTTCCCTGAGGTTGGTATATTCCTTTTTCCCGCTGTCGTCAATGAGATACAATGACTTCTGAATATTCTCCTTAATATAAGCATCGTCCGGAGCCAGTGTGAAAAACAGGCGGTGGAACAATTCGATCTGGGCTTTGTATTCAACCGGCCGGTTTAACAGCACATCCGTCTGTTTAGCCAATACGGGAACCCCGTTATCGAGAACATAAATAGATCTGCGGGAATCCTGGATCATCCGATAGGAAAAGAAAAACCCGGCAGTAACAATGAATACGGCAAAGCCAATGGCTGATAATGAGACGATCTTATTGATCTTGATTCGCTGTTCTATATTTTTGATAAGCATCTTATTGTAGTTGTTGGTTGATTGTTGTTGGTTGGTAGCAACCCATCATTTCAATTTGTGATGAGACTTATTTTGTGTTTTTCATTGCGTCCTGAACTCTTCCCGATGCAGTACCCGCTGCGGCTGATTTCGCAGCCGCTGCCGCTGCAGCCGCTCCGCCTGTTTTCACGGTCAGTACCGCTGTTTTGGCACTGCTTGCCACTTTTCCGGCAGCTTGTTTCATTTTTGTCATCGCGCCCGCTCCGCCTGCTGAAACAATACTGTCTGCTATTGTTGGGGTCATTAATACTCCGACACCCGTCACGATATAAGCGACATAAGTGAAGAGCTGATTGTAGATCATTCCGGAATTACTGACATAGACCATCAAGGCATCCAGGTTGGTCACTGTTCCGTTGGTCAGTAAAGTGTCGTAGCGTTCGATCTCCATGGTGTAGCCTGAAGCAATAAGCTGCTGCCCGATGTTAATGATGGTATAGGCTACAAATGTGTAAAGGTTGATATTGATGAATTTGGAAACCCAGCTGTACAGCGAATTTTCAAATCCCGGAATGAGAGCCATTCCGACTGCAATAGGACCTAAAATGATCAGGATATAGGCCCAGATCTTCTGGATAAAGAATATAAAGTAAACACAAATCCTGAGAACAGAGAGGCATACAAACTCGATCACCTCAGCAACCAGTTTCTGCATCTGGAACTGCATCCTTATCTGCCATTCTTTGATGGGCTGCAGCAGCTTATCGATCCCGTCACTGATATCAAACCACGAATCATCAGCATCTTTAGAGGTATTGTTAATCACTTCCTGTTTGGCATCTTCTTCGGCATTGAGCTTAATGACCGCGTCCAGCAATTGCTGCTGCTTTTTAAACCGCTGCACCCTCAGGTCATTGACCTCGGATTCGATATCACTGAAAATCGCAATGCCGGGTTCTGCGATAGCCTCAAACGGTGCCTGGATCAGATTGACAAATCCGGTCCAATACACCAAAGTAAAGCCGATCAGAATCGGTTTAAGCATCGGAGTGATTTCCCATTCCCGGTCTCCGGCGGCCATCTGCCAACCCATATAGCCGAGATACATCAGTGCACCCAGACCTCCGATTGCCCTTCCGACCAATGCGGAACCTTGTGCACTGTCCTGAATACTGGTGTCCAGCTTGGTAAACACCTCCATAAACCACTTTTCGAAAGCGCCGTCACCCTTCAGAAACTGAAGCAGGTTGCTGTAGTCGCCATCGGTCTGCGCAAAGGTGATGACCGGCAGTATTATTGCCAAAAGGCAGAGCGTTAGTTTTTTATTCATCTCTAATATTTGTGTTTATATTGTTGCATCACGTTTTGAACAATTCCTTTGTCTGAGTCCGGTATCCATTGTGTTGGCAATGCGGTGGGTAAATGACTGTTCAGTATGTTTTTATAATCCAGAAGCAGCGTTGTCCTGTTATTGTATTTTCTCAATTCCTGAACAAATTTCCGCCAACGGATCAGCGTTTCGTGATACATTATGAAGCGTTTTCCCCTCGGCATATCCATTGACCGGGATAACGTGTATTTCTCTTTTATAAGATCAAGTTCTTCCTGAAGCCGTTTTAAGGTTCCCGTACTATTAAGCGTTTCGTAGGTCTGCTGGTCTTTCAGCCGCCATTCGATAAAGTTCTGCGGACTGTCCGGAAATTCCGTTATCGGTTTGAGCATCCGCTTGTAATACAATAACCAAAGCGGTTCTGCATCGACTGTGGCAGAAGTCCAATGTGCAAAGTCCTGAACGCTTCTTTTATAGATCGTGTCGGATGCAGCCTTGATCTTCTTAGCTTCTTCTTCCTGGAATTTGAGTTGTGCGAATCGTAGATTTTGTTCCCCGGTAGGTTTTAGCGGGCGGATATCGTTCCCGTCCTTATAGTCCCTGTTGATTTTTGGTGCCCACATTCCCCAGACTGTTGCATATGCAAAATTGGTCTGGATACCCAGAAAATATTTAGGGTAAGGCCGCCAGTCGCCCCAGCTTTCAAAGGTCATTCTCTTATGCTGGGCAACGATCGAAGGATCATTCAGTCTTTTGACACTTAGCTGCGCTGATGCCGTAATGGCGACACATACAAAAACCAAAAATATCCCTTTTTTAAATAGTATTTCCATAATTCTTAATTGAAGATGTATTTGTATTTGGTGATGATATCTCCGACGATGGCCCTGTCGATATTGATGTAATTCATGAGGACCGGAACCTGGTACAGGTATGGGATCTTTTTGGAGTTTTCAAGTCTCATAATTATGTAGAGGATGTTCCCGTGAATATTCCTTACCCGTGTAAAGACCTTCTCAATGAGCATTTCCCGGTCGCTGGCATCCATCAAAAAGTCTTTGTCTTCGTTAAGTATATCCTGCGAGACCTCCTGCTGGAGCTTTATGACCTGTTTTCCGATTTCTACATAATATTTTGAGACCAATACGGCATACTCGGGATGCTGCGTAGACAGGTTTAGCATCTTATTGGAATTGCTGACGATCTTTCCCAGATACTGGTAGAGATAGATCAGCTTTTTACTTTGGGTCAGTGCTGAATTGACATTCTTGAGTTGCTGATAGATATACTCCTGGATGGCGATCACCTGCATTATTTTATTATTGATATCATCGTAAAGCTCCTTTTGTTTTTTGTAAGAATCCAGGAATGCCTGCTCGCTGGCCAGTCGTACGCCGTGATTAACGGTAATTTGCGACAGCAGTTTATCGTTGATCACGATCTGTTGGCTTTTAACACGAGTTACGCCAAAGAGAAACGTTGCAAAGATTATTATTTTCTTCATCGCTAAAAGGATTTAATGTGATTCATAATGTTTTCTACAACCTGTCGGTCCCTGTTGACATAATACTGGAAGGCTCGTTTGTTCCGTAATACCTTTGCTTTGATATCCCTTATTTTCAGAAGCATATGGGTTGAATTCCTACTGATCGACTTAACCTCGCCCAAGGCATAATCCAGCAGGATCTTTCGTTCCGACTGTTCCATCTGGTTGATAGCTCCGTATGATAAAATAATTCCTGTGAGTAAGCGTAATGTCATTTGAAGCTCATCCACAAACTTTACTTGTGCAGGAAGAACAGCAATGATGGAATAAGGAGCCGTGTTAATTTCGTTGATAATGGCCGTTTGATTATCCGTAATTTTGTTAATTTCCCTGCTCACGTTCACACCTGCCGGAATAGCCTGAATGGCTAATGATACAATACGCAGCCTGTCCTGAATCTTGGTCACTTTGTCTTTGAAATTCTTCCACTGGGATTGGTTGGCTGTTTCCACAGAGGCATTCAGTGTTTGCTTTTGCCGCATTTCTTTCTGCCGGTCGTGTTCTTTCATGGTGGCGTTAATCTCTAGATTCATCATCGGGAACGAAACATTTTCCTGTTGCCAGGCCGGGGTTGAGCCACCGCCGGATGATGTCAGAAGTATATAAGTTACCAGAAGGAAGGTAATTGCGATCATTTTCTTTTTCATCACTTTTTGATTTAAAAATTCCGTTTGTAGCGGTTCATAATGTCATCCACAATGGCCTTATCGGTGTTGATGTATCCGGCAAACGGATTTATGGAATTCCAGAATCCGAGCCTGTTGGCTTTATCCAGTCTCAGCTTGATGGCCTGAAGCCACAGCTTTAAGCTTTTCACATTTCCTGAAATGTTATGAAGGATCTTATAACGGTCCCCTGCGGTTGCGAGGTTCAGTTCTCCTGATGCCAGGATCTCCGTAACATCCGTCACGATCTTCAGGCTTTGCTCGTAGGTTTTCTGCGAAGCCCTAGTACCAAAGATGGCATACTGGGGATGCTGCGATGCCAGCTGCACCACCTGTGACGAGTAGGTATAACACTTATTCAGTTCGGAGTAAATCTCCTGTACCTGGATTCCGTTCTGTAAGGTTCCCGAAACCTCCTTCAATCCTTTCAGTATTTTATTCTGAATATCATTGGCGGCAACCATCTGGGTTCCGACCCAGGTCTGGGCATCCTTTAATTTGGACGTTTCATCAATAACTTCGTTCTGCTTGGCTTTCAGATTTTCCGAATAGAGAATCATCGCAGCGGTTACGGTCGGATCGATGTAGGTATTTTGGGCAGATACCCATCCGCCGAATCCTAAAAATAACAGGCTAAGCGTTTTCATTTTGATATTCTTTTTTATTAATTAATTCAGGAAAATTGATGTTTCGCTCTTCCAGTTCCTGGGCGATGATCTTGAAGATATTTTTCCCGGGATGGTTTTTCTTCATCTTTTGGTAATAGGAAACAATCTTTTGGTCTAAAGGATTCTGGTATAAATTGACAAGGGAAACCAGGTTTTCAAGACTGTCGCCAAAAGCTTTTAAGTCCGAGACGATCTTCATCAGGGCTTCATCATAGCTGCCGTATCTCTGTACATAATATTCGACTGCTGATTTCTCAGGCTTTTCAGTCGTGTAGGTCAGGTATTGTTCAAGGGAGACTTCGTTTCCGTAGACTTCACCCTTGGAACCTCTCTTCAGATAAAATTCCTTGAACCGGCTCCTGCCAAGTTTGTTGTTAAGATTATTGATCGTAAAAATTTTGTTTTGCTCCACTTTGTTCAGCGATAACAGCGATGCTATACGATCAAAATTGTCCTTGAACTTGGTCTGGTCCAACAGGATGAAGGTATCCGAATTATTGACGATGGAATCTTTAACAACAGCGTTTCCGATGATGTCATCGAGCTCTTGTGTCACGACCACCGCCTCGCCCCAAAATTTTCTTACGGTCTTGTACAGATAGAGGATGTATCCGCCCATCAGCTTACTGGCAATCGCTTTCCAGGCTTCTTCAATGATGAGAGCCTTTCTTCGGTCCTTTCTCAGACGCATTTTCTGAATGAATGTGTCCATAATGATGAGGGTTACGATCGGGAAAAGTTTTGGATTATCTTTCACATTATCGATCTCGAAGACAATGAATGATTCATCAAAGAGCGTATTATCGGCAGACTCGTTCAAAGTTGTTCCGTATCTGCCGCCTTTGTAAAAATCCCTCAACACAAACAAAAACGTCCGAAGGTTGAACTCCCTTTCCGTAATGCTGTGCTTTTTATTGTTGAGATAAAGCGGCAGGAATTTGTCACAGTAATCATAAAACCCGTTGAACGAAAGCTCTTTGGCTTCCAGCTTATCTTCCAGTTCCTTGATCTTTTTGATAATGGCGTTTCGGAAACTTTGATTCCAGTCTTCTGTGGATCCCGGACGTTCTATGATGTCTTTTGACTTAATAAGAATCAGCTGCGTTTCATTGTAGATCTTTCTCCGCTGCTCATCGCTGAGAGTTTCATAGGCTTCATAAACCTTGTAAAACCTTTCGCTGTCGTAATCAGGGTTATTCAGGTTTTTATCAGGATGGTAAGATTTCAACAATTTTCTTCCTGTCTCTTTAATCTGATCTGCAGAAGCATCAAATGATATCCCAAGAATATCGTAATAGCTGGTTTCAGAACGACCACCTGTCGTTGATTTAGCAGTAATAATATCTTCTTCGTGAATATTATATTTTGCAAGGTAAAGGATCAGTTCTTCTGACGTTTTATTGTCAAACCAATCGGTTCCTGAATTGAAATATTGATGGTAATAGGACATCAGCACATTATCGAGGATTGATTTTTGTGCAGAAGACACCGTTGCATCCGGTCCCTGCCAGATCAGGAAGATCAGATTGGTCAGAAACTCTATTTTCTCGATATTAAACTCTTTTTTATCCATCAGAAAAGGATTCATCGTAATTGGTTTTTCTTCGGTGTACTGGATGTATCTTCCGCCTTTATATTTGCAGGTTCCCGAATAGGAATCACCGGTATCCACTATCACCACATCATAATTGTAGGTCAGATACTGCTCGATAATGTTGTTCATCAGGAATGACTTTCCTGAACCTGAGGGTCCAAGTACAAATTTGTTCCGGTTGTTGATCCGTCCAGTTTTCATCGAAAGGTCAGCAGGGTCAACCTTTAAGGGTACTCCCTGCCGGTCCGTGAATCTTAGGTAGAAATTGGATTCTTCATTCACGGGATAGCTTTCTTTAAAAAAAAAACACAAGGCCGCTTCGCTTGTCGTCATAAAAAGATCATACTCCCTGAGTTCTGTTGCATTGCCAGGAATGGCTGCCCGGAATAGCTCCAGCTGATTGTAGGCATTCTTGGAAACGATGATCCCTTTGGTAAACAGCTTATTCTCAATCTGGGACTGTATCCCTTCCATTTCTTCCAGCGTGTTTGCTGAAAACAGCAGCGAAAAATGGGCATTGACCACCAGCTGGCCATCAATAGCGATATTATGAAGCAAGGTTTGGATCTCATCTGCGATGATGGCATTGGATGGTGAATTGTTGGCAGCACCCTCGTGTTTTTTCTTCTTTTTATCGAGTTCCCGTTGCTGCTGCGCCTGCAACGGAATGGTAATGAGCTGGTTATAAACAATAGTTTCGTAGTCTTCCAGTTCATTGATGAAGGTAAAATTATCAACTGCTGTTTCCGAAGCGGCTCCATTTCCGCCAAGTATTGAATAGGGCTCTATTTCTGAGGGCAGATCGATATTTTCGACATCGACATAGGCCATATTCTTGACATACCGATTACCTATTTTTAGATATTCACTGGTACTTTTGATATTGTCAAATACCGGCACTTCTGAAAACTGCATGGACAAAACCCCTGAGATGTAATATTCAAAATCTTTCTCAAACAGAAATTCAGGTTCGCAGCCACTCTGCTTCAACAACATAAACACCTTCTGTGACTTATCACGAAGCTCCTTAAAACCCTTTTCGGAAAAGATGTAATGCTTGTTTTTCTTTTTCAGCTTATCATCGACGATATCGGTAAAGAGCAAAACAGTTTCAATGGTCTTAAAAAGCCTTCCGTCAAAATGTTCAGAATACTTTTGCTGCAGGAATTGAGGTGATGGCTCAGCGGAGTATTTCTTCTTCGTGAATATATCCAGTTTCTGAACCATCCTTCCCTCTCCTATGATCGACACAACCTGATTAAGAACCGTATGGAAGTTTAGATAGTTATCCGGGTCAGCAGAATACTGCTCAACGATGTTTTTGATCCTCATTCCGATGATGGGATTGCCGTATTGTCCAAACAGCACATCAAAATCCCAATTGAAATATTTTCCGTAATCGTAGCCTATAAACGGAATATCAAAGGTGTGTTTTTTTGCTGTTGCCATTTTTAAAAATTTTATTGTTGTTCATTCTTTTTGGATAAATGAAGATCTGATCAAAGTTTTTCGTCTTGTCATAGAGTCCATGCTTGTCCTGTCTTCTGAAAATCAGGTAAACGCCTCCTGCTGTAGCGGCCAGTCCCAGTAGTGAACCGAGCAATCCGAATTTGGACATGACCAGTGCAGCAACGACCCCTGCGCCGATCACACCAACTGCATAAATGATGTACTTTCCTTTTAGCCCGAAGAATACAAGAGGCTTTTTCAGCCCCTTGTAGAGGTAGAATCCCATCTTATGCGAAAAAGGAGGTTACAAATTCAGGAACAACGATAAGGAAGATCATCGCACCACCATAACCCAGGATTTCTTTATTGACATCCTGGTCGCCGTTGGTCCATTTGTTATAGACCCGAAGACCGCCGATAAAACCGACCAATCCGCCAACTGCTTTTAAGATCAGCTTGATCGGGTCCCAATAGTCTTTAATGTCATTGGCTGCATTGGAGATGGCAGTAGCACCACCCTGTGCCAGCATGGGCGTGACCGCCATAAGAAGCAGTGCCGCTGTAAATAATTTTTTCGTTGTTAGGTAACGTTTGCATTTGTGTTTCATAATAGGTAAGATTTATATTTGCTGTGTTTTTTTTGTTCAGAAAAAGGCATAGGAGGTGTGCTGTCCGGCTCAATGGAGCGGATCGGATAAAGAGTATTGAAGGTTGTTTAAGTTGCTAGATCATTGAATGGTAGACCTTGAAGCCATCACGGTCTGAAAGGACCTGGACCTGGGTCTCAGCAAGGCTGAGGAAGTGGTTGAATTGCTGTTTCAGCTTTAAAGCAATATCTTCTTTCTTATGCTCGGATTGAACATTCTCTGCATTAGAATTAGGGGCTGTGAATTCCCCATTTTCATCACTTTGAATCGTTTCCTTTGCCGCTAAAGGATGTTTCGGGATCTTCTCCGGTTCTTTTGAATTATCATTAATTTCAGGAATCTCAAATGCATCGATATCCTGCTCGGATTCAAATTTCTTACGCCAGTGTTCAAGATCATGCGGATCATCCCGTTCTTCGTCATTTGAAGAAAAGAGCTCCTTCGTATTAAATGAATTGGGTGTATTGAGTTGCTCTACATCATCGATGCTGACTGACTTGATTTCATTCGCATCAATCTCTGAGAATGCTGCAAGGGCATATTCTTGCGCCTCTTCTTCTTTTGATTCAGGATCTTTTTTGAGAAAAAGGTCGTAAACAATATTTCCTGTGTAATACAGCAGATAAAGGACGAGGATGGTAAGAAATATTTTGATCATTGTAAGTGTTTTTAGAATCGTTATATGTTAATTTCAAGTGTATGGTTGATGTGATCGATCAGTTCATTGAAGGAATATTTAACCGCATATTTCTGTTCATAGGTCAGTTTTCTCGTATCAATGGTCTGAAGACAATTCCTTTTGAATACAGGGCTTTTCAGCAGGATGCCGTATTTACTGATCTCGGCATCCATTCCCTCCTGGTTCTGGTATTTGTAGCCTTTATCATATTTGGACCGGATAAATACTCGCTCCGCCTGACTTTCCAGCAATCCTAAAAAATTGATAAAAACCAAAGTCGATTTTGCGGAAACATTGGAATATTCAAAAGGAATCACGATAAAATCACTGTAGATCAGCAGGTCACTATATCTGGCATCCAGAGTTCCGGCAAGGTCAAAAACGTTGACCTCCTCACTTTCTTTCATTTCGATCAGATGCTCAAAATCGGAGAAAGGCTGTTTATTGTCCTCATCAATAATCCTGACCTCATATAGTTTCGGCAGTTCTGATTCTTCATCTTCGATCCATTTGTGATAAAAAGATTTCTGAAAATCAAAATCGAACACGTTGACCTTCCTTTCAGATACCCCCGAAATATAATTGGCAAAAGCAATCGCAATCGTGGTTTTGCCTGTTCCTCCTTTTTGTGTTCCAAAGGTGATAATCATCTTTATTGTTGTTTTTTATCTCTTTTTTCTTCGCTTTCTCAATTCATTCTCGGATGGGTCTTTTGCTGTTCCGGAAGATCTCATCCATTCAAACAGCATTTCGTTGATCGCTTGCTTCAGATCGTTTCCGGTATTGTTTTCCAATAGCTTTTCATTTTTCATTTCCGGATTTAGAAACTGCTGATATTGCTTTTCTCCGATCAATGATTGCAGCTCACCAGCGAAGTGAAGCCTGGAATGGATCGCGTAATATTTTCCTTCCTCGGATTTTACAAGGCTTACATTATCTCCACCTTGACTTTTGAGATATTCCTTTACATCATTTCTGATGGCATTGAATGCTTCCCTGTTCTTCATCTTTTTATTCTCAAACAACATAAAATCCTTCAGCTCATTTTCCGGATATCGTTCTTTCAGATATTGTAGCATCACCATCCTGGTTTCCGCATTGGGAATGCCATAATCTTTTAATTGCTCAAAAAGCCTTTTGTCCATTACTGCAGAGGTGAATTCAAACAATTCGCCCATCTTCATGATCTCACTGCCTTTATGAACTGTTGCGGTCCTGTGATCGATCAACGTGTAGCCGAAAGGCATTTGATCATCCTTGTGATGAAATACGATGTCGATGCCGAAAGAGTCTCTCAGTTTTTTCTGAAGCTCGCTTTCAAACTCAATTACCGGCTTCCAGTGGTTTTTGTGCTTTTCTTCAGGGAGCATCGCTTCCTGTTTTCGGTAATCATCCACTCTAAACACTTTGTTGGAATAGAGCTGTTTGTATTTTGAAAAAATGGCCCTGATCTGCCTGATCCGTTTCTCGCCTTCCTTATTGCTGAAAACAATCTGATCTGCTGAGATTCTTCGCTGTACAATGCCGTTCTTTGAAATGGTAATGGATTTTCCATCATTTGTGTTTTCGGTTAATTGGTAACCATTTCTGTTGAGCAAAGTTTTCAGCTGCTGAAAAGAGCCAATTTTGTAGTTTAAAAGTTGATTTAATTTTCCATCCTCATTGATGCCGTAGCGCTTTTCCATTACCTGGGCCAAAGCTTTTTGCGCCTTTAGCTTTTCGTAGCTGTCATCAATCTTTTTTCCGCTTAGTTTATCCACCCTTGTAGAAACAATATGGATGTGATTATTTTCGGTATCCTTGTGAAAAACTACAATGTAGGGCTGTTGTCCGTATCCCATTTGAGCCATAAAATCTGCGCTGATCTCTTTAAGGTCTTCCTTGCTGTGCTCCTGGAATTTGGTGGAGATCACGGCATGGAATTGCGGCTTTTGTACCTTGTTGCTTTTGGATATCGCTTTCAGATAATCCCTTACTTGCTGCTTATTGCTGTTTTCATTAATAAATGACGGAAAATTCTTCATCAGCATCAATTCTCCCTTTCCTTTGTCGATCTTGTTGTCGTTGTAGTCTACTCCCGGGAAATTGGTTCCTGCAGGTTTCATAATCTTGACAATCATTTTGAAAGCAATGTGTAGATGTTCTCAAAAATTGTATTCTGCCTGGCTTTCAGTACTGCTATTTCTGAAAGTTGCGTGGAAAACAATGCCAATTGACTTTCCGAGATGAACTTCTGGCCGTTAACCGCCCTTGCCAACTGATTGACATTAGTCTCGATCTTTGCAAAGATATTGTCCTGCTTTTCAAGGAATTCAATAACGTTTCTTCTCTCATCATCCATCAAACGTTGTTCAACAGAATCGATGATTAGACTGGTCATAGATATATTTCTTTCCTCACACGTTTTCTTCCAGCTCTTTTTTCTTTCCTGTTGGATCCGGAAAAAGATTACAGCAGATTCAGCATTGATTTTTTCTTCCAGCATATGATAATGAAAAATTTAATCCAGATTATTCTATACTCCAGCTTACAATTCCATTGACGCTTTTCAAGACATAAGTGCCGTTAACTGGTGGTGGTGGAATAATTTCTTTGGCAAATCCAAAAGATCCATCTTCCTTAGCCACAACTTTTTTTGTATATGATGTGTCACCATCTGCAATAGGCATCTGGGAAGGCGTAATACTTAATTTGCCGTTGATATTCAGCCACCTTTCAGAAAAATCCCCCGATATCAAAGCAAATTTGTAATCCGTATAATTATTGGTTATACTATCCCAAAAGCTGGATGAGCTTGTTGTTACGGGGGTTGAATGTATCGCCAGTTTATTATTGACACTCCTATCCCCTACTGCGGGACTTCCGGCTCCTATTCCAATAAAAATATTATTGGAACCCGTCCTATTTCCTGCACCAGATAAATATCCTATTGCTATATTGTCATTTCCGGACGTTAGGTATGACATAGCGCCAGGTCCAATCCCAATATTCCTGTTTCCTGAAATTGGCTGATTGGCAGTGCCGTTCAATGCAGATACGCCTGCTCCAAAATTTAGTTTACCTTTGACTTCACTTTGTGACATCGCATATGCGATCGCTGCATTTCCATTTCCTGAAGTTATTTTAGAATCTGTACCAATGACAGAATTGTAAACCCCGGATATTAAACCATTAGAATTTCCAAGAATATAGTTCTCGTTGTCGTCAAAATCGAGGCAGAGACGATCCTTAAGAATAATTTTCACAGAAGATGTATTTCCCTTTAATGTTACAGAATTTAGGTCTTGACTTTCTATCAATTTATTCCACATTTTTCCATCAAAGAAATACGGTCCTGCCTCGGTAATATTGACAACTTGCTTGGTCAGATTAAGAGGGGGTTTAGTGACAAATACAATCGCACCTTTTTTTGAGTTCGAGTAAAATTTAAGAGCTAACTGATCACCTGTTACACGTGGGGGTATGATGCCATCAAAATGGTTGATATCGGTTGGTTTTCCTACAACCTCCAGAGTGGCTTCCGGGGTTTCTGTATTGATTCCAACCTGACCGCGAGTACAAATTGAAAGGAGGACTAAAAATAAATAAGTAATTGCTTTCATCTTCTGATTGTTTTAAATTTCTGTTGCAAAGTTGGAACATCAGAAGTTCGAAAACAATAGTGATAGAGGGACTTGGGCTATAAAAGAATAATCTGGATTTCTTTGTAGTCATTGGGAGATTAAAAAAGAATAATTTGGATTATTATAACTGATTTTAGAAAAAAAAGATGAGTTCCGAAGTCTTTTTCCCCTTTTTGCAAAAAAGGCAAGAGCGTCTTGGGATATGGAACTTGAAAAGTTGTATATACAAAGACACATCTTGCTAAATTGCATTGTTGATTTTTTAAGAGTTCTGAATAACACTGCATTTAACTGATTAGTAAATAGTTATAATAATTGCTTTTGAAAGTTAAAGAAAACGGAAAGAGAATGAATTTAAGTTTGCTCAATTTTTGAGCATCATTAAAAATACGCTGCTCGATTTTTACACAGGTTGCGAAAGAAGCTGCTTACTTTTTGAACCAAGTCGGCGTATTATGATAACAATTTTGAGCAGGTTTTCAAAAAGGTAGCGCAATTTTAAAGCAGGGATATTGAGCTGCTTTACTTTCTTTGATACAATTCAGAAATATGTTTGCTCAAATTTTGAGCACACATTTAAATATCCGGGTCAATTTTTACGCAGGGATTGGCGTTGAGCTGCTTAATTTCTGAGCCATTTTTAGGCTGTCCTGTTCACATTTTGCGCAGGTTTCCAGTTTACCTGTATCCATATTACGAAACGCACTGATTTAGTTTTAATCCTTTTCTAATCGAAATCTAAATATTCTTCTGAAATTTCTGATAGGAATTGCACTTATTTTAACATTAATTCTTATTCCCAATCAAAGGCTTATATCAAATATGATCTGTTTCCTAATTGCCATAAAAACAAGAACCAATGAAAATACCTACAAATTCCAACAAATTCCCAGTCCAAAATTTTAGAACACTTTGTATTATTATATTTTTAATATTACAATCTGGCTTACTCAAAGCACAACCTGGATGGCGAGATGCTACAAAACGCTACTTTTATACAATTATAGATCAAAACGGAAAGGAAATCTCATTTAAAGAGAATGGAAATTACAGCATAATGATAGATGGTATTTTATATAATGGTGCTAATATCCCGCAGAATCCCATAAGACGTGTTTCAAGTACCTATAAAGAATATCAAAATCAAATACTTATCAATGACTTTTCTTTAAGTATTCCTCAAAAAGAAATTGTCGAAGAAAACACTAAACGACTGGAAATAAAAATCATTTATAAAAAAGATACAATGTTCATATGCCAACCTTCCGGAACTGGTGGTATTTTGGAATCTTGGGATTTGCAGGATAAATTAAGTGAGAAGCCTGAAGCAGATTATAAGCTGCCATTTCTAGCCGGACATTATTATTTTCCAAATTGGAATAAATACATCTCAAACAAATTACCTAAAACAAATGGAAAAGTAAAATTTTTAAATACAAAGAACTTAAACCAGCAATACTTCATCATCCCTAAAAATATTTACAATTCAAGTTTAATATATAACAAAAATACATACGGAAATCAGCGGGAAACTGGTGAAGATCAATATGTAATCGATCATTTCTTTTTGAATGGACATCTAACTTTAGAAAAAAGAACAGAACAAACAAAGATTAATAATCTATCTGTAAAGTATTTCTGGATGGGAAAACCTGAATCTACCAGAGATCCAGATCGTTTCTGGGGAATGGTTGATATCTCAGGGGATATAACCACATCTTTTTCTTTACAAAAGGAAGAAAATAGGATGGAACTTTTCCTTCCAGACAAAGACGGATCGAATTTTACCTGTGAAAGCCCTTACGTGAATTCTTTCAATAAAGTGATCTATTTACCGGTATGGATAAAACAGGAATCTAATGATTATAGCTCAGCGATTTTATATGATAAGATACCGCAAGAAAAATATATTTACAGCTCAAAAGATGAAGGTAAAACCTGGCAAAAGGACAAAAAAGTAAAAGAGATATTTGACAAATATTCAATTTTTGATAAATACAAAAATGAAAGAAAATTTACTTTTATTGATAAAAATTACGCATTAATTTATTACAAAGAGGTTATTGAGAGGAATGAAACTAAAAACAGAATAAAGGTACAAGGTATATATTATTTACTAAAGAATATGAAAGTTATCGACTCTCTAAAAACGCCTAAAAACAATAATTTTTCTGGATATAATGAACCATCGATTCAAAATGACTCTGTGATGTTAGGTAATTACTGGCCAGATCAATATAACAATGTTGATTTTCAATTATTGCTAAAAAAGATCAATGATAAGTGGAAGTTTCAAGTGGATGAGAAAAGGTATATTCAGAACGCCACCAAAGAACAGAATTTTCAAAAAAAAGATAGTATAAAAGAATATAAGAATTTTCAGCTAATCAGTAATCGCGAGCTGGTTTTTAAAAACGGCTCAGGAAAGATGATTTTAAATGATGAATTTTCTGTTTATTCTGATATTAAGACAATTATTGAAAGAGATAAAGAGATTTATTTAGTGGGTTATGAATCTGTATTTTTATCGTTTGATGGAGGAACCAATTGGTATATATATCCTGCATCTATTTTACCGAATACCTACTATTATCTTTTAGATATTAATAGTAAAAATGAAATTAATTATTTCAGCAATGATCGAACTGACAGTAATAATAGCGTAACTACAAAAACATTTTATAAATTCGGTCCAGAATAGATCTTCAAAAACGAAACCAGATGAATTACCAGACATTTGAACCGGATCAGGACCTGACAGCATTTATCAAATGTTATTGGACATTGGAAAGCCCGAAAGAAGAAATGCCTGAAAAGCAAACCATCGTTCCTGACGGATGTATGGAGATGATCTTTCATTATGGCGATCTATACAAACAATACCTGGATAATGGCAACAGCATTATCCAGCCCAGATGTTTTGTCATCGGGCAACTGACACGGCCGCTGGAAATCGAACCGACCGGCGAAACCGGAATTTTCTCCGTTCGCTTTCATCCGGAAGGATTTTTGCCTTTTACCACTACTCCCATAAAGGAGATGGAAAATACTGCTGTTTCATTGGAAAAGCTTTTTGGAAAGGATGGACAGGAAATATGGCAACAGATCTTAAATGCCAACTCCACTGTGGAGAGGATAAAGCTTATTGAAATATTTTTACTTGATAGGCTAACTGACCTTGAAACTGTTGACCGCATTGTGAGATCAACGGTTGAAACGATTATAACAGCCAACGGACAACTCTCGGTCGATGAACTGTCCAAGCTTACCCAAGTCGATCGAAGACAATTGTTACGCAAGATTTCTTCAGCAATTGGTCTAAGTCCCAAACAACTATCCAGGACGATCCGATTGCAGGCTGCACTCAAAATGTTGCTGAATGATCAGTTTTCCAGCCTTGCAGAACTGGCTTACGAAAACGAGTATTACGACCAGGCGCACTTTATCAAAGAATTTAAAGAATTTACCGGATCTACACCCAAAGAATTTTATGGTACCCACCTTAAGATGTCTTCACTTTTTTACGGAACGGATTAGACTTGTCTCATTTTTACAATTTTAGTTTTCAAAAACATTGCAACTTTGCCATCTAAACTTTCAGCAAAGAAGTTATCCAGTGTTTGAAAATCGAATAAAATAACAATTATTCAATCAGCTAATATTATGAAAACAGGAGCAAAATTTTTTATTACAGTCGTTAGTTTGGCTATTCTTTATGCCTGGACAATAAAGCAGACAAAAGACATTCAAAAAGCAGAATGGCTGATCGGTACCTGGGAAAGTAAAACCCAAAAAGGCAGCATCTATGAAACCTGGACCAAATTAGGAGACAACGAATTGTCGGGGAAAAGTTATAGTATCAGAGGCAAAGACACGATCGTTTTTGAAAATATCCGGCTCGTGCAGGAAAATAAAAAGTTGTTTTACATTCCGACTGTTAAAAATCAAAATGATGGTCTGCCTGTTCGTTTTGCCGCCAAAACTATCTCTGAAAATCAATTGGTCTTTGAAAATCCTGAGCACGACTTTCCGCAGATCATCGCTTACACAAAAATCACTTCCGATTCATTGATCGCCGAAATTTCGGGAACAAAAAACGGACAAAAACGCAAACAGACCTTTCCAATGAAAAGAGTGAAAAGGTAAAAATGTAGATAAGCTTTGGTTGATTCGAAGAATTCAAGTACATAACTACAAAATTCTACAGATCGCCCCCTCCCTGACCGTCAGGAATATCAAGATCTTCTAAAGAACTTTTGCCACCTTGAGTATCCGATTTTTTGATGACGCTGATCTCTCCATTGAGCTCGATGACAATTGCCAAAACATCATCTAACCTTTCAATTCCTTCCTGACGCACTACAGCGTTAATCTCATCAACCGTTATGGCCTCGGTGTTCATATTGTCTTTGAGGTATTTGCCTTTATAGAACAGTAAGCGTGGAGAGGAATTGATCAGGTGTTCCATCTTATCGGAGGTACTGGCCAATTTAGCGAACAGGTATTGTAAAGCTATTATCAGAAATAAGACCATTACACCTTCTGCCAATGGAACCATTGCAAGCATCATATAGGCCAATGTGGAACCCAGAGCGACCGTGACCACAAAATCAAAAGCGTTGAACTTGGCCAGTGTCCTTTTTCCTGAGATTCTGATGAAAAGGAATAGAATGACAAAAGAGGCAATCGTCATCAATGCGACCTGTCCAAGCTTTTCCCAATTTTCAAATAACAAATCTTTCATTTCCCATTTTTATCATTAGTGTTGATAAAATAATGCCAGAAATGACCTGTAATGAGAATGATCTTCATACAAATGTTTATGGTGCAATCTCTTCCACCAAAGTTGTTTTTCCGACCATGTGAACCTATGCAATATTAGCTGTTGATGTTTCATCTGTCCTTTCTAAATGTCAAACCCGCAAAGTCAACTACTTTTTGGTCATCTTTTTCAGAGAAGCTAACATTAAATCCTCCAAAACCCGCATTTATACCACAGGTAACAGCATAGTTTGGTGCTACTACACGTAAAGGTATATGTCTGACACTACCAAATGTTGTAAGCTTCATCATCAAAACGTTGTCTTCCGATATATAAATTTCAGCTTCTTTGAATTTTGTATCCCCAATCAGCATTTGATATCCGAAATGCTTGTATTTTCCTATTTTATTCTCCCACACAAAGCGATCAACATTTTTGAGTTTTAGTCCGGATTCGTACTCACGATCTCCAATTCTTTGAAATAAAAAATGTTCGTTGTTAACTTTCTTAAAAATAAATCTTTTGTTGCTCCTTTCCACTAAGCTATCATTTGGAAATATTTCAACAGGCAGAAATTCATCCCTAGATAAAGGAGTGAGAAAATATTGTCTTTCCCCATCAATAAGCCTAAGACGGTCTTTCTCTAAAATGACCTTTATATAATCTTCGTCTTGAGCATAATTACCTAGATACCTTTTCAGGCTGTGTCGGGATAATCTGATCGGAGTTGAAGAACTATGGATCTTTCCTGTTATGGGAGCAGGAAACAGGTCGCTAATACTCAATTGGTACTTGTTCAGGAAACTGAAACAAAATTCTTCTGCAATTGCACCACCTTCTGCTGAGTTTGTCATTACAATTACCGCAAATTTGCTTTTGGGGATCAATAGCAGTTTTGCTTGTGCAAATCCGGCACTTCCTGCGTGATACACAGCAAAATTGGAATCATTCTTAAACATAAACCAGCCTAAGCCTTTTTTATTACTTTCAATAGGTACATTTTGGTTTTGCAGTGCAAACATTTCACGAATAGTTGGGGAATCTATTATCGAAGAACTTTCCCCGTTATAGGCTTTCATCAGTTCGATCGCATATTTGGAAAAGTCATTGATGTTGGTATAAATCCCGCCGGATGCAATATCCCGCAATTCATATTCTTCCACTTCATTTCCACCAAGATAGATCTTCGAACGATATTTTAGGCCATCCATTGCAAATCCGGATCGGCTCATTCCAAGCGGGGCAAAAATATTTTGATGGACATAGGCCGCATAATCTTGTTTGCTTACTGCTTTCACCAAAGTTCCCAAAATATTATAACCTGCATTTGAATATAAACCTACCATGCCAGGCGGATAGGTAATATAGGTATTATTGATATAATCTAATACATCGGTGTATTTTCCGGATCTCAGATCTGAATTCTTCCAAATGTCGGGTTGAATACCTGATGTGTGGGTAAGAACGGATCTTACCGTAATATCCTTTATGTCAATATTTTTTGTTTTAGGTCTGAAATCGGTCAGATAGCTGTTTAATGGATTGTTTATATTTAATAATCCTTTTTGCTGAAGCTGCATCACGCTTAACGAAGTAAATGTTTTGGTTATTGAGCCCACATTGACGACCGTATTGGCTGTCATGGGTACTTTGTTCAATTTGTCTGCGTATCCAAATCCTTTTGACCAGATCACTGAATCATTTACGATGATGGCAGCACTTAGACCAACGATGTTTTTGTTTTGCTGTAGATTCTTATTAAAGAATTCGTCAGATGATTGCACGAGTTTCCTAATACTGACGCTGCTATCTATCTGTGCTTCGGTCTTTGAAAAAATAAAAAACACAAAAAATATAATTGATGATCTACTTAATTTTTTGAATGCCATCTTTATTCAATTTTCAGCGGTTTTATAATAACCCTTGTTAGTTAAAGGCTTTATCTATTCTCAATCTTTTCCAAGCTAATTATAATTTTTTCATCTTTAGGAAGTAAATATTGTAAACGAACAAATCCCAATTGTTCATTGAAATACGATGTTAAAAAAGTTTTTCCAATTTTTGAGGAACATCTCGATTTTGTCTCAATTGTATTTATGGTACCAAATGGTAATATGATCTTTCTATCTTTTAGCGTGTTTTCATAAACACATTTCAGGTTCAATTCACCTTTCCAGGTAATGTCTTTTAATTCGTTCCAATGTTCACCAATTTTTAAATTCCATTTGTATTTTTTATACTCATTAGGTTTTACGTATGGAAATGGTGAAAATTGTAATATTTGGAAAGCATTCATTCGGAAAGGATGCAACCAGACATTTGTACTGTTTTCTATGACACCGGTAAGCTCACTGGTTATTGCTTTTTTATCAGAATTTAAATGAGATAAAATAATTTCTGTTTGGCTATAATCCGGGTGGTCTTGGAATATCGGACCTTTTGTTTTCAGTGTTTTGATGCTCAATAGATCAATTGCTTTATCATCTTTTGAATCATATTTTAATAATGAAAAAATACTGTCATTGTCAATTTTATATTTCAACGTATCATTTCCTTTAACTATCTGATAAGTATAAAAGTATTCTCTATTGGATAAATATATTTTATTATCATAATTATAAGGATTTTCATTGTCATTATTTTGTGGATTCTCAATAAAAATACCTTTAGATGAAATGCAGGAATTCAGTAATAGTATGAGGCTCAAAAAGCTGATCGATCTTATCATTTCAGTGTGATAGTGTTTGTATTAGCTTGCAGATAATGGAAAAAGTATGGACGAAGTGCCTGAAGGAGACTTCCGATGAGCAGTCAAATCAACATTATTATTCTCATAACTATTTGTTTTTGAAGGTTTCAAATTCAAATATAGTTATTTAAAGAAGCCGAATAGGAAAAAAGTGAATCATAGCGTACGAAATTACCCATCGTCAATTTTTTGCTCAATTAACTATTTTTAGAAGTGCAGTCAAAAATGAAGGAAAGGTCCAGTTTCAACCAAACGAGGCTATTACATTTTCAATGCAGTGAAATTACAGAAAGAAAACGCAATTGAAAAGTAGTTGATAATTTTTCTTTCGCTTTTTCTATGACTGCATTCTGAGTGTATTTGTTGAGTGCTTAATAAGGTCAGTTTCGTGTATGGACAATGTTCTATAGCTGGCTTTAACGGGAAGTACCAAGTTTAAAACTAAACATCGAGTTTAATGTCGAAGACATTCGGCCTCACTAACGCCCAGCCTCTGTTCGTAAAATACTATTTCCGTCAGTTAAACCGCTTTCCATTTTCACGCAAATACATCATCGCTTCTGTTAAGGCCTGCAATGGCATTTTAGGAGTAAAGCCTAATTCTGTCCTTGCTTTTGAGATATCAAAGTCTTGCTGCAATCCTGAAAACATCGCAATGTCTTTGGTTGTTAGCAGCGGTTCTTTTCTGGTTATTTTACTTCCGGTTTCCATCAGCCACGCAACCATAAAAAGAATCGGTTTGGGAACAGCTACCGGTAATTTAATGTTCAGTTCTGGGAAAAGCTGCTGTGCAATTTTCGTGGTTTCTTTTATCGACATACATTTTTCGTTTGACAGAATGTAACGTTCTCCGTTTCTCCCCCTGGTGGCAGCCAGGTAACAGCCTTCGGCAACGTCTTTTACGTCAATCCAATTGAGTGTAATATTGGTTTCTACAGGAATTTGTTTTTTCAGAATAAGGTTAATGATGTTGTAGGATACATTCAGCGGGGCAAAGGCTTCGCTGCCAATCATTGCTGAAGGCAGCACGGCAACCAATTCAATTTGGTGCTTTTTTGCCAGCTCAAAAGCCAGTTTCTCGCCGTCGTTTTTGGAGTTGTAATACATATCCCTGCGGTCTGGATTGTAGCCGTTGTTTTCTTTTGCCGGAAGTTTGGAATAATCCAATGCAGCAATGGAGCTCACATACACAATTCGCTTTACACCTGCTTCTGCTGCAGCTTCTATCATGTTTTTTGTTCCCGCCAGATTGACGTCATAGATTTCTTTTTCCGGGTCTTTTGCCCACAGTTTGAAAGCAGCCCCAACGGCGTAAAACGTTTCTACGCCCTGCAATGCATTTATGAGCGATTGTTTGTCTGTGATGTCGGCTTGCACGACCTCACAATTCAGCCCTGTAAAAGGTTCTTTGTTTTTGATATTACGAACTGAGGCTCTGACAGGAACTCCCTTTTCAATCAGTAACCGCACCAAGTTGGTGCCCAAATGTCCGTTTGCCCCGGTAACCAATGCCAAATTTTTCTGTGCCATAATTTTACACTATTTAATTATGTACAAAGTTCAGCATTGATTTTTCAAACACGCTTCGCAAATGTCACTTAATGATTTCCTTTCGTATTCTGCTCAAACTCTTCGGGTTCATCCCCAGAAAAGAGGCGATATATTGTAGCGGTACATTTTGCAGAATATCGGAATAACCTTTCATTAATTTCCGGTATCGGTCTTCCGCACTTAGCGTTGCCAGTTCTTTTGAGCGATTTTCGTTGTAAGCAAGCGATTGCTGAAAAACCGAAATGCTGAAATCTTTGAACACGGTGCTTTGATGCGTTAATATATCCAGATTGTCTTTTGTGATTCTCAGTAACTCACAAGCTGTAACGCACTCCAGGTTTTCATTGGATTTGGTCTGGTTGATGAAGTTGAAATACGAAGTGATAAATCCGGGCGGACAGTTGATATGGGTGGTAACTTCATCGCCGTTTTCGTTGTAATAAAACAACCGTACATAGCCCGAAACCACAAAATAAAGATACTTTGGGATTTTGCCTTCTTCCTCAATCACTTGGTTTTTAGGGAAAAGTACAGGATCAAAATATTGTTCGCACAGCAATTTGTCGGCTGGCGTTATATTTTTAGAGATGAGTTCAATTAGCTTTTCGTGCATTTTACAAAGTTAGAAAATGATTTGTCTCATAACTTAGAGTATCATACTAAAGTTTTCGCCCCACAAACCTGATTACAGAACCTGTACCATTATGATAAAGCCCTTCACTTAGCACTATTTCTTTTTCTTCGAGCAGGAGTATTTCATAATTAGAGAAGTCTTCTTTGAGTTCTTCTGTTGAAAACAGCATACTTTCAGGCATAGCTCCGCCAATTTTAGGATTAGCCTTTACCAAAGGTAGATTTTTTTTTCCGAAAGCTTCAAAAATGATAATGCCGCCACGCTTCAAATAAGTATTCAGCTTTCTGTGCAGTGCCGCTTTTTTTTCGGATAAAAAATGGGCATAAATCAATCCAATAACATCAAAGCTCTCTTTTTCAAAATCCAGCTGCTCTAAATCGCCAATTAAATAATGGAAGGACAAATTGTATTCGTCAGATAACTTATCCGCTTTTTCTTTCCCTTTTTCACTCAGGTCAAATGCGGTCACCTTCCACCCCTTAGAAGCGGCATAAACGGCATTTCTGCCTTCACCCTCAGCGGGCAAAAGAATATTCCCTGAAGGTAACGGGTCAAGACGTTCTTTAAAAAACTGATTGGGTAATTTGCCGTAGGCAAACTCAGGGCTTCCATAACGTGTATCCCAGAGTTTTTTGTACTTTTCGCTTTCTGAATTCATAAATGTTATCCTTTTTTATTATTAATCTGATAATTATTTTTTAGTCGAGCATCATCACATTGATACTTGGTGTTTTTGGAAAAAGTTGTTATAAGCACGGGCAGGACGAACAGAGAAGCAACAAGAAAAACAACCTTCAGTGCAAAAAACATTGTATCCGGTATGTTTGTAACTCCGGGAGCATTTTTTGACGATATCGAAAATAACGCTCCCATCAGCGATGCTCCCGTAACCAGACCTGTGTTGCGGGACAAATTCAAAATACCTGAAACCACGCCGCCTTGCTTTTCTCCTGCGGCAGACATCACCGAAGTATTATTGGCCGCCTGGAACAACTGATATCCCGGCGTGAGCAACACGATACCTGAAATATAACCTGTCCATCCCCAGATTTGCGGCAGCAAGGCCAGGCAAAGAGTACCTGTAAGAAGCAAGAACAGGCTTATTTTTGTTATCAGCTCCGTGCCTGCTTTATCTACAATTTTGCCCGAAGGAATACCTGTGAGGATAGAAACCAAAGGCCCGACAGACATTGACCAGCCGACTTCTGTTTCGCTCAAGCCAAGTCCCGATGTGAGAAAAAACGGACCGACAATCAGTGTAGCCATCATTACATTGGAAACAACGAAATTCTTTAGCAACGAACCCACAAGCGGTTTATTCTTTAGTATACCTGTATCTATCAGAGGAGGCATCCTAAGTCGCTGAACCGAAAAAAAACTCCAGCCTGAAAAAGCTGAAAACAAAAGCAAAGCAAGTGTATATATACTGAAATGGTCTTTGCCAATGGTCATTGCAAGTGCATAAGTCCCTATAGATAACGATAGTAAAATTACATCCGTAAAATATATTTTTTGCCCTGTTTTGGATATGCTTTTTTCTTTTTTGATAAAAAGCAATCCCAATAGAAATGCAATGCCACCTAAGAATGCAAGAACAAGAAAAATTGATGGCCATCCGAAATTGGACAGCAACAATCCCCCGACCGAAGGCCCCATTGCCGTACCAATAGCTGACATTGTTCCTAAAAGCCCCATTGCCGTACCTATCTTTTCCTTTTCTGTATTGTTTTTAACTATCGCCATACCCACTGTCGACAAAACAGCTGCTCCCATTCCCTGAAATAACCGCAGTACAATCATCAGCAAGATAGTGGGAACAAATGCCGATAACAATGAGGAAAGTGTAAACACTGCAATTCCGAAAAGCAAAGATTCTCTATAGCCGTACTCGTCTGCCAGTTTACCGGCAATGGCAACGGACACCGTAATGGCAAGCAGGTAAGCAATCACAACCCATTGTACAAATCGGAAGCTGGCTGAAAAAAAGGTTTTCAATGAAGGGAGTGATATATTTACAATACTTGTTCCCAGAGAAGCTAATAAAATACATAGTGCGATGGCCGTGAGCAGTCCTTTTTCTGTATTTCTCATATTCGGTATTTTTTTCAATTATTCACAAGTTTTGGGTTAGCCATCATTCTTGAAGCCGTATATAAACCGATGCTGTATACGATATGAAAGAGAGCTACTTTCAGGAGAATAACCGGCTGATCGGGAAAGTTTGAAAATGCCACACCAAAGTTTAATATTGGCTGGATGATAAAAATGCCCAATACAAAAGTTATAACGCCTATTATCAATGCTTTGGTAATGGTGGGGCGGTTCAGCCACTTTTTTCCATAGAGCAGAAGTGGCAAAAAGGAAAAGGATATGCCGAGGCAGTAATGAGCTGTCCAGCCAATCAACAATTCATTTCCTATCAATCGGTTTTGTAATGATGTTCCCATATGGGATATAACCCATTGGCCTACCAACAAAAGACCGTGGGAATGGACCCCGAATATTTTCAGGATAAATGTCCAGACATCTGTTGCCAATGTGCCTGCGAGGCCTGTCAGGATTACTTTTAATATCACTTTCATACGCTTTACTTATTGATAGAGCAAAGGTATCAATGGATATTGCGAGACCGATAGGACAAAAATGAGCTTGTATAGGACTTATTTGAAATGATTTCTGAAAGCTTCAGGGGAATAGCCCATGTGTTTTTTAAAGAAACGGATAAAGTAAGACACATCTTCGTAACCAAGATACCAGGAGATTTGATTTATCTGATTGGTCGTTGCCAGCAGATAACGTTTTGCCTCCAGCAGTATATAATCGTTAATGATTTCTGAGCTTGATTTACCTAAAATGGTTTTTGTAATGCTATTTAATTGGTAGACAGTCAGGTTCATTTTTTCTGCATACCATCTCACTTGTTTGTGGTTGGAAATATGCTCGGCTATCAGTTCCCGAAATACTTCCAAACGTTCTAATCGATAAGATGTTTCTTCATCTGGAATATCTACCGAAGAATAACCTTGTCGATATAACTCGACAAAGAACAGCTGAAGATTTGTTCGTATGGCATATCTATGCTTGAATTCCTTTCTTGAAGCTTCCTGAAAGATTGTTTTTATAAAAAACACTATTCTTTCAAAGGTGTCAGATTTGGACAAATAGTAGTTTTTTCGGCTGATTTTTTTTAGTATTTGTTTGGTTTCAGTATCATAATTCAAACAAAATTCATCCGTAAACTGTAGCAGATAACCTTTGCAATCTGATTGTAGCTTTAACTCGTGGACTTGACCGGGACGCATTATGTGAACGCTTTGGCTGTCCACAGGACAAGGTGTAAAATCAATGATATGGTCGCCTGTACCGTTTTCGATAACTAGTATAAAATAGAAGCTATGCCGGTGAAGTTCCTGCAACATATCCTTTCCGGACAGCAAGTCACTTAAACTCCAAATAATAAATTCCCCTGAAGTGTCAGGTTCTTTAATACTGGATTTAATATGTCTTACTGGGATTGACTGCATGATAATCTGGATATGCCTCCTGTAAAATTAGTGAATAAATTGTTTCGTTGTTTTATCCAACTTAAGGGTAAGTCTGAGTGATACATATTTTTAACTTATTTGTTGTTCAATTTTTCGGCAAAAGCAATAATGTGCCCGTCAATATCTGAAAAATAACAAGCTTTGTCGCCTCAATCTCGATCTTTAATTTCAATTATTAATTTCGCTCCAATTTCATTTCGTTTTCAAATTCGAGTTCGATGTCGTCAACGTAAAAGTAAAGTTCACATCTTGGTATTCCCTTTCCTTGGTCTGGATGTGGAGTTCTGTCCGAAAATATTTTTGCAATTCCTTTATTTGATTGAAATCAAAAAATCACATTAGCTCTTACCCGGCTCAAAGTTTCCCGACGCATTTTCAGATAAGAAGCAATCATATTTAAAAGCCGATCAAGGCACCCAAAATGAACTGATTAGTTTGGCAGATAAGATAATGATTCCTATAACGTGTGAATCAACCGGAAGGTAAGGTTTATCCTTGGTCCCATTTGTAATCTGGATTTAGCAATCCTGTGTTCCCAATGCTCCTGAAGATCTCCCTTCATAATAAGCAAAGAACCGTGAGGAAGCGGCAGACTGTATTTGCTTTGATGATGATCTTTTTTCCTGAAATCAAAATTTCTGGTTTGTCCGAGACTGATCGATGCGATAACAGGTCGTTTACCATAACGGCTCTCTTTATCCCTATGCCAAGCTACTGAATCATTATTGTCACGATAAAGATTTAAAAGCACACCATTAAATTGGTAGCCGAATTCTTTCTCTATCCTTTCTTTTAGTGAAAACAGCTTAGGAGTCCAGTTATTGGCACATGAAGTATTGTTATCTGCTGGATCATAAGATCTCCTGTCATCTCCATACCAGGCTGTCAGACGAGGGGTGATCACCGTTTTGTCATACATTTTCTGGGTACGCTGTTCCCACGGTGCAGAATGAAGCAGTTTATCTTTTAAAAGGTCAGCTTCATCCCTATTTAAAAAATATTCCCTAAACTCCAAAAGATCTTCGGAAATTCATATAATTCTTCGGAATCGAATAAAGTTAGTTGGGTCATAATTTGTAATTCGTTTTTTATTTTATATTTGCCACCTCTCTCAGTAGAGAGTTCATCATTTGTGTTTTTACTTCCCTTCGGGGAAGTTTTTAGTTAATTAGGTCACTTCCCATTTCCGTTTAGTCCTAATAAAAAGTAATCAATTCTTATCTCCAATTTTTTCTTTGATCTGTTTTATATCAGTTTTGATCTCTGCAATGAAACTTTGAATATTACGCTCTGCAAACTCATCAGGTGCATATTCTTTTGTATTGATACTACAGGCAAATTCCCAGATCTCTTTAATTTCCGGTAATGGAATTTTATAAGGCTCATAAAAACTATTATCAGCCTTAACCCAGATACCATCTGCTTCGTGAAACTGAAACCTTTTGTAACTGATCCCATCATTGGAAGTAATGAAAACATACGTTCTGTCTGTTTTCAGATCAGAAAGATTTTCAACATATTTTCCTACGATATACGTTCCGTCCTTATAGGGAGGCATGGAATCTCCGTCAGCCGGAAATGCCCTGAACTTACCGCCTTTTAAAAACGGTAAAGATATGATATCAAGACCTTCTATGTATTCCGGATCACCATAACCTTTCAAGTAACCCATAGAAGCTTTCTGTGGAACGACCTCAATCTGGTCATTGCCATTATTGTCTACTCTGATAGGAAGAACAATCCTATTGTCCGGCAACTTGATGGTATCTTCCAAAGGATATTTTCTCACATCCAACGACAGCATCAGATCGATGCTGATATTAAAATATTTGGAGATGGTGAGAAGAACATCGAAGGGAGGTTCGGATCGGCCGTCTTCATATTTGGCATAACGGACCCTGCTTATTCCCAAATTGTCTGCAATACTTTGCTGGGATAAACTTTTTTTATGCCTTAGAAACCTGATATTATCTGAAAAAATTGACATTGGTACAAATTGTATCAGCAAATATAATAAAAATGATACAAATAGTATCTAATTTTGCCGATATGAATCGCGCAATTGCCCATATGGATCTTGACACATTCTTTGTTTCCTGTGAGAGAATGAAGAACTCCGACCTCGTTGGAAAACCGCTTATTATTGGTGGCGGGGACAGAGGCGTGGTAGCATCCTGCTCTTATGAAACGCGATATTTTGGGGTGCGAAGTGCAATGCCTATTAAAATAGCTTTGAGATTATGTCCTGATGCAAAAGTTATCAAAGGGGATATGGAATATTATTCCAATATATCGCATACCGTTACAGAAATCATACAGGAAAAAGTACCTATATTGGAAAAAGCAAGTGTAGATGAATTTTACATTGATTTGAGTGGAATGGATAAGTTTTTCGGATGCTATAAATGGACCAATGAAATTGCAGGTGCTGTTACAAAAAACACAGGGCTGCCTATCAGCTTTGCTTTATCCACCAACAAAACCGTTTCTAAAATTGGAACTAGTGAATCCAAACCAACTGGAAGACTGGAAATCCCTCCACAGAATATTAAACCTTTTCTAAATCCATTGTCTATCAAAAAGATTCCGATGGTAGGGAATGTGACATTTCAATTGCTTTCAAGGCTTGGCGTGAGAACGATCCAGACCCTATCAGAAACGCCTGTTGATGTGTTACATCAGCTCATTGGGGAAAATGGTACTGAACTTTGGAAGAAAGCCAACGGTATTGATGAAACACCAGTTATTCCTTATTCCGAAAGAAAGTCTATATCATCAGAAAATACCTTTTCTCAGGACACGATTGATATTCAGGGAATCAAAAGTATGTTATCCAGGATGGTTGAACAATTGGCATTTCAGCTGAGGAGTGAAAAATGGCTGACATCAGTTGTAGTAGTTAAAATTAGATATTCTAATTTCGATACTGAAACCAAACAATGCAGAATACCTTACACATCTGCTGACCACACATTGCTCAAGTATGTTTTGGAACTATTTGATAGATTGTACACCCGAAGAATGAGAATCCGATTGATTGGCGTTAAGTTCACTGGATTAGTACACGGCTGTCATCAGATGAATTTGTTTGAAGACACCGAAGAATTAATCAGTCTTTATCAAACGATGGATAAACTGAAATTAAGGTTTGGAAGTACAAGCGTAGGAAGAGCATCTGGCTTATTATTATAGTAATTATGTTTTTAAATTGTCATTCATACCATAGTTTACGTTATGGGACTATATCCGTGCAGGAATTGGTTCAGCAGGCGGTTGAATTGAATGTTGGGGTACTGGCTTTAACAGACATCAATACAATTACAGGTATTTATGAATTTCACAAACTTTGTAAAGCATCCAATATTAAATTGGTTGTTGGTGTAGAGATAAGGAAAGAAAACGAACTATTTTATATCTGTCTTGCTAAAGGGAATAAAGGGATTGGCGAAATTAATAAACTCCTGACTGAACATAACTGTGATGGTAAAGAACTTCCAAAATATCATCCTTTATTTTCAGATGTGACAGTTATTTATCCGCTTAGCGATTTTCCTGAAAAACTACACCGTAATGAATACATAGGAATCAGACCTGAGGATCTGAATCTTTTGGTAAAATCAGAATTGAAGGTATATATTCCGAAAATGGTCATTTTACAGCCAGTTACCGTTAAAACCAAAACGGATTATAATCTGCATAAGATTTTAAGAGCCATTGACCTTAATACATTAGGCTCAAAGTTAAAACCAACCGACTACTGTAAAGATTCGGAAGTATTTATTCAGCCAGCAGAATTATTAAATAAATTCAAAGCATATCCAAAGATCATTAAAAATACAGAATGGGTTTTGGAACAATGTCATTTTGAATTTGATTACTCAACACCGAAGAATAAAAAGTTTTTTACAGGCAGTAAAGAAAGTGATTTTGAACTTTTGACAAAGCTTGCCTATGAAGGATTAAAAAAACGTTATCCCGATAATAATCAATCTGCTGTCATACGTGTTGAAAAAGAATTGAAGGTCATTGATATGCTTAATTTTTCAGGTTATTTTTTAATTACCTGGGATATTGTTCAGTACAGTAACCGAATGGGATTTATGCACGTTGGAAGAGGAAGCGGAGCAAACAGTATCATAGCCTATTGCCTTGGTATCACGGATATTTGTCCTTTAGAGCTTGACCTGTATTTTGAAAGGTTTCTCAATCTGAATCGTAAAACACCGCCTGATTTTGATCTGGATTGGAGCTGGCAGGACAGAGACACCATTTTGCAATATATTTTTGATAAATACGGAAAGGATCACGTAGCTTTTTGTGGGACTAATGTAGAGTTTAAATACCGGTCAATATTCAGGGAGGTCGGAAAAGTATTTGGTCTGCCAAAAGAAGAACTGGACGAACTGGCGACAAAACCTATAGAATCTCACGATATAAATTCTGTTTCGGCAATGGTTCACAAATATGGAAAGCTTTTGGAAAAATTCCCGAATCAAAGAAGTATGCACGCCTGTGGAATCATCATTTCAGAAGAGCCAATTACCAATTTTACCGCTTTGGAAATGCCACCCAAAGGCTTCCCCATTGTCCAGTTTGATATGCATGTTGCTGAAGAGATTGGTTTTGAAAAATTTGATATTTTATCCCAGCGTGGACTAGGTACAATCAATGATACAGTTAAGCTTATCCAAGAAAAAAGAGGTGTTACTATTGATATTCGGGATACATCAATTTCAAAAGATGAAGCAAAATGCAATGAATATTTGAGCAGAGGTAAGACTATTGGTTGCTTTTACATTGAAAGTCCTGCAATGCGTGGGTTGCTGAGGAGGTTAAAATGTGATAATTATAAAGTTTTAGTTGCAGCTTCATCGATTATCAGACCAGGTGTAGCACAAAGCGGAATGATGCGTGAGTATATTTTCAGGCACAATAATCCTGACAAGTTCGAATATTTTCACGAAGTCTTTAAACAGGAATTGGGTGAGACTTATGGCATTATGGTCTATCAGGAAGATGTCATTAAAATTGCACTACATTTTGGTGGATTAGAAGCATCGGATGGTGATGTATTGAGGCGTGCTATGAGTGGCAAAGGTCGATCACTATCAGCTTTACAGAAGGTTAAGGATCATTTTTTTGAATCCTGTAAAAAGCTTGGACATCCTGAACAGTTATCAAAAGAAGTGTATCGACAAATTGAATCCTTTGCAGGTTACTCATTTTGTAAGGCGCATTCAGCATCTTACGCTGTAGAGAGTTATCAGAGTCTATATCTGAAAGTGAATTATCCCATCGAGTTTATGGTGTCTGCCATTAATAATGGCGGTGGTTTTTACAGGACTGAGGTCTATATTCACGAAGCCAGAATGTCAGGTGCTAACATTTTAAATCCTTGTATCAACAAAAGTGAATATAAAACCACTGTATATGATAATGATGTCTATCTGGGATTAATGCACGTGGAAAGTTTAGATGATAAAACAGCAACTTTAATCCCTGAAGAAAGAAAAGCTAATGGAGATTATGAATCATTAGAAAACTTCGTTAAAAGAGTTTCTATTGGACTTGAAACACTGCAAACTTTAATATTCATCGGAGCTTTTAGATTTACAGGAAAAGCAAAACACGAACTTTTAATAGAAGCCAGATTTCTGCTTGCAGGTGATAAGCAGAATTATAAGCATTTGACTTTACTTGATGAGCCTAAAAAAGAATATAAATTACCAGAAGTCGTACGTCATCCCTATGAAGATGCATTTGATGAAATAGAAATTTTAGGATTTCCTGTTTCTGTAAGTCCATTTGATTTATTGCAAACCAAGTACAGAGGAAGCGTGATGGCAAAGGATTTAACCAGATACCACAAAAAAGAAGTCAAAATGCTGGCTTATCTTATTTCAAGAAAACACGTACCTACTAAAAGAGGAGCTATGTTTTTCGGGACTTGGATTGATAATGAAGGAGCGTATTTTGATACAGCTCATTTTCCTGATAATCTTAGTAAGTATCCATTTCAGGGAGGTGGATGTTATTTACTTTTAGGAATTGTCGAAGTTGATTTCCATTTCCCAACTATTACGATTCTGAAAATGCAGAAAATGCCATTTATTCCTGATCCGAGATATACGCTCGATAAAGACAAATTATTTGAGGCTTACAATAGAATAAGGGAAGATGTGAGTATGACCCAGAGGAAGCCTTACCCTCAGGAACAGGAGATCGGATTGCCCAGAAACAGAATGAATTGACGAATTTTTTAATACAGGTTTTTGAATTTTGAATGACAGTCAATACGCTGAAAGCTAAGATAAACACCAATAAAAATGTGCCTAATAAAAAAATACCCCGAAGCGGTGCTTCGGGGTTATTGATTTAAAATAAATCAGAGAAATTTATTTAACAATTATCTTCACAGTATAGAGTTTATTGGAGAATATTTTTAAAATATAGACCCCTTTTGGTAAACTTTGATTAATGATTGATGTTGAATTATTATTAATATTTTTTGATGTGTAGAACAAGCTTCCAGTCATATCATAAACATCAATTTTCTCAATTGGGTATTTGGCTTTGATATAAGTGCGGTCACCATTGTTAACAGGATTAGGATAAACCTGAATTCCACTTTCTGAAGAATTGCTATCCGTTCCCAATGTCTCACCAACAACCTCAAACTCTACCCTGTTTGAAACTTCATTGTAAGAATCATCCGTGAACATGACAATGAAATAATTTCCCGGTTCCGTAGGTAACTTATCATCCGGAATTTCTGCTGTACCGTTTGCAGTGCCGTTGAAATAAGTATAGCTAATGAGCGGATCTACATTCGGATTGTCATTTTTGTGGTAGATACCCAACCAGTCTTTCACAATACCCGGAGAGTCTGTCCAGGTTGCAATAATATTTTCATTAAGGTTATAAATCGTTTTATTGATCATCAGCTGAGTGATGTCATCTCCTATCTGGAAGAAAATTTTATTTCCGATTGCAGTATAGCCATCTTCAAGAAAATACTGTGCATAATAATAACCTTTAGGTAAACCGTTGAATGTGTAAGTGCCGTTAGCACCGGTCACATATGCCCACTTGGGTGAAGTAACAGCAGACGGTACGGTTCCAACCTTATAAACCCCGACCCAATCTTTAGAAAGAGCAGGTGCATTCGAATAAGTTAATTTTACCGTTCCTGCCACAGGATAAGTATTTTGATCTGTTGCCAGACTTACTGCCGGACCAACATAAAAAGGTTTTCTGTCTGCTATCTCGGTGTAGCCGTCATTGACCATTATGGCAGCATAATACTGCCCTTTATTAGGTAAGCCATTGGTAAATATTAAGCTTCCACTGACCTGTCCATTAGTATACTTCCAGGTTTGCGACGGAGTTGCAGATCCCGGGTTCTGTCCTTTCTTATATAGACCTATCCAATCTTTTGCTCCGCCCGGTGTATCCGTGAAACTGATCTTTATCGGCTTATTCTGCTCATATTCCTGCGAATCCGGGATAATCTGGGTATTCAAAACTGTACTATTGATGATCTTGAAAGATTTTATATCGCTCCACGCAGACCACTGAAGATTTCTGTCCCTATGGCGTACTTTCACATAATAAGTTCCATTAGTCAGCCCTCCTACAGGAATAGTTGCTTTGGTAATATCGACGCCCGCATTGATATCTTTGGACTGATCCGTCCTGTTTCCTACCGGACCGTAAAGGTTTTCAAAATCCCTGTATATATCCTTTTCTACTATACTGAAATCCTGAGTTTTTGACAGTAAAAATTCCGTGGTATTAAGCAGTTCATCTGAAGCCGTCTGATAAGCCGAACTTTCGATAGTCACCGGAAGTTCCATTTCCTGACCAGTAAAGTTATTTACTATTAAAGGCTTTTGCGGTGCAGGCTTGTTTTTAGCGTGATGAAAACTGTCCATCAATTCATTGTCTTTCCATTCATAAATGCTTCCTATCGAATAGGCTTCAACCTCGAATGTATTCTTTACGGTATCAATATCGATAATCTGATAGATCCAGTTGGAGATGGTTTTTTGAACATCATCAAAATCCTGCTCGGAAGCCATTCCCCAATACTGATCCCAGGCTACACCTCCTGAAATGATCTGATAGGTCGGAAAATTTTTCAATTGTCCTCTGTGGTACAAATGATGGTGAGCACCGATATGCAGAATATGCTTTGAACTCGTGTTAAGAATCGGTATTACAGTATTTCTGATCCACGTTGAAATATCCCCTACATACTGCTCAGCCTGATATGGTCTGTGACCCAAAGATATAATCCATTCGACCGTACTGTCTTGATTCGCTAGAGGAAGAATCTTATTAAGCCAAGTGATCTGATCATTGGAAGGATGCTCTGTATCAAATGCCAGGAATAAGGCGTTACCAACCTGTCTTGCATAGTAGGCCTCTGAACCTGATGAAATTCCTTTGTAGCTTAGGTCATCCAGAATGTAGTGATCATAATAAGCCTGCATACCCAAAGTGCCATACGTCTCGTGGTTACCGACCAGGGTCTGTATCGGCAAAAAACCCGACAACTTTTTATTTTTAGCAAAATGGACATTTTCATAATGATCCAAAGTTCCTACATCGACCTGATCTCCGACCATCACAGTCATTGCAATATTATCCGAGGGATCTTTATCAAAACCCCATTTTTTAGCAATTTGCCTTTTCGCCGCTGATACCAGGGAATCAAAACGCGGTACATTTTTCATCTGATTATCTCCGAGAACCAGAAATCTAAGGTGACCGTCAGACGTAGCAGGCTGGCCAGGCAAAGGCAATGTTTTAAATGAATATACCTGTGACAAACGGTTTCCGGTTTTGATCCTGTAGTAATACTTTGTATTGGGATTTAAGCCGTCAATCTTAACGGAGTGGTAAAAGTAATTGGCCGGGTAACCTGTATCCGACATAATTTTATTAGTTCCCGTAAGTGTTAGTGAAAGTTGGTTCGGAGAGGATCCGTATTCTACTACAGATTCCGGATCTGAAGCAGTTTTCCAGTTGACATAAATTGATGTAGGCGATGGCGCCTGCAAATAAGGAAATAGTTCCTGAGCCGATGCTGAAACATATAACAGCATCATACAAATTAGTAATAGTCTTTTCATTTCTTTTATAGATTTGTGCTAAACTATTACTGCTGTATTATCTTTTCTGCATTTTAATTTTAAATAACAATGAATTTTATTTAAGATTTTCAAGTTCTGTTTTAACAGTTTGCTTCTTGTCGGCAATATTCTTAAAAGATTCAATTAACATACGATGTAACCAGCTGATAAACAAAATTATATACAAAATCACTTTTTAATCAAGTAAGATGATTATCACAGGTGCAACTTTGCCAATAAATGTATTGATATGACTAAGAGGAATATAATTATAGAAATGATACATTATGATTTCCACAAGACTTGTTTGGCAATTATATCAGATGTTTATTATGAAATTAACTGGTAAATTATTGATCCTTCTGCAACGTATATAGATTTTACTCAGTTGGGACGCTTTATAGTAGAAATATCGTTGAGCGAAATTAATTCATCCTTATTTCCCGGATTGAGAAAAGGTAAAATATTTTTCAGGGACGCCTGCCAATTAGTAATATTCCTTCCAAATGAGTTTTTCCAGCCACTCTCTTTCCAGCTCGCGTATTTTTCCAAAATCAGAGAATCCATTTCAGGATTGTACAATTCCAAACTTTTAGCAAACTCTAAAAACTCTGCAAGTGAAGGCTCGTTTTTAGAATTTTTCAATCCATCAATAACTCCAAGTGAATTCTCCGATGAAAATTTCATATCATCCGTCAAAGATTCCTGTTCTGAAGGCAACTCCACCTGATTTTCTGTATTTAAAACCTTTGATGCCATTGGCAACTCTTCTATTAATTCTGTTTCTACGAGTTCAAGTGGGTAATCGACCAAGAGCCTATAACTGCAGGGGGAACTACTAACCATTTCAAAACTGATCAATCCATAAAGCCGAAGTTTCTCTTTGGCAGTTTTTATCGTCGCCCTGTTCAGTCCCAGCTGTTTGCCAAGCTCAATATCAGATACAGCAAACTGATAATGATTAAAATCCCGAGCTTTTTTCAGAAGGTAAAAGTATAGCGTAGTAGATGATGGACCTAATTTTACACTTTCGGTAAAAGCCCAAAACCTGTCAATCAGCTCAAGATAATACATACTTTATTTTTTCGCAAATAACTTCAGGGCTTTTTCTTTATCAATGATAATGATATTTCGGTTCTGAATAATGGCATCATCCAAGATGCCAGAAGATTTTACCTCCGACGCCTTTGAAACCGAGCATCCCAATATCTTTGCAAGTCCTTTCAGTCCATATTCATATTTATTCTCAGAACTCTGATTTTTTGAGATGGACATAAACTCTTCAACAGTCAGTTTCCATAGTGGTGTTTTCGGATCGATGTTACTCATAGTAATTTTTTTTTGTTATGAATAATTTCAAAGGATATAGACATCCTAATAAAGAGAGCTGTATTATCCTTTGGCACTGTACAGGACAAAGTTGGATAATACAGCTCAAACTTTTTCATAAGCTTTTCGGTAGTACCGATTGATTTATGTTTTAAACCCTACGGTTGTGGCCATCGAATTTCTATTGTGGATAAATCAAACTTCAATCATATTATTCATCGCTATCAACCAGATATTGATTCAGGGTTTCCTGCAACTGATTTATAAATTTAGTCCTGCTGTTTTTACGGGACTTGATCTCCGTTAATATTTTATGAAAGTTATGGAGGTCAATATTGAATAAGTCCTCAAAAATTTTGATGGTGTTATTTAAACCTAAAGATCCCGAATTAATAGCTTTACTGAGGTGAATAGCATAGATCAGTTCTACCAGATTGACCTTCGCAGACGACCATTCCAGTTTTTTGTAATCGATCCGCTGAATCACTTCACTTTTCATATCTGACATCTGTTGATTAACAAAAGCCAAAACCTTTTCATTGGCAATAAATTGCGCAACGTAAAAGTCGTGAGAGGTGGTAAACATATCATCGAAGCTGTAAAGCAGTTGGGGCAGCTGCATCTTCAGATCATAGGAGTGGCGCACAAAATATTTATGGTCTAAATAAGTGGCTCCTCTGCTGTAGTAATTGTAGAAATCTCGGTTTTTATCATTTGAAGATTCAAGATTTTTAAGATGATTCGCATAATACCTTCGTAACATCTTAATGTTGTTCTGTGGCTTATTTGATTCGATTTCCAATACCGAAGTATAGAAAATGAACTCCGCCACAAATTTTGGTTTGAGCTCTTTGAAAAAACACACTTCTTCTGCTATAGAGTCAAACTGATGTTTTCTGACCTGCTCTTTGAGTCTTCTAATAGTCGCATCAATTTCCATCAGGCAGTTTTCGAAAGTGAGTAATACGTTGTCTTCGCTCTGACGGATGCGCTCTAGTACCGCCAGCATGTCATTGTAATTTTTCTGTAAATTGTTTAAAAAAATCTTACTTACCATGTCGTTTTCAGATTAATATACAAAAAAATTAAAATCTCCTAATTCTTTAGCTCCTGTTTCCTTTGCCGGATATAATCCTGTGGCCGCATCCCATTGATCTCCCGGAACAGGTCGGAAAAACTCTGACGTGTTGCAACGCCACATTCCTCCGCCAAAGCTTCTGTAGTGTAATTCAGATATTTCCTGTCACTATTCAAAAGTTCGGTAATATAATTGATTCGGAGCCTGTTAAGGTAATTCTTAAAATTGACTCCTTTCACCTCATTGATATATATGGAAAGGTATCTGTAGTTTGTACCCAGTTGAGATGCCAGATCGTGCTGCGTCAGTCCTGTTTTTGTAAAACCTTTTGTTCTTTCAAATTTATCGATCTTATCTGAAAGTTCTCTGATCAGTTCCTCCGGAAGTAACGATATCTGATCCTGTTCTTTATTGCAATCAATTTTTATTATTGTCTTGTCAGGATTCCGAAGCCGTTTCTGAAGCTTTTCGTATTGAAGCCTCATGGTCCTTTCCCCGTAATAGTGGTAAGTCAAAATTACAATCGAAATAATAGCCAAGATAGAAACAATCAAAAGCAGATAAAGCCTTGATGTGCTCTTTTTTTCAAGAAAATCCTTCTTTTCCAGCAGATCTTTAGTATCATACTCCTTATGGATACGGGATGACAGATAGGTAAAATCCTGAGAAAGCACTTTATCGACCTGAAGAAGTCGGTTGGTATAATAAAGCTCTTTGGCAATATCTGCCTTATCCCTGTAATGTGTTATGAGAAGCTCATAATTCTGCCTCAGTTCCGGCAGGATAAAAGCATGTTTCTCAAAAATAGAATCAACCTTTTTAAGTTGTTCAATTCCTTTTTTATCACCAATCTTCATTAGGCTCTGTCCCAGGTAGAAATAGACTACCGAGGCATTGGAAAAATCCTTCTTTTCCAGTTCAGGCAGTGCGGTCTGGAAATCCCGGATAGCTTTAGCATAATCGCGATGTTTAAAATAAGAGATCGCTCTGCATTTAAGCAAATAGCTCCTTTCTAAAGAAAACTCAGATTCCCTATTTATTTTGTCAATGCCCATTGTCAGCAAGCTGTCTGCTATTGTCTGTTCTCCGATATTCCTGTAACAGACCACCATCTGATGAAGCGAATTGTAATATCCTCTTTTGAAATTATAAATCTCATTCTCATGTTTAGCTATCCGGCTTTCTCTCTCAAAAAAATCGATGCATTCCGCAAAACGAGCAACCGCATCTTTATAATATCCTAAATAGCTTTTAACAACAGCCATATGATACACAACCTTATACTTAAGATAGAGATCCTTTGTCTTTTTCGAATATTCATAAGCTTTGAGGTACTGATCCAGAGCCGGCTCAAACTTTTTATAGTTAAAGTAGTAGATGATACCTTTCCCGAGATATGATAATGTAAGTAATGCATTATCTCTGGATTTTTCAGCAGCATAAATCATACTGTCAGAATAAACCAGCTTGAGATGTTCATCCGGGGTGTAAAAAACAGCGTCCCTGTAACCCTGAGTCAGTTCCTTAAAATAACCTGCATTCTTTGCGTTCCGGATATAATCATTAACATACGGCAAAGCACGAATGTCATTCTTCGGTAGATTCTGATACTGCTGCCTTATAGTTTCCATTGAACGGCTTTCATTGGTTTGAGAAAACAGTTTTACAAAAGACAAAAGGATCAGAACAATTAAATACTTATTAGAATTTTCCATATCGTATCCTTTCAAAATTAGTGAAAATTACATTTAAACCGCTTCAAATCAAAAATTTGGAATTTAATATATACTTCTTTCCAAAGATATTTCTAAAACGACATTTTCAGAGAATTTAACTTGTCATCATTGATGAATCAAGACGTCTTTGTTGATGAAACCTGCCTGTACAGACTTTTTTATCCGTCATAACAAAAGTACTTTTGGATCACAAAATCGATTTGAACGGCCGGGATGATCACAAATCAAAAAACAATGAAAAAAGTTATCCCACATCTATTTTTAATGATAAGTTCTTTAACACTTCAAAATTGCAGACCACAGGAACAAGAGGTCTTTGATGAACAGTTAACTAATGTATTTAGTAATAAAACAGAAAAAGAATTAGATTCTGTAAAATATGAATCACAAAAACCTGTTGACCCGGATCCTCCGGTAAAAGACGGACAGGATTGGAAACACCAATAACATTAAGTATAAACCTATGATTCCTCATACAACTACCATTACCTGTGCTTCAGACTTACCATGTCCTGTCAGTGGTATTTGGGAAAGTATGGGGAATTTCAAGACTACCTGTCCTATAAGCAAGGGAACATTAATGCCTTTGTATGGCAACCAGAAAACCATCTGGCGTCTCATTCAGGAAGGATAAGCTTACAGCCTAACACAAAAACTATATCTATGAAAAAGCTATCTGATCATATTCCTTTAGTCACAAGCTATTTTTTGGTTTTGCTCTTTGTATATGCCGGCGCAAGCAAGCTGATGGACTTCGAAAATTTCCAGATCCAGCTGGCTCAGTCTCCTATAGTAAGCGCCTATGCTGATCCGCTTTCCTATGCTGTGATAGGAATCGAGTTTGTCATTTCAATAGCATTGTTATTTCAATCAACCCGTCTGACAGGACTTTACGCATCCTTTGGCCTGATGGCAGCATTCACAGCATACATATACATCATACTCAATTATAGTGAATTCATTCCCTGTTCCTGTGGCGGCATCCTTGAAAAACTCGGATGGACAGAACATCTTATCTTTAATCTTATGTGCGTCGTCTTAGCCGCATCGAGTATTATAATTACAGAAAAGAAACTACAAAGTAAGACTAAGATTTATATATCCAAAATTTCAGTATCGTTTATTTCCAGCATTATATTGGTCATTGTACTCTATCAATCATCAGAGTATATTATAAAAAAGGAAAACAATTTCACAAGGCGTTTCCTTCCTCATGCGATTGACCAGGGCATTCCTTTAGACCTTAAGGCCAATTCTTTTTATTTTGCCGGTAACTTTTCAGATTCAGTTTACCTGGCCAATATCATAGCGCCACTCATAATCGGAAAAATTTATCCTGACTTCAAAGAGCTCATACTGGACACGCTAGACCTTGACAAAAAAGATTTGGATTTTAGAGGAATCACTGTCCAAATCAATTACCCCAGCTTCACAATTTCTGACGGTAAAATCCCTGCCATCTATGAAGGCCAGTTTCCTGATAAAACCGCCTATATCCTAAACGACAACAGCATTTTTTTCTCACAGTTAATGATGATCAGAAAAGGAAACTATCTATTCCGGACACATCATAAAATAAAGAAAGAAAACATTGTCGGAACCATTCAATTCAGCCAAGGAGAACAATTACCTAGCGTAAAATTCAACGACCAATTTCTTGAAAAACAGATTGACGGGCTTTTTGACACGGACGGCTGTTTTGTCAGAGATCTGAAAACCGGAGAATTCATTTACACCTATTATTACCGGAATGAATACAGGCGTATCGACAAAGAACTTAAATTGTTAGGATCAGGGCGCACTATCGATTCAACCTTCAAAGCCCGGATCACGGTTACCAAAACCAATAACGGGCAGATTAAAATGAACAGGCCACCGCTTAAGGTAAACAGTATGCAATATGCTTATGATGGACTCTTATTTAATCATTCGAACCTGCGAGGCAGGCATGAATCTGAAAAACTTTGGAAGAACTCCGCTATAATCGACGTGTATGATTATCAAAAAAACGTTTACCTCTATAGTTTTCCAGTCAGACATAAACCCGGTGAGAAGGTCAGGGATTTTATCGTAACAAAAGATCATATCTATGTATTGACAGGTCAGAATATTATTAAGTACAGGCGCACGTACAAACCCCGCATCTAAGCGGAAAGGTAAAGCCGAAGACCTTTAACCGTAGGCAACACATCAAATTTTATTATTATGAACAATTTTAAAAAGCACTTTTTAAGTGCCGCTGTTATCCTGACAGGAGTAGCATCAGCTTATGCCAGTCACACTACTGCTAAATCCGGAAAGAGCGCAGTACCGATGGACGGTTACATTTTCAACCAGTCCATAGGAACTTGTGAAAAAGTCGCAGAGTGCGATACCAATCCGGGACCGATCTGTACAGTCGGAAATATTCCCGGTCAGCCACAGGCATTCGGATTGAGCGATCAGGGTGATCTGAACACATGCAACGTTGAATTATCTCAACGTCAATAATCATTAAAAAGGCTGCTGATAAAACCAGCAGCCTTATTTTATTTAGTCCAGCAGAGGTTTAATCCACTCGGCAGGTTTCGCATCTTTGAGGTGATAATCCAGCCATTGCCACCCTTTCACGTTGAGGTCCAACTGATTTTCTTTTTTAGAAAGATTGTGACCTTCATTCGGGTATTCAATCAAAGCACCCTTTTTTCCAAGCCTTTTCATTCCCAATAAAAAAGCCCGGGACTGATCAGGATTGACATTACCATCATTCTGACCCGTCCACAAGAGTACTGGTTTCGTCAGATTCTTCATATTATACAGCGGAGAATTCTCAAGGTAGCCCTGATAATCTTGAAACAGGTTTTTCCCCATCCTGAATACATGGTGCTCTACCCTAAAATAATCAGGTGTCTTAAAATTCCTAAAGTATGACATCGCATTAAATGGTAGGTCAGCAATGCCCACCCCTGCAATCCCTGTCGCAAACCAGCTGTTCTGTGTCATCAGAAACATCGTCTCATAGCCTCCGAAAGAACTTCCCACGACTGCCATTTTATCAGTATTGATGTTCGAATTGGTTTTCAATTTTTCAACCAGAGCATCCACCGAAGCCGAAATTGACTTTCCAACCGCTCCCTCCACAAAATCAAGGTCAGGAAGCAATACAAAATAGCCGTTGTATATATAATGCATTGCATTGAAGCCCTGTCCTTCAAATAAGTGCGGAACATAGAAGTTCATCACATCTTTTGACTGCCGTTCATAGACTTCAAAAATCAAAGGGTACTTTTTGTTGGGATCGAAATTGACAGGATAAAGTAGCGCTGCATTGTAGCGCTTGCCGTTTACCTCATACTGAATCATCTCCTTTTTCATTATGTCCGTTCCAGAATCTTCATTGCCTTTGCTACTGTATATCAATTTCATTTTGTTCCCTTTCATTTGATATACTGACAAAGGTTTTCCAAACGATTGCGAAGTCCATACAATAGATTGGCCATCAAGAAAAACAGATCTGATAGCATCCTCCATATTCACCAACTTTTTCATCTTTGAAGTCCTGAAATCAAATTCCGCTATCCCAGAATCATAGCTCTTGATATTGCGAATAACCAGGCTGTATTTCCGGTCTAAGTCGATTTCATCGTTCCTCTTGACATCCCAGTTTGAAATACCTGTTATTCTGTCAAACTTCTTATCCGCCAATTGATATGATTCATTGATTTCCCTGCCGAACGTCAGCCTTGTCACTCTATTGGCTTCAGCCTGATAAAGAAAAAAATCATATGCATCAGTCAGAATATATGAAGAAGCTTTATTTGTAGGATAGATACTTCCGGACGGCGTATCAGAAAGCCCGCTGTAATCTATCGCTACAAAATCATCAGGATTGCTCACCGGAATCTTCACGATGCTTCCATCATCAATATTCTGAACCCACCAGCTTTTATCCTTAAAGTAGATCATCCGGTCTGTCTTTTCATCGTAATGAAACTTATTACCCTTGACATAAACATTGTCAATTTCTATTTGACCAGACCCAAAATCTTTTTCAAGACTTACCCGATGGCTATTATTCGCAATCGTATCCATTTTGTTAGATGAAGGATCATAATATATCAAAGTCGAATGTCCATCCACTATCTCCTGTACGGAGTAAAGGTCGGACTCCTTGGGAAGCCGTTTCCATACATCCGTCTTCAGGTCGTACACCGCCATCTGATCCGTGGGCAGCCTACGATTGTTATTCTGATTACTGTAAAAGATCTGCCCTAATGAGGCTTCCTCCTTCTCTGTCTCTTTCCTTACTGGCATTATCACATACCGCTCATCCCGGATAATGATGTTATTGGAATTGCTGATATCAAAATGATCAGGCAAAACCAAAGTCCTAGAGCTGACAGCAATATCAGAATACCTGTTGATGAAATATCCTTCCGGATCTTTTTCGATTGTTACCACATCATTATTCAACATTTCAGCAAACCTGACTTCTCTCACAGTCTTCCATTCCGTGCTCTTCATCGTTTTGAGGTTTATCATAACAATCCTTCCCGCCATTACAAATACTGAAGCCTCAGCATCTTTTGTCATTGATACATAATCAACATCTCTATAGTTTGCAAGGAGCTTTAACTTTGTATCAAAGAACATCAGCACTTTCTGTTGCCGGTCATATAATGCAAACTTTCCAGTACCCGAATAAGGAATGTAAATATAATTCCCCTTCACCTCTCTGGTCAGAGAATTTTTTAGATCCCTGATCACCGTCCGGTCCTTCATCTGGCAGACTAGAAGGTTATCAGTAAAAAACTGGTAACTCCAGGCTGTTTCAAGAGGTTCTATTCTTCCTGTATCAAGATCCAGCAACCAGGCACGATCAATCCCATAATTATTCCTGTCCGTAACGATGCCTCTCTTATTCCCGGGACTCACTACCAGCATATCACTGGCAAACAATTTTGAATACTTATTGTTCGCTTCCTGGATCTCCTTCTCTGTCACCTGCCCAAGAGTGAGGACAGGCAGACAAAAAAGCATACACAGCCACAATGGTATTACTCTAATATCCATCATTCTGTGGCAATAAGTTAGCATTCAGTAAAAGCTCAGCTTCCGGGATTGGCAGGTTTTTGTTAAAAGATTTCCATTGCGGCTTGTAAAAGGCCATCTGCTGATCGATCCTGTCCAGGCGTTTCAGGTCATAGAACCTGTGCCCGAACTCCGTAAACAATTCGAAACGCCTTTCATCAATAATGGCATTCAGGAGCTGTACCTCATCCGTAAAAACAAGTGGTGACAGACCGGTACGTCCTCTTATCACATTGACATCCGCTACTGCGAGTGTATATTGTTTCTTCCTCAGGTATGCCTCCGCTCGAATCAAAAACTGCTCCTCTACTCTTAATACAATAGAATGTTCCAGTGTTACAGGCGTTACCCCTGACTGCTTATATTTCGATGAAAAGAAAAAAGTATTTTGCTGCGTGTCACTTTTAGAACCAACCCAAGCCGCCTTTCTGCCATCCCCCGGATAAAAGGAATTCACAAAATCAAGTGTCAGCGATATCTGCGTAGGCGGCGCAGATAGAATCGTGTACAAAGCACCCTGTCTTGTATTATTCCCAGCCCTTAGTGGCTCCAACTGCCAGATCGAACTCCTGCTCTCCTTCTTAAAAGTCTTATTGAGGTCTGTTTCCACAATATAAGACCCTTGCGATATCACCTTACTGCTGGCAGCTATAGCCATATCCCAGTTGCCAAGGAACAAATAAATCCTGGCCTGCAAAGCATTCACAGCCACCTTCGTCGGTCTCAGCCTCGCACCCGCTACAGCAGAACCCGGCAACAGATCCTCTGCTAGCTTCAGATCCTCCAGTGCCATATTCAGTATTTCATCAGGGCTCTTTTTACCAATTGTTGAGTTCTCCCGGTAATCCACCGATTTAACATAAGGCACACTCCCATAAGTCTCAGCCAGGTAAAAGTGCAGGAAAGCACGCACGAAGTAAGCTTCCCCAAGCAACTGATTCTTGATATTCTGCTCGACCGATTCCGAAGCATTCAGCCCTACAATAATGCGGTTCACCGCATACACCTGATTATAGCTATCATTCCATAATGCTTTCACCGCTGCAGACTGCGCATTGATCGTCGTAAAATAAAACTGTGAGAAGTTGGATGTACTCACCGCATAAGATACCAGCTCATCAGCGTAACATCCCATATAAACCCCGCCGCCCATAGAAGAACCGGACAGAAAACCCTTTTCCTCCAATGACCTGTAAACACCAGCCATAGCAGACTTGGCCAGCTGCCCGTCCTTGAAGACAAGGTCAGCGGTCAGCTGATCAGAAGGCAGGTCTACCTCCAGAAAATCACTGCAGCCCATTACAACAGTGGCTGCCATCAATATAAATATTCTTTTCATTATCCTTAAAATTTGATATTAAAACCTATAGAAAACGTTTGAAGCGGCGGCGTAAAGCCCGTCAGTATAAACTCCGGATCTAAATCTTTAAACCTGGTCCAGGTATAAAGATTCTGCCCCTGAGCAAAAACAGAGACATTCATCATCTTCAGCCACTCCTTCGGAATATCATATTGCAATGACACATTCCTCAAACGCACATAAAGCGCATTGCTCACACTCGCATCACTATTGGTATAGTTGACCGCTGACGTCGTCAGCACCGCACTCGCATAGGTCGTAGGCTGCTGATACTGCGCAGTAGGATTATCAGGTGTCCAGTAGTCCAGAAACTGCACCGGGCGATTTCCCACTGCACCTATCCCCGCCGCATAGGAAGCACTGTTGGAAATATCCTGATCCACCACCTGCACAAGGAACTGAAGCTTCCAGTTTTTATATTGAATGCTGTTGGTTATCCCAGCATCCCATTTAACACCAATATTCCGTATGACCGTCCTGTCATTGATATCCAGCTTCCCGTCATTATTCACATCTTCAAACTGGTAGATCCCCGTTGAAGGATTGACCCCCAGAAAACGGTACAGCTTGCGGATATTGGTTGAATATCCCAAGACCAGGGTATTAGCATAGTTGGAACCTTCAAGCCCTGGAAAGGATGTCAGGACATTTCTTGGTGCCGACCAGTTCGCTGTCGCATTCCATTTAAATTCCCCCTGACCCAATATCCTGGCATCAAGGCTGAACTCCCATCCCCGGTTCTGCACAGTCGCATCCAGATTGGACTGTATCGATGCAAAACCCGTTGTACCGGGCAGCGGAATCCCTACCAGCTGACTCGAACTCCTGTTATTGTAATAAGCCCCGGTAAAATTAAAGCGGTTATTAAACAAGCCAGCTTCCAGAGCCACTTCAAATTTTCGGGTCTCCTCCCATCCGAAGTTCGGATTAAAGAGGCGTACCGGGCTGATCATCGATACCCCGTCATAGGAATTCTGTCCCGTCTGATAAGTATCCAGATACTGATAGTCCCCTATCAAGTCACTTCCTGCTGTCCCAATACTCGACCTCAGCTTCGCAAAGCTCAGCCACGTGACATTCTCAAACCATTTCTCTTTGGAAAATATCCAGGCAGCACCTACCGCCCCGAATGTAGAATACCTGTTATCCGGTCCGAACCTGCTGGAACCGTCACGCCTTCCCGTCAGGTTCAGGATATACTTCCCGTCATACTGGTAATTGATCCTCCCATATAGGGATTGGTAACGGTATCTAAGACCTCCCGAACTGCTTACCGTTATGCTTTGCGCCGAACCAATATTCTCAATCAGTTCATCCGAAGCAAAATTAGATGCATACAGCACCTGGCTGGACGTCCGCTGTTCCTGGAATGTTGTCCCTACAAGCACCTGAACCTGATGCAGTCCCAGCCTCTTCTCATAACTCAGCTGAGGTTCCACAATCCAGCTCGTGGACACGTTATGCCCTTTGCGGATCGCAGAGCGTTCACTCCCGATATTGGTTGTAGGATTATACTGCGTCTTAGGATAGATCCGCTGCTCATCTGTATTGTTATCCGTATATCCGCCATTCAGCTTCAATGTCAGATCAGGAAGAACCTTATAGTCCATTGAAATATTGGAGATCAGCTGTTTAGAATCCGACTTGTAGGTCTGTGTCGCCGCAGCCATCGGATTCGTAAAAGTGCCGTTCTCCCAGTTAAGGCTGCCATCCGGTTTATAAAGATCCGGCGCATTAGGTGCCACACCAGTATAGATGCTATAGAAATCAGCAGGCGGCAGGACATTGTTCTGTGTAGAATAGTAGGCAGACCAATTCACGGAAAATCGCTTATCCCTCGTCTGATGCTGCAAGTTCAAGCCTGCATTATTCCTTTTATAGCGGTAAGAACCCGGAAATACCGTCCCCTGCTCCTCGTGCGCCCCGCTGATATTGAATTTCGTAGTCTCATTCCCTCCCGATACGCTGAGGTTATGCGAACTCAGCTCCGAGATATTGCCGATGAAATATTTCTGCCAGTTGGTAAAGCGCTCATTGCCCCATACCCCATTGACATCATAGGCATTCGCAGGAAGGTTATTGATCCCGTCATTCAAAAATGCCTGCTTTCTCATCCTGATATACTCTTCCGTGGACATCATCTTGGGAAGCCTTGCAATCCTTGCCAGTCCATAGGACGTGTTGTAAGACAACTGAGCCTTACCCTTCACACCCTGTTTGGTCGTCACCAGGACCACCCCATTCGCTCCCCTCGAACCATAAATCGCTGTCGCATCCGCATCCTTCAGCACCTCCACGCTCTCAATATTATCAGGATTGATTGCATTCAGCGGATTCGTGTCCGCATAAGGAAGGATGGAATTTGTAAGTCCAGACCTGAACTCATTACCCGCAGGCATCGGCACCCCGTCAATAATATAGAGCGGCGAGTTCGCATTAAAACCACTGGTGTTGTAAGTCCGCAGGGAATTCCGTCCCCTGATCTGCACATCATATCCACCACCCGGTGTCCCCGAGTTCTGTACGATGCTGACCCCAGCCACTCTGCCCTGCATCGCAGAAAGCGCATTAATCACGGGCTGGTTCTCAATTTCCTTAGCAGTAACCTTGGCAATACTCCCGGTACTCTCCCGCTCCTTCACCTTATAATAGCCTGCATTCAGCACCACCTCTTCAATTTCCTTTTCCCCGCTACCGAATGAAACATTAATTGTGATCTTACTCCCGAGAAAGACCGTCCGTTCCCCAAATTCAGGATGCCGGAACACAAGGCTCGGGTCCTCCCCTGACACCTGTATCCGATAGACCCCGGATTCATTGGTCATTGTTACAGCATCACTGCCCTTTTGAAATACAGAAACCCCAGAAACAGGTTTCCCCTGATCGGTCACAGTGCCTGTCACAACACGCATCTGTGCCACTGCTACGCCGGAAGCGAGCAAGGTTAAGCCAAAAGCCGTTTGGATATGACCCAGGCTGCAAAATTTTTTTTTCATACTTTTGAAATAGATTTAATTCGTTAAATTCTAAGGCTCTCCAATGCATTGTGTCACTTCCAATAAACTCAAATGCAAGGAGGGCTCTTTTGTTTCCAATGGTTACGTTATACGTTATGCTCTATTACCCTAAATTCATATTGACAAAAGAGAATGAGAATCAGAAAGAGAAGAGAATGAAATAAAAAGAAATAACTTAACATCTCAATTGAATAAAAAATTAAAATATACAACCCCCAAACTCTAACAATTCCAGACGTGCCAGGCAGAAAGCAAACTACAGATGTAGCAAAAGCCTTCTGCCATAACACATCTTGAATTAATATGAATGAAAAATAACGTTTCCCAAGTAAGCCTAAAACAGCCGCAATAGGTTGTACACCCTATTGTATCCAAAAGATACTCTATGTTGTAAGCGTCTTAGAATCTAACTAAATAATGTAGAATGCAGAACTGCATTAAAAAGAAAACGGCATGGAACTCTACATTATCCACTCTGAGGTACTGGTATACCCTGCAACAGATAAGAGAGCCCACGCCTAGGTCGTGAGCTTCTAGCTTATCATCTCGTTGCTTTAAATTACCAGTTTTCAGAATGAGATTCTAAGCAATAGCTTCTATTATTTTTTGAAGTATCGCAAAATTACAATTAAGTAACTTATTCTACAAAGATAATAAAAAACATTTCGGTATACAAAACTATACCAAAATATTTTTTATTATGTGCTTAATTGCATTTATGATTAAGGAAAGTGAAAAAATTATAATTTTAAAGACAGCGATTACTTTGCGTAAAATGCTCAGTAAGAATAAGAGTTACTCATCGAAAACTGATGGTAATACTGATGTAGTTAATAGTTATGATAAAATAGCTGCAAACTCTAATTCAGAACTGACCAAAGCCACAGTAAATGGTGCTTTTAGTGGAAAGAAAAGGTCAACAATGGCAACTATTGTTCTTATAATAGAATCAATGGGATACTTAACGAGAGACTTTGCTGAAATCTATGATAAACTTTCAGAAAAAGATGTTGTCAAATTCAGAGAAGAATTGTTGAAGAAATAATATTACTGATTGCCAAGTCAGCGTATTAATCGACAAATTACTTGTTATTTATATATTCTTACAATTATTTGTGATGGAAATAAACAAAATATGCCGTAATTTAAGATTTTGCTACTTGTACTTTAAAACTATTAAGCATAATAATTATTATATTTATATATTAGAAAAAACAAATGCCATTACGTGAAAATTATAACAGATATTGAAATAGATATAAGCGATAAAACTAAATCTGACATAACAATTAAGTATATCATTTCATCAAAACATAGAGAGACAAATAATCCTTCTAAAAGTTATTGGATAGTTGAATATATTGAAGAACTTCAATGTTTCATTACAAATTATTTGAATAATTATAAAGTAGAAAATTTAACTTGGGGATTAATCCAGGAAGCTAATTCTTTGAAAGTTTTAGGACGTAATACTTTCAAAGAAGAACTAAAGCTTGCCAAATTCATCGATAGTAGCAAAAATAATATTTGGCACGGATATCCAGCTGATTACAAAAGAAAAAATCATGATAGACCTTGCTCAGTAGTTTTGCGAAAATGGGTTAAAGACAAGATTATTACCAAATCAAAAATGTTGAAAATTAGACAAGGCCAAACATGCAACCTGTAAAAATTAAAATAGACGGTAACTACTTCGATTGTCAAATATACAGTGGAAGACTTTATCTATGGACTTTTGATGGTGATTTAAAAATAATTAACTGGAATGCGCTTATAAATTCTTTAATTAAAAATGACAGGGACAAAATTGTGATGAACTTTTGTTTTTTAGATGGCAATTACCTCTATAAATCTTCACTAATTGAATTATTCAAGGACAGAGATTTTAGAAAATTACTATTAAAAAAGTTTGCGCACGTTGAGGAGAAAAAATTTATAGTCACTGAAAAAATGTTGTCAAAATTTACAATGGGTGTACAGAACACACCTTTAAATTTGATTCCTACTGATACTGAAATTTATAGTAATAAATTGTATTTTATTAACGAAATGGGTCTCTTCTCAGCAAGCGCAAACAGGCAGAAATCTGAGAAATATTTAGTTAGTTCGAGACCGACTAAACTCTGGGACTGTAATCTTTTTTCAATCAAAGCCAATAAATATCCGCAAATTGCTTTATCAGGTGGAGATGAGGGACTTTTTGAATATAATATTTCACAAACAAAACCAGATAATTTAAAGATTATAGAGAAAAATATATACCAAATTTCTGAAAATCATTCTTCTTTTAGTAATTACACATATTTAAATATTTTTAATAGTTCGTTAGTTGACAAATCATATTTAGCAATGTTTAAATGGGAGAAATCAGATGAAAATGTTTTACCTCCTCTTCAGATGATGAATTATAAAGGTAAAAATCTAAATAGGAATTTTGACCATCTATTATCCACAGAAGCTATCTTTGAGCAAGAAATTGATGCCAACTCTTTAAGTTGGGGAATTGATGACAAGATAAATCTTATAACGGAATCAAAGTTTGAAATTATTAAATGTAATTACTTCGCCGATATTGATAAGGGACAGAAAATGTTTAACAAAATATACAGTAATGAGATTAATATTAGCGGTGAATTAGTTAATACCGGTTCTTGTTATTTTGGAAATATAATCGAAACAACAAACGGTTTATTTATTCTTCTAAGTAATGGCTCAAATTACGTGATTAATGAGGAAATTACAAGATGGAGAACTTATCCAAGATCAAAAAATTACGAAAATCATCTTCACGTAATTTTAGATGACTGTATTGAAATTTATTCTTTCAATCAAGATTATTTTATAGAAGATCAAATAGATAAAGTTTTTGGTATTGAATTTAAAGAACCAAAATCTTATTTTGATACCTCATATTTTGATAATATTTGGGATTACAATTAAGAAGATTGCTTTCTATAAACACAAGTTTTAAAAAACACGAAATTACATAGACTAATATATGTACAGGTAATTATTTTTTTTTAGAGTTTTGCTTTTTATCACTAAGATAGACAAATTTTTTATTTTCGACAGGATCTTTCATTGAAATTATCATTTTTATATCTCCATAATGTAAGTATTTATTACATAACCTTAAAAATTATATTTAAATCCTTCTTCTTCTGACTCCTTTAAAATTCGCATTGCACTCTTCGCTTGTTTTATAGTTAAAAAAGCTTTTCTATTTGCCAGAATTCCAAGGTTATAGGCTAATTTCCTATCAAAAGGTGTAAATCTATTATTTTCTTTTGCCCACTTCGCGATTGCAAACCAGATTTCACTTTTAATTTCTCCTGCCTTCTCAATTATTTTTGCATCCTGTGGAGAAAGTTCTTGACCAACCAAATCATTTTCCACATAAGTATCAGCATCTTTTCTGATCTCATCATTTATTACATTTGTATCAATAAACTTATCCTTAAGCGTTAACCAACATTCTGGTTTTTTACACCATTCCCCTATATTCATTCCTGTTTTTGAAGGATTGTTTATGTGAGACCATACAATATCTATCATTTGTTCAATCATATCGTTGACGGCTTCATTTATCCCCTGATTTTCCCAGATATTGTCAAGATTTAATTTTTTGTTTGACTTATATGATAACCAAGCAAGAATATAAGAAACCATATTTGCTTTATATCCTCCCAAAGCTTTCTTTGCCACTATTTTGTCAATTTCTTTGAATAGAATTGCTTTTGCTATAAGTCGCTGATAATATTTTTTACCTACTTCATTCTTTTGACTTGATAGCTCTTTTGTAAAAAGTTTGAAATTATTTTCCGCTCCTTTGCTTACATCAAAGGGTCGTTGCCACCAACTCATTTCGTATTTTGCTAAATCAGTTTTTAAGAATTTTTGTTTTTTTGGATATTCACGGTCAAATATTTTAGACTCTTTGCCTGTTTTCTTTGATTTTTCGTCAAGATACTGTCCTCTCGTTCTTTCATAAAACCATTTGTTTGTTGCTTTACCTCCTGTTAGTGAGGGAACCCATTCCGTTCTTGAAAAGTTTTCAATTGCAATGTGATATTCACTATTGGAACTGAAATCAGAATCCTTTATAATTGTTTGTGTGTTTGCAAACCGTGAAATTTTCGCAACAATATTACCCATTTCATCCTGCTGTTGTACAACTGAAATTTTCATCTGCACGAATACTTTTGATAAATCAATTTCTTTTTCCATTGATGTAGCAAAAATCGATGCTGTTGTCTGTCCTCCGTTTACTACTTGCCAGTTTGAGATTCTGGTGATATAAGGGATATTATCTTCAAAATCTATATCAACTTTTTCTGCGGTTGTAGAAATACCGTTGTTGTACGCAAAAAACATATCTGGTTCTTTTCTGATGGTTTCTCTAATTCCTTGATTGACTCTTGCTCTGAATTGTAAAAAAGTTCGCACATTTTTTTCAAGTAATCCCTGTCTGTACTTTTCGTACACTGATGCAAGAATTTTTCCCGGAATAATAGCAATATAGGCATCCACTTTTTCACTTACCTTATCCATATGCAGACACTTCAGCTTATAGTTGTAATCATTCAGAAAATCTATTTCAATTTTCTGTTTACCTGAACGAATTAAATACTGCTGATGTACTCTTTCAATATCCCATATCTGAAAGTCAATATAAACCCCGTTCTGTTCTGTTGCCTCCTGAATAATCTCTGAAGAAACCTGTCCATTTGTTATGACAAAAATTCTGACATTCTTTACCTCATTTTTTGATTGTTCAATTATCTGAACCAGGTCAAATACTGTTATGTCTGACTCATCAACTTTTGCAGATAGTTTACCTTCTCTTGCCTGCCAGAGAAAATTCTCAGCTTTACTGAAAGCATCAAGAACATCTTTATCAGAAACCTTCGTTACTCTTTGTTCCCCCTTAAAAATAGTTACAAATAAATCAATTGATTCGTTTTCCTCGTCATAGTTCCATGCATTAATTTTTATTCCCCTTACCTTATAATGACACAACTCGTGTGCAATTACCTCTCCCGAATCAATAGCATATTCAAGTATATCATTGGTAATAGCATCTTCTTGAGAAATTTTTTCTTCTTCAACTGTAATCAAAGCACCTTCCAGGAAGTCAACGGCAAATTCTGATAGATTCATTTTTTATATATAGTTTAAAATGTCTGTTGTTATTTCAAAAGGGGTACAAGCCGCAACGACAATGGAATATTTTATGTCACCGACTCCATTAGGCAGATTTATTTGAAGCAGTCTGGGGAAACCTTCTTTCACTTCAAAAAATTTCATTTGAGAGACGGAAAAACCAATAGTATATTTATCAGCCAGAGCTTCATTGTATCCGTATTTCGCAAGTTTTATCTGAAAATGAAATACCGCTATTGGATCATCCTGTATCTGTCTACGGATTTCCCTGATAAATGCAGGTAATATCCGGTCTGGCATATTACTGTGGAGGTTTATTGAAAATAGTGAAAGGTAAAGATGTTCAAGCCCTGTACTGTCAAGCTGTCTTTCTGATGATATACTGAATTTCTTATGCTGTTTACCTGAAGTAGTTTTCACTTCAACCGCACTATTCACTATCTGGAAATCGTGATTGGTTCTGTCTGAGCCAGTCCAGTAAAAAACTGACTCAGTAAAACGGTATTTGTGAAACAGATAATCTTTTAGGAAATATAACTCACCTACAAGCCCTTTCTGTGCTTCAACAGAAAGAATTTCATTTTCCTGTTTTTCAAAAAATATTTTCCATTCTGATAATGTTCTTATAAGTGTGGGAGAAAGATTATTTTTATTGTGTAACTGAATAACTTTATCACACAGGTCGGAGATAACCAATTCAAAAATATTATCGGTATAAGGTATCGACTGTATAAACCGTAAGAAAATGGCATTAGAAAACTCTCCAAGTGTCTGAATTGTGAACGAAATATCAAGTCCTCTGAACTTTGGTAAAGAATCAATCAAAATATCCTGGTCGCTATCAATTTTAATATATAGTAAGCGAATTCCTTTTCTTAAATCTGTCGCCAAAAAAGAATTAAACAAACCCTTCGAAGGAATCCGTCTTGCAATCTGAGATTGCGCAGGATTTCTTCTGGATTCATTGTTAATTGATTCCCATATTTCTTTATAGTTAATCATAGTTTGCCATTTCTAACTCTTCATATACACTGTTTATATCATAAGTTGATTCTTTAAGATTATCATTGTTAGGCCAGCTGATTGCAAACCCAAACGGCATTTTTTCAAGAGATAACATTTCCACAGGTTCAGCATCAGTTGCTCTGAAATTCTCAATAATTAATGGATAAATTGTAATAAGCGGCCTGTTTAATCTTGGCAACGATTTTCTGAGTTCCTCACTTGTCGCTGTTGTTTCTGTTACAAAATCTACTTTCTCATCACCCGGACTTACAATTCTTTTGACAAAAAGTCTATTATTAACAAATGCTTCCTTAATCGACCTTGTAAAAGGTTTTACATCTAATCCTGCAATTTGCACTAGCCCTTCCTGTGTACCTCTTCTCAGAGATGCTAAAGCCACATTCCAAACATCAAGAATATCATTAGTTGTATCGCCTTCTTTTTGCTTTTCAATGAATTCTATTATCCTTTTCGTACTTGATGCTGGTGCTCCTCTGTATGAAATGTATGAATCCAAGAAAGAAATAACTGTTTCCTTCGGAACATCAGTCCATAAATAACTATTTTCTTTTTCTTCCATAGGGAACGGACTTAATGCCTGAACAAATATTTCTACAGCATTATAATTATTGACAAGTATTGACCTGTCACCAGAAAGAGAGGATGTTTCTGTAAGTTTTCCTTTATATGTCAGTGGCAAGGTGGTAGTATGTCTCATCTTCATTGCATTGGTTGCCATCATATCAGGATGGGATAAAACTCTTAATCCGAATTCCATCGGAGTTGACTTTTGACGGCTCATTTCCATAAATTCTTTTCTCAAAGTTTCAAACGCAGTTGAAATATGTCTGTACCAACTGAATAAGTCATTGGTTGTATAAATTCTGCATAAATCTTCAAAACCCGTCCTATATCCAAACCACCTCCCCATCTGCATAAGAGTATCATACAATGTACTTGCTCGTGTAAAATAACTTATAGTTAAGCCCTCCAATGTCAATCCCCTGGATAATTTATCTCCTCCAATTGCTATAACACTGAGTCCTGACCCTTCCCTGTTCTTATAGTCTAGAATATCTCCAGCTGTTCCATTTATAATATGTGGTCTTCTTTCCATTTTCAGGACCGCAGGCTTTAAATTGTTTCTTACTTCATCCCAACTGTTCAGTAATCCTCCCATCTGAAGTGTGATTCTTACGTAGTCCCGTTCAAATAAAATTCTGAATTCTTCTATTATATCAACATCTTCATTTACTATTCCTTCCCTCAAGCGATTGAATTCCTCTTCAACATATATTCCTATAGCATCTTGAATATCATTAAATCTTGTACAGTGTATCAACATTGTGTTATGTTTATTACCTTGCCCTCTCAGTCTTCTGATTGCTGAACTAATAATAAAAGACTTAACGGCTTCTTTCATTGATTCAGGTATATGGTTAGGCACATCTGTTGAACGATGACGTAACGGAAGGAAATCAGAATGAGGCATTGAAGCATCATCAACAGTTATATGAATTGGCAAACCTCTTTCAGTTTCACTGTCATTTAAGCCGAAAACCTGAACAGGCCCAAAATAATTAGACGGAGCTTCCATTGAAATGATAAAAGATGATGGAAACAAATCTTTCCCATACACAGAATGTTCATTCTCGTGATGCATAAATATATTGGCAAATGGAGTGGCTGTATAGCCTACGTAAGCCTTCTGATTAAAAAGATTCAAGAGTTGTCTTATGTTTCTGTTGATTGATGTGGGGTCAAGTTCTCCTGTATCATTTGCAGGTGGCCTTGTATTGGGTGTTGCCTGGTCTGCCTCATCGTCAATCAAAAGTAACGGAAGATTATTCAGCAATGATTCTCCTTCTGAGGTCTGCACGACATATTCATCGCCAAGCGTATCCAAACTCTCCCGGAAGTATCTGATAAGATTTTGGAGAACTGAAACATTTTTCTTTACAATCAGAATCATCGGTCGATCTGAACCAGGCTGAACACCTCCGACCTGTTGAGCAAAGCCTCTTGAAAAATCACCTCCGTCATCCTGCGTAGTAAATGTATCTACATTGATATATCCCTCATTTGGTAAAGTAGTAACGCCAATTCTTTTAACCTGTGCCTGGTCGCTCGTATCTCTGCCGATTACCTCTTCGTCAATGCGCATCTGTGTCTGACTCCTTAGGTTTTTGTGCATACCACTAAGCACAATAATTACTTTATAACCGGCATCAATAGCTTTGTTAATTAATCCCGTAAAATTTGCAGTCTTTCCTGACTGCACATAACCAACTACTAATCCTCTTCTATCAAATGCCCTATTTCTGACTGTAGGGTCTTCTAATCTTTCAATAATGTCATCTGTAATTTCATCAAGGCGGTTTACTGTTGATACAGGCCATTGCTTTATATTAAGCAGATATTTTCTGTACCTCTTCCAAAATCTGAAATTAATCCTTTCCTCTGCGACTTTTTCACGATACCAAGGAATGTGATCCTGGTCATCAGTAAGCGTGTGATATTCACCGGCTTCTATTCCTTGATTGATATTTACTTCATACTGCAACTCTGTAATTAATAAATCTTTAATTTCCTCTTTCGAAGTAAAAGCAATTGTAGGATGAATAATATCGGAAAAATCTATTGGTGTCAGCACATTTGACACCGCTGTTTCCATAGCCTGTTCATAAGTCATTACATCTTTAAACAGTTCGTAGTTGTCTTTGACAATACTTTTTATAAAATTATAAGGTCTGCTCATTTTAATTTAATTTTAATTGTTGAAAACACTCAATACTATCTGCCTTTTTAATTGCTTCATCTTCTGAAAAACCGGCATTAATAAGTGCTGAAACTGTATTTTCATATATTGTTTTCAATTCACCTCTTGAACTTTCAAAGAAATCTTTCATTATCGTTGACGGATCTGAAAAGTCTGATACGATAAGACTAACCGGCATAGATTCTCCTATCAGCCTCATATAATCTCTGAAAACGTATGCATCTTCTCCAAGATATTCTGAAATTAATTGATAAATAGGATGGTCTTTATTTACTTCATAAAATCTTTTACCCTGCTTTTGTCTTGCTTTCCAAAGATAAACGATTTCCTTCTTTTCTCCTTTTCGTCTGAGATAGGCTCCCCTGTGTGTGTAAACCTTTACTGCTTTCTCAATTGAGGTAAAACAAATTGTTCTAATTCGCTTACGTATTACATCCGGAATTTTAGCAGATGCTTTTTTCACATCTATCTGCCATTCAGAGTCAAGGGTATTCGGGATATCAATTCTTATTCTGCATAAACGCTGGCTTTCTTTTTTTCTGAAATCAAGGTCAAGCCAGGTTCCGTCTGCAATCAATCGTCTGTTTCTGTAAAGATAAATTCCCTGGTGTTCTGTCCAGCCTTTTACTATTTCGAGATTCTTTTTTTCGTTTGAAGAAAGTTTTGATTCGTGCGGAAGTATGAACGGTTGTATATATATATGCTGTTGCCTTATTGAGAGTTGCTCTTCCGCTAATTCTGCTGAAGGGTATTCATCGGAAATATTAAATGGATTGATAGCTTCCAATTCATGATCAAGAACAAAAATTGCAATTTCTCTATTCTCAATAAAACGGTGAAATGTCAATCCGAGATGCTTTCTGACATTATCAAATTTTCTGTAAAAATGTTCTTTATCTGATTTCAGCTCTCTTGATTCCATCAATCTATCCAGTTTTTCCCATAGCACAATAGTTCCCGAGCCTCTTTCTGAAAATTCTCCAAGATTTTTTTCAGAAACTTTATCTACACAATTGCGAAGCAATACCCAGTCTTTCTTTTCCTTTACAATATCCAAATCCCAACAACGGATAAATCCTTTTCCTGATTTGTTTCTTGTTTTCACAGTTAACCGTCTGCACTGAGAAAAGGAAGCTGTTTTTAACCCCAGACCAAATCTTCCCAAATCATTTTCGTGCCTGTCGTCAAGGGGATTGAAGCTGCCAACTTTCATAGCGTTGAGCAGTTCTTTTTCATTCATTCCTTTTCCGTTGTCCTCAATCCTTACGAAGGAAGAATAGCGGTCAATTCCGAAACTGATTTTTATTTTGGTAGCATTTGCTGTAATACTGTTGTCAATCAAATCAGCAATAGCAGTTTCAACACAATAACCGAATGACCTCGTTGACTGAAGCAGGCTTTCCGGCTCCGGTCTTACAATATCATATTTCTGATTCTGTTTATTCATTTATTTTTGTCTGATTAGTTTTTTCAAATCGGCAGCTTCAATCAAACCGAAATTTTTGTCCAATACTTTATGACAATTGCTGCATACAACTACAAAATCATCCATATCACTTGGCTCAAGCCCGGGTTCATTCTTAAGTTCCTTATTATAATGTATCTCCATTAGGTCGTTCCCAATTTCGCCGTAAAAAGAATGTGGATCAAAGCTGCACACTTCACATTTCAGTTTATTTGCCGCAGCAAGTATCATTTCTTTTTTTACTTTCATCACCATAGGATCTGTCTCTCTGTTTTTATGAAACTGAAACAGAAATTCAGATTTGTAACCTATCCTAGGTTCTTCTGTAAATGACCTTTCCTTTGATTTTGGTTTCAAATAAAGCTGACGGATGAGGTCTGCTTCATTTTTAAGTTTATCTCTATGCTTATGGAATTCATTCCATATTTCTCTATCCATTTTTCCTCCCATTCTCATTCCTCTTCCTTTAAAGTTCCCATCTAATCTTTTAAAATTTGCCAGTTTGAGAGAAATACTGTTTACACTTCTGAAAGCATTAATATCAGGAATATCTTTATGTAATCCCAATTTTCTTAAATCTTCACTGAGTTTAATGACTTCCGGATTACTTCCGTGCATCTGACCATAATCCATCCTGAAATATAAGTCTAAACAAAGGATAAGTTCTTCTCTGTTAAAATTAGGATTCTTTTTCATTTGTCCTGAATTTTAAGATGAACAAACAAATAATGAAGAAGAGCATATCCTGTATTTACGCTCAAAGCATTTCCTGCCTGCTTATAAAGCTGATGTTCACTTACCTTTGATGCAATTGCATTTTCATAAAATTGCATATCAAATCCCTGTAATTTCAATGCCTCCCATGGAGTAAGTTTTCTTACAGGTGTAGTAAATAGAGTCTCTTTTGCGGTATCTTTATGTGAATGATGTCGTAAAATGAAATCATCTGAATAATAATTATCTTGACAGGCCCGATGCATTTTCACCATTGTTGCAGTAAGTGTTCTAGCAACATTCAAATCAATTTGTGATTTACTTTTAAAATTTTTAGAGCCATCTGCAAGAATAGTATGTTTGATTCTTTCTGACAGGTAATATTTGCTATCAGCTCTTTTATCAAGTATATCTAAAACATCTTTATAAATATTTAAAGAATGTTTTTTAATCTTTCTAAAATTATTTATAATTGAGTCCTGACTTAGGTCAATATCTAATTTTTTCTTACTACACACAAAAAATACTCTTGCTCTCTTTTGAGGTAATCCGAAATTTTGTGTATCAAGAAGAACATAATTTACATATTGATAACCATGGCTTTTAAAAAAATCGAGTATTTTACTCAAAGTATCTCCATTATCATGCTTTAGAATATTTCTGACGTTTTCCAGCACAACGAATTGGGGATTCTTTGCAGCTAAAAGTTCATGTATACTAAATAAGATTCTCCCTCTTTCATCCTCCAAACCAAGTTGTTTTCCTAATAGACTAAATGCCTGACATGGAAATCCACCGAGCAGTAAATCAAATTCACCCAACTGTTCAACTTTATCTTTTTCTGCAGCGAAATCAACGATATTATTAATTCTAATCTCTCCCTTCAGATTATAATTGCTTTCATAAGTTTTTATAGCATACTTATCGATCTCTGAAAAAGCGATACAGTTCATATTGAGACCAGTGTCATCTGTTATCAGTTCAGCTGCTTTTCTAAAGCCTCCAATTCCTGAGAATAGTTCAATATATCTCATTTAATTAAATATAATGTTTTATTTCTTTCGCAATAACCTCAGCAAGTTTTACAGGAACTGCATTACCTATTTGTTTATACCAACTGTTAAGACTTCCCCTAAAGATGTAATCATCCGGAAATGTTTGTATCCGCGCAGCTTCCCTTGGACTTATTCCACGGCATTGCTCCGGATGAATATACATATGACAATCGTACTGCATATGAGATGTAATAGTCTTAGATACTTCATTCCGTATTAACTTGAAATATTTATCTCTGAAAATATGTTTCCTGTTTTTATATACAAGAATATCTTGTATACTGTCATCCAGAGAATTTCCACCCTCAGGTAGACGTCGGAAAATTTCGAGATCATTTTCATTGTTATAACGAGATCTGTGATTCCACAGATATTCTATTTCCTTATTGTTGTTTATATCTCTTAGAAATTCATTTTGTTCAAGTGATATTTTACGTACATTATATCCATTTTTTTCACTTTCGTAATCACTACTAAGTTTAATGGGATTCGTTTCTATCTTAGGTAGTCCGAAAAGAGCATCTTGAAGTTTATATTTATTTTCTTTTTCCATATTTTTTAACACACCAGTCTTTATCTGTTCGGTACTTAAAAAGTTTTTACCACCTATTAAAATGTATCTCTTGCGACTCTGAGGCACTCCGAAATATTGGGCGTCTAAAACTAATGGATTAAAAAAATAATCTTCATCCATAACATCTTTAATATCTTCCTCAATCTGATTCTCTACTTTTCTCATTCCTCTAACATTTTCCATTATGAAAAATTCGGGTTTTATAAAGCCCAGTAATTTTACAAATTGTTTATAAAGAATATTTCGCTTATCTTCAATGAATCGCTTCTCCTGACTTTCAGAATCAATTTCGAAATTCTGTCTATTAGCTGTCGAAAATCCTTGACATGGCGGTCCGCCCGCAATAATTTTTACATTCTTAAAAAAATGAACATATTCATCGATATTATTAACAAGTTCAGATATATCTCCATAAAAAAATCTATCCAATGTTAAATCATGATTGAAATAATATGTTTCGAGAGCATCCAGATAATTATCGTTAACGAAAGCTGGACTGAAACCAGCATTTATAAGACCTTGGCTTAGTCCGCCAGCGCCGCTGAAAAAATCTGCAAAAAGAAGTTCTGACTTGGGTTGTCGCTTTAATTCCGGGAGATACTTACGTAATAAAGGATGTTTTTTTGCTTCATTTTTTCTCAGAGTGAAATATAATTCATTTAGTTTCGTAAATAATTCAGGCTCTAAAAACTCCTTATATTTTGATGAAATTTCTAGAGTATCCGTTTCTTCTAAATAAATGTCCTCTTCTTGAAAAATTTTTAAAATTTCATCAAGAAGTTTTTCTGACTTTTTTTTGAAATTTTTTAAATGATATTTATGATAAAATTCTAACATACTAGTTTAATTTTTTGTAAAATAGCTTCGAGAGTTGACTCCCTTGCTTTTACTTTTAGTTCACATTCCCAGATCTCAATTATTTTCCATCCAAGGTCTTGCAACTTTGTTTTGTTTTCGACATCTCTATCAATATTTCTGTTAATTTTATCTATCCACCAGTTTGTTCTTGTTTTGGGTATAGTATAATACTTGCAACCTTCATGTCCATGCCAAAAACATCCATTTATGAGTATTACAGTTTTATACTTGGAAAGAACTATGTCTGGCGTTCCGGGTAATTTTTTATTATGTAGCCTATACCGAAAACCTTTCGAAAAAAGAAACTTTCTAACAAGAAGTTCGGGTTTTGTATCCTTAGATTTTACCTGACTCATATTATAGCTTCTAACTTCTTTGCTATGCTTATCCATGATATACAAAAGTATGAAAATTTGCAATTCTTAAATTCAGTTAATATACTGTATATTTAGCAAGTTTTAAAATTTCAAATTAAACCAACTTGTTTACCAATATCCTGCATAAATTTTGCGTTAGGCCTTTTATGAATTTCGCTATCCATGGTATAATTACCTAAGATAAAACGTTTAAAAAGACTATCATTTACTCTATGCTTAAGAAATTCCTTAACTATACTTTTTCGGTACGATCCATTATATATCAAGCTTTTTAAAATAATTTCTTCCGCAATGTCATACTGCGTTTTATAAATTTCGTCAATCTTAAAAACATCTACATAATCTTCAACGAATTTATTTTTAAAGTTAATTCTTAAATCAGAACTATTTCGTGATAATAAAAAGAGTGCTTTAGATTTATTATCTAACTCAAAGAAAAATTTACTTTCTTCTACTCTATCTGCATACAATTTAAAATCTACATTTTCATTGTTACTTTTTGCAAGGTTGCAGGATGAGCAAACTGGATATAAATTAAATAACGAAATACTTAGATGAGGATATTTGTCTTTAGGGTAATAATGATCTAATTGAAATTTTGCAATATACTCATTTGGATTACTATTTTTAATTTGATGCTTTTCTGTGACTACTATCGTTAATTGAGAATTACAGTAGACGCAAGATTTAATACCTAAGTCAGAAAAGTATTTCGGATAAAAAACAGTTCTCTTATTTTTATAATCCAATATGCTCAGAATTTCATCTTTGAAAGAGGTAATTTTTTTTCTTCCGTTAAATTTTTTTTTTAAATTTGGAACGGAACCTATGTCTTGCTTTATTCTTTCCAAATCAATTAATGACACGGAAATAAAATTTGTCGATTCGAATTCATTAATAACTTTATTTAAATAGATCAGAGGATCATGCTTTAAACTTCTGTTCTTATATTTGAAAGCTTTCAGTTTTTCAAGAATAACTGCACTATCATTTTTTATATAGTCTTGATTTTCCATGATCTTTGCTTCGACCAATCGCCTATTAACTGATATCATTATTCATCCTAATTAAGTTTTGCAATCTTTCAATTTCTCTTCTGATCATAACGTTTGAATTATACTTTTTAAAATATAAATCACGTAATGTCTCTCTTAGAAGAGGTTCTCCAATAATCTCGATATATTTTAAAGAACTAACTTCATTCCAATAATATTCATTCTTAATCTGACTTATTTCGTATTCATCAGTTTTTTGTTTATCCAAATGGTATATTAATGATTTTGTTTTATCCTTTGCAAATTCTCCCATAAATCCGTTGGATAAATAAAAATCTTCTTTCAACAAATCGTGGATATTTGCCCCGAAGCTGTTATTATCATTTGTATTGATATATGGTTCTGCATATCCGTTTTTCATATTTAAAGTTGCTTGCTTTGCAATGTCAGATAAAATAAAAGGGGAGTGAGTACAAAATAAAATATTAATGTTTGTGATTTTTTTTAGTGGAAGTGATTTTAAAGATTTTAAGAGTTCAAACAAAAAAGTACGTTGAAATTCAGGATGAAAGTAGAGTTCAATTTCATCAAAAATTATGTTTACATTTTTATACTTGATACTTTTCCGGTTACCGTCATGAACTGATTCCAAGTTCATTACATGATATAAAATTGATTGAATAGTATGAATTTGATGCTGCTCTCCGGAGCTTAGTGTTGTCATTTTGTTCACTGAATCATCAGATTTTTCTTGATTTTCAATAAAAATAGTTGGTGTGAAACAAGCAATTGGAATCAATTCTTCATACTGAAGAAAATCGTTGTATTTTTTTATATTTCTTATTAGTGATTTTAATGTCCTAAAATCAATTGTATACTTATTTTCTTTCAAATCCCATTTTCCTCCATTATCATTATTCAATATATTAAATCTTATATTATTAAGAGTCTGTCTTAATTTTAGGGTTATATGGCTATTATCATTTGCTAAAACTTCAAGGAATTCAATCATCCGATCGAAATCAATTCTGTTATTTTTTTCCAGTGAAAAATTTTCATAATATTGATCACGTATTTTTACAATTTTGACATACAGGTAATTGGCTTGTATCCCTAGAAAGTATACATCTCGGTTTCTATCAAACGTCTTTTCATATCCAACTTTTAATTTGTAAATGTAGTTGTAAACATTCTCTACAAAAGTGATTTCATCAAGAGTACTTCTTGATAAGAATTGACCGAACTCATCAACAAAGTTTTGTCTGTTTATTTCGAAATCAACCGACTTCAGTATTTTACCGTTTACAGTTTCTAAATTGTTTGTAAGAATAAGATTACTGATAAATCTCGTTTGTGACAAATGAAGCTCATTATTCACATCAATATTACCTTTACTTCTAAAAGGATTTACAACAACAGGTGTTTGGTAAGCATCATTTTTATGAAACAAATATTTTGTCCATAAGCCCAATGACTTTTCATTTAGCCCATATTGCGAATAATTTATCGATATCGTATAAAAGAAATACTTCAAAAAAGATACTATTTCTTTTTTATGATTACGCTGAATATCTGCGTAAAGATGATAGTCATCCTTTTTTCTAAAGACACTAACGGAAATTACTCCGCAATCCAATTTCAAAATTCTCAATCCGTCATCAATTAAATATACTATTTCAACATCTAAATCATTATATACTTTTTGAATCTCGGAAATTTGCCTTCGTTCGTTAACGCTTGTCCATTTATATTTTCGTTGTCGAACTTTGCTCTCTATAGTTTCAACTCCTGTAATGATGCTTGCTTTTGCAGCTAAAATATATGATGCGACATACAATAATTCTAATAATGTACTCTTACCCGAACCATTTTTTCCAACAATTGCAGATACATTGATATTAAGATTATCATCTTTATAGCTGTAGAGATCATGCGGAGAGGTTTCGTCAACACTTATTCTATGAATATTGTGATAGGAATTGTCAATCTCTTCGTTTTTGCTATTGTAATAGAAATATTCACCGTAGAACTTATATACGGTTCCTTTCTCTAAATTCTTTAAAAACCTATTACTGCAATTTTCCTGAGGTCTTATTGCCAGCAGTTTAAATCCTTTCATTAATTATTAGTTTGTAATCTGTTTCTGATTATATTCAAATATATCAAAAATTAATTCTTTTAAAATTACGGGAATCCATATTTTTTTTATATATAATAAAATAAGTTGTCCGCAGCTTTAAATTAGTCTTTTTGCTACTTAAAGAAAATTAATAATCCCGCAACCTTTTTTCAAAAAACATCCAACTCCCACCTAGAATTTTTTGAAATATTGTTGCACCAATTTCTGCAAAAATGTGTTTCCGACCTCAGGAAGGAAATGCATTTTTGCCCCGAACTTTCCCATTCCACAACCCCAAAAACCTGTAAAGCCTAACACTCAACACGTTCAGAAATACCGTTAAAACAGCTAAAACTACGCTCTTACTTCAGCTCTCAATCATCTTTTACGTGGCTTCTTAAATGAAAAATCAATCCTTCCTAACTTCTTGTCAAAGCTGATATATCCCTGATATATCTTCGCTTTCTTACTTGTAAGCCCTCTGATATACGTCGTCTCCCCTGCTTTTAATTTCTCAATCTGCCACCTTCGAAGCGTAGCACCTCTGAAAGTTGCAGGAACACACCACTCAAAACGATCTTCTCTCAATTTCTGGTTAAAGAAAAATTCCAACCACTGCTTTTCCGCATTGAACTGCAACGTCGCATTAAAAAGCCTGTTAAGTCTTGAAACCATATTTTCAACAAATAGCGGTTGTCCCGAGCGAAGAGCCTCCCTTTGCTCTGCACTTAAACTCACTCCACAGATCACATCCGGAATCCTTATGAATTCCATCCTTAAAGAAAACAATTCATTCGTCAGCTTATCCAGGCTCACAAGTGAAGGAACCATCTCACCCGTCACCGAATCAACAAGATCCGCAACCCTGCCCATATTCCCGGAATTCAAAAGATTCCTTCTATCCTCCTTTGAAAACTTATGTCCTAAAAACTTCTTTCTGAAATCAACTTTCTTCTGCACCCGATGCACATGAACCACCACTTCTCCATTGTTATCCAGCCTCAACTGTAAACGTGCATCAACACACTTACCTTCTTCGCAGTCACCATCCCGTACTGTAACCAGCATCGGCGTTTTATATCCTCTCAACAGCGGCTCCAACGCACCCAACTCCTCTAAGATTTCCATATCCAGGCCCATTTCTGACATCGCGTCCCAGTTCACATCTTCAACCTGAAAGCGATAATTTGCATTGTATTTCACAAAAGACGATTTCTTATCATCAATATTCTTCTCTGCAATCCCATCACTTTGCAAACTCATCTGATTTCTGAAAGACTCTACCGCATCAATGGATACCTCATACTGCCTCAGATCTTCTTTCTCAGCGGCTGACGTTCCAGACAAATACGACTGCAACCCTGCAGCCGCTTCATAAGCTTCAAATTCCCGCACCTTAAAAAACGAATAGTCTTGAGGATCTTTAAGCCGACGGTAAAAATCGGCATAGAACTCCGCAAATGAATGTTCCGAAGCATCAATTCGCATCACCGCATCCGAATTCTTATTTTCAGGCGTCACATCCACTACCTCCCCGTTCGCACTGACTGACTTTACTACTCCAATGCTATTATTGCTGTGACGCAGCACCAATAACGTACTGATTTCTGAAACTTGTGTTTGATTTCCTGTATTACCCATGATTTTGATTTTTAAATTTTAATTATTGTTATGTTTTGTTTTGTTTATAATTTCCGAACAGGAAAAAAGCCTGTACAAAGGATTGCTACTGTTAAATGATATTTCGGTTTCGATTCCGGTAACTCCTCGCAGTCCCCCTTATGCTTTTAAAAAATAACAGTTGAGCATGGCGTATGAATAAAAACTAATCAGGTTCTTACTTCGCCAACGTTCGACAGCACCCTTCCGACAAAAGATCTATTAACTTATAAAGGCTTATCAGGCGAAGCAACTTATTGCTTTCTAAAAGCTTATTGATGCCCGGTGATTTCTTCTAATAATAATCTCGATACGTTGCACAACTGCTTATGCAAGCATTTCAACAATGGCGTTAAGTCATTAACTTAGTCACAGTGTAACTTCCGACAGTAGCCAACTCCACTATCACCGGACAAAAGACCTACCCCATAAAGTGCGAGAGCCACCGACTGCTTTACATCAGCCCCTCATCCGCAAACGACAAATGAGAATCCGAACTCAGGATGACGTGGTCTAACAGGGAAATATTGAGAATTTTTGCGGCTTCTTTGATCTGACTGGTCATATTAATATCACATACCGAAGGCTTTAAATTCCCCGAAGGATGGTTATGGGCAACAATCATCGCAGTCGCATTGCATAGAAGCCCTGCCTGCATTACAATCCGTACATCAACCAGTGTCGAGGAAATACCGCATTCCGAGATTTTCTTGATGCCCAGCACCCTGTTCGCCTGATTAAGGTACAGCGCAAGGAACGATTCCCGATAATCCATTTCATCCGCATCAAAATGTTCTCTGAACACGTCCACCGCATCCCCTGAGGAGCTGATAGACCTTTCACAATTTCCCTTTCTTGAATAACTCAGTTTAATTTCGTTCACAATATTGAATTTCATCTGCTTTGCTCCGTGTGCGGCGGAGACCTGTTTTTCCCGCACCTGCTGTTAAAAAACCTGTATTTGCAGCTTGAAGGAAATCTTGACCTTTTCTATTCTTTAATGTTCATAATCAGAAATTGATTTATGATCTAACCTGAAAGAACTATTTATAAAGCAGTAGTATTAATCTATTGATATTTCAAGATAAAGAATTGCTTTATCATAAATCACTTTGATTAATCAATAACTAGATCTGTAAAGATTGCACTCAAGGGAATTAACTTCTGATAAGATCACATTTACTGATTGATACTGAGGGAATAATAAGGATCAAAATTTCAATGAACTGCTTTGCATTTTGTGAGGTTTCTGACTTTTCTATGCAGATACACCATTCAGGCAGGCACAAGGAAAACTGGAATCAATTCCAAAAAAAGCAATAAGAAACAAATTGAGGAAAGCCGGAAATCTTTTTGCGGAGGCTCCGCGATCTCCGATCACGGATACCCAAAAAGATTTTTTTCCGCAGGGACAACGGAATAGATTTGCTATAGAAAATCGGAGAACCCTATAAGCAAAGCAGAATATTGAAAATGTTTTTAAACATTCCGACATTGAAACATTGCTATCAGACACTGGTCTTAATTGTCAGGTAAAGTCTGTATGTTACATGTTATTTTATTAAAATTAATAGCTTTCTAGCAATTTCAATGATATGTTGGTATATTTGAAATACCTAATATTTTTGCACTAGAAATTTAAAGGACTATAGTTCATAAAATATAAGGATAATTTAAATCGAAGTTGAATCCATGAGAAAGAGAAATGGTTCCAGCGCATTGCGCAGGTCATTAAGTCTTAAAAGGTAAGAGTTGATTTTAGCAAGATCAGCCAAAGTTGCAAGTTCCAGTGCGGCAAGATCTTCCCGTGCTTTAGGTTTAATTGTCAAGATTATAAAAGACAATAATATCATAAAAGTTCATCCTGATCAATCAGAATGCGTGATATCTCAAGGCTAAAAAAAGGTTTAATTCTGCGAAAAAAGTAAGATGTCTCAAAAAAGATTAAGAATTTTTGCAGGCCCCAACGGTTCAGGAAAAACAACTCTTTTCGAGGCTTTAGTTGAAAACTACGATACCGGTATATTCCTGAATGCTGACTATATAGAAAAGGAACTGCCAACCAAAGGTTTTATCGATGTTGAAAAATATGATCTTACCCTCACTTAAGATGACCTTCTGAAATTTCTGTACATTGAACGAGCAAAATCTTTGATTGAGAAGTCACTGGCAGACTATCATCAAATTGATATTTTTCCATCACAGAAAATATTATCGTTGACGGCGAAAAAGAAACCCACAGTTACGAAGGTGCATTGACCAGCGCTTTTATAGCAAAAAGAAGGTGTAGATTTTTGTTTTGAGACCGTAATGAGCCATTCCTCGAAAATCGACGAAATTATCGAAGCTATGAAGAATGTTTATAAGATCTACTTTTACTTCATCTGCATCGATGATCCCGAGGTCAATGTTTCAAGAGTTGAAAACAGGGTCGAGAAAGGAGGAGACGATGTTTCTGCAGACAAAATTGAAAGCCGCTACATAACACGCTCATAAATTTAATTTCTGCTATAGAAGAATCTGACAAATGCTATCTCTTTGACAATTCAGGTCAAGAATTCAGATTGATCGCCAAAATAAATGATCAGGGCATGTTATTAGAAGTAGAGCCTGATAAACTTCCCAATTGGTTCCTTGCGCAAGTGCTTAAATACTATTTGGAGGAGTAATAATAAGAAACTCAAGCATTTCCCGGAATATTATTAAAGGTAGATTTTACCTTGTTGGATTTTAACTACTCCATCTGTCTCCATCCTCTTCAGAACTCTGATCACTGTTTCCATCCTCAGACCTGTTAAAGAAGCCAGCTGAGATCGTGTAAAAGGGATGACAAAACCGAATGGTATGTCATATCCGAAATAATCTTTGAGGTGCTTCAGTATTTTATAGACTTTGACCTGGGGATCACGAATGGCCAAAAATGAAGAAACAATATATCTGAAATGAAGACGTTCCGCACTGTAGCGGCTGATGTTAATAAAAAGTTCAGGACGAAGCTTGATAAAATCGAGATACAATTCCTTCTCAAGCTTGATAATAGTACATTTTGAAACAGCAACCGCATTAATTGCATATTCTTTTTCTGTAAGAAGGTAAGTCTCACCAAAACAATGCCCGTCAAAGGGAAAACCATGAACAAATTCCTTTCCATTTTCAAATATGTTGTTCAATTTGACCACGCCAGTCTGTATTTGAAAATAATGGGTGGCTTTCATTCCTTCCTCGAAGATAAATTCATCGACTTCAAAACTTCTAAGTGTACCCCCATTTTTAATCAGAAGCTCCTCAGATATGATCATAAAAAAGCTATTAGTATCCGTAAAATTAATGATTTTTGATTTATAAAGAAATATTAAACTTTTATCTTCAATGGCAAATATCAATATGATTTTTTAATTAAAATCTCTGTGCAGCAAATACTGATTAATTAATCTTCAAATTTTCCAAAGATTTTTAGTTAACGTCGGATTTTACAACTGTTACATTAACTTTATTAGAAAAAACCGTAATAAACTTTAAGATTAATATTAACAATTATTTCGTGCATTAAGATTAATGATTACTACAATCTGGCACTATCGGTTTTCAACGATTGCCGAGAATACAGGAGATTAAAAGGTTTGGGGATAGACCTAGAATAGCTGATAAGCTTATGCCAAGTTATCGGTAACAGCGAACTTGGAAAGGGAACGATTTTCACTGTAAAATTTGATAAAGTGTTGATTCTGTGATTATCAATCTCATGCTCCATCAAAGCAACCAGCATATGGATTTTGTTTTTTATTGACCATTATATATCTAGTTCTCATTAATAGTTGTTGGATAGTATTTGTATAGTATGTGACGCAGCAAGCCGTTGAAGGAATTCACATATTAAAAACTTCTTTTCAGATGCATCATATCTGTCATCCACCTTCTTGGTATACCCTGTCAAAACATCTCAAAAGATGCAATAAGCTTGGGATCCGGGTTGTGCTATTTTTCCAGCATTATAACGATCTATAGGAAACACTTTTTATACGATCTAACTTATTTTTCATCCGGCCTATAAAGCGTCATCGATTATCCGCATAAATGCAAGTTTATTAAGTGAAAATAATATCACCGAATCAGAACAAGCCTTGCCATCAGATAGCTAACTGTAGATTCTGCACCCTGATTGAGATTTACATTTTTTTCTTCAAGCCCATCATAGCACCCTCCTGTTGCAGGGTTGTAAACAATTTGATTCAAATGATTTTTTCCCAAAAACCAGTTGAATGAGTTGTTCATCATTTGTAAATATTTTTCATCATTAAAAATTTGGTAAAATAATGATAATGCCAAAACCGTATAGGCGACATCAATAGGCTGTTGTCCGCCAATTGGAGTGTCGTTTTCAGTGTTTTCTTTTTGTAACCAGCCTTTGTTCGATATTACTTTTATATTATCGTCAATCATAATTTTAGATAACAAAAACCGGAAAGATTCTTCTGCGATCTGCTTGTAAAGTTCATCTTTGGTTGTAATCCATGCACACAGTAAAGCTTCCGGCAACACGCTGTTTCCATATGTCAGATAACTCTCAAACCAATGCCAATCGTTTTTTGCTTCGTGCTGATACATTTTCACCAGACGATTCGCTAATTCTTTTAATAAGGGAAGATTTTTTTCTGAGTTTTGATAATGCAATCCTTTAATAATAAAAGCCATTGCTCTTGTAGAATGGATTTTTTCTGCCCAGATAAGATTTCTTTGAATGATCTTCTCTGCAGTTTCAGACAATTGCTGTGGCAGGATTTCTTTTAATGAGATTAAATAACCTAAAGCCCAGATTGCTCTTCCGTTGGAGTCGTCCAGATTAGTTTCATAGTTTTGAGTGGTGAATTGTTTTTGTTCATTTACATAGTTTAGGAAACTCCCGTCATTATGCTGGCAAAATTTAATAAAGTTTAAATAAATTGAAATCAATTGCAGATCTGCTTTGTCTTTACTGATTTGAAAATGCTTGCAAATAGCAATCATTGCCCTTGCATTATCATCCAGCGTGTAACCTGAATTGATATCCGGCTTATTGATCTTTGAAAATTGGATCATCCCGAAACCGGTTGTCATATTTTGAATGTGCCCAAGTTTGATTTCCGGTAGATTGTAATTAAGTTCTGTTTTGTCGTTTCTGAATTTCTGAAATAACAAAGCGTGTAAAATAGATGAGTTTTCCCAAGCCGTAGGAGCCATTTTTTCGAGTGATTTTGAACGTAACTCCTCCCGTTTGCTTTCATTTTCTAATAAGGTGTTTACAGCAACAGACAGCTGCTCCGGAGCTTCAAAATCAATGATAATTCCGGTATCTTCCCTTAAAACTTCCAAAGCGTGTGGAATCGGAGTGGAAACAATGGCGCATCCGCTGCTGATTGCATAGGAAAATGTGCCGCTCACTGCCTGGTTTCTGTCTTTTGACGTGAAAAGATAAACATCGGTAAGCTGAAGATATTCCAGTAATTCCGGGAGAGGCAGATAATCATTGATAAAGCGGATGTTGTTTTCCAGATGAAGTTTACAGGTGAGATCTTCCAAAAAACCACGGTATTTTTCGCCTTCGTGCCTTACTATTGCAGGATGTGTTTTTCCAATAATTAAAAAAATAACATCAGGATTTTTAGTTATGATTTCCGGCAAGGCTTTCAGTGTGGTTTCAATATTTTTTCCGGAACCTAATAATCCGAAAGTTGAAAGAACTTTTTTATTTTTAAGATTGTACTTTTCTTTCAGCCCAATTTTATCTGTAAAAGGCAAAAGATGTGTTCCGTGGGGTATTACTGTAATTTTATCGAAAGCAATTTCATAATCGTCCGAAAGAATTTCCGCAGAAATACTAGTCATTACAACAATAGATTTTGCAAAGTCTGAGATTTCTTTTACTTTCTTCTTTAATTCGTCGTTGGGATTGGGTAAAACAGTATGGAATGTAAGGATAATCACTTTTTTCAAATTCCTGAGAAAGAGATATAGTCCACTCTTGGTTTCATTAAAAAAGCCAAACTCGTGCTGAAGCATCACGACCTGAATATTATCATTTTTATTGATTTGTGCGGCAAGTTCGAGAAAGGAAACGACATCAGAAGTATTTAGTTTGTAATCGCTTTTTTCCTCATATTCATAGTTTTCATCTTCTGTTTCCATTCGGCAAATGATTGCCTTGAATGAATTTCCGAATTTCGACTGAAGGGATTTTATCAAATCTTGCGTGTAGGTAGCAATTCCGCAGACTTTTGGAGGAAAAGTACTTACAAAGACAACCTCTTTTTTATTATCGATTTTGTGTTTTATGCCATTATTACATTGTCTAATTGCTTTATCCTCCACGTCTGATTTAATATTTTTATTCATTTTTAATTTCTTTTAACCGTATTCTGCCTAATCATCTTTATACCGCATACATCATTAACTCTTTCAATAATTTTGAAATATTGAGTGATGCAACAGCTATCCTTTCGTCGGCAGCTCCATAATAGATATACAGTCTGTCATTTTCTACAATGGTTCCTGTCGGGAAACAGACATTATTGACTGTACCCTTCAGTTCCCATTCTTCTTCGGGTTTGAAAAGCGGATAAGGAAGTCGGGAAATTTCTTTTTCCGGGTTTTCAATATCCAATAAAGCTGCACACGCATTGTAAACATAACCGCTAACGGTATCATAAACACCGTGATAAATCATCAGCCAGCCGTATTCTGTTTCTATTGGCGGACATCCGCCACCGATATAACCTGATTCGTGATCATATTTCGGAGATAAAAGAATATAGTCTTTAAAATGTGCAATATAATCCTGCCAGAAATCAGAATTCAGATCTTCCATATTTCTTATGCTGACTATCTGAATTTCAGGTCTTATTCTGTGAATGAAATAAAATTTATTGTTTATTTTTCTGGGGAAGAAAATCAGATTTTTATCCCATAAAAAGGTGGGGACACAGTCAGTATGGCTAATTTGAATTTCGTTGTATCTTCTATATTTATCCGGTATTAAACCCTCTGGTACTGATAGAAGCTTAAACTCTTCATCAGAAATTTTAGGGACAATGATTCCTTTATTTTTCCAGGATCTGAGATCCTTTGAGATCTTTAAGCTTCCTAAAGCATTAATGCCGTCATAACTGGTGTAAGTAAGATAAAATAAATCATCTATTTTTACAATTCGAGGATCTTCTACACCGTGTTTTTCGTATTCCGATTCAGGAACAATGATGGGTGAATCTGACCGTTTTTCTACCGTAAGCGGATCTGATAATACACAATGCCCTACAGTTGAAAAATTACCTTTGGCAACAGCACGGTAGAATAAATGTATCTTGTCATTTTCCTTAATAACAGCAGGATTCAGAACGCCTTCGTTTTCAAAATCTAAATCGGTTTTTCTGAGTATAATTCCTTCTTTCTTTACTTCTACCATTTAGGTTGTTGCGTTGCGACTTTCATTTTCTTTATCTTTCCTTTTGTTTTTTTTGTTTACCCGCTTCTCTTTCAGTGATTTTGTCGCAGGTGTTTTATCTGTTTTTTTCTTTGTATCCTTTTCTTTTGACATTTCATATATTTTTATTATATGTAAAGGTCATTCATTAAAAGAAGAAATGTTTGTAATAGTCTTTCAATTTGTTACATAAATCATATATATTAAGTTTAAAGGACTAACTTTGAAAGAGTGAGCTGTCAACATATAGATTGACAAACTCGAAATACGGTAATGATTATGAAGTTATATATTAAATATATGGTAAGCCAGCGCTGCAAAATGGTGGTTCATCAAGAGCTTGAAAAACTGAATATCAGAAATGCCGTAGTAGATCTGGGACTTGTAGAAATATTGCATGATGTAACGGAAGAACAACGAAAGTTGTTAAAAGAAAATCTCCTTAAAACCGGACTTGAGTTACTGGATGATAAAAAAAGCATTCTGATCGAAAAAATAAAAAATGCAGTCACAGAAATGATCCATTATTCCGAATCACTTCCAAAAGAAAATTTCTCAGATTATATCAGTGAAAAGCTTGGCTACGATTACACTTACCTTGCCAATACATTTTCTGAAGTGAAAGGTATGACTTTGCAGCACTTTATCATTATCAATAAAGTGGAAAGGGTAAAAGAGCTCCTTTTGTATGATGAACTCAATCTTACTGAAATCTCTTATAAACTCAATTACAGCAGTGTTGCGCATCTTTCCAATCAGTTTAAAAAAATAACAGGACTTTCTCCTTCTTTCTACAAACAGCTGAAGCAAAAACGGCTGAAAAATTTAGAAGACTTATAAAAAGTGTGATATATGCAAATCTACTTTCGAAATGTATAACAGGATAAGATTAAAATATATCACCTTTGGCTTGTAATAATTCTGTTACATATAAATTCGAATTATGAACACAAGTCACAATAAAGCTAATGAGGCTTTTAAAATTACAGGAGATTGGAAAGAACAATCGAAACAATTAAAAGAAAAATTTTCACAGCTTAAAGATTCAGATTTAGTGCTTGAAAAAGGAAAAGAAAATGAATTGCTGGGAAGATTAGAAAATAAACTAAGCAAAAGCCGTGAAGAGGTTATTAAGATTCTTAATAATACTCAACTTTCATAATGAGCATATTAAATCCAGAGAAATAGTACATATGTTTTGATGGATCTAATAGAAAAAGGGGCAGGTGCTTTTAAAGCCCTGTCCTTTTTTATTTGAAACTCATTGAAAGTGTCATTTTAATATGATCAATATGAAATCAATTGATACTTTACAAGACCGTACCAAAAGATTTTTGAGTTAACAGTTAAAATCCAGACTTTATATCCGGAATTATGCTATAATTTAAATGAAACGCCCTTATTTATGACTCAAAATGAAAATTATATTACTCCCAAAGACCTAAAGCAATATCTTTCATCTATAAGAATTAAGCTTATTACTTTTCAAAAAGAATTGAAAAAATGAAAACAATTATATTATATAAATTTAAAAACTCCGTCACCCAGAAAATGCCTCTTCTGAAAGAAAAAATCCTGCTTAACTCCCTTAACGATCTGATGGCAATTGAGCTTCTGGATACAGAAATCATAACGGAATATACAATGGATGTCCCTGATGATTTTAATTTTGAAGACCACAGCGATCAAGAATTGTTGGAATTATGCAGGACTTCTAAAAGTTTTATTGATTATCATTTTGTAAATGTTTTGAACGACTATGATGTTATCTGATTTTACCAACCAAAGTTTTCAATCATCAGATAATTAAAATATATGAAAAAAAAGATTTACCTTTTAGGCTGGACGATCATTGTTCCCATATTGGCTTGGATAGCTTATTTACTGCATTATTCGCTAGCGGGGCATCTATATTCTTTAATCCTCACTTTCTTTCTTATAGGAGCCGTTTTAGCAGCGGTTTATCATTCGGAAATCATTGCTTATCGGGTAGGTGAGCCTTATGGAACCTTACTTTTGGCGTTTGCGATAACCGTGATAGAAGTTTCTCTTATTATTTCGATAATGCTGAGTGCAAAAGGTTTGGAGACAATCAGCCTTGCGAGAGATACGGTATTTGCTGCTGTGATGATTATTCTTACAGGGATTATCGGCATTTGTATTGTTGTTGGATCGATCCGTTATAAGCAACAGGTTTTTACGCTGCAGGGTGTAAGTACCGCAATGATTACACTTGTTGTGATTGTTGTATTTATACTTATTCTTCCAAATTATACGACAAGTCACAGTGAAGGAGAATATACTTCATTGCAGTTAATCTTTATTTCTGTAATATGTCTATTACTGTATATAGGTTTTACAATGGTTCAGACCATCAGACACCGTGCTTTTTTCATTGCGCCTATTCCTAAAAATAGTGATGATGTGAATGAAGAGAATGAAACCCTTCCTGAAAAACCCACTCGAAAAATGATGTTTTACAGTATTATATTTTTGATTTTATGTCTGGGGATTGTCGTTCTTTTAGCTAAATATCTTTCAAAAGATGTTGATAATCTTGTATTCAAAGTCGGAGCTCCTAAATCTATCGTTGGAATTATTATAGCCGGAATTGTTTTATTACCGGAAGGAGTTGCCGCAATCCGTGCAGCATTTAATAATCGCCTGCAAACAAGCCTTAATCTGGCTTTTGGTTCAGCATTGGCAAGTATTGGTCTCAGTATTCCTGCTGTAGCAGTGGCTTCAGTGATAGGTCATTTCAGGATGACACTCGGTGTAGATCTAAAATCGATGCTTCTGTTGGGATTATCTTTATTTATAATTACGATTTCGCTTGCAACAGGACGTACCAACATAATGCAGGGGTTAGTTTTGATTTCAATTTTTCTCCTCTATCTTTTTACGACACTTGTACCATAAATTGTATTTAGTTTTACGATTGTTACAAAGATTGTTACAAAGATTGACATCATTCCCATTACAGGGTTGTGATCTAGCTTGAAAATTCTATTAACACACTGTTGCACGACCTCAAAACCCGCCTCAACTTCATACTGCTTTTCGGCACATCTTATGGAATTCAAAACGAGATGAGGCTGTAGATGGCTAAAAAATACAGATTACAGAAATGATGGAATGGACCTATCAAATTCATGCCACACATTTGGAATTTGAGTTTGATACGATTCATCCAGAATCCCTAATAAAGAAAGATTTGAAGATTGTGGGATTAGTCGCTTCATCGTGAACAGCATAGCTGATCAACTAAATGCTAAATTATCGGTAAGCAGCGAACTTGGAAACAGAACGATTTCAACGTAAATTTAAAAAATGCTGATTTTGTGATTAATAATTTTATGTTCTGTCAAAGCAACAAGCATATAGATTTTTGTTTGTATTGACCATCATATCTAATACAATAATTGTTCAAAACACATTTGTTGCATAGTATTTGTATAGTATCTGAAGCAGCAAGCCGTTTTTTATCAGGCTATATAAATAATGTGTTGCATTAGGAATAATACTATGGGGACAATATTTATATTAGAAGATGAAGACAGCATCCGCGAATTGCTGAAAGTGCTTTTCAATATGGAAGGTTATAAGGTGATATCCAGTTCAAGTATTAGGGAATTTAATAAAATGAACATTGGCATTACCGTTGACCTTTATGTGCTCGATATTCGACTTTCCGACGGCTCAGGTATTGATGTCTGCAGCGATTTGAAGAGGAATGCAGAAACCGCACAAATACCTGTACTTTTGATGAGTGCCCACATCAAAACACTTGGAATACAGAATCAGTGTCAACATGATGGATTTATTTCTAAACCTTTCGATCTTGATACGATGGTGAGAACGGTATATAGTTTAATAGGAAAAATTTAATACGTCTTCACAATATATAACGGTTGAAATGTATTCAGAAATAAATTTTACCCTTAAGAATTTTAATTAAGCCCTGGTCTTTTAAACTTTGCATGACTGATTTAACGTTGCTAATTGTCACACCTGCTGCATCGGCAATTTGTTCCAAGCTCATCTTAATCTCAAAAGAAAATAATTCCTGATCAGCCTCGTTATATTTTAAACTGTAAAATAGCCGCTGAACTTTATTTTCTGCATTATCAGCTATGAGATAGCAGTTCTGAGGCGGCAAACAAAACGAATCATTCCAAAGCTTTTTCAAAATTTTTAACATTAAAATTTTATTGTGCCCTATCATATGATTAAAGTCCTCCTTCCGCATAACAATTATTCGACAGTCTGTAAGTGCTACAGCATCTTGAAGTAAAGGCATTTCAACGAAAAGGGAGTAAAGACTGATCTTTTCACCACTTCTCAACAATTGAAAAGTCATATCTCGTGCATTATAACCTGTGTTAGACAGTTTGACAAGACCGTCAATGACCTGGTAATAGTGGTTTTGAATGGTACCGTGACTAAAAATATAAGAACCTGCCTTGAATCTCTTTTCGACAGCACCGTGACATCTTAAATACTTCTCATCGATCATCTTCGTTCTTTTTATTTAATGATGAAGGTAATTAATACTACCGTTTTACTTTATGACTAGCCTCATAAAAAAATTCTATTTAATAATGGTTTTAAGGTACAACCGATTTGAAAGGTAAATCAGAAATATGCCGCCCAGTGTAACGCTTGCATAAATGTTGGTTTTCCTGTAGCCCGGGATAAAGTAATGACAAATAGTGAAAGTCTCAGCAATACAGACATAATGTCGATTCCTAAGGTTATCCTAATACCACTGATGCCGCAAATAATCTTAATTGCATGAATGCTGATTTGTAGCTTTCATAATTATTGATGATTCGCATAATGGTTTTGTTTTGAATTGAATACTAATGATTGTAGCCGCAAAAAAGATAAAAAGCCTCTCGCAAATTGCGTGAGGCCAGTAATATAACTTATATAATAAAAACTATATCGATCAGATTACGCAAGCTTAACGTTGATAGCGCTTAAGCCTTTTTCTCCTTTCTGTACGTTGAAAACAACCTCGTCGTTCTCACGGATGCCTCTTGACTCAAGTCCCGAGGTATGTACAAAGATGTCTGCCCCACCTTCTGATGGTGCAATAAAACCAAAGCCTTTTGCTTCGTTGAAAAATTTTACGGTGCCTTTTTGCATTGTAATAAAATTAAAAATTAATATAATGGGATCTGTACACTTTACAGATTTCATTTTTTTGTAAATTTTGATAGAGCAGACAGTGTAATGTTACACAATATGTCTATCATACTTTTCCTGGCTAACCGATAGTCAAAATACTATGCTGGCCGGCCATATCGCATCATTTTTTAAGATCAAAAGAATCAGGATTCTCAATATCATTAAAAAATCGAATCTATAAACGGGAAACTGTAAAAGCAAGACCGATCGGTGTCATTGACCGGTGGAGCGAAGGCAGGAACCTTTCTTTATGAATACTTTGCAAAGATAGATCAATATTCTCCAGAATTAAAAAATATAAATAGTTGATTATCATTATTTTGTTCGTACATTACGCACACAGAAGAATTATTTGCACAGTGCGGATGATCAAAAATTCCGTAAATATGCAGACCCATTCAGCCACACCACAGATCCTATCTCATACCATTGAAGAGCAATCCTTACCACAGGTTCGTATTGCTTATTTTATTATGGTACATCAGCGACCGCAGGCCTTTAAGACTTTGCTTGAGAAAATTTATACCCGTGATCAATTCTACCTGATACACATTGACCGGAAAGCCAGTTCCGAAACAACGGAAGCGATCCAGGATTATGTTATTCAATATCCGAATGTCTACATTCTGGAAAGTATGAACATTGTATCTGGAGGATTCAGCATGATCCAGGCCGAGCTTAACGCCATGGAATTCTTACTCAATGCCAGCAAGCAGTGGGACTATCTGATCAATCTAAGCGGAGAAGATCTTCCTTTGCGATCACAAGACATCATCAGGCAGTTTCTGACGGTCAATGCCGGAAGAAATTATATCTTTTATTATGATCAGAAGTTTTACAGACCCGACACATTGCAAAGGATCCAAAATCACTTTACTGAATTGACCCACAGGATATCCTCGCTAATCTACAAAAGAGACTTTATGAGAGGTGTCACTCCCTACATAGGCGGGAAATGGTTTATTTTTACCCGGGAGACCTGCTCTTTCTTATCTAACAATGAGAAAGTGATGGATTTTGAAGATTATTACTTACACACGCTGCTTCCTGCTGAATCCTTTTTTCAGACCGTTCTCATGAATACCGATTTTAATGATATTATCGTTAATGATGACAAAAGAGCGGCTTTTAGTCCACCACTGATAGGAAAAAATAATTACTACAGCCAGTTTCTGAAATTCCTGACAGAGAGTAACAGTATTTTCATCAATAAGGTTGGTGATCTGACTGACGACCGAATAATCGAATGTGTGGCTAATGGATACGACATCCCCCTACCTGAAATCAATGAAATTGAAAGAGAATTAAAAAGAGATCAACCAGGCAGTAATTAATTTTTGTTAGACATAAAAGGTTGAAGAACTAACTGTTTCAGTATAAAATTTATAAATTGAATCGGCCATGTTTTATACGGAAAGACCCATCATTTGAAACTACAAGAGAAGCTGAAAAAAAACAGTATATAGCTTCAGAATTAAAAGTGCCCTATTATGTTTTTCAAGTAGAAAATGAAACTGCATGGAAAATCATAAGGATCAAAATTTCAATGAACTGCTTTGCATCTTGTGAGGTTTCTGACTTTTCTATGCAGATACACCATTCAGGCAGGCACAAGGAAAACTGGAATCAATTCCAAAAAACAATAACAAACAAATTGATGAAAGCCGGAAATCTTTTTGCGGAGGCTCCGCGATCTCCGATCACGGAGCCTCCGCAAAAAGATTTTTTTCCGCAGGGACAAAGGAATACATTTGCTATAGAAAATCAGTTTACCTCATAAGGAATCGAGACACTTGAAATGATCTGCTTATTGTAAATCACCATATAAGAAAGAATGTTTTTGAGAAATAAAGTATACATTTAAAGTTGAATCAAAATCTGTCTTTTAGGAAAAGAATTTAATGGTTAATGCCTCTTAAGGTATGCGCAGGAATTAAACATCGATAAATTCGTCTTTTCTCATAGTGTAATAAAAAATGAACCGATCAGTAAATATCTGGCGGATTTGCCGGAAGACTGGCAGAGGATCACGGTTGACTAGCCGTTGACTCATATTTCAGGATTGCCTGAGATAATGCCATTCCTAGATCCTTTGACGGGAAACATTAGACAATTGAAAACAGAAACAGGAATATGCAAAAAACTTAAAACACTTCCGCTTAAATTCAAAACAGGAGAGCAATTTAGTTACAATCAAAACCAATTATTATCTGTTAGGAAAAATTATTTAAAGTTTAAACAATCAACTTTTATCACCTATTTCATGGAAAATGTAGATCCTTTTTCCACCGTTTCCTTGCTAACCAGAATAATAATAACTAACATTCTTAAGAAAGGCTTCAAAAATTCAGGCCTAAGAAGACCTATACTTCGCATATAACTGATCTATTTTTACAACTTTAATTCTTTTATTAATAAACGATTTTCCTGTAATCAAAGTTGCAAGTTTCTGTGTAATCTTTTATTTTTAAGTCATTTTCATGGCAATTTATTTCATCTTGACTTGGGAGCTACACCTTTTCCAACAGATGCCCGAAATAATCTTTCTTTTTTGAAAGATAACTTTCATTCACCTCATTAGATTCTATTTCCAAAGGAACTCTGTGATTAAGTTTAATTCCACTGTTTTCCAGAGATTTAAGCTTGTCCGGATTATTCGTCAGCAGATTAATTTCTTTAACGTTCAGAATCTTAAGCATTTCCACCGCTACATCAAAATTTCTTCCGTCTGCAGGCAAACCCAGCTTTAAATTGGCTTCCACCGTATCAAAACCTTTTTCCTGAAGTGCATACGCTCTTAATTTATTGATGATTCCGATATTGCGCCCTTCCTGTCGAAGATAGATAATCATCCCGCCGTTTTCCGACATATATTTCATTGCAGCGTCTAATTGCTGTCCGCATTCGCATTTTTTAGAATGAAAAATCTCACCTGTAATACATTCCGAGTGAAAACGCACGTTTACAGTTTTGCTGAAATCTGTATTTTCTGCCACCCAAACCAAGTGCGGATTCCAGTCTTCTTCGTGTTCTGAGAATGCATAAACAGTAAACATCCCAAAATCTGTAGGTATATTCGATTGTGCCTGTATTGTCAACATAATTCAAAAATTAAATGGTTTACATAGTACAAATTTATACTTTATTTTAATTAAATGTAAATTTATTTACTAAATTTGTCAATAAATAAATTCTATTATGCAAGAACAAGCCAATATCACGCAGGATAAAATATTTGAATTATACGGAGATTATCTTTTGAATCACGGAGAAAAACCAAAAAACGTTTATCTGTTTGCGAAAGAAAACAATTTTGAGGAGAAAGAATTTTATCATTATTTCTCAGGATTTGACCAAATCGAAAGAGAAATATTGAATCATCTTTTTACTAAATCTCTGGAACTCGCTTCGGAAGTAAATTCCTCGAGCGAAGTGACAACCAAAGAAAAACTCCTTAATGTCTATTACATTTTCTTTGAAAATATGACGATGAACCGTTCTCTGGTATTATCAATTTTGGGAAATAATAAAATCCAGAACATAAAAACGCTCCAGAATCTTAGGGAAACCCACAAACAATTTGTCAATACGCTCGATTTCAACGAATGGGAAATGATTGAAAAAGCGAAAGAAGACATCCGAAAATTTAATGAAAAATCAAGACAGGAAGCACTTTGGCTCCATTTGGTTTCCGCCATTGATTTCTGGAAAAAAGACACTTCTCCCGATTTCGAAAAAACCGATATTTTCATCGAAAAAACCATTGACACCGGTTTTGAATTAATGGATAATGAACCATTAAGAAAAGTTTTCGACCTTGGAAAGTTTCTGTGGAAGGAAAAGTTTAAAATGAGTTGATAAATGGCAATTGGCAATTGGCTTTTGGTTTCGAATAAGCTAATATTTATTTGGGCAACTATTTCCGCCCTCCACTCCCGCTTTTTTGCAAACCAATGACTTCGATTCCTCAGCCATTGATTTACAAAAAAAGCTCCGTTCAGGTCGGGCTGCGAGATTCGCCGATTTAAGAATTTAAAGATAAAAGAATGAGGCAATTCGGCTGCAAAAATGAATGAAAACAATCTAGAGAATAGTGCGCTCCGTAGGTGCGGAATCTGTGTAGAAATTACGAATAATTGTTTTGAAGAGAACTCCGTAGGAGTTTAATCTTAAAGTGAAAAAAAGAGATTGCACTCCTACGGAGTGCCTTAAAATGGAAAATAAATTCTTTTTCTACACAGATAAAGCTCCCAAAGGAGCTTTGATTACCAAACACATAAAAATAAAATTTAAAAATGAAAACATTAGATAAAATTCCAACAGGAAAATTAGAACGGACAAGCAGCCTGCTCAAAGCAGGAGCGAAAGTCGGCGTCAATTACCTGAAATATTACGGAAATAAAATAACAAAAGATGAAGATGAAGCCCGCAAAATACTGAACGAGGACAATGCAACAGACATCTACGACTCACTAAAAGAATTGAAAGGTTCTGCGCTGAAAGTTGCCCAAATGCTGAGTATGGAAAAAAACATTCTTCCGGTGGAATATGTGGAGAAGTTCTCACTTTCGCAGTTTTCCGTTCCGCCTTTGTCGGGTGCTTTGGTGAAGAAAACATTCAGAAAATATTTCGGGAAAAATCCGGAAGATATTTTTGATGAATTTTCCGCCGAATCGGTTAATGCTGCGAGTATCGGACAGGTTCATACTGCAAAAAAAGACGGCAAAAAACTGGCTGTGAAAATACAATATCCAGGTGTAAGAGAAAGCATTTCGAGCGACCTGAAAATGGTAAAACCGATTGCGATGAAGATGTTTAACATCAAAAAAGAAGGTTCGGAATCTTATTTTCAGGAAGTGGAAGACAAATTGTTTGAAGAAACCGATTATAATCTGGAACTAAAACGAAGTCAGCATTTTGCAGAAGAGTGCAGTCATCTTCCGAATGTAAAATTTCCGCATTATTATCCGGAATTTTCGTGTGAAAAGATCATTACAATGGACTGGATGTCGGGTATTCATTTTTCGGAATTTACCAAAAAACAGAATTCTCAGGAGGATTTGAACAAAATCGGACAAACGCTTTGGGATTTTTATATGTATCAGATGCATATTCTGAAAAAAGTTCACGCCGACCCGCATCCCGGAAATTTCCTGATTTCGGAAAACAAGGAATTATTGGTCATCGATTTTGGCTGTATCAAAGAGATTCCGCAAGATTTTTACATTCCGTATTTTGAACTGGCAAAAGAAGAAAATCTGAAGAATCCCGAGATTTTCCATGAGAAATTGTTCACACTGGATATTTTGCGTGAAGACGATTCGCCACAGGAAAAGGAATTTTTTGCCAAATTATTCTACGAATTGCTTGAATTATTTACGAGACCATTTAACCAGGAAAAATTTGACTTTTCAGACGAATCATTCTTTCAGGAGATTGCCGATTTGGGACAAAAATATGCAAAAGCAAGTGATATGAAGGGAATGAATACCAACCGCGGTTCCCGACATTTCATTTACCTGAACCGAACGTTTTTCGGATTGTACAATATGATGCACGATTTGAAAGCAAAAGATGTGGCAATCAATAATTTCAAAAATCACTGTGGTTGATTTATCATAAATTACAAAAGGCTTCAACAAGCTCAGCCTGACATTGGAAAAACTTACGGTTAGTATTAGAGGTGTCACCCTGAGCTTGTCGAAGGGTCTTTAGAATCACTAAAAGCTAAGTTCAAAAATAAAAACCTAAAATATGCCTTCAGGATTACCGTCCAAAATCTGTGAAGTCTGCGGACTGCCATTCAACTGGCGCAAAAAGTGGAAGAAAAACTGGGACGAAGTAAAATATTGCAGCGAAAGATGCCGGAAAAACAAAAAATCAATATCCTCTGGTTTACCAAAGATTTGAGAAGGAGAGATTCAGAATCCTTATACATAGCGATGCTGGAAGATTTGCCTTTTCTTGCAGTGTATGTTTTTGACGCTGAATTTTTTGCTGAAACACAATTTGGTTCTAAAAAAGTCGGAAAATACCGTGCAAAATTTTTGCTGGAAAGTGTAGAAAATTTAAAGCAGAATTTAGCAAAACAGAAAATTCCTTTTTCAGTCAGATACGGTAAAACAGAAGATGTTTTCAAAGACATTTCTGAAGAGTTTGAAATCGTGAAGATTTTCTGTCAGGAAGAATGGACGAAGGAGGAAACCGATCTTCAGACAAAAATTCGGAGTGCTGTTCCGGCTGCCGTTTGGGAAAAATCGTATTCGCAGTTTTTGGTTCATCCGCTTTTTGTTTTTAAAACATTGGATAAAATTCCGATGCTTTTTACCAGTTTTAGACAAAAAATCGAAAAAAATCTGCTTGTTCGCCCTGAATTTGAATCGGAAGATTTGATGTACAATAAATTGGCAATTCATTTTAAAAGTGATATCATTTCATTGAAATCGCTCGGATTTGAAGATTTTGAAACAGATGAAAGAACTGCATTTCCTTTTTCAGGCGGAGAAAATGAAGCATTGAAAAGATTGCATAATTATTTCTCAGAAACGCATAATCTGAGTCAGTACAAGCAAACCCGAAACGGTTTGGTGGGAATAGATTATAGTTCAAAGTTTTCCGCTTGGCTGTCGGATGGAAGTCTTTCTGCCGTAACCATTTACCACGAAATAAAAAAATATGAGGAGGAATTCGGAGCTAATGATTCAACCTATTGGTTGATTTTTGAATTGCTGTGGCGGGATTTTTTCAGATATATTTCTTTGCAGTACAAAGATTTGATTTTCTGGAAAAGCGGAATCAATCATCAAAAATATTTTGCTGAAAACAATAAAGCATTGATTGAAAAATGGAAGGATGGAGAAACGGATTCCGATTTCGTGAATGCCAATATGCTCGAACTGAAAAATACGGGCTGGATGAGCAACCGCGGTCGACAGAATGTAGCTTCGTATTTCTGCAAAATTCTGAAACAGGATTGGAGAATCGGAGCGGCCTATTTTGAAGAAATGCTGATCGATTATGATGTTCACAGCAATTACGGAAACTGGATGTATCTCGCCGGAGTCGGAAATGACAACCGTGACAGGATTTTCAACCCTGAAAAACAGGCAGAAATGTATGATTCCAATCAAAAATTCAGACGTTTATGGCTAAAGCAGTAAAACATACCGCCCAATTGATTTTTCCGCATCAGCTTTTCGAGGATACGGATTATCTGGATAAAAGTCAGCCTGTATTTTTGATAGAGAAATTTTTGTTTTTTAAACAGTATTCATTCCATCAACAGAAGATTGCGTTTCACCGTTCGACAATGAAATTTTATGAAAGTGAATTAAAAAAGGCAGGTTTTGAAGTTGAATATGTTGAAAGTTCATCGAAATTCATCGACATCCGAAATTTAATTCCGAAACTTGAAAAAGAGAATTTTACAACGATAAAAACAACGGATGTTTGCGACAACTGGCTGGAAAAAAGATTAAAGGAAACAAAATTAGAACTCGAAATTTTGGATAGTCCGCTTTTCATCAATACCAAAGAAGACCTGAAAGATTATTTTGAAGGTAAAAAAGCCTATCATCAGACTGATTTTTATAAGCAGCAGAGAATTACCCGAAATATCCTGATGAAAGCAGGAAAACCTTTGGGCGGAAAATGGACGTACGACACCGAAAACCGGAAAAAATATCCGAAAAATAAAAAAGCGCCCGCAATTCATTTCCCGAAAAACAATGAATTTTACGAGGAAGCAAAACAATACACCGAAAAGCATTTTGCGAAGAATTACGGAACGCTTACGAATGAACAGCTCTACCCGACTACTTTTAAAGAAGCGGAAAATTGGCTGGAACAGTTTCTTGAAAACCGCTTTCTGGAATTTGGCGTTTACGAGGACAGCATCGTAGAAAAGGAACATTTTCTGCATCACAGTGTGATTTCTCCGTTAATGAACGTTGGACTTTTAACGCCGGAAAATATGCTGGAAAAAGCGATTTCATTTGCAAAAGATCACGATATTCCGGTGAATTCTTTGGAAGGTTTTGTCCGCCAGATTTTGGGTTGGAGAGAATTTGTTCGCGGGGTTTATGTTTATCAGGGAACGTATCAGCGGAATAAAAATTACTGGAAACACAAGCAAAAACTTCCGGAATCTTTTTACACCGCCAAAACAGGAATCCGCCCGATTGACAGTTCGCTCCAGAAAATCCTGAAAACCGGCTATGCCCATCACATCGAACGACTGATGATCTTTGCCAATTTTATGAATCTTGCTCAGTTCAATCCGGATGAAGTCTATCAATGGTTTATGGAAATGTTCATCGATTCCTACGACTGGGTGATGGTTCCGAATGTGTATGGAATGAGCAGTTTTTCAGACGGCGGAAAGATGAGCACGAAACCGTATATCAGTGGTAGCAATTACATCAAAAAGATGAGCGACTATCCCGATGGAGAATGTAATGAAAGGTGGAATGCCCTATTTTGGAACTTTATTAATGACCATCAAGATTTTTTTGCCCAAAATCCAAGGTTGGGAATGATGCTGAGAACACTGGAGAAAATGCCGGAAGAAAAACGAAAACAGCATTTTAAAACAGCGAAGGAATTTATGGGAAATTTGAAATGATTTTTTAACCACAAAAGACACAAAAGAATTGATTGGTAAAAAGTTTTCAAAAGAGCAAAAAAGATTCTATAAAAAGACTTTGCTAAGTGAAACGCCTTTGCGAACAAAAAATATTTTCAAAATTTTAAAGAAAAATCTTTGCGGACTTTGCGTTAAAAATCAAAAAAAAATGAATAAAAACCTCAACATACAACAAATCGACAGAATCATCGAAATGGCGTGGGAAGACCGAACGCCGTTTGAAGCCATACAATTCCAGTTCGGAGTCAGTGAATCGGAAGTGATTGAACTGATGCGTTCGGAACTGAAGGAATCGAGTTTTAAGCTTTGGAGAAAAAGAGTGAATTCGGGAGTAAGCCAGAAACATTTGAAAAAGAGAAGCGAAGAAATCAACCGCTTTAAATGCAGCAGACAGAGAGTTATCAGCAATAATAAAATCTCGAAAAGATAGTTGATTTAACCGCAAAAGGCACAAAAGAATTGTTTGAAGATAGAGTGTCTTCAAAAGAGCAAAAAAGGATTCAATATCAATAAGAACGGGTTTTAACCCGTTTACAAAAAGAAAAAAATTGATTGGCTTTAGCCAAAATTAATAATAAATTTCGGCTAAAGCCTTTTGAAAATGCAACTTTTCATCGGGCTAAAGCCCGACGCAATTGAATTTACAGCTTTGCTAACTGAAATCGAAGATTCAATGTAGTCAAAAGAAACAAAAGAATTAATTGGTAAAAAGTTTTGCAAAAAAGTAAACAAGCTTGGTCTGACAATGCGGAAATACTTCTTTGAGTGAAACGCCTTCGTGAAACTTAAAACAATTGTAATAAAAAAACTTAGTGAGCTTAGTGTTCAAAAAAAAATAAAAATTATGAAAAATATAGTCATCATCGGCTGCGGAAAGGGAATTGGATTAGCAGCGGCAAAAATCCTTGCAGAACAACACAAAATCATTGGAATTTCCAGAACGGAAAATCCTGAACTGAATCATCCGAATATGGAATTCCACACAATGGATATTCTTTCGGGAAATTTAGATGAAATCAGCTTTCCGGAAATTGTGGACGGATTGGTTTATGCACCTGGAAGTATTAATCTGAAACCTTTTAACCGACTTTCTGTGGATGATTTTAAGAATGATTTTGAAATTAATGTTTTGGGAGCGGTAAAAATTATTCAGAAACTACTGCCGAATCTTAAAAAGTCGGAAAGTGCCTCTGTTGTGCTTTTCAGTTCGGTGGCAGCAAAACTGGGAATGCCTTTTCACGCTTCAATTGCGGCGAGCAAAAACGCAGTGGAAGGTCTTACAAAAAGTCTGGCAGCAGAATTTTCGGCACAGAAAATCAGAGTGAATGCAATTGCACCTTCTTTAACGGACACGAATTTAGCATCACAGCTTTTAGAAACGCCTGAGAAAAGAGAAGCTTCTGCGAAAAGACATCCGTTGCAAAGAGTGGGAACGGCTGAAGAAATGGCGGAAATGACGGCGTTTCTAGTTTCGGATAAATCTTCGTGGATTACAGGACAGATTTTCGGAATCGATGGCGGAATGGGAAGTGTGAAACTTTAACTTTAGTAAGAGAGGGTTTGAGAGTTTCAGAGTTATTGAGTTTTTAAGTTATGACTTTGTTACTGATAAATTGCCAGACTATTAAATTGTTACATTATTAAAAATACTTAGATTAAATTTGCGCTATGAATACTGACTTTTTCATTGATTTGCTTCATCAGGTTAAAGAATTTGAAAATTCTGAAGCTTATAAACCTAACTCGACAGTTGAGGATTTCCGTCTTTGGCTGAACGATAAAAAATACCGAAAAGAAAGTCCGACCAAGCTTTTTAAAAATGAACAGCATCAGGTTTCATTCACAGAAAATGAAATCTGCAAACAAGTTTTGCTTTTGGGACGGTATTCTAAACAGCTTATTAGAAAGGGTCTGAATGATTTCCCAGAACTCGCCAATGAAGAATTCACCTACCTTTACCGATTGAAAGATGAACCAAATCTGACTAAAATTCAGCTTATTGAAAGAAACGGACACGAAAAACAGACGGGAACACAAATCATCAAACGTCTTCTTGAATATGGATTAATTGAAGAAAAAAACGACAGCGAAGATAGAAGAAGTAAACGCCTTAATATTACCACAAAAGGTGATGATTATTTCCACCGTTCCGTTGAAAAGGTGAATATGACATCGAGAATTCTTGCAGGAAAACTTGAGAATAAGGAAAAATCAGAACTTTTGGAGCTTCTTAAAAAGCTAAATGATTTTCATTCGCATATCTATGATCAGTACAAAAATTCCGATCTATCTCAAATCTCAGAATTCGTTAAACAAAAAAAATCATAAAATGTAAGGAATGAATAGATATGGTACAAAAAACGAGTTAAATTATATTGCTAGGATCTCTACACCTTATAACAAAACTTACAAAGTGAGATTATGATACCAAACAAAATACCCCTGCACGGATAGTATTGATCGCTCTGTTTCAAAGTTGTCGTATTATTTATATTATGATTATTCAATTCACCAAGGAAATTCCGGCTTTACTTTATCATTAAAACTCTTTTTCCATTTGGCCACAGTATTTCTGCTGAGCTTAAAGTGGTTTGCCAGCTGGATATTATTAAGCTGATTCTTTTTCTGGTATTCCAGAATATCTATAATCGAAGCAAGATCATAGCTGTGATGCCTACGGCTATTTTGCGGTGATGTTGTATTGTCAAAAATCAAATTATGATGTCTATAGCATTGAGGTGCTTCTTATGCAATATCGCTAAACATTCTGCCCTATTTGCGGGCTGTTTATTTTTAATAATATCACTAAATAGGAGTTTGTAATTTATTTCTTTAGTCATAGGATTAATTTTCATTCCCGACAGCATATTTCGCTATCCATTTATAAAGTGTGGTTTTAGGAATGTTGTAACGGTCACATATTTGAGCTTTTGTGTAAGTTCCATTTTCTATCAGTTCCAGAATAAAATCGATGATCTCACGCGTATAAATGCTCTTTTTCAATACAGGAATCTTTGCTTCTTTAAGAACGGCTTTTTCCTGTTCCTCAATTTTAGAAAAAGGTGAAAACAATATTATATGCTGACTGTAAATCCTGAAAAAATCATATTCCAGAAGCTTGCTCCATCTTAACAATACCAATGTATTCATACTTTCCTGCAAATACATTTGCATAATATCTTCCTCACCGCACTTCAGAAAAGCGCATATGCGTTCCGTTTCTATATTTTTTATAGCTGTAAGCTTCTGTATAAGCTAACCGATATGGATGTTTTTAAAATCGTATGTCATCATTTATAGTTTTAATACTCCGGGATGAGAAATAATCAAAATAGATAGATCCCAGAGCCACGAATTAGCAGTTTTTAATTGGTTAAACAAATAGTTGATATCCATTTTTGAGGCTCCTGATTCAAACAAAATATCATCAGGAAAATCAGGTTTCGTATTTTTACCAGTACAGAATCTCCCATCCGGAAAAGATATGCCGGCAGATCTTCTATTTCAATTAGAGGCTTTCTGCGCAACCGGTAGATCTTTCTTCTCTCAAAGGTATCCTTCAGTACCTGATGCCAGTTCTCCCTCAGCTTGTCCTTAATATTGGGTGATTGGGAAACGCCTTTGCTATGCTGTCTGTAATAGTAAAGAACATCCGGAATGAAGAAAAAACACCCCTGTTCATAAAGCTTCATATACAGATCCTGGTCAACAGCTGAACTCAGAGCCGGATTGATACCTTCAGTCCTATCATAAGCATCTCTTATAAAAGTAAAGAAATGGCTTACAGACAATCTTACATTTGAGAACAGAGGATCTTCATTTTTAATGGGTCTTGAACCGGGGAAAATCTTCTTTATCCTAAGCCTTTCATCGCACAGGTAAAACCTGGAATATACCGCTACCACATTGCCTGGAGATTTCCGGTAAGTTTCCAGTATGATTTCCACTGCATCCACGGAAAGTTTATCATCGGGATCCAGAAACCCACAGACAACTCCACTGGACAATTCAACACATCTCTTCTTCGTAAATCCGACACTGCGGTTAATGGCGTTGCAAAATACTTTCACCTGATTATCAGTGGCAGTCAACTGTTGTATTTTTCGTAGGAGCCATCCGTTGAACAGTCATCTACTATGCTGACTTCATAATCGCTACAGGTCTGTGTCCTGATACTATTATAACACACTTTAAATAAACTAAAGTTATTATAACTTGCTATCAGCAGAGATAATTCTGGATGCGATGTTCTCATGAGAAATGGTTTAGTGGTCACTAAAGTCAATTAAATATATCTATTGCCATATACACTCCATTTCAAAAATATAGGATAACAAAGCTTGCAGGGAGGCAAAATCATAAGACCGGCCATCACTGATTCTTTGGAGCATTCTTCCAAACTCAGAGTGTTTTATCCTCTCTTCCGCTGCCAGTGTATTGAACCAAATTTCCATTGATACTACAAGTTCATTTATATTTACATCTTCCTGCAGTATAGTTCTGATATCAAATTGAGCGGGGCTTTTCTGCTCTTTTGAAATTAATTCCTCCTGTTCTTTCATAAATCTGATTGATTGAATTAAAATAGTTTTAATCTTGTTCTATATCTGACCATAAAACACATCTCATCATCAAAGTAGAGGATCATAACTGTTCTGGAAAAAAAAGCTATCAGTATCCAACTGGTAGGACCATTCGTCTGACTGAAAATGATTGAGTTCAATACCTAAATCATCGATAATTTCCAATTTGGTCTTTCCTACATAGTGTCTATGTACTCTATTGTTTTTCATACACTCTATAAAATACCAATAAAATAATCTGTGGTAACACCATCCAGAAAATAGACAAACAGCTTTTTCTTGAAAAGACCAAAACAATATCTCTGTAAAACAAATACTGCTTGCTCACGGTCGCGGTATTCAGGTTTACGGCCAAGGATTTCAATAACTTCTTCCAGGGTCTTTCCCATGATCTGTTCCTCTATGTTCTCAACTTTGTTCTTTTGAATTACCAGTTTTGTAGTTTTCATCATCTAGGTATTTTATTAAGTGATTTCTTAGCTCGATATAACCGTATCCGTTCAGGTGAACGCCATCACCGGTATATTTCAGCTGCAGATAACCTTCTTCATCAGACAGGATATCGAAAACGTTAACAAACTGAATATGTTCTTCATCACATAAATGGCGATATTCGTTATTATAATCGTGGATTGCAGCATTTATACTGGTTTTGTTCTTCCAAACAGGCAATGGGGACATCAAGTAAATCCCAGTGCCTGGACTTGCATCATTGATGATTTGTAGGCACTCCCGCAGATTGTGCAAGGTCTGCTCTTTGCCAATATTCTGGACAATATCGTTAGTGCCTACTGAAATAAAAATTCTTCTGGGTTGGCATTCACATATTCTGCGGATGCGATGCAGCAGGTCGAACGAAGTGCTGCCGCCGTGCGCCCTATTCTTTACCGCCAGACTATGAAACATCTCCTCCAAAGGGAACATTGAAAAATGACTGTCTCCTACAAAAACCGTATCATCCTTGCCGATATCCAGCAGGCTGTGAAAGTGATCCCGTCCTGCGTAGGGAAAAACAGGAGGATCGGGTATCTTTTTAAAAAATCTGCTTAGTATCTTCCCTTGCCAGTGAGAAATCTTACTTTTCATTTTTTTTTAATATTTTCATTGTTGTTGTTTTAAATTATCCATCCCTGGCAGAGTCGTCTCATTAAGTAATCCGGAATCCCTGCCTTCTCTGCAAAATATCCTATTCCCTCCATCATTGTTATCATCAGTATCTATCGTGGATTGATCATCAGAGAGCGAAAGCCTGTCCGTTTCGCCGCGATCGGAAAACTCTGTCTGATCCTTGTCATCATACAGGTAAGTCAAAAGGCTTTTCAAAAGGTTCATTTTTAATTTATTCGTTTGTTTTAATAGCAGAACTACTCGAAAATGAGTCTTCTGATGGACCTATATTTCCACCACTGCTTTTTCATCGTCGGCCTTTCTATCAGGATGAAGAAGCCAGCACTTATCACCAGCGTGCCTACCAGTGTAAACAGAAGCCGGGTGTAGAAATCCGTCAAATAATTATTGCCAATGATAATATCCGGAAGCAGTGAATCGCTCAGAAAATAAATCAGCTTCTGATGCAGCATATAAATGCTGTAGCACATACCACCAATCGTATAAATTATTTTATGCTCCAGTATCCTGATGAAGATGATGGTTTTTGAAGAATAGACCAGAAGCACAAACAGCAGCACAACGGTGACATACTCCACTGTGATGTACCATAGCAGGATAATGGCCGGTACACAAATTACATCAAACCATAATCGCCTGCTGTATCTGC
>CAJYLO010000030.1 GCA_913776245.1 uncultured Chryseobacterium sp.
AGAAAAGGGCATTTAATTCTTAATCGGAATATGAATTTTATTCACAGGAATCTTTCAGTTTAATTAAATGCTCTGCTCTTTCTAATGTATTAATTTTTTACAATACAAATCTAAAGGTAGGAATCTCTACAGCTAAGTTTAGATTCCTACCGGAATGACAAACTTCGTGGTTATAGCCTTACTGGTTTTATACCGAATCCGCAGCCCGGCCTGAGTGGAGCTCATTTTTTGCGGCTGGAAAAGCTTGGCAAAAAATAGCGGGAACGGAGGACGGATTAAGCTGCCATAATTATTCTTCTATTTTATATCAAAATTCACAATTTCATAGGGCTTCACCCTATGCTGTTCATAGCGCCACTTTGTGGCTTGTTTTTACTTTATATCAAAATTCACAACCACTTCCTCCGATCTCGGATGCGCCTGGCAAGACAAGATAAATCCTGCCTCGATTTCGTCCGGTTCGAGAGAATAATTGATATCCATTTCTACTTTGCCTTTCTCTAGTTTGCATTTGCACGTGGCACAAACACCGCCTTTGCAAGCGTAAGGCAAATCGGCGCCGTTTTGTAAAGCGGCATCCAAAATCGTTGGTCCGTGATAAGCTAAATCCAATTTTAACGCGGTTGCATCCAATTTCACAGTGACTTTACTAAAATTATCATCAGATTTGTTGATTGCCTGCTCGTGTTCCTTTTTCTTTTCCGCCGAGGCCGCGCTGAAGAATAATTCGAAATGAATTTTCTTGGCTTCAACACCGGATTGGATTAAAGTATCTCTCACACTCAGAATCATTTCTTCCGGTCCGCAAAGGAAAACCTCATCAATTTTTTCTGCCGGAATAATGTTCTTAATAAAAAAATTAGCTTTTTCAGAATTGATTCTTCCGCTCAGCAAATCGGCATCAGCAACTTCTCGACTGAGAATGTGATAAATGCTCAATCGTTCCATAAAACGGTTTTTCAGAGCTTCGATTTCTTCTTTGAAAATAATCGTTCCTTTATTTCTGTTTCCGTAAATCAGAACAAACTGGCTTTGCGGTTCATTTTTTAAAACAGATTTGATGATGGAAATAATTGGTGTAATTCCACTTCCTGCAGCAAAAGCGACATAAGTTTTTTTGTTTTTCGGGTTGAGTTCTGTGTAGAATTTTCCCATCGGTGGCATCACTTCCAAAACGTCGCCTTCTTTTAGGTTATCATTCATAAAAGAAGAGAACAGACCTTCAGGAACTTTTTTGACGGCGACTTTCAGTTCGCCTTCGCACGGACTTGCGCAAATCGAATAAGAGCGACGCAATTCCTGTTTGCCATTCACTTGTCGGAAAGTCAAATATTGTCCCTGTGTGAATTTGAACTGTTCTGCTAATTCTGCAGGAACATCAAAACTCACGGAAACACAATCCGGCGTTTCTTTCTTGACTTTTTTTACTTTTAAAGGATGAAAAACTACTGACATTTATTTTAACGCAAAGTGCGCAAAGTTTTTTTTTATTTACTATATGTTTTTAAGTCCGCAAAGCCGCTTACGCTTAGCTAAGATTTAAATTTAATCATTCAAACCATTCATTAGCAAGGTTTTCAAATCCTCTTCCAATTCCTGTGGCGTGATTTCACGGCTTGGTTTGTACCATAATTCTATCCATCGGATTGAAGATAACATTGTGAAAAGCGCCACAGAAACATTCATTTTTTTGAATTCTCCGTTTTCCATTCCTTTTTCTATGATATTCGCAAAACTTTTTTCGTAGGATTTTCGGATTTGCTTGTATTGATTTTTCTTTTCTTCCGAAAGATATTTCCAATCGTTATTCGCTACAGAAACCGATGCCGAATCTTCTATAATCAACTGAACGTGAAGCCCGATAATTGCTCTCAATTTGTCCTGAAAGCTTTGATTCGTGTTTTCGATTTCCTGCAACTGGGAAATATATTGGTTGGCAATTTTGAAACAAATCAATTCCAGAATTTCGTCTTTGGATTTGATGTGATTGTACATACTTGCCGCTTCCATTCCGACTTTTTCGGCGAGGTCACGCATACTGGTTCCGCCAAAACCTTTTTCTTTGAAGAGCTTGGCGGCCTCGGATAAAATCAATTCTTTTTTATTGATTTTTATTTTGTTTGGAAGTATTTCTGTTTCCATATTATATTTTAACGCAAAGTGCGCAAAGATTTTTTGATATTATTGAAAATATTTTTAAGGTTCGCAAAGGCGCTTACGCTCAGCTAAGTTTTGAATTAGTATTTAAAAACTATCAACTGACAACCAAAAACTATCAACTAATATCTCAACAATTGTTCTATTTCTTTAATTAATTTTTCTGTGTTCGGCAGCATTTCCTTCTCCAATTCAGAATTGATAGGAATTGCAGGAAGATTTTTTGCCCCAACCACTTTTACCGGCGCATCAAGATGTCTGAAGCAGTTCTCATTGATTCTCGCTGCCAAACTTTGTGCAAAGCTATTATTGACAGGTTCTTCTGTCAAAACGATGCATCGGTTATGTTTTTTCACACTCTCGAAAACTCGATTTTCATCCAAAGGTGCGAGTGTTCTTAAATCTATAATTTCGATTTGATTGTTAAATTCTTTCGCTGCATTCGAAGCCCAATAAACGCCCATTCCATAAGTAATGATGGTTAAAGTTGGTTTGTTTTGCTGATTTTCGCAAAGCAAAACTTCTCGGGCTTTTCCGAACGGAATAATGTAATCTTCGTCCGGTTCAATCGTTTTTGCAGCTTCGGTTCCTTCGATTTTTGACCAATACAATCCTTTGTGCTCCAGCATCACAACCGGATTCGGGTCATAGAAAGCTGCTTTCATCAAACCTTTCAAATCCGCACCTGTTGAAGGATAAGCGATTTTGATGCCTTTGATATTGCACAAAACACTTTCTACAGAACTCGAATGATAAGGACCTCCGCTTCCGTAAGCACCAATCGGAACACGCAAAATCATTGAAACCGGCCATTTTCCATTCGACAAATAATAGCTTCTGGAAACTTCGGTAAATAACTGGTTCAAACCTGGCCAAATGTAATCTGCAAACTGAACTTCGACAATTGGTTTCAGTCCAACGGCGCTCATTCCGACGGTTGAACCTACGATAAATGCTTCCTGAATAGGTGTGTTGAAAACTCTTTTTTCTCCGAATTGCGCAGCTAAAGTAATCGCTTCACGGAAAACGCCACCTAATCTCAAACCGACATCTTGACCGTACAATAAGGCTTCCGGATGTTTTTGCATTAATTCTCTGATAGCGAACAAGGCACAATCTACCATTACAGTCGGAATCTTTCCACTTGGAGAACGTTCTCCTTTTTCCTCGGTGATTGGCGTTGGTGCAAAATCGTTTGTCAATGCGTCTTCCGGTTTCGGGTCTTCCGATAGAACTGCATTTTCAAAATCGGTTCTAACCAATTCCTGAATCTCCTTTTCTATAAATTCAATTTCAGAATCGTCTATGCTGAATTCTGAAAGTTTATTTCTTAATTTGATTAATGGGTCATTCTTTGCGCACTCTTCCAAATCATCACGATACCATTCTTTTCTAACGCCAGAAGTGTGGTGATTGAGCAGCGGAACTTTGGCGTGAATGAGCATTGGTCGTCTTTCTTCACGGATGATTCTGATGCATTCTTTTACGGTTTCGTAAGACTTGATAAAATCTGTTCCGTCAATTGTCCTCGTTTCAATGCCGTTGAAACCTTGCATATATTCTGTGATATCCTGCGCCCGGATTTCTTTGGCGTTGGCAGAAATATCCCATTCATTATCCTGAACCAGATATAAAATTGGCAACTGTTTGAGCGCAGCCATCTGGAATGCTTCAGAAACTTCGCCTTCTGTACAGCTTGCATCACCGAGCGAGCAGACTGCGATTGGCTTTTCCTCAAGGTTTTCAGCAATTCCTGTTTCTTCTTTATATTTTATTCCCATTGCAATTCCAGTGGTCGGAATCGCTTGCATTCCTGTTCCGGAACTTTGGTGAATCATTTTCGGAAAATCATCTCTTCGCAAACTTGGATGTGAATAATAAGTTCTTCCACCGGAAAACGGATCATCTTTTTTGGCTAAAAGCTGGAGCATCAATTCGTAAGGCGTCAATCCGACACCCAACAAAATCGAATCATCCCTATAATAAGGACTCACAAAATCCTCTGGCAACAATTGCATTCCTACAGCCAGTTGAATAGCCTCGTGTCCGCGGGAAGTAGCGTGAACGTACTTGGAAGTGATCTTTTTTTCCTGTTCGAACAAATCGCTCATCGTCTTGGCCGTAAACATCAGACGATAAGCCTTTTTCAGTAAATCAGTCAGGCTAATTTCTTTGTTTAAAAAATGTTTTTCAGTGATTTGCATATTTAAACATTTGACATTCAATCCATTATTCTCAGTTTGGGTAGATCGAATGTGATTGATTCAAAAATACACTTTTTTATTTAACTAACAAATGTTAGTTAGTTTTTATCGTTGTTAAAATTATTTAAGAAAATTTGAGCTTTTACAAAATAAAAATTTAAATTTTGTAGTTTTGAAGATTAAACGATATAAATGAAAATTAAAATACTTTTTGGAATTGCATTTTGGACACTTTTACTTTTAGGCGCCTGCAACCGCGACGATATTACATTTGAGTCGCCAAGTCAGCTTCTGCGTTTCTCTACCGACACCGTTTTTTGTGATACGGTTTATAACCAGATGCGTTCGGAAACCTATGCCGTAAAGGTTTATAATAATGAAAATAAAGATGTCCTGATTCCAAAAATTGCGCTTGAAGGTGGAAATTCTTCACTTTATAGAATTAATGTAGATGGAAAAACCGGAACAAGTTTCCAAAATGTGGCTTTGAGAAAAAAAGACAGCCTTTATGTTTTCGTAGAAATTGCGCCTGTTGCCAATGCTCCGGAAGCTATTGCTGAAGACAAAGTAGTTTTCAACACACCGGCTGGAGAACAGAAAGTGACACTTTTCTCAGTTGTTCAGGATGCTGAGTATTTTATCCAAACCGGAGATAATCCTGTAACAATTAACGAAAATACAACTTGGACTAAAGACAAAGTAAAAGTAATTTTCGGCAACCTGAATGTTGCTGAAGGTAAAACTTTGACAATGGAGAAAGGGACTAAAATCTATTTCCGGAAAAACAGCGGAATGAACTTTATGAAAAATTCCGGACTAACCGTTAATGGTGCTTTGGGCGAAGAGGTCATTTTCCGGGGCGACAGAAGCGACACGAAATACGACACGCTTCCTGCCAACTGGAACGGCATCAAAATGGAAGAAGGCTCACTTCTGAAAATGAATTATGCCCGGGTTTTTGGCGGTAATGTCGGATTACAGCTAAAAAAGAATGATGCAACCATCAACAATTCTATTTTCCATACCTTTCAGAATGTTGGTATTTATGCGATCCATTCTTCGCAATTTACGGCAAACAATGTGGTAATGAATAATTGCGGCGAAGCTGATCTTGCAATCGCAAGCGGTGGCACTTACAACCTTAATTACTGTACGCTTGCCAATTATTGGAATCTTAATCCATCAATGTCGGCTTTAGGGATTTATGCTAGTAACGTATATCAGAGTGGTGACGAATTAATTGCCGGAAATCCTATTTTGAATGTTAATAACTCTATTATTTATGGCGACATTCCGGATATGATTTCCTACTCAAAAACTGAAGGCGGAAGCTTTACAGCCAATATCAATAATTCTCTTTTGAAGATTTCTTCAAATGCAGGATTTAATCCGATTGGTCAAAATATTATCAAAAATGAAGACCCAAAATTCCAGAATTATTTTACTCAGAAAATGAATCTTAGAGTGAAAACTGATTCGCCGGCAAGAGGAAAAGGAGTTGGGACAAATAATGTTACTGCAATAGATATCGCTGGTAATCCTAGAACTGGTCCTCTCACAATTGGAGCTTATCAATAATGGAAATCACAAATCTCCAAACTCAGGTTGATGAATGGATAAAAACCATTGGCGTCCGCTACTTCAATGAGCTGACCAATATGGCTTTGCTGACAGAAGAAGTAGGCGAAGTTGCGAGGATCATCGCCAGAAGATATGGTGAGCAGTCAGAAAAAGAATCCGACAAATCCAAAGATTTGGGTGAAGAATTGGCTGATGTTCTTTTTGTAACACTTTGCTTAGCTAATCAAACTGGGACGGATTTGCAATCAGCCTTCGATAAAAAAATGAAAGTCAAAACTGATCGGGACAAAGACCGGCATCAGAATAATGAAAAATTAAAATAGTGAGAAGTCAGATATAAAAAGTCAGAAGTTTTATTGATATTTTACATTTTACTTTTCACATCTCGCAAAACTATGATTATAAAAAAGTCTGAACTTATAGACGGAAAAAATATTCAAATTACCGGTTCGAAAAGTATTTCGAACCGTCTTTTGATTTTAGGGAAATTGTTTGGAAATATTGATATGCTCAATCTTTCCAATTCTCAGGACACCACTTTGCTGAAAAAAGCTTTGGAATCCGACTCAGAAACTATTGACATTCACCACGCTGGAACGGCGATGCGATTTCTGACTTCTTATTATTCCATTTTTGAAGGCAGAAAAACCATTTTGACAGGTTCCGACCGAATGAAAAACCGTCCTATCAAATCTTTGGTGGATGCACTTCAATCGCTTGGTGCAGACATTACTTATCTTGAAAAAGAAGGTTTTCCGCCGTTGCAAATCATCGGAAAGAAGATTGAAAATAATTTGGTTAAAATCTCAGCCAATGTTTCCAGCCAGTTTTTGACGTCTTTGATTTTAATCGGAGGGAAGTTGGAAAACGGATTGACTTTGGAATTAGAAGGTGAAATAACATCAAGACCTTATCTCGAAATGACATTGAAAATCCTGAACGAAATCGGAATCAAATCTCATTTTGCAGAAAACAGCATTGAAATCGTTTCGCACAAAAACAACATCAGAACAGAACATTATGAAGTAGAAAGCGACTGGTCTTCCGCATCTTATTTTTATTCTTTGTGTGCCATCGGCAGAAAATCAATCACTTTGAAAAGTTATCACACTTTATCTTTGCAGGGCGACAGTGTGATTAAGGAAATCTACTGGAAATATTTCGGAATCAACACCGTTTCGGATTATGCGGAAAACTCAATCTCGCTTTTACCAGAACCCGCTTTTGAATATCCTGAATTGATTACGCTTAATATGAACGATTGTCCGGATATTGCGCAAACGCTTTGTGTAACAGCAGCAGCTCTTAAAATTCCTTTCGTGATTACAGGACTTCATACTCTGAAAGTGAAAGAAACCGACCGATTGGTTGCGCTTCAGAATGAGTTATTGAAAATCGGGGCAAAAACGCATATCACGGTTGATAAAATCGAATCTTGTGAATTTATAGAGCCTGAAGATAATATTTCTATCGCAACTTATAACGACCACAGAATGGCGATGGCTTTTGCGCCGTTTGCTTTGGTTAAGGAACTTAATATAGAGAACGAAGAAGTAGTTGAAAAGTCTTATCCTGAATTTTGGGAGGATTTTGCGGAGGTAACGAATCAATAACTAAGAAAATTTGACTCAATTTTGAGATTTTAAAATTACTTATCTTTGTTATTACTAAACTTTTAATTTCTAAAAACAATGTTATGGAAATTACAAATATCAATCAATTAGACCTTAACAAAACTTATACTTTTGCGGATTATCTGATGTGGAGATTCAAAGAAAGGGTTGAACTCATCAAAGGTAAAATCCTAAGAATGAGTCCTGCTCCAGCTCCCAATCATCAGAGAATTTCACAAAAAATCAATCAAAAACTTTATCCGTTTTTTGAAAATACGCCTTGCGAACTATTTTATGCGCCTTTTGATGTACGTCTACCCAATAAAAGTGGGGAAATCCTGACCGTTGTCCAGCCAGATTTGTGCGTGATTTGTGACCGAACAAAAATTGACGACAAAGGTTGCCTTGGCGCACCGGATTTAGTAATCGAAATCCTTTCTCCTGGCAATTCTAAAAAAGAAATGAATCTGAAATTCAGTTTGTATGAAGAATCTGGCGTTTCGGAATATTGGGTGGTAGATTCCAGCGAAAAATTTATCCTGATTTACAGTTTAGAAAATGGAGAATACATCAGCCGTAAACCAGTTGCAGACGGAGAAATACTTCAGTCAATTAAATTCCCAGACTTAAAATTTTCTACGGAGAATTTGTATGAATTTTAGTGATAATAATATTTTGAATCATTTAACTTTGCCAAAATTGGCAAAGTTTTATTTTGTAGAAAAACTTTTAATTAAAAAACTAAACATTGAGCAGAACTATCATCATAACAGGCGCTTCATCCGGAATTGGATTTGCCTTGGCAGAATACTTCGGAAAGAAAGGAAACAAAGTTTACGGATTGAGCCGAAAGGTCGTGAACTCTGATTATTTTGTTTCAATTCCAACAGACATTACCGAAAAAGACCAAATCGACAATGCGATTTCTGAAATCCTGAAAACGGAAACCAGAATTGATGTTCTGATTAATAACGCCGGAATGGGAATGGTTGGCGCAGTTGAAGATTCAGCAAAAGAAGATATTACGAAGTTATTCAATCTTAATTTGATTGGCGCTGTTCAGATGATGACAGCGGTTCTTCCAAAAATGCGGGAACAGAAATCCGGAAAAATCATCAACGTTTCCAGCATCGGTTCCGAAATGGGACTGCCTTTCCGGGGATTTTATTCCGCTTCCAAATCGGCTCTGGACAAAGTGACGGAAGCCATGCGTTACGAAGTTTACCCTTGGAACATTCACGTTTGCTCACTTCATTTGGGCGATATTAAAACCAATATTGCAGAAAACCGTGTCAAAACAAAAATATCTGAAGCTTATAAAAATGTCTTTGATAAAGTCTATGCCTTGATGAATTCCCACGTTGGCGACGGAAGCGAACCTTTGGATGTGGCAGTTTATGTTGACCAGCTTTTAGGCAAATCCAAATGGAAAGCGCATTATTATTTCGGGAAATTCGGGCAGAAAATCGGCGTTCCTCTGAAATGGATTCTTCCTCAGAATACTTATGAAAATCTGATGAAGAAGTATAATAAAATGGATTGATTTTCTGTTTTAAGCTTTTAAACGCAAAGTGCGCAAAGTTTTTTTACTACTAAATGTTTTTAAGTTCGCAAAGGCGTAAAACTTAGCAATGAATTTCCATCCTGGCTAAGCTTAAGCGCCTTTGCGAACCAATAGTTTTAGTTTGCTAATAAATCTTTGCGGACTTTGCGTTTAAAAAAACAATTAAATTTGAAAAAAACATTTTACATATTTTTCATTTTATTGAGTCTATTATCTTACGCTCAAAAAGGAAAATATTGGCTCATCGATAAAGAAACCAATGTTAAAAAAATAGTTTCTGATTCGGCCCAGGCAATTAAATTTCTGGATTCTTTGGCAGAAAACTCTTACTTCTTCACAGAACTGAAAGATGTTAAAAAAATCGACAATCGGACAGAAATCTATTACGATAAAGGTCCCAATTTCAACCGGGCCAAAGTTCAGTTTTCGGATTCTTTAATGACAGATTTGAAGTTTCAGAAAAATGATATTTACACCAAAAACTTAGATTCACTCAAGAAAAATATCAATCAAAAATACCGTGACAAAGGTTTCGCTTTCAACCGGGTAAAAACCAAATTCCGAAAAATGGAAAACGGAATTCCGTTGGTTAAAATCTCCGTTGTTCCGGCTTCTCAAAGAAAAATTGACGCTATTGTTTTCAAAGGTTACACACGTTTACCGAAACAATTCGTTAAAAACCTCAACAAACAATACCTCGGTAAAAACTACGATGACATGAATCTGATTTCTATGAATCAGTCTTTACAAAATCATCAGTTTGTGTCGATGGAAAAACCGCCACAGACTTTATTTACCAAAGATTCCACGCAGGTTTTTCTCTTCACCCAAAAACGAAAAACCAACACTTTTGACGGAATGATCGGCTTCGGAAATGATAAAACTGAGAAATTTACCATCAACGGAACGCTGAATGTCCAGATGAAAAATATGTTCAACAGCTTCGAAAGCATCGGCATTTATTGGCAGAGAAATCCCGACAAAGGTCAGACTTTTGATTTGCAGACGGACATTCCGTACACGTTTGGGAGCAATGTTGGGCTGAACGTGAATGTTAATATTTTCCGCCAGGATTCCACGTTTGCGAACGTCAAATTTTTACCTGCCATTTATTATCATCTTTCGCCGAAACAAAAACTCGGCCTCAAAGGAACTTTTGAGTCCTCTGCGATTCTGGATTCCCTTTACACAAGCGGCCGCGATTATAGCAAAAAGGGAATTGGCATCTATTATCAATATCAGGAAGGGAGCGACATTCCGTTGTTCATCAACAAAAGTAACATCCGCTTAGAGGCCGATTTTCTCAAAACAACTTACGACGATACGCAGGAAAAATTTGACCAAATCCGGTATTTTCTTTTTGCGGAACATAACTTCAATTTGTCAGGAAACCATTTTCTTAATATAAAAGGCGAATCCGCTTTACTCAGTTCCAAAAACGAATTATCTACCAACGAACTTTTTCGGTTTGGCGGCTGGAACTCGCTTCGCGGCTTCAATGAGCAGAGTCTCGTCAGCAATTTTTATGCATTTGCCGGCGCCGAGTACCGCTATCTCGTCAATGATCAAGCCTTTTTTGACATCTTTGCACAATACGGACAAATGTCCAACAAAGCACTCGGAATCACCCCAAAACTTTACAGTTTAGGACTTGGGTTCAACTTTTTTCTTCCCGTCGGTTTGATGAGTTTCCAGATTTCCAACGGAAATGAATTCGGGAATCCTTTCAAATTCAATGAAATAAAAATCCATTGGGGAATTCTCAGTCGTTTTTAAAATTTTCTGGAGCTTAATCCCGCTTTCCGTTGCAATCTTTTGCTTTTTCATATGTGAAAAAAAAGCAAAAGGATTTCCACTACAATCGGGGCTATGAGTTTGTCCTCCAAGCATCATTTCTCTGAATATTAATTATTTATCAAATAAATTAGGAGATTTTCAAATTTCATGAAAATAACTTAATTTTGCAAAGAAAGTAAAGATGTCTATTCATAACAAAATTGTAGAGACAGCCATCACTTTCGATGACGTGCTTCTAGTCCCTTCTTATTCAGAAGTTTTACCTAATCAGGTTTCCCTAAAATCAAGACTTACAGACAAAATTTCGCTCAATGTCCCGATCGTTTCCGCCGCAATGGATACTGTTACAGAAGCAGATTTGGCAATTGCATTGGCTCGAGTCGGCGGTCTTGGATTCATTCATAAAAATATGCCGATTGCAGAACAGGCTGCGCAGGTTAACCGTGTAAAACGTTCAGAAAACGGAATGATTTCTGACCCTGTTACATTGTCCAAAGACCACACTTTAGCAGAAGCCAAAGAACTGATGGCAAAATATAAAATCTCAGGATTGCCGGTTGTTGACAAAAACAATACACTGATCGGAATCATTACCAATCGTGACGTTAAATATCAGGAAAATCTTGCCGTAAAAGTCGAGGAAATAATGACGAAAGATAATCTCATTACTTCTGATAAAACCACCAATCTTGAAAAAGCCAAAGAAATTCTTCTCAAAAACAGAGTGGAAAAACTGCCAATTGTTGATAAGAAAAACAAACTGGTCGGACTGATTACGATTAAAGATATTGACAATCAATTAGAATATCCGAATGCGAACAAAGACCAAAACGGCAGACTAATCGTTGGTGCCGGTGTTGGCGTTGGCGAAGATACGATTGAAAGAATCACCGCCTTGGTAAAAGCCGGTGTTGATATTGTTGCCATAGATTCGGCTCACGGTCATTCTAAAGGAGTTTTGGATAAAATCTCAGAAATCAGAAAAACATTTCCTGACTTGGATATTGTTGGCGGAAATATTGTAACAGCTGACGCTGCAAAAGATCTAATAAAAGCAGGTGCGAATGTGTTGAAAGTTGGTGTTGGTCCCGGTTCTATCTGCACAACCAGAGTTGTTGCTGGTGTCGGCGTTCCTCAATTGTCTGCTATTTATAACGTTTACGAATTTGCTAAAAAGAAAAATGTAGCGGTTATAGCTGACGGTGGAATCAAACTATCGGGAGATATCGTAAAAGCTATTGCAAGTGGCGCCGGTGCTGTAATGCTTGGTTCACTTCTAGCTGGAACAGATGAAGCGCCGGGAGAAGAAATTATTTTCCAGGGAAGAAAATTCAAATCTTACCAGGGAATGGGCTCTCTTTCTGCAATGAAACGTGGCGGAAAAGAACGTTATTTCCAAAGTGAAGCTAAGAAATTTGTCCCGGAAGGCATCGAAGGAAGAGTTCCTCACAAAGGAAAGTTGGAAGATGTGATTTTCCAACTGACTGGAGGTCTTCGTGCCGGAATGGGCTATTGTGGCGCTAAAGATATTGAAGCTTTACAGAAAGATTCAAAATTGGTGATGATTACAGGAAGCGGATTGAAAGAATCTCACCCGCACGATGTCATTATCACACAGGAAGCGCCAAATTATTCTTTATAATTTAATCGCTCACTTTTTTGAATTTGAATTTCGGTTTGATAATCTTATTCAGGTAAACTCCTTTTGAGAAAGCCGATCTGAATTCTTCAAAAATCTTCTGAGATACATTCAGGTAATCATAGACCGCTCCGGATTGGTATACAATCCGGAGTGTTTTTTTATCTTCCAGATAAGCGTAACTATTGATCACAGACGAAGGCATACCATTCAAACCGCAAAAAATATTCCTTTTACAAATAACAAAGGCTGCAATTTTTGCAGCCTTTGTTTTATAGTTTAAGAATTCTTATTTCTTAATTACTTTTGTAGATTCTTTAGAACCATCAGCATAATTAATATTTACAATATAAGAACCTTTAGCAAGATTTTGAACATTGATAGTTGTTTCAGCAGTAGTTTTTACAACTTTACCAGCTGCATCATAGATAGATACCGAATCAATTTTCTTATCAGATCTTACATTAACAACTTCTGTAGCAGGGTTTGGATATACTGTTAAAGAAGATTTTTTAGCTACATCGGATACAGCCATTAAAGTCGCGACTGCGCTTGTTTTAAGATTATCAAATCCTGAAGTGTTAGCTCCTATTGCTACCAGGTCAACTTCTGTTGGAAACCAACCTGGTGATTTTTCAAAAGGTCCATATTGCGTGCCATTAATCTCAACGGTCATTTCTCCAGTGCCCATTACATCATAAGTAAATTTTACTTTATACCAAGTATTTGCTGTAACCGTTAATGGTAATTCTATTCCAGACATATCATTATCGAAATCATCCTGGTCTGCCAAAAATACGCCATTTGCAGGGCTCATATATAAATCAGCTATAGTATAATAATCTGCATCAACATCATAAAACTGGATTTCAGAAAATGTACTTCCGGTATAAACATCAAATTCTGCTACAAAAATACCATTATTGGTTGATCTTGTTGACCATTTTGTATCGTGATATATGAATGCTCCATCCGCATTATTGTTTGCAGTACTAGCGAATTGGAATGATTTACCATAATTTGTAGTTATGTTAGCAACTTTTGCCACAGCATTTGTACCTCCATCCCTTTGCCAACCACCTTGTGTTCCAAGATTACCAACGGTATAAGTCTCGAAAGTGTCAGTCCATAAACTTTGGGAATAAGCTGAAAAAGCCATTACAGCTGTTAAAGAAAAAGATAAAATTCTTTTCATAATAATTAAATTTTAAAATTAAGGATGTCAAAGTTATTAATTTTTATTTAAAAAATCTAAACAATTATTTAATTTTTGATTAGAAATTCTGATTATATTTATTTAATTGATTATATATCATTACACAACAAACTTACATTTCATAAAAAAATTGTAGAAAAAATATATTCTATCCCAAACATTTCATACTTTTGCACTTTATTTTCATAATGAAGAAAAACACACTTTTTTCTCTTTTATTTTTGTCGGTTTTTATTTTTGGCATACTTTCTTTTTCTTCTGAAAAGAAAGTAATAGCTGTTGTTTTTAACAAAGAAATGACTAAACAGGATCTTATAAGTCTCCAAAAAAATCTCAGGGAAAAAAATATTATTTTGGTATTCAACAAAATGAAATTTACTAAAAATAAATTGAGCTATATTGATTTCACTATTGATTTTGGGGATGGTTTTTCAGGAAGTTCGAAATCGGAAATCAAAAAAAACAAGGAAGTTGGCTTTATACGGGATTACAACGAAAATGCCGAGAAACCATTTGTAGTCGGTGATTTAAAATAAAAAAAGCTTCCTGTTGGAAGCTTTTTCTTTATAATTTATTGGGTTTCTGTTTTTTCTCTTTTTGGATTTTGAGATCATCTTCAAAATCGTCAATGCGATAATCCGTTAATGAGTTTCCTTTCGTAATTTTTTCTTTAGAATATAGCCTGAACTCGTTCTCAGTTTTTTCCAAAAGATAATCATAAGGCCCAACCGAAGAAATTAGTTTAATCAGAACAGGCGAAATTTCCAGAACAATAAATAAGCCCATAATGAAACTTGCTGCCAAAGCTATGATTGCCGAATTTTTTCCTAATTCATCCAAAGCCTGTAATCTTGCCGCAAAGCCATTGAATTTATCTTCAATGCCTTCCGTAGATTTTCTTTCGGTTTCCAGATTGGTATAAACTTTCGAGATTTCCTGATCCAGATATTGCAGTCTCGGCTGCATTTGTTTCCGGTAATTTTCCAGATCAGCGCGTTTCTGTTCTTTCAGTTCGGCTTTTCTTTTGGCATTGCTTCCGTAGCCAACTTTTCCGCTGGTTAAGCCGGATTGTTTACCCAGAATTTCTTTTTCTAGTTCTACCGAGGCAGAATCATATGCCATCTGATAGTTTTTGATCTGATTCTGGATTTGTTTCTTCTCCAGATCAAATGGTCCGGATTGTTGCAAAATCCTTCCGCTCATTTCTGCCTGAAGCTGTTTCTTATTCCTTTGAATAATCGTATTTAATTGTTTATTCACTTCCTTCTCAAAGATCTTCAGTTCCAAAGGTTTTGAAATGATAATACCCAGAAAAGTCGCCAAAATCAAGCGCGGAATGGTCATCAGAATCTGATTCCACCAGGTGCCGGTTTTTTTGATCGAAGAAACAATATATCGGTCCAGGTTGAAAATCATCAATCCCCAAAGGATCCCAAATCCTACTGATGCCCAAAGATTATCAAAAACCGTAAACATTGCATAGCCTGCAGACAATGTCGCAAAAACAGCAGTGAACAAAACAATCCCTCCGATTCCGGCAAACTTATTCCATTCGGATGGCGATTTTTTCAGCAGATGAATATTCGCGCCGGAACAAATCATCAAAAAATGCTGAAACCAGTTCATTTTATGTGAGTTAGTATTTATCATTTTTAAATGTATACATCATTTGTATTTTAAAACGTTAATTTGTTACAAATAGTATTAGGTTTTACCTAATAACTAATTCCGTACCATTTATTATAAAAAATGAAATGACAAAATATACACGAATTAAAGGTCTTGTTTTGCGGTATCAGACTGAAGCTGAGAATCCCTGTAAAGCTTTTCCTTACTCCAGTTGGCATGTTTCGAAGGAATAATTTTGTGACCCATTCTGTAAGCATAGATCTTTGTAAATTCTGCGCCGAAAAATACCAGCTGACAGGAATAATTGATCCACATCATCAGTAATATAACCGTTCCGGCTGCTCCGAAAATAGAAGTCGGTTTAGAAAAATCAAAATAGAAACTAATCAGCATTTTTCCGATATTGAACAGTAACGCAGTTACAACAGCGCCTATCCAGACAGATTTCCACTTGATTTCCACATCAGGAAGAACCTTGAACATAAAAGCAAAAAGAACCGTGACAATGGCAAACCCAAGGATAAAATTGCTCGCCTGAATAATCACATACGTTTCTAAACCGAAATATTTAGTAATAAGATCATTGGCTAAGCCTATCAAAGAAGATAAAAGCATACTAATCAAAAGCAGAAAAGCGATAATAAGAATCATCCCAAGAGAATTCGCCCGGTCCAAGAGGAATTTCTGCCAGGCTTTTTTGGGGACAGACTCTACATCCCAAAGATTGTTTAGTGAGCTCTGCATCTGGAAAAACAAACTTGTGGCCCCGAAAACCAAAGTCCCGACCCCAAGTGCTTTCATCCAGAAATTTTCCTTGTCTACCATCGCACTTTTAATGATATCCTGAATGCTTTTTGCACCTTCATAGCCCATAATTCCCTGCAGTTGTCTGCGGACTTCCCCATTCACAGCTTCTTCTCCAAAAAAATTGCTGGCTGTCCAAATAATAATAATCAGCAAACCCGGAAGCGAAAATATCGCATTATAAGCCATACTTGCACTGTCTTTTGCTGCGGATGAAGACATCCATTCGTTGAAGGTTTCTTTCAGGATTTCCCAGAGATGGTTAAGCTTTTTCATTCAGAATTTTCGCTGGCAAATCCAATCTTTGTACCAACTTACTCTTCTTTGTACCAGCTGGAATATTTCACATAGTTATCGGCAATACGGTTGATTTCGCCTTCTATCAGATTTAGAGAAATATCTTTCACTTTTTTGGCAGGAACACCAGCCCATACTTCACCTTCACGGATGTGCGTACTGGCAGTCACCACTGCTCCGGCTGCTACTATCGAATTACTTTCTACGAGGCAATCGTCCATCACAATGGCACCCATTCCTATCAGAACATTATCTTTGATGGTGCAGCCGTGCACGATGGCATTATGACCAATAGAAACATTGCTGCCAATGGTTGTCGGGCTTTTCTGATAGGTACAATGGATCATCGCATTGTCCTGAACATTGACCTTGTCTCCCATTTTGATATAGTGGACATCGCCTCTTAAAACCGCATTATACCAAATGCTGCAGTTCTTTCCCATTGTCACATCACCGATTATTACTGCTGTTTCTGCCACAAAAGTATTGTCTCCCAACTGAGGCGTCTTGCCTAAAAGTTCTCTGATTATTGCCATATTTATATTGATAAATGATACATTATATTTTTGCTCGCAGATTATTTTGATTTGGCAGATGTTCAATTTTAAATCTGCAAAATCTGCTTAATCAGCGAGAACCTTTCTGATAATTAACTAATGAAAAACCTAATTTTTTTTATTTGGGCGCCTTTATCCGTCCTCCGTTCCCGCTTTTTTGCGCCATAGCTTTCCCAAGCTTGCAAAAAGAGCTCCACTCAGGCCGGGGCGCAGTTTTGTTTTCGTTCAATTTCCGGCTTCCAATCGATAAAAATCAGCTTCATAGAAAAAATCAAAAACCTGCAAAGACGCTCAGAATCAAAACTTAACATCAACTTAGGATTTATCAGCTTTTTTCTTCCACCAAATTACGATAATTTTGCAGTTCAATATATGTAAAATGAGAGAAATCATCATAGAACCTACTCAGAACCCAAAGGTGATGAAATTCATCGCTGATTATAATCTGATCCCCGGTTCATTAGAATTAGACCGGGATTCTGACATATCGGAAATCCCATTGGCCCAGGAATTATTCAACTATCCTTTTGTGGACAGGATTTTCATCACAGCCAATTTCGTCGCTGTGGCTAAGCAGGATTCTGTAGAATGGGAACACGTGGCAGAGAGCCTGAAAAACATCATCGAAGATGAATTGCTGGCCAACCCCAGAATCTATCTTCAGAAAAGAAAAGAAGCCTACCAGATTTACTCAGAAATGACGCCTAATCCGGCGGTGATGAAATTTATCTCCAGCAAAATGCTGATGGACGGATTTATTGAAGTCAAGTCTAAAGAAGAATCAGCGGAAGTGCCTTTGGCAAAGGAATTATACGATGCCTTTGATTTTGTGAAAGAAGTTTATGTAAGTGACAATTTCGTTGCCGTCACCAAGGATGATCAGTTCCAATGGCATGAGATTATGAATCAGGTTCGTTCCTTCATCGCAGAATTTCTACAGGCCGGAAAAACAATTTCCAACCTGGAACCTCATCAGCACGAAAATCCTGTCTTGAAAATCATCAACAGGGAATATACCAATGATGAGCAGAAAATCAGCGATATCCTAAACGAATATGTGGCGCCAGCTGTAGAAAACGACGGTGGAAAAATCTCACTGATAGAATACGATGGCGAAAATAAAACCGCAAGAATGCTGCTTCAGGGTGCGTGCAGCGGTTGCCCATCTTCCACAGCAACATTGAAAAACGGCATCCAAAGCATTCTGAAACAATTCGTTCCGGAATTGGTAGAAAATGTGGAAGCGGTGAATGGATAATATTTAGTTGATAGTTTTTGGTAGTCAGTTGATTGACTTCCGAAAGAATAAAAATAATTTCAAAATTGGAAACCAACAACGAACAACCGACAACCAATAACAAAAAAGGAATTCTCCTTGTAAACCTAGGTTCGCCGAAATCGACTGATGTTAAAGATGTTAAAGACTATCTGGACGAGTTCCTGATGGATGAGAAAGTCATCGATTACAGATGGATTTTTCGTACACTTTTGGTTCAGGGCATCATCCTGAAAACCAGGCCAAAGAAATCAGCGGAAGCGTACAAAACGGTTTGGACCGATGAAGGCTCTCCTTTGATTGTGATTTCCAAAAATCTACAGAAAAAACTTCAGGAATTGGTGGATGTCCCTGTTGGTCTGGGAATGCGTTATGCCGAACCATCCATCAAAACAGGAATTCAGGAATTGGTGGATCAGGGCATTACCAACATCACGTTGTTCCCGCTGTATCCGCAATACGCAATGAGCACAACAGAAACGGTGATTGATAAAGCGGAGGAAGTCCGAAAAAAATTCTTCCCGGACATAAAAATCAATTATGTAGAACCGTTTTATGACCGCGAGATTTACATCAATTCTTTGGCAGAAAGTATCAGAGAAAAACTGCCTGCGGATTTTGACTTGTTGCAGTTTTCTTATCACGGTGTTCCGGAGCGTCATATTTACAAAACCGATCCTACGAAGACTTGCAACATGAACACTTGCTGCTCAAAAGAGGACAATCCTTCTCACAAATTCTGTTACAGGCACCAATGCTACAAAGTAACGGAGTTGATTTGTGAGAAATTGGGCATTCCGAAAGAGAAGGCATTAGTCACTTTCCAATCTAGATTAGGAAAAGACAAATGGATGGAACCTTATACCGACGCAACTTTGGAAGGTCTTGGCAAAAAAGGCATTAAAAAACTGGCAATAGTTTGTCCGGCTTTCGTTTCGGATTGTTTGGAAACTCTTGAAGAAATTTCCGAAGAAGGCAAAGAAATCTTCCTACACGGCGGCGGCGAGCGATTCGATTATATCCCGTGTCTGAATGAGGAACAAAGCTGGGTGAATGTAGTGAAGACGCTTTGTGAAGAAAAGCTGGACGATTTTTATTTTCATTAACTTCTAAATCCAATGGTTTTCCGATACGCAAGACATACTCAGAATCTGGAAAAGCTGATTGGCTTTTATACCAAAGTTCTGGACTTTAAAGTTCTTGGAGATTTTAAAGACCATAACGGTTATGATGGTGTTTTTCTTGGCAAGGACAATGAAAACTGGCATTTGGAATTCACTCAGGATAATAACATTCCTGAATCTCGATTTGATGACGATGACATATTGGTTTTTTATCCAGAATCGTTGGAAGAGTTTCAGAAGATTGTGGCTAATCTGGAATTTCACAAAGTTCCCATTCTACAGCCGAAAAATCCTTATTGGAGAGAAAATGGAATCTGTTTTGAAGATTGTGACCGTTATAAAATCATAGTTTCCGACCTTAGAATTACAAAATAAATTAACCCGCTTCAACTATTTGAAGCGGGTTTTTGTTTGGGTTTTTGACAACTTGGCAGTGATTTTTGATGTGCAGTTTCCGTTACATCGGTGTTACCTTCCTCTTACCTCCGATTACTTTTTCGAGTTTTGATTTTATGTTGATTATGCCAGTTTGGCAGAAAGGATTTTGATTTGATTTTTGGTTATATTTACTAAAAGTAAATCTGTAATAACTTTATCCTGCCAACTTTATTTGATTAATAGTAAAATTTAGATTCTTTCAGAATGATCTGTGTTAAAAAGCAAATTATTTAACAAAAATCTTCTCTATATTTTTCTTTATTCTTTCCGATAGCAAATGCTTGTTTTAAAAGTTTATTGGCAAGGGCTATCTTTGCCACTCTTTCTGCTTTTCCTTTTGTGATAAGTCTTTCATACATTTCTTTACATTTTTTATTCCAGCGTTTGACTGACCAGCTGCATAGATATAATAGTTTTCTAATCTGAGATTTACCCATCTTACAAATACTTGATCTTCCTCTCACACTGCTTCCGCTTTCATAAATCCGAGGACTGAATCCTACAAAAGCAATGAGTTGCTTATGATGTTCAAACTTTTTAAAATTATCTGTAATTACAATAAGCATGATCGCTGTTTTTATTCCGATTCCGGGAATACTGGTAAGACATTCAATGGTTTCTTCAAATTCTTCCAAGGCCAGCTTTTCTATCTCAGATTCCAATATTTCTTTTCCCAGCCGAAGTTGTTCTATGGAATTGTTCATTTCTACTTCTAACTTTTCATCCAGAAAACCACTGCTCCTGAAAGCTTCCAACTGATTACAGGTCTGACTGGTTTGTTTCTGAATCATTTGGATCCTTGTATGCATTTGGCGAATTCTGATGCACGTTTCACTCTCAGGATGCCACAAACTCAGTTCATCCAAATTCTTTTTCCCGTATTCAGCAATAACCTTCGAATCTGCTTTATCCGTTTTAGCTCGTTTTAGTCTTGATTGAGCATAACGTTTGATGGAAAGAGGATTTTCTACCACTACATGAATCCCCTGTGAATAAAGATATTCTGCTAAAGGAAGATAATAAGTACCTGAAGCTTCCATCACTACTATATCTTCTTTCTCAATCAAAGTCATAAGTATTTCAAAACCCAGCAATTTATTACTTAAAACCTTATGCTTCCATAGATTCCCATCCAAAAAACTTACATCAAAAACTTGCTTACTAATGTCAATTCCTATAATTTTACCCATACCTATAATTTTGCAGGAAAAGAGAATACTACTATTACCTTTCTATCCTAAATACAGGCTTGTTGCCTAATGATCTGTTCAGGTTTGGTAGTAAAAGAGTAAAGGGATTAACATTCCGAACGGTCTGCGAGACTAATGACAATTGATAACCTTATTCTTTACTCTCTTTTCCTTTTTGTTTATCAAATCTAATATTTTGTAAACATAGGATGACAAAAATGTGGGTATGAAGTTTTGTTATCAAGTTATTCTTTTTATGGGCTTCCAGAACCAAAGCCTGACATGGTTGTAACTTAATACTCCATTCTTTTACAAAAGCTACCAGAGTCTCAGCCTAAAAAGTATGCAATAGAAAAAAGAAAACCCTTTCAGAGTTTGTAACTCTGAAAGGGTTATTTTTGGAATAATATTTTTTTTAATTATTTCTTATTAAAATCTCCTGCAAATACAGAAGTCAACTTGTCTTCACTGATGTATTTTCTTAAAACATCATTCACCTGGCTTACTTTAAGCGCTGAAACTTTCGCTTCCAAAGCATCGTACTCATCCAAAGATTGTCCGTACTGAAGCTGAGAATTGACCAATCCCATCAACGTATTATCATTACCAAGACCTGTTTTTCTGGAGTTGAGCCAAGACGTCAGATTGGATTTGAATTCTTCTTCCGTGAAACCTTCTTTTACAGCTTTGTTCACTTCTTCCTTCAAGGCTTTGTTCACAGCATCTTTTTTGGTGGGGTTAAAAAATGCATACCAAGCCCAAGACGCCACATTATTATCAATTGGAACATTGATGTAAGACCCTGCACCATAACTGATTCCCTCTTTCTCACGAAGTCTGGTCGGGATTCTGGCCGTAAGGAAACCACCGCTTCCTAACATTTCGTTGGCAATCACGAAAGCCGGATAATCCGGAGATTTTCTGTCCATAGAGAAACTGATTTTTCCAACTGCTGCTCCATTCTCTTTATCCGGCGTCAGGTAATCCTTATCCATTTTTTTGGTAGCGAACAATTCCGGTCTGATAAATTCATAATTGGATTTGGAGTTCCATTTTCCGAATGTGGACTCTAATAATGCGCCGGTCGCTTTGGCTTCCACATCGCCTATTACCGTTCCGACACCATTGTTACCGCCTAAGATCTTGTTATAGAAATCTACCAGCTGCTCTCTCTTCACTTTCTTGTTATTATCAATCTGCTCTTGGGTAGACGCGGTATAATAAATGCTTTCCTTAGGATAATTCTCAGTAATTTTCTCGATCTCGTTGAAAGCAATAGATTGCGGATCATTCAGAGAACTTTCTAAGTAAGTATTATACTCACTGATGGTTTTTGCCAGCTCCGCTTCAGGAAAAGTAGACTCTGTCAGGATTTCCTTGATAAGTGCTGCTACTTTCGGCAGGCTGTCTTTGTAAGTACTGAAATTAACAAATAATGTCTGTCCGTTGAATCCAAAGTTGATATTGGATTTCCATTCGTCCAGCATATCCTGGATCTGTTCTTTGGAATGTGTTTTGGTGCCGGTTTTAAGCACCTGAGCCATTAAAGATCCGACATCAGATTTCCCACTCAGATCTTTCGCATTGCTCACCGGAAAACGGAAACTTCCGAGAACTTTTCCACCTTTGATGTCTTTTTTAATGACACCATACTTCATGCCGTTGCTTAATTTTCCTTCTGTAAGATTGGCCTTCAGGTTTTTAATGCTCGCCTCAAAAGGTGCCGCTTCTTTTTCAAGCGCTTTTCCTTTATAATCTTTGGTTAATGATGCAATCTGCTCATCCGTATACTCAACATTTTTAACTCTTACTTCGTCTTTGGAGGGAATAAAAATACCAACGGTCCTGTTATTGGTTCTGAAATATTTTTCCGCCACACGCTGAATATCTGCTACCGTAAGCTTTTCTACATCATCTCTGTATAAAAATCCCAGCTTGTAACTTCCCGCACCAACAATTTCGGTCAGGTTAATCGCATAGCCAATTGTATTGTTCTTGATATTCTCAATCTGCTTAAGCAGCTTTGATTTGGCCCTTGCCACATCCTGCTCAGTATATTTTGTTGTTGAGATTTTATCCAAAGCTGCACGAAATTCATTCTCAGTAGCTTTAAGATCTTTATCCGCAGGAACATCCAGTCCGAAATACATAAAACTTGCATCCCTTACTAATGGCTGGTAACCATAAACAGAAGCCGCTTTTTTGGTATCGATCATTGCTTTGTAAAGATAGCCGGAAGGATCAGCTGTCAGAATCTCCTGCAAGGCATCCAAAGCCGCATAATCCTTATCTGCATAAGGGGCTGTGTGATATAACGCACCAATGACTTTGCTGTCCCCGGAACGTTTCAGCTCCACAAAACGCTCACCATCCTGAGCTGGCTCCACTGTATACGGTGCTTCTAAAATTCTGGCCGGTTTAGGAATTACTGAAAAATACTGACTGATATATTCCAGAGCTTTTTTCTCATCAAATTTTCCCGCGACAATTAATGTTGCATTGTCTGGCTGGTAATATTTTTCATAGAATTTTCTTAGTGTAACAGCCTTTACACGTTCTACATCTTCCTTGCTTCCAATGGTACTGTTTCCGTAGTTGTGCCACAGATAGGCGGCTGAGATAACCCGTTCCAGCAAAACGCTGCTCGGGCTGTTCTCTCCTATTTCAAATTCATTTCTTACGACAGAAAACTCTTTATCCAGATCCGATTGTAAAATAGTGGCATTCACCATTCTGTCGGCTTCCATTTCCAGGAACCATTTCAGGTTCTCATCATTAGAAGGGAAAACTTCGTAATAGTTGGTTCTGTCATACCAGGTCGTACCATTAGCATTACCACCTTTGTCAGAAAGCATTTTCTTGATATCACCTAATTTCTTGGTACTCTTGAAAAGCATATGCTCCAGCAAGTGCGCCATTCCCTTTTCACCATAGCCCTCATGCTTTGAGCCTACATTATATACAATATTGACCACCGCATTACTTTGGGAAGGATCGGAAAGTAAAAGTACCCGCATTCCATTGTTCAGGGTATATTCCTTGATGCCTTCCGTATTGCTTATAAATTTTGGTGTTTCGGCTTTTTGAGCGAACACAGGCGTAGCATAGCCTGCGTAGAAAACGACTGCCGCAGTCAGTAAAAGATTCTTCATTGTTTGATTGTTAATTTTTTGGTTTTTAAAATTAATGACTTTTAATTATTAATCGGTTATAATCTGATACTTTTTATAAAATCTTAACGTAATTTTGTCAATATGGTAGTCGAAAAAATTATTTTAGGAATTGACCCGGGAACAAGTGTGATGGGATTTGGAATTATTTCAGTAAAAGGAAATAAAATGGATCTGATTGCCATCCACGAACTGATCCTGAAAAAATATGAAAATCACGAAACCAAGCTTAAAATCATCTTCGACAAAACTCTGGCATTAATTGATGAATACCACCCTGATGAAACCGCTTTAGAAGCTCCTTTTTTCGGGAAAAACGTCCAGAGTATGCTGAAACTTGGGCGTGCACAGGGCGTTGCAATGGCTGCAAGCCTTCACAGGAATGTCCCGATCACCGAATATTCTCCTAAAAAAGTAAAAATGGCGATAACCGGAAACGGAAATGCCAGTAAAGAACAGGTTGCAGGCATGCTGCAAAATCTCCTGAAACTGAAGGAATTTCCTACAAAATATCTTGATGCCTCTGACGGATTAGCTGTTGCTGTCTGTCATCATTTTAATTCCGGAAGTATTTCAACTGATAAATCATATTCCGGCTGGGATAGCTTTCTGAAACAGAATCCTGATAGAATTAAGTAGATGTTAAATGTTAGATGTTAGATGTTAGATGTTAGATGTTACATGTTAGATGCAAAATTAACTTCTAATATTCATTTAATGATTCCTTTGACTTGATTCTTGATTCTTGATTCTTGTTTCTTGTTTCTTGATTCTCTATCTTTGAATCGATGAACGACTCTCTTTTTGAAATTGTAGAACACACCAACAGAAGCATTTTCCTCACAGGAAAAGCCGGGACCGGAAAGACTACATTTCTGAATGATTTTGTAAAAAAAACCAAGAAAAAACACATTGTTGTAGCGCCAACCGGGATTGCTGCCATCAACGCTGGTGGCGTAACGATTCATTCTATGTTTGGTTTGCCGCTCAGGACTTTTCTTCCGACTACGGAAAGAATTGACCAGAATCTTGCCAACAATATTGCGGATCTGATGCCGCATTTCAAATACAGAAAAGACAAGCTGAAACTTCTCCGTGAAATTGAGATTATCATTATCGATGAAGCATCAATGCTGCGGGCGGATGTTCTGGATATGATGGATTTTGCGCTGAGACATGTACGCAGAAATCAGCAGAAATTCGGTGGTGTTCAAATGTTGTTTATTGGTGATCTTTACCAGTTGCCGCCAGTTGTGAGGGATGAACATATTCTGTCAATGTATTATTCTTCGCCATTTTTCTTTCACGCCAAAGCTTTGGAAGGCAGTAACTTCATCACGCTGGAACTGACCAAAGTTTATCGGCAAACCGATGAACATTTTTTGGAAATTCTCAATGCTATCCGCGATGGAGCCATAGAAGATATTGATTTTGAAGCTCTGAATGCGAGATATCAACCAGACTTTGATCCGAAGGACGAAGCTTATGTTTATCTGTGTTCGCACAACAAAATGGCGGATGATATCAACCAGAAAAAACTGAAGGAGCTGGGCGGAAAACTTCATTCCTATGAAGCCGATGTCGTAGGCGAATTCAAGGAAACACAGTACCCGAATGATGAAGTTCTGGATCTGAAAGTCGGTGCGCAGATTATGTTTATCAGAAATGACACGTCGCCCGACAAAAAATATTACAACGGGAAATTAGCTCAGATTTCATATTTGGATGAGGACGAAATTTCCGTGATCCTTGACGGAAGTGAAGAAGAAATTACCCTGAAAGCGGAAACCTGGGAGCAGAAAAAATATTCTTTGGATGATGAGAAAAATATTAAAGAAGAAGTTCTGGGAAGCTTTAAACAGTTTCCGATCCGTCTGGCCTGGGCGGTGACCATCCATAAAAGCCAGGGTTTAACATTTGACCGTTTGATCATTGATGCGGGAAAAAGCTTTGCTTCCGGACAGGTTTATGTCGCATTGTCACGTTGCCGGACTCTGGAAGGAATTGTCCTTAAATCCAAAATCACGCCCGAAGTTATTTTTTCGGACAAGAGAGTTTCAAAGTTTCAGGATGAGACGCACGCTAATTCTAAGATCGAAGAAATCATTAACTCTGAAAAATACGATTACAGCATCCAAAAAGTCATCAGAAGAATCGATTGTGTCTGGTTTCAGTCCGCTTTGGAAAATTGGATGGTTATCAGCCGAAGCAGTAAATTCATTGACAAAGAAAAAGCTGATTATCTGTATCATTGTCTGAAAGCTGATATTGAAAATTACATCACTATTTTCCAAAAATTTGAGAGAATATTGGTTCAGAAAACTCAGAAATTTCTGCAAGGCGAGGAAGAATGGATTGAAATCGAAACAAAGGCAAAAGGCGCTGTCAATTTCTTTTTCAAGAATGTGAATGAGAAATTTTTTTCGCCACTCAAGGATTTCTATTCGGAAACCAAAGGTGTAAAAGGTCTGAAAGCTTTCAACGAAGATTTCCGGGTCTGGCTGGATGATATTGAAGATTATCTTAAAGACCTGAAAGAGGTTTTTCTTTTGGAAACACCTTTATTTGACAAAGAAAAAGATGTGGAAGTTTCTATGGCCATCAAAAAAGTTCCGACACACGTTCTGACCTATCAATTGTTTCAAAATGGGAAAACTGTTGCTGAAATTGCGAAAGAAAGAGGCTTGGTGAATTCGACTATTTTTGGGCATCTTTCAAAATATGCCGAGCAAAATTTGTTAGATAAAAATGATTTGTTGAGAATCTACCCGAAAGAAAAAGTGACTGCTTTTGAAAAGGTTTTCAAGCAAAGTCCGAAAGATAATATCAATGATTGGAAAGCGGCGCTGCCATCGGATTTTGATTATGGTGAGATCCGGCTGATCTGGAATTATTTTTTGAATTTGAAGAAGTAGTTTTATTTTAAACGCAAAGCTCGCTAAGATTTCTTTTTAAATATTGAAAATATTTTAAGATTCGTAAAGGCGCTTTGCTCAGCAATTTTTTAACAAAGATTCTGGTTAAATATAAAACACAAAAAAAGTCGCAACGTAAAATTTGCGACTTTTAAGATTTATGTAAAATAGAATTTTGTGCCTTTGCGATAAATTCTAATTCCTCAAATTAATTAATCAATTCAAATCTCGCATATTCTGCGATTTTCTTTGGTAATTTGATTCCGTCTGGTGTTTGGTTGTTCTCTAACAAAGCGGCCATAATTCTTGGCAAAGCCATTGCAGATCCATTCAATGTGTGTACCAGCTGAGATTTGCCTTCGTTACCTTTATAACGGCATTTCAGACGATTGGCCTGGAAGGTTTCGAAATTGGAAACAGAACTTACTTCCAGCCATTTTTCCTGCGCTGCACTCCAAACCTCGAAGTCATACGTCATTGCGGATGCAAAACCAGTGTCACCACCGCAAAGTCTCAGGATTCTGTATGGTAATTCGAGATCTTCCAAAATCGATTTGATGTGTTCTACCATTTCTTCCAAAACAGCATAAGAATTTTCCGGCTTCTCGATTCTTACAATTTCTACCTTTTCAAATTGATGAAGTCTGTTCAAACCTCTCACGTGTGCACCATAACTTCCTGCTTCTCTTCTGTAACATTGAGAAAAAGCAGTGTTCTTGATTGGCAAATCTTTTTCGTCCAACAAAACATCACGGTAGATATTGGTAACAGGAACCTCGGCTGTGGGAATCAGATACAGATCATCTGCACCAACATAATACATTTGTCCTTCTTTATCAGGCAATTGTCCTGTTCCGTAACCGGAAGCTTCGTTCACCACGTGAGGCGGATTCACTTCCAGATAACCGGCATCCGTGTTTTTATCAAGAAAATATTGTACTAATGCTCTCTGTAAACGTGCGCCTTTGCCCAGATAAACAGGAAAACCAGCACCCGCAATTTTCACGCCCAGTTCAAAATCGATCAGATTGTATTTTTTTGCCAATTCCCAATGCGGAATGGCGCCTTCGCCAAGGCCTTCCACCGTTGTAGACTCGTAAACGATTTCGTTGTCATCGGCAGAAACACCGGCCACTACTTTTTCGTTCGGAATGTTCGGAAGCTGATACAAAATATTGAGAAGATTTTTCTCAACATCTTTCAACTGAGATTCCAATTCTTTGCTTGATTCTTTGTATTGCGACGTTTTGGATTTTGCAGCTTCGGCTTCCTCTTTTTTTCCGTCTTTCATCAAGATCCCGATTTCTTTCGAAATTTTGTTCATCTCGGAAAGTTGTGAGTCCAGCTCAAACTGCAGCTTTTTTCTTTCGTCGTCAGCATCAATTGCTGCATCGACCAAATCTAATTCCTTGAAGTTTCTTTTCTTCAAGCCTTCCAAAACGCGCTCTTTGTTCTCGCGCAAAAAATTAACCTGTAACATTTCTTGTTGGGTGTTAGGTGTTTGGTATTGGATGTTTTAGCGGAACTTCCATCATCCCGCTTCCATTATCCAACATAAGTTGTGCAAATTTAATGATTTTATTTCACGATTGTGACAATGTTCGGCTGTCCCGATACTTTTGTGAATTTCAGTTCATTATTGTACCAGAGTTTTGATAATTCGAACAGCGACGGAGTCCATTTATACTCAATTTCAATGGTATCATCATCATTAATTACCTGCGTGTCTACGGTTTTTGAATACCGGATAACAAATCTTGAATAATAAGTTTTCTGCTCCGCACTGATGGAGTCTTTCAATAATCTGGTAGCACCACCGGCATAATCCAGATAAGTGATATTCTTCACGTCCTTTTGCAGGCTTAATCCGGACACAGAGGTGAGTGCTGTTTCACTCAGAAGATCCAGTAAAGTCACGGAAGAATAAGATCCTTCCAGCTTGGAGTCCAGAAGATCCTGGCCATCCTGATTTCTGACGTAAAGATTCAGCACCTGATCTATGACCTGATAATCATTATCATCGCCACGGCAAGAGAACAATAAAATTATGGCTGCCAGAATTATGGATATTCTTAGTTTCATCTTTGCAAAGATAATTCTAAAATTATTTATCGTGTAAGTTTCTTCAGATAATTCCCGAAGAAAATTAAATATGCTGAACCTTCCCAAATTAAAACCAGAGAGAGAGAAAGGCCCATTCCTATTATTCCAAAAGTGTTAACTAAAAAATAGGCTGTAACACAAAGGATCATTAATGATATAAGAGAAACCCAAGTATTAACTTCAATTTTTCCTACTGCCGGCAAAAGGTTTCCAAACAAATTTCTGGAAAGCATCCCAAAAGTGAAGCCTAATAGCAAGATCATCATCAGATTACTGTTATCTGAATAATTAGCTCCAAAGAAAAGTTCCAATAAGAAATCTTTAAATGTGTAAAAAAAACCTAAAATTACTATGCAAGTCGGGATAAATATTTTATAGTAATTCTTGATGTATGATGTGAGGAAAGTTTTGTTTTGATAATTTTTTGATAATAGCGGATAATCACTCTGCATAAAACTGATAGCCAAAACAGGAATGTTAGAGGGCAGCAAAATTGCCACTTTATAATTGGCAACCGCATTTTCGTTCATTAGAAATCCAAGAAGCATTACATCTAATGAGAATAAGGTTTCTGAAATGACAGATGTTGCTGCTGTAAAAATCCCGAATCGCCACATTTCTTTTTTATTGTTATAAACAATACTTTTTGCAGAAAACATCTCTTTTTTCAGCCAAAATAAAGAAAGATAAGGGATTATTGCTATTGCCAGAAGGTAACCATAAAATTTAAATAAGTATGTCAATACTAACAGCAAAATAAAACCTCCAATATTAATTGCATTGCTGACTTTTGCAAATACGTCATTTTTTCCAGTGATCCGGTAATAAGTCTGGATATGATTTGACAGGTAAAAACCCATTAACCTAATGCCGCAAAACAGAAAGATAATTAAGACATTTTCATATTTTTCTGCATAAAACAGAGATATTCCTATAAATATACCTATCAGGATAATCTCATAAAAAATCCCTTTGAAAAAAAGATAAGATGACAGATTTTGCTTGTTCTCCTTTTCTGAAATTGAGCCATATCTCAATAGTATCTGGTTACTGCCAAGACCTGAAAAGGGTAAAAAAATAGCGCAGACAGACATAACAATACTAAGAATACCATATTCGTTTTCCGGCAGTAATCTTATAATAACAACAGAGCCAAGAAATCCACAGATTTTAGCAATCATAAAAGAAAAAAAGACGTGATGCCCTTTGTTGCTAAAAAACCTGCTTAAAAATTCTTTCAAACCGCCCATAATTATGCTATAGCTGGCTTACCGATCTGAATATAGACCTCTGTAAATTGATGACTTATACTATCCTTGGAAAATTTGTCAATAACAAAACGTCTTAAGACTTCCGGATTATTGAAGGTAATCTTATTTTCTATAAAATTTTGCATCGATTGATATAGTTCTTTCTCATTAGCTTTTTCAATCAAAACGCCTAATCCCGGTTTTATAAATTCTGGAACGCCACCAACTGCAGTTGCAATAACCGGTTTTCCGCAAGCATACGACTCCAATATCACACAACCCTGAGTTTCATTGTCACTGAATAAAATAAAACAATCTGAAGCCTGCATTTTCTCTGCAACTTCCTCATAGCTGATTTCATCAAAAACGGTAATATAACTCTCTGCATTTAGTTGTTGTACTAGTTTTCTTAATGTTACCGTATCACCATCGCCACCGATTTCCAGAGATGCATCGTAACCATTAACTTTTAGCTGATGAACGGTTTCAATGATTTTATCCGGTCTTTTTCTCGCAATAAGGCTGGAAACATGAAGGAATTTTGTTGATTCATTTCTATCGGTTTGCCTGATCTGAAAAATATCCGTATTAACTACATTGGAAATGACTTTCATCGGTGTTTTGATTCCCAGCATTTTCAGACTGTTTTTCAGATTTTCACTGACCGGGAAAATGTAATCTGCGTGCTTCGCAATGAATTTTGCGATTCTCTTGATATTAGCAGAAGTTCTAGCAAGATTCTCTTCCTGAAGAGCGGTCCAGTGTTCGGAAACAACAAACGGAATCTTATATTTTTTCTTGAGATAGACCGCAAACAGCATATTGTTATGAAGAACGTTGGCGTGTACCAATTCTGGTTTTTGCATTTTTGAAAAGCCAATTTTATAAGCTTTCATTCTTCTAATGAAATTCTGAACCGGATTTTTGGAGTTTCTGTAATAGATAACTAAAGTCCTGATACCGTTGATGATTTTATCATCAAAAACGAAAGTTTCTTTCTGATTAAAATCGCCAATTGTGTGCAGGATTTCGACGTCGTGCTTCAAAGCAACAGCTTCTGCGTGACGCTGTACAAAATTGCCATTGGTAGGTTCCAGCTTATTGGGAAACCAGGAAGAAATAAAAAGTATTTTCAAATCTTAATTAATTTAGATCATAATTAAGAAATGGATGCAGCCCAGCTTCTGCTGAATGGCTGAAGGAAATGGCTCAGAAAATCGAGGTAAGTATTTTTGGAAAAGTCAAAAACCTCTATCTCTTTTGACAATTCGCCATTTCTAATTTTATTTTTAAAATCAGATAATTTCAGGGTCTTCACTTCGCCATTTTCCACAAAACTTGCTTTCATCCGGTCAAATAATCCAAGATTGAACTCAGTATCCAGATCTCTCATAGTTTTGCCAAGCGCATCAATACTACAACCGGAAGCGGCTTCTTTTTCTTCATCTACACAAATGATAATGAATTGGTTTTTCTCAATCTTAAAAGACGATGACAATGGTTTTCCATGCGCAGCCCATCCCGAAAGAAAATCATACAATTTTTCTGCTATTGTTTTGCTTTCCTTAGCAGTAAAAGGTCTGGAAGCGGGATATATAATCACTCGGTAATCGTTTGTTTCAACAATATTAGATTCTTCAATTTTCATAAGAAGATATTTATTTATAAAACAGAATCACATTCTGCAATTTCGTTCTAGAATATTAAAGTATAAAATTACGGATTTTAATTCAATTGCTGTCAAAAACAAAAACCCCAGAGTTTCTGAGGTTTTAATTTTTAACTGATATTATTCTAAAGATCTTCTGCTTCTGCAAGAAGTTCAACAATATCTTTAACTTCCACTTCGGTATTTTTGTTAAAATGCTTTACACCGTCGGTCATCATTGTGTTACAGAACGGACAGCCTGTTGCTATTACTTTGGGCTCAAATGAAAGAGCTTCTTCAGTTCTCTCGATATTGATATCCTTGTTTCCTTTTTCCGGTTCTTTGAACATCTGTGCACCACCGGCTCCACAGCATAAACCATTCGTTTTGCAACGCTTCATTTCCACCAGTTCTGCGTCCAGTTTTTCAAGAAGCATCCTTGGCGCCTCATACTCATCATTAGCTCTGCCCAGATAACAAGGATCGTGGAATGTGATTTTTTTTCCTTTGAAGCTTCCGCCTTCAATCTTCAATCTTCCCTCATTCATCAGATCTTTCAGGAATTGTGTATGATGCAAAACCTGATAATTACCGCCTAAACTCGGATATTCATTTTTCAATGTGTTGAAGCAGTGGGGGCAGGCCGTTACTATTTTTTTGACGTCATAAGCATTCAGAATTTCAATGTTTGTCAAAGCCATCATCTGGAAAACAAATTCGTTTCCGGCACGCTTGGCGGGATCGCCTGTGCAGGATTCTTCCTGGCCAAGCACGGCAAATTCTACTCCGATTTTATTTAAAATTTTGCAAAATGCTTTGGTTATTTTTTTTGCACGATCATCAAAACTTCCGGCGCAGCCTACCCAGAAAAGAACTTCCGGTGATTTGCCTTCCGCAGCGTAATCTGCCATTGTTTTTATAGTGAAATCCATTATTTATAAATGATAATTGATGATTGATAAATGATGTATAAATTCAAAATATTAATCCTTTGCCCAATTCAATCGGTCTGCCTGGTTGTATTGCCAAGGAGCAGCATTATTCTCCACATTGGTCATCATCAGATTCAGCTCCTGCGGAGCTGCCGACTGTTCCATCACCAAAAATCTCCTCATCTCGAAAATGATGGACAATGGATCAATCAGAACAGGACAGGCTTCCACACAAGCATTACAAGTGGTGCAAGCCCAAAGTTCTTCTTTAGTGATGTAATCATTCAGAAGTTTTTTGCCGTCATCTACAAATTTTCCATTCTTGTTGATATTTTTGCCGACTTCCTCCAGTCGGTCTCTGGTTTTCATCATTATTAGCCTTGGCGAAAGTTTTTTCCCGGTGATGTTAGCCGGGCAAACTGAAGTACATCTTCCGCACTCTGTACAAGAATAAGCGCTTAAAAGCTGATGTTGGTTAAGATCAAAAATATCTTCAGCTCCGAATTTAGACGGCACTTCTTCTGCACCTTCAGCCGGCGCTGCATATGGATCTGCGTTCGGATCCATCATTAATTTGATTTCCTTTGTAACAGAATCCAGATTATTGAATTTTCCTTTTTTCTCAAGATTCGCATACCAGGTATTTGGAAACGCAAAAATGATATGAAGATGCTTGGAATAATAAAGATAATTCATAAAGAACAAAATCCCAACGAAATGAAACCACCAAGCCGATTTCTCAATGATATGAAGCGTTTCCACATTCATATTCTGAAAAAAAGGAAACAGATGCGCCGAAATCGGGAAATTACCTGTAAAACGATCAGCATCAGCATAATAATCTGCGCCGTTCATGGTAAAGAAAGCCACCATAAGGGCAAATTCTATAATCAGGATCCAGTTTGCATCCCGTTTTGGCCAACCGAACAACTCTTTCATTGTCAGTCTCTTCACACCATAGAAATTTCTCCTGATAAAAAATACTACTACGGCGACTACTACCAGCAAAGCTAATATTTCCAATGTACTTGTGAAAAATGCATAGAATGATTCCCCTAAAACATCTTGCAGAAAACGGTGTGTCCCGAAAATCCCGTCGATAATGATTTCAAGAAGCTCTATATTGATAATGACAAAACCAACATAGACAAAAATGTGTAAAATACCCGCAATTGGCCTTTTTACCATTTTGCTCTGGCCCAGTGCCACACGTGTCATTGTTGCCCATCGCTCTGCTTTTCTGTCTGTCCGGTTGATCTCTCTACCCAGTTTTATATTACGGTAAAGTTCTTTAAGGCTTTTTGCGAATAATCCAAAGCCCGCAATCAGGAGAATCAGAAAGATTACATTGTCAATATATTGCATAGATTAGTCTTTATTATTCTTACCAAAAACAGAGAAATTAACGTAACGTTTAGGGTTTGCCTTAAGATCTTCTACCAATTTATTAAGGTTATCTGCTGTTTTTGTGAGATTATTGTAAAGTTCATCATCTTTCGTCAATTTACCAAGTGAACCTTCTCCGTTTTGTATGCCGGAAATAACGTTATTAAGCTTGCCAGCCGTTTTACTGAACTCATCAATAGTCACATTGAGTTTATCAACATCCACTCTTTCGGCAACTTTACCATATTTTTCTACGGTTGCATTGGTTGTAAGAAGCATTTTATTAGCATTGCCAATGGCTTCATGCAGACCATTTTCATTGGATGCAAGAATACGGTTGGTTTGCTCGGCCGTACCTTTAAAAGCTGTTACAGTCTGATTAAGATTAGCAAGTAGTAGTTTAATTTCTCTTCTGTTTTGTTCATCTACAATTTTGTTCGTACTGGCCAGTGTGGAATCCAGCTTCAGAAGAACTCCTGAAAGCTGATCTTTTACGGGCTTTACCTGAGAAGACAATGAGTTGAGCATAGACAGCTGATAGTTTCCTTTCAGGGTGTCACCATCTTTTGCGGTTGGGCCCCCATAAAAAAGATTGATTCTCATCTCTTTTCCGGACATCAGTCCTGGTTCAAAGATCTCAACAGTAGAGTTTTTTGAAAATTCGAAAGTATCATCAACGGTCAATTTGACTACAAAATGTAATTTTCCACCTTTTGTGATTGGTTTTATTTCATCCACCTGTCCCACTTTCAGTCCGTTGATGGAGACAGGATTGGAAACGGCAAGACCTTCTACATTATCGTATTTCGCATAAAAAACATTATCTGTGGTGAAGAGATTTTTCCCTTTCATAAACTGATAAAGTATCACGAAACTTATAATAGCGAAAATTGCGATCAGTCCTGCTTTTAGTTCTTTACTTAACTTCACGTTTTGTTGTTTTTAGTAATTAGCAAATATATGAATATTGGTCTTATAATCGGTAAAAATAAAAAACAACAAAAGCGACAATTATGCCGCTTTTGAATATTTTGATAATTCCCGAATTTAACGCTGGGCCGTTTTGTCCCAAACCTCGATTCTGTAATCTTTAATGTTAGCATTGTCCTGCAGGCTCTTTAGTAAAGAACCCGTAAACTGCTGAGAGTTTTGCTGTGCCATTGACTGGATGATCTGTTTGATATCTCCAGGCATTTTGTTTGTTCTTACGGATTTTTTCACAACAAGATAAACACCTGTCATTCCCTCAACCGGCTGAGATAATTTATTGTTTGCCAGCCCGAATGCAGCGCCTGCAACTTTTGGTTCCATCGCACCATTTACAGAAGGGTTGAACATATTGACAGCAGCACTTGCTTTTGTAGTTCCGAAAGCTTTTGCAGCCTGATCCAGAGTGCTGTATTTCCCGGCATTGATTTTCTCGATAATGGTTTTCGCAAGAAGTTTATTCTTAACGATCTGCTCAATCTGGTCTCTTACCGTTTCAGGATCTGCAAGACCTTCATCCTGTTTTCCTACCACGTAAGCAACAATTCTGTCACCTGTTCCTTCTACCGTGAAAATATCAGTATCGCCTATATTTCTCTTCTTGTCAAAAGCCCAGGAAATAATATCGGCATCTTTATCTGTGTTAAGTCCCGGAAGGGTTCCCTGGAATCTACCCACAGTTTTAGGATTGTCAAATCGGTATTTATTTTTCTCAGCTAAGTTTTTAAATTGATTAAAACTTTTGCCTTCAGTTTGCTGGATAAATCTTGTAGACTGTGTCAATACCTGATTTTCAGTTTTATCAGACGCTTTTACATTTTTCGCAAGGTGAGCGATTTTGTACGTCATTGAACCAGATTTTTTATCTTCGATATTAATGATATGATATCCGAAAGATGTTTCTGCAAGACCTGTTGTTCCTTTAGGATTTTCGGCTAAGAATTTAAGATATCCTGGCGCAAATGGCGAAGTTGGAGTCGTCCAGCCCACACTTCCGTTTCTTTCAACAGCATTAGGCTCATCAGATAATTTCAGACCCTCAGTAAATTTTGCCGGATCTGCTTTGATTACTGCCAATAAGCTATCAGCAATCTTTTTAGCGGCTTCCTTTGTTCTGGTAGCAGTAGAACGCTCAGCGCCTTTATAGGCAATCAGGATATGTTTTGACTGGGTAGAATCAGACGCTTTTTTATCTAATAATTTAGATACAACATAAAGATTCTGCTCCTTATACGGGCCAAATGTCTGACCGATGGCAGCTGTAGCAATTTTATCTTTAATACCCTGCGGAACCTGATTTAATCCAACATATTGAGGAATAAAAGGAACATCTGAATTTAATTCAACAAACATTGAATCATTCTTTGTATTCTGGAAATTTTCCGCACCGTTGGAAGCATCTGTTCCTTTAAGATATAGTTTGTTGATTTCGTTAAGTGTTGCTGCATCATCCTGCGCACTTGGCGTTGCAGGGAAATAAGCATAAGCCAGATTTCTGCTTGCAGTAGCTTTGAATCTTGTTGGATGTTGCTTGATATAATCTGCAAGGTCCTGAGTGGTAACTTTCACATTGTTCTTTTTGGAAAATTCCAAGTAATCCACTTTTACAAAATCGATATTGGCCATTTCATCACGGAACTTCATCATCAGTTCAGCTTCTTTTTTACTTACCGTGATACCGGCAGTCATATTTCCAAAAAGCATTCTGGCCATCATTCTGTACTCGATCGCTTTTTTGTTCTTGAGCCAGAAATTATAATTTTCCGGGTTTGTAGCCTGTGCTTTTTCGATTTCGCTTTTTATTTCCTGCAATTTGAAATTACCTTTCTCATCAAAATACTGCTGATTCTGAGCAAAAATAGGATCATACTGAAGCTGGTTCCAGAAGATCTCATCTGTAAGCTTAAGCCCCATTTTTTCGAACTGCTGCTTTATTAATTTGGACTGAACAAGAATCTGCCAAGCCTGCTCTTCAAGACCTTTGGTTGGCTGGCCCTGTTGCTGAGCCTGCTGCTGCATAATGAAAAGCTGGTCATTGAGTTCGTCTCTTGTGATTTCTTCGCCGTTAACTTTTCCAAGAATATTCGGGTTCTTACCAAAAACCTTGTCAATAGTATCCGGATTTACCAAGAAAGCCAAAAGTGCTAATGCAATAACGCCAACTAACAGCCACGATCTTTTTCTAATTTCGCCTAAAATTGCCATCTTTATATTAAGTGTTTATAATCAGTCTGCGAAAATACATATTTTTAACAGAATAGGAAAAATTATTTCGAAACATTTGTGAATGTGCGAAATAAAATAGAAAAACCTCTAAAATCTAGAGGTTTTCAGATTACTTGCTGTTCTTTTTATCAAGCACTTTTTCCCGCAGTTTTCCTTCGGTCTGGAAAAGCTTCAGAACCTGCTGCGGTGTAAGTAACTTCAGGAATTTATCTGCATAAACTTTCCGGTTATTGAGCAATTGCTGACCCACTTCAAAACTCTGGTTAAGTCTTCTGTTGGCCTCATCATCAGAAAGATTATCAATATTATTATCAAAAATAAATTTTTCCCTTATTTGCTTTTGGTTATTCTGATATTCTGCATACAGATTTTTGAATTCATCCTGCTTATCAGCAGCAATGTCTATATCATCAATCACAATATTTTCTTTCATTTTCTGCAGAAAAGCGGATCTTTCTTTTACTGACATACCACTGATGACATCTCTCTTCTCCTGCATATTCATCGATTTCCATTCAGACGTTCTGGGAATATTCTGATTCTGCTGTTGTCTCATCATTGTTCCTGCAGGCGAAAAAGAGGAAGACGGAGAACTGCTTCTATACAAAGAGTTATCCGAGCCGGAACGTTGTGTTGTATTGGGCGTACGGGTTGACCTTCTGTCCTGCCCTTGTACAGAGGAAATCAATCCGCTAATAAGAATAGTCAATAACAATTTTTTCATAACCTTCAATTTTGTTATTAATTATAAAGATCAAGATAGACATCCTGCTCGCTGTTTTTTTCAATATCCTTCAGCTGGTCAGGCGTAAACGCAGCAAGAACTTTATCTACCTCAGCTTCCGGCTTTTTGCTGTTTTCAACCGCGTAAGACTGCCTATCCGTATTATCGGAAACCTCTTCTTTTCTATCTTGAGCGGTTGATAAATGTGTCCCGAATTGATGTAGTTTCAACTGTTTGGTCTGGCCTTCTGGAGTCTGAATTTGTGCAGGATGCTCTTCAGAATGACTTGCAACACTTTTTACAGGCTCTTTAATTTCATAAGTACTGTCAACGATTGGTTTTTGCTGGGCATATTGCATTTCCGGACTATCATTTAGTCCGAAAAAAGCAGTGATTCCGGCTATGAGAACAACAGCCGCTGCAGCCGCCCATTTGAAATTAAGAGCGAAAACTTTTGCTTCTTTCTTAACAAGAACTTTTTCTCCGACAGTTTTCGCAATCACATTATCCTGAAGCGTTTTGAAAAACGCTTCCGAAGGTTCCGGATACGGCGTTTTTCTGTTCAGTTTTTCTATATCTATCTTCATTACTTTTATTTTCTTATTCTTTTAAAACTCTTCTGAGTAATTATCTTTTATGTACTGCTCTACTTTATCCTTAGCGTAATGATAATTCGTTTTCAAGGTTCCGACAGACATATCCAGAATCTTTGAAATCTCATCGTAAGGCAAATCATCGTAATATCTCATATTGAAAACCAGCTTTTGCTTTTCCGGCAAGGTCTGTATCGCTTTTTGCAGCAAGATCTGAATTTCCTCCGCATCTTTCCCGGCATTATCAGCAACCAGATTCTGCATATGGTATTCTGCATCTTCATCGGTTTTCTTCATCCGCTTCATTTTGTTGAGCTGCTGCAAAGCTTCGTTGGTTCCAATCCTGTAAAGCCAGGTGTAAAGCTTGCTGTCACTCTTGAACTGATGAATGTTCTGATAAGCCTTGATAAATGTATCCTGCAAAACATCCTGAGCCAGGTCATGGTCTACAATCAGTCGCCTGATATGCCAGTACAGCCGGCTCTGATAGGCATCCATCATTGCACGCAAACCTTTTTCCAGCGTGGGTGGCGCCAATAAAAGTTTTACAATCTCCTCATCTTTGAGCTTCATTCAGATGTTTCGTAGTTTTGATTAAAAAATAAGACCAAAGTTAAATTATTTTTTGAATTTGTTGGAATTTATGTTCAAGCAGTCTGATCAATTAGCAATTCAAAGCTTTATCTTTGTTGGATGAAAACAGTTATCATTGGTTCGGGAAATGTGGCTTATCATCTCGCAAAAGCATTCACTCAAAACAACATTGAAGTCAGCCAGATTTTTGGCCGGAATACAGTTGAACTGAGTAAAATATCTGACGAATTTAATATTCCTTACTCAACAGAAGAGTTGGCTGATGTCGATTTTTATTTGATCTCTGTTTCAGATTCGGCCGTTGAAACGATATCTGAACTGATTAAAAGTGACAAAGCTTTGGTAGCTCACACTTCCGGATCGCTTCCTATGGAAATACTCAAAGGCCCTTACAGAAAAGCAAGCTTCTATCCGTTGCAGACATTCTCCAAAACCAAAAATCTGGAATACTCCAAAATTCCTTTTTTCATTGAGGCTGAAAATCAAATCGATGAAAAAACGTTGTGTGAATTAGCTTCCGTTATTTCTGAAAATGTAGAAATCTCGGATTATGAAAAAAGAAAATACATTCATCTTACCGCAGTTTTTGCCTGCAACTTTGTGAATCATCTCTTTGCGAGAGCGAAAGAAATTTCGGATTCGCAGGATTTACCTTTCCAATATTTCATTCCTCTAATTAATGAAACCGTGGAAAAGATCCATCATCTGGAACCAAAATCTGCCCAGACCGGGCCAGCCGTAAGAGGTGATGAACGCGTGTTGAAACTGCACGAAGCATTAATTACCGATGAAGAACATCGTAAAATTTACAAAACAATGAATGAATCGATTAAAAAAATGTATCACCAATAGTGTAACATTTTTGATATTGATGTACTAATTAATTGTAAAATAAAAATTCAGAATATGAAATCTCTCAAAAAACTAATCATTCTTCCGGTTTTATTATTAGGATTAATGGCATCAGCACAGGAAACGGCTAATCGTTTTTTCTATGAACTGACGTATAAGCCTAAAAAAGATTCTGCGCGACTAGATAAAGTAATGACAACGCTGGATATTGCTAAAGATAAATCAATCTACCAGGATTTCACACTACCGGCTCAGGATTCCATCATCAAATCTTCAGTTGAAGAGATGGAGAAAACAAAGACTTTCAAGGATATGTCCAAAATGATAAAATGGCCGAAATTCTCATTCAAAATCTACAAAACATATCCCGCAATGACGGAATTATATGTGGACAGAATCAGCAGAAATCTTTTTGCTTATGAGGAAAACATCAAATTCGACTGGAAAATCCTTTCCGACAAAGAAAAAATCGGGACATACAACACCCAGAAAGCCACTACTGAATTCGGAGGAAGACAGTGGACAGCCTGGTTCTCCACAGATATTCCTTTTCAGGACGGTCCTTACAAATTCTACGGATTGCCCGGGCTAATCGTAAAAATCGAGGACAGTGAGAAGAATTATTCCTGGTTACTATCCGGAAACAAAACAGTAAAAGACTGGAAAGAATTTACTTACGCAGAAGAAGTCAATGCTAAATATGGAATGAGCAATGAGAAGAAAATCATTGCAAAAGATAAATTCGAGAAATCCTATGCCGCATTCAAGCAAGATCCGATGGCAGAAGCGAGAACGCAAATCCCACAGAACATGCTTACCATGAAAATGCCGGGAAGCGACCTGACAATTGGAGAAATGCTGAAAAATCAAGAGAAGATGCTTAATGATTTTTTCAAGTCCAATGACAACCCGATAGAAATACCACAGACTGCAGATAAAAAGAAAAAATAAAGCAACCGGGAAATTTCCCGGTTTTTTTTAGGTGATAAATATCTTATTTAGATTTATTTAAAATAAGCTATCTTTGTATTCCAAAATTTTTAAGTCTTGCAAAAAAAGCACATTGATAAGCTCTGTTGTTTTCCGAAAAATAAATCCGGGAAAATCATTGGCTATGACAATGATACCCTTCAGATGCCGACAAAAATAATTGAGATGGGACTGCTTCCCGAAACCAGTTTCAAAATCCTTTATCAGGCGCCTTTCGGCGGGCCGCTTTACATAGAGTACGGTACTGAAAAAACCAGAATAGCGCTGAGAGAAGCAGAAGCAAGATTCATACAGGTAGAAGTATCAGAATAATGCAGAAGAAGGCGCAAAAACAGATTTTACTGGTAGGAAATCCGAATGTAGGAAAATCCACACTTTTTAATATTCTTTGCAACAGAAAGCAAAAAACGGGTAACTATGCCGGTGTAACCGTGGCAAGCCATTCCGGGAATTATGTTTATAAAAACGAGGAAATCGAGGTTATAGATTTGCCCGGCTCGTACAGCATCTACCCCACATCCGAAGACGAAGCTATTTTTTCAAGATACCTGATCCAGGAGCAGGAGAATTATTCCGGCGTTGTTTACATTGCAGATGCCATCAATATGAGAAGAAGCCTGCTTCTTTTCCAGCAGATTCAGGATCTTGGAATCCCTGCAATAATGGTTGTCAACCAGATTGACGAAGCAGAAAAACGAGGCTTAAAAATCGACACGGCAAAGCTTTCCGAATTGCTGAACATTCCTGTTTTTGAAACCAATGCCAAGAAAAACTTTGGAATAGAAACCCTGCGGGAAGCGGTTTTCAGCAATCAGTTTAAAGTGTCTGACAATAATTCTTTCGAGATTCCGCTGGAACAAAAAGGCTTGGTTTACAAAGTCTCCTCCAGCACATCAGAAAAAAATCTTTATAAAATCTGGACACTTCTGGCTGCAGATACTTATCTCGGGAAGATTGAAAACATCCACGAAATTATCACTCAGGAAGATTCCAAATGCAGTGTTCCGAAGCGTCTTCAGATTACAGAAACCGTAAGGAGATATCAGAATATTGATAAAATTACAGCTCAGATCACTGAAAAGAAACCACAATTAAAAGAATTACTGACTGAAAAACTAGACAAAGTCCTGGTTCACAAATTCTGGGGCTATATCATTTTTCTTCTGATTTTATTACTGATCTTCCAAAGTGTTTTTTTCCTTGCCGAATATCCGATGAGCTGGATTGAAGATTTCTTCACTTGGCTGTCTGCTTTTTCAGCGGATCATCTTCCGGAAGGGCCGATCAATTCTCTGGTTTCCAGCGGAATCATTCCCGGAATCGGCGGAATTTTAGTTTTTGCACCACAGATCGGGATTCTGCTCTATTTTCTTTACTTATTGGAAGATTCCGGTTATATGGCCAGAGTCGTTTTCCTGATGGACAGGATGCTCAGACCTTTCGGACTGAACGGGAAAAGTATCGTCCCATTAGTCTCAGGAACAGCTTGTGCAATTCCGGCCATAATGTCTACCCGGAATATCGAAAATGTTAAGGAACGATTGATCACCATTCTCGTAACGCCTTTTATGACGTGTTCTGCCAGACTACCTATTTACAGTATCATTATTGGATTAATCATCCCTAATAACAATTTTTACGGTATCAAATACAGAGCAATTGCTTTGATGCTGATGTATCTTCTAGGATTTTTGATGGCTTTGATTTCATCATTCATTCTGAAAAGTTTCATCAGAACTAAAATCAAGAGTTTTCTGGTGATGGATCTGCCGACTTACAAAATGCCATTATTTGGTTATGATTTCAAATTGGTGTTAGGAAAAGTATGGGAATTTATTTCCGGCGCCGGAAAAGTGATTTTCACAGTCAGTATTATTCTTTGGGCACTGAGTTATTTTGGCCCGTCTCGTCATAAAAACGAAATTTTGGCAACCGATTCTTCGCTAGATCATTCTTATTTAGGACGAATCGGAAGAACGATGGAACCAGCTATTGCGCCATTAGGCTACGACTGGAAAATGGGAATCGGAATCCTGACAAGTTTCGCTGCGAGAGAAGTTTTCGTGGGGACATTATCGACACTTTACAGTCTGGATGATGAAGCACCTGAAGGAAAACTGATTGAAAAAATGAGACTGGATGTGAAACCGAATGGCGAAAAAGTGTTCAGCTTTGCAACTGGCGTTTCGATTTTGATTTTTTATGCATTTGCGATGCAATGTATCTCTACAATTGCTGTTGTTTACAGGGAAACCCGAAGTTTGAAATGGACACTGCTGCAAACCGTGTCAATGACATTGTTGGCATACTTTTCGGCGTTGATTGTTTATCAGATTCTCAAATAATATTAAAATGGACAGCTCACTGATTCTACAATATGTGATTATTGGACTTTTGGTTCTGACCTCTTTGTATGCTATTGTCCGGAAACTCTCAAAAACGTTTTCAAAGAAAAGTAAAGGGAAAAACTGCGGTCCGGATTGCGGTTGTTCTTGAAATTTAAACCTACTTAATCTATTTTATTAAGTCTTTTTTATTTGCCCAAAACGAAACAATTTCAATAGTTGTTTCATGGATTCTGTAATGAAGTGAGAAATTTTCAAGAATTAAAACTCGTCTAGTTTCATCTTTTGCTCCAATCACTACAGCTCCAATGAAAGGATTATCTGCTAGCAGTTTTTCTTTCCTCTCCACTTCATCAATGATTTTCAGAGAATAAGAATTGGATTTATTATGATTTATCCAATATTCTAAAGTTTCAAAATATAATGATTCGGCTTCGGGAGTCCATTTTATTTCGAACATAATGCTCTGGCTTTTTTATGAACATCGGAACTTTTGGTAAGTTTGTTTTCATTAGCTTCATCAATTCCTCTATTGATAGATTGAATCTCCTCCGGGGAAACAGCAGCAATTTCTTCAGACACTTTTTCAAATGAGAATTTCATTCTTTTCAAAAGACTTTCCAATAAACTGGCTTCTTCTTGATTTGTAGGATGTATGATAAAGACGTTCATAATTTGCTTTTTTACAAAGTTATAAATAATCTGAATACAATATTAACTTATAACTTTTCTCTCAACAATTTAAATATACCCAAACCCTAGCGAAAAATTGAATGTATCTATATTGTTAAAGGAGATTTATTTTATATCTGGAATTGATAAAACTGAAAATCAATTCACAAAAAAGATTATTAAAGAATGAAAAGATTTATTCTACAATTAATTAAAATTAAAAAGTGTTCATATCGGACACTTTATTTTTTAGCAAATGTCAGATTATTGTATTTTTGCCCAAACCTTAAAATTAGAAAATGTCATTAATAAAATCAATCTCCGGGATTCGCGGAACTATTGGCGGAAAAGTCAACGATAATCTGACACCGCTGGATGTGGTAAAATTTGCATCCGCATTCGGGACCTGGCTTCAGAATAATAAGAATAAAAAAGATTTGACACTGGTTATCGGTCGTGATGCGAGGATTTCCGGACAGATGGTTTCTTCTTTGGTAACTGCAACTCTTCAAGGTCTTGGAATCAATGTGATTGATTTGGGGCTTTCCACAACTCCAACGGTTGAGGTTATGGTCCCTGAGCTGAATGCCGACGGCGGAATCATCCTGACAGCCTCCCATAATCCAAAACAATGGAACGCTTTGAAATTGCTGAATGACAAAGGCGAATTCATCAGTGGAGAAAACGGTGCAGAAGTTCTGGCTTTGGCAGAAAATGAAGATTTCAATTATGCGGAGGTGGATGACCTGGGAAACTATGAAACCAGAGAAGATGGTTTTGATATTCATATCCAGAAGATTTTGGATTTACCAACGGTAGATGTAGAAGCGATAAAAGCTAAGAAATTCAAAGTGGTTTTGGATGCGGTTAATTCCACTGGAGGAATTTCCATTCCGCCACTTTTGGAAAAATTGGGTGTCGAAGTTGTGAAACTATATTGCGAACCAACCGGTCATTTTCCTCATAATCCGGAACCTTTGAAAGAACATCTTGGCGACATCTGCGAACTTGTGAAAAAAGAAGGTGCGGATATGGGAATCGTGGTGGATCCGGATGTGGACAGACTGGCTTTGATCGATGAAAAAGGCGAAATGTTTGGCGAAGAATACACTCTGGTTGCTGTTGCAGATTATCTTCTGAAAAATAAAAAAGGTGTTACCGTTTCCAATCTTTCATCCAGCCGGGCGCTGAGAGATGTCGCCAAAAATCATAACTCCGAATATTTTGCAAGTGCTGTCGGAGAAGTGAATGTCGTTAACCTTATGAAAGAAAAAAAAGCCGTCATCGGAGGCGAAGGAAACGGCGGAATCATTTATCCGGATTTGCATTACGGAAGGGATTCTTTGGTAGGCATTGCTTTATTTCTGACGCATTTAGCAAAAGAAAATAAAACAGTTTCTGAACTCAGAGCAGGTTATCCTGCCTATTTTATGGGTAAAAAGAAGATCGAACTGACGCCTGAAATCGATGTTGATGCGCTGCTGGTAAAAGTTCAGGATGAATTTAAAAACGAAGACATCTCAACTGTAGATGGTGTAAAAATTGATTTTGCTGAAAACTGGGTTCATCTCAGAAAATCTAATACCGAACCGATTATCCGGATTTACACCGAAGCTTTTTCGCAGGAAGAAGCGGATAAATTGGGCGATGATATGATTACGAAGATCAGAAGTTTGATATAAAATATTTTTATTAATTTTAATAAAAATTACGCAAGATGCTTACCCTCAATACAATTCTTGAAGACATCAAAGATGTTCCAGTTAATAAATTGGAAGAATTACACTTATTTATCAAAACTCTAATTTCAAAAAAAGAAAAATCAGATTGGTGGGACGAAATATCAGAGGCAGAGAAAAAATTAATAGAAGAAGGCGAAAAAGATATTGAAGAAGGAAGAGTGATTTCACACGAAGATTTTTTGAAATCTTTTGGTAGATGAAAATTATTTGGTCTCAACGTGCAAAAAATGAATTGAAAGATACTTGTAATTTTTGGATAAACAAAAATAAATCAAATGCTTATTCTGATAAATTACTTAATGAAACTTTGCGAAAAATTGATCTCATCATAGAAAATCCAAAAATCGGCTTTGAAAGTAAAAAGAGCAGATTGAGACGGGTTTTGATTTTAGAAAATTTTTCTCTCACATATAAACATTCAAAAAATCATATTCAAATTGTTTCATTCTTTGACAACCGAAGAAATCCAAATTCATTATAAATTAAAAGGAAGCAAAAAATTGACTTCCTTTTTTTATTAAAAATTAATACTCCATCTTCCTGAGCTTCTTAGAAGTCGCACCAATAAACAAAGCCGTTAAAACCGTCATTGTTCCGCCAAAAACTACAGAACGGACAACGCCCATCAGTTTGGCGGTTAATCCACTTTCAAATTGTCCCAGTTCGTTGCTGGACATAATGAAAATCGAATTCACACTCAGAACGCGCCCACGGATTTCTTCAGGTGTTTTAAGCTGAACAATTGTTCCTCGAATGACCACGCTGATTCCGTCCAACATTCCGCTTAAGACCAAAAATCCAAAAGACAGCCAATAAAGCTTTGACAAGCCGAATCCGATAATACACAAACCAAAACCCGCAGCCACACCAAGCAAAATCTTCCCCTGATTTTTTCGGAGTGGAACTAATGACAACGTAATGATGATCAGCATCGAACCTATATCAGAAGCTGCATTAAGCAATCCGAAACCTTCCGAACCAACTTTCAGGATATCACTTGCGAATACAGGAATCATCGCAACAGCGCCCCCAAAAAGTACCGCAAACATATCCAGCATCTGGGCGCCGAGAATCTCTTTCGTTTTATAGATATACGCCAGGCCTTCCTTCATACTTTCAAAAACCTTCACATCTTTATTCCTGTTCTCGGAATATTGCTTACTGATCGTCCAAAAAAACAAAGACGCCAGAATGATACTGATAACAATAACTACAAGCGTCCATTTTATACTGATCAGGGCAATGAGAAAACCACCTAAAGCGTGGCCGGAAACAGAAGCGATCAGGAATGTTGCCTGATTCAGCGTCACCGCATAAGGCAAGTTCTCCTGTTTCACAATTCTAGGAATCATAGACGGAACCAAAGGCCCGAGAAAAGAACGGCAGATTCCTGTAAAGAAAATCACACCATAAATGAAATAGGTAATTTCGTGGCCAGTGAAATGCATCCGGTGTCCTAAAAAAGCCGGAATCAGCAGCAGACTTATCAAAATCACATAAGCATAATTACAGATGAGTAGTAATTTTTTCTTCTCGTTCATATCAATGATATGACCGGCGTAAAGCGCGCAGGAAACCGCAGGAACGACCTCGGAAAGACCAATTAATCCAATGGAAAAAGGATCTTTCGTTAACTGATAAACCCACCATCCAAGTAATGTCGCCAGCATTCTGAAAGCGATAATCAGAAAAAATCTTCCTGTTAAAAGGTGTCGGAATTCTATATTTTTCAGGACCCGAAGTGGTGTAAAAGAAATCATTGTGCAAAAATAGTCGTTGCCAGTCAATTATATCTTAATAATCAGATAAAATTTTTGGAGCTATTTGACTTTGTCGATCGCTTTTTTAGATTGTACCAAACCTCACAGGTGAAATCTGTGAGGTTTGGCACAGTTCCGCTTCTACGGAGCTTGATAAAGTTCTATTCACAACTTAAATTCAGACAAAAAATCGCCGATCTTTCTGTCATTAGCTAATCTTGGAATTTTATTTTGTCCACCTAATTTGCCTTCAGATTTGGCATAATCCTGAAAAGCATTTTTATTCAACTTAGTAATGACCAAAGGCTGCAAGATATTTCCGGAAATCAAATCGTCATAATAAGTATTACGTTGTCTGAGCTGCAAATCCAGTTCGGATCTGAAAACGTCAGAATTTTCAGGTTCTTTTTCAAACTCTATGAACCATTCGTGATAAGGTAATCCTTCTGCGGGATTGACTTGTGGCGCGAGATGGAACTCTGTAATCTGAGCTGGAAATTTCTCAACTGTTGCTTTCAATGCTTCTTCCACTTCAAACGCAATCACGTGTTCCCCAAAAGCCGAAGTAAAATGTTTCGTTCTTCCGGAAACTAAAATCCTGTATGGATTTTTATCAATGAATCTCACAACATCGCCAATTGAATAAGCCCAAAGTCCAGAATTGGTCGTTAGAATCAATGCATAATCTTTGTTCAGTTCGATATCTTTCAGCGTCAATCGTTGTGCATTGGGCTTTCCATATTGTTCTAATGGGATGAATTCGTAGAAAATCCCGTGATTGGTCAAAAGTAATAAACCTTCTTTTGTATAATCATCCTGAAAGGCAAAGAAACCTTCCGAAGCCGGAAATGTCTGGACGATGTCAACCGGCTTTCCAAGCAATTCGTTCATCTTGTCACGGTAAGGTTCGTAGTTTACGCCACCTGTGATGATTATCTGAAGATTAGGGAAAATCTGAGTGATTTTCTTGCCGTGCCTTTCAATCAACTTTTCAAAATACATAATGAGCCACGGCGGAATCCCGGAAATCAAGGTCATATTTTCGTTCTCGGTTTCTTCTACGATTTTATCAACTTTGATTTTCCAGTCATCGATGCAATTGGTTTCCCAGCTTGGTAGCCTGTTTTTCTGAAGATAATTCGGGATGTGATGAGCGACAATTCCTGACAGTCTTCCGGTTTTTACACCATTGATTTCTTCTAATTCTGGTGAGCCTTGAAGGAAAATCATTTTTCCGGCCACAAAATTGGCGTTATTATTCTTTTCTATATAGTGAAAAATGGCGCTTCGAGCAGCAGCGATTTGAAAAGGCATTGCTTCTTTGGAAATCGGGATATATTTGGAGCCGGAAGTCGTTCCTGATGTTTTTGCAAAATATTCCGGCAAGCCTGGCCAGAGGATTTTAGATTGTCCTTTTTTGACTTTCTCGATGTAAGGTTTCAGATCTTCATAATCTGCAACAGGAACATTGTTTTGGAAATCTTCAATTGTTTTTATAGTTTCAAACTGATGTTCTCTTCCGAATAAGGTTTTCTCCGCTGTTTTTACCAAATCTAAAAGTAATTCCTGCTGATCTTTGATCGCATTGGTTTTAAAACTTTTGGATTTTTCAATATGTTTTTTTGCCCAGATGAGTGCAATCTTTTTCTTGATGAAATTTAGCATTGATGGAATTTTCAATTGTCAAATTTAGAGTTTATCTTCTATATCTTTTAATTTGAATATATTTTTTTAAACGCAAAGTCGAAAAGATTTTTTTATCTATTATTAAAATAGTTTTAAGGCCGCAAAGCCGTAAACTTAGCAAAAAATTATGCATACGCTTTGTCATTAGGAATCTGAACTGTTGAGATTCCTACCGGAATGACAAAAATGGTTTTTACATTGACTGTTGTTTTATGTTTAATCTGCAGCCCGACTTGAGCGGAAATCCTTTTTTGCATGTACTCAATTTCTATTTAATGAATAATCGTCTTGCAAAAAAGATTGAGAGCGGAAGGCGGATTAAGCTGCCCAAATAAAATTAAAAGATTCTGAAATTCAAATAATTAAAATTTTAGAATTAATGTTGTGATTTTCCGAGAAATTGTTTACTTTTGCACCTCGAATAATTATAAAAATTTATAAACAATGTTTGCAATTGTAGAAATAGCAGGGCTTCAATACAAAGTTGAGCAAAACCAAAAGTTGTTTGTGAACCGTTTGAAAGGAGATAAAGGAGCGAAAGTTTCTTTTGACAAAGTTCTTCTTACTGTAAATGGTGCAGTAACTGTAGGTGCCCCGGCTGTAAGCGGTATCACCGTAGATGTAGAAATTCTTGACCATGTTCAGGCTGACAAAGTAATCGTTTTCAAAAAGAAAAGAAGAAAAGGTTATGCTAAGAAAAATGGTCACAGACAGCAATTAACTCAAATTCTTGTAACTGGTATTACTGGATTTGACGGTGCAAAAAAAGAGGCTAAAAAAGCTGCTCCTAAGAAAGCTGCTAAAGCTGAAGTAACAGAAACCAGCGAATCTGCTGAATAATTTTTAATCCAAAAAAGCTTAAAATAAAATGGCACACAAGAAAGGAGTC
>CAJYLO010000031.1 GCA_913776245.1 uncultured Chryseobacterium sp.
TTTTCGGTAGAAGAAAAAATGTTTGGACTGTAGCTAAAAACGCGGTAGAAAAAGCAATGCAATATGCTTACCGTGGCAGAAAAGAGAAAAAGAGAAACTTCAGAAGCCTTTGGGTAACGCGTATCAACGCTGGTGCCAGAGAACACGGAATGTCTTACTCTCAGTTTATGGGAGCTCTTAAGAAAAACAACATCGAGCTGAACAGAAAAGTTCTTGCAGACCTTGCAATGAATCATCCTGAAGCTTTCAAAGCTGTTGTAGATCAAGTAAAATAATTACAAATCTTTGTTATCAATATAAAATCCCGAGATATATCTCGGGATTTTTTTATTTTTGGCAAAATTTAATCTATAATGTTAAGAAAATCTATTTTCTTTTTAGCGTCTTTCGCTACGCTGGCTTTTCCCAAAGCTCAGACTTTTGTCCAGGCTTACCAGGACAGAGCTAACCAGGTTTCTCAAAGCAACATCAATACTTACCTTCAGGAATTCGAAGCTATTGGTGTGAAAAGAACCGGAACCACTCAGAATACGAATGCCTTCAATTGGTTAAAAAATAAATACCTGGCTCTTGGCTACACCACAGCCGATTTTTTTGAGCATTCCTGGACAGCAAGCGGATTGTCATCAAAAAATCTGATCGTGACGAAAACAGGAACTGCCTATCCCAATAAATTTGTAATCATCTGTGGCCATTTCGATTCTATCAATGGTCCGGGAACCAACGACAACGGAAGCGGCACTTCCATCATTCTGGAAGTAGCAAGGATATTAAAAAATGTCCCGACCGAATATTCCATCAAATTCATTCATTTTTCCGGCGAAGAACAGGGCTTGCTCGGAAGCTCGAGATATGTTTCCCAAGTTGTCAACGGTACCAATCCGAAGATGGACATCAAACTGGTAATTAATCTGGATCAGGTTGGCGGACTGAAGAACAAAACCAATAACAAGCTGTATCACGATAAAGACCAAAGCTCGCCTACAAGCAATAATGCTGCTGCTGCAATTGCAGTTCAGGAATTAGCCAATTGTACCACGTTGTATTCGCCGCTAAGTGTGGAATATGATAATGCAGAGAACACGGACTATGTGCCTTTTCAGCAGAATGGAGAGATTATCACCGGCTATTTCGAATATGAAGGCGGATATAATAATCCTTATGTTCATACTGCCAATGATTTGTACGTGAATATGGATCCGGTTTATGTCTTCAATATTGGGAAGGCAGCTGTGGGAGCTGTGCAGCATTTTGCGGTGGCTTCCAAAACATCTTTAGGTGTAGATGATGTCATTTCAAAATCATTCGGGTCTGTAGAATTCTATCCTAATCCCGCAAGTAAAGTCCTGAATCTGAAAGTTAATAATAATATCAAGGATTTTAAAGTGGAAATCACAGATATGAGCGGAAAGCAAATATTGACCACAGAAAATCAGACTCAAATTGATATCACACATCTTAAACCCGGGATTTATCTGGGTAAAGTGATTTCTAATGGCAGACAATTGACAAAAAAAATAATAGTTCAATAATGATTGATCCTAAGATAATTCTTAGGATTTTTTATATGACAAATGTTATAATGTACAAGTGACAAAAAGTTTATATTTGATCTTAACAAAAATTAGCGCTTATGCTTTCATCAAAAACTAATTTTACAAAGCTGTTCATATTCTCTGTGCTAAGCATTTCAACATCATATTCTGCACAGGAAAAAAATCTTAAAAACATTACGAAATTAACATTTGGCGGAGATAATGCCGAGGCTTATTTCTCACCAAACAGCAAGATGCTGACAATGCAGGTTACCAATCCGGCAATAGGTGCGCAATGTGATCAGATTTACCTTTATGACCTGACTCAAAAACCCGCAGAATCCAATTTAAAATTAGTATCCACAGGGAAAGGAAGGACAACTTGCTCATTTTTTATGCCGGACGGGAAACATATTATCTATGCTTCGACTCACAAAGCCAACCCCGATTGTCCACCAAAACCTGCACCAAGAAAAGACGGTAAATATCTTTGGCCGATCTATTCCGATTTTGAAATTTATGAAGCAGATCTAAATGGTAATATTACAAAACAGTTGACCGACTCGCCTGGCTACGATGCCGAAGCTGTTGTTTCACCAGATGGAAAAAAAATAGCCTTCACCTCTATCAGAAGCGGCGATCTTGAGATTTGGATAATGGATATTGATGGAAAAAATCTGAAACAGCTGACTCACGGACTTGGTTATGATGGCGGTGCATTTTTCTCGCACGACAGCAAAAAGCTGGTCTTCCGTTCATCACGCCCAAAAACCGAAGAGGAAATCAAAGAATATAAAGAGTTGCTGGCAGAGAATCTCGTGGCACCAACCAATATGGAAATCTACACCATCAATATTGACGGAACAGATCTGAAACAAATTACCAACCTTGGCAAAGCGAACTGGGCGCCGTATTTTCATCCATCCGACAAGAAAATTATTTTTTCATCCAATCATCATTCGACCAGAGGTTATGATTTCCAGTTGTATATGATTGATGTTGATGGGAAAAATCTACAGCAGATTACCTATGAAAGTGAATTCAATGCCTTTGCGATGTTTTCTCCGGACGGAAAAAAACTGGTATTTGCCAGCAACAGACAAGGTGAAAAGCCGCATGAAACCAATGTTTTTATTGCAGATTGGGTTGATAGTGATGCAGCAGAAATGGTGAATGAAGACTATATAAAAAAACATATAAATTTTCTGGCTTCCGATGACCTGAAAGGCAGGCTTGCAGGTTCAGAAGGCGAAACCAAAGCTGCCAGCTATCTCTCTGCCGAATTCAAAAAATTAGGATTAAAACCTTATGAAGGAAAAGATTTCATCATTCCATTTCAATACGATGTAAAACTGAATCCGCACGATGACAAATCCTCTGTAAAAATATCCGGCAAAAACGTAGTTGCTGTTCTGGATAACAAAGCAGAAAAAACCATTGTTATTGGTGCGCATTACGATCATCTGGGACTCAATGAACATCACAACTCCACGCTTGCCAACTCTGATGGGCAGATTCATAATGGTGCCGATGACAATGCTTCCGGAACTGCTGCAGTTCTGGAATTGGCGAGAATGTTTTCCCAAAATAAAACCAAAGAAAAAGCGAATTATATCTTTGCGCTTTTTTCCGGTGAAGAAGACGGACTAATGGGCTCAAAAAACCTTGCAGAAACAATCAAAACAAAATATCCGAACACGATATTTATGATCAATATGGATATGGTGGGAAGGCTGAATAAAGATAAAGACCTGACTGTTGGCGGTGTCGGGACCTCACCTGTTCTCACCGATCTTATAAAGAGATATAAGCCGGCAGGAATTAATTTAGCTTTAGATGAATCGGGAATCGGACCAAGCGATCATACTTCTTTTTACCTGAAGGACATCCCGGTTTTATTCCTATTTACCGGAACACATAGTGATTATCATAAGCCGAGTGATGACGCAGATAAGATCAATTATCCGGGGGAAAAAGTAATTACGAATTACGTTTTCAATCTCGCCAATGCTTTGGCCAATGAAAAGGAAATTCCGTTCACAAAAACAAAAGTCTCCACAACAAAAGCAGTTCCTAAATACAAAGTAACGCTCGGTATTATGCCAAGCTACGCAGATACCAAAGACGGAATGGTGATAGATGGTGTGATGGATAACAGACCGGCTTCCAATGCCGGCATAGAGCAAGGTGACATTCTTACAAAAATCGGAAAATGTGAGGTGAAAGAAGTGTATTCTTATATGGATTGTCTTTCAAAGATCAATTCCGGCGAAGAGCATCCAGTTACAGTAAAACGGAACGGGCAGGAAAAAGTTCTGACTGTGAAATTCTAAAAAAATAAAAACCGACTGGAGGAAGTCGGTTTTTTTATTTATTACAAAAGTCAATATTATTTCTTGATAAACTTCTGAACCATATCAGTTCCTTTTATTTTTAGGAGGTAAACCCCTTTGCTAAGACCGGAAACATTAATAACGTTGGCATTATCACTCACGCTTTGCTCAGAAATCTTTCTGCCTTCCAGGCTATAGATCTCCGCTGTTTCAGCTTTCTTGAAGTTCATCGAAACCGTAAGATTATCCGTTACTGGATTCGGGTATACGGAAACTGAATTTTTAGCAACATCGGAAACAGCCAAGATCGTACATTGGTAAGTTGGAAGTGTGTAGCCGCTGGCCGCAAACTCTTCTGTGATGATCGCTACATCGCCACAGGTGAAACCGTAAGTTCCCACCATATCCAGCGCAGCCTGTCTAGCAGCAATAGCTGCCGTTTGTTGGTTAGATGAGGAATTAGTCATACTAAGACCTTCCAAAAATATACGGTCTGTCTTTTCTTTACCGATTCTGTTGTAGATTCTCATTAGTGCAGTCGCCCAGATCTGTCCGTCTGTATGGATGGTTCCGGTTAGCCCGCCAGGATATTTTTTGGTATAATTGGTAATTCGTCCGCTCCAGCACTCGTTATGTCCGTCCCAGCTGAACATCCAGTTATATTGCGGCTCATTGGAAGCCCATTGGTTAAGGCTTCTGCTGTAGGACATCGCCCAGTAATCTCCGGATCCTTCGCCTAAACCTTGTGAAGAAGAAGATTTCAGACCGGTAACCCAATAATGAACTGCGTGTCCGAATTCATGCAAAACCACATCAGCATCTTCAGCATCATCTACACAGCCTTCCCCGAAAGCCAGTCTCTGTGAGCTCGGGATAAAATGGGAATTATCATCACCACTCAATCCGTGAGGGTCAAAAAGCAAGACACCTCCATTCAGGGTAGATTTGCAATTGATGCCTAAAGTTTCATTAATATAGGCCATACTTCTGTCCAGGTGATAGAAAGCATTAACCGCTTCGAAACCCTGGTCATTCCTGTTGAACAAAAAGTCGGGAGAGGCCTGTGTAAAAAGGCCTGTAGAAGGCGATTCAAAATCTGCTACCTGCACATATTTACTTTTTAAACTGTATACGCCGTTGGAAAAAGTAATATCCGGCAAAGTCACCAGACTCCTTGCGGCATCCAGACTTGCATTGGTGGCGTCATTATTATCAACATAATCTCCGCCGTAAGACACGTGTGCTTTTGACAAAGGATCCGGATCAAAAATATAAGCTGTGCCGGCAGCTTTCACCTCTGCCGTTTTTTCTTTTGACTTTTTTCTGGGTTTATCTTTATGATGATAATTGGCAACATCAAGGACACGAATTACATCACCAGAATGGGCATCTACCATTACTTCCCAGTCTCCTGGCGTGTCATAAGCATTGATGACGACCCTATGCACAAGTTTTGTCTCACCAGCGTCTGTAACAAAAACATACAGATTATTTTCCTGATGTGTGATTTCGCCTGCTATCTTCGCCGCTGCTTTGGCCTTTTCAAAAGCATTCTCTTTGCTGAATGTTGGATTGGTATCTACCTGTTTTAGTTTTTTCGATACGGAAATTTCAGTTGCATAAGTAATTTCCTCATTCTTATTGAAATGGATAGCCAGATCTCCCTCATAAACCGGGATACCGTTAATAGTCTGCTGAAACCTTAGTGTCTCTCCCGACAGACTTTTTCTTGAAGACTGGAACTCAAAGTAATCCTGAGGTGTTACCCCAATTTTATTAGAATTACCGGCGATCCAGCTTCTTGCTTTTGATTCGAGCTTGTTCTGCCCATACATTGTAGAAAATGTAAGTGCAAAAGTTGCTGCCAAACATGTAATCTTTAAATTCATAATTATTTTTTTAATTTCCTCGCAAATTAATAATTTATCCTGAATTTATAATTAACCAAAACAACAGATTAGAAAAATTGTTAATAAAAAATAAAATAATCAATAAAAAACTAAACACCGTCTCATTCCAAATTATAATTCCCTGATGTTACGGAAAGTAAGATTAATTCGTGGCTGCATTGGTCTTTTCGATTTGGCAATGCGATGTTCCCAGCTGGTTTGCAAATCACCTTTCATAATCAGAAGAGAGCCGTGCTGCAAAGGCAGACTGTATCTGTTCCGATGATTATCCTTATTTCTGAAATCGAAATTCCGGACCTCTCCCAAGCTTAGTGAAGCAATGGCAGGGCGGCTTCCCAGCTCGCTTTCCTTATCCCGGTGCCAGGCTACAGAATCGTTCCCATCTCTGTAAAAATTCAGCAATACAGAATTGAACTGATAACCCGTCTGTTTTTCGATTCTGTACTTCAGGCTCAGCAGTTCCGGTGTCCAGGGATTAACACTGAATTCATTACCTCCCAAATGGTAAGACTTTTCATCATCGCCATACCAGGCAGTAAGACGTGGCGTGAGAACTTCTTTGTCATACAGGATCTGCATCCTCTGCTTCCAGGGGACATTTTCGATAAGTTTCTTCTCAAGGCTGGTGGCTTTATCTTCAGGCAAAAAGTGTTCGGTATAATCCAGTAACTCTTCAGGAAACTGGTAATAATCGCCTGAGTCAAATAAACTAAGCTGCATATCTCTTTTCGAAAAATTATTTGGATTTGGAAATCTTATCATCTAACAGTTGTATATCTTTTCTAATTTCCAGGAACATCTCTTGCAGGTTGTAATGATCAAGATTGTCCGGCTCAAAATCTTCCGGGAAAATACCCGACGCATATTGCCAGATTTCCACTATCTCGCCCAACGGAATCTCATAAGGTTTATAGAATGAGTTATCAGCAGCCACTTCAATCGATTTTTTATTTTTTGACTTGAAGCGTTTGTAGGAAATCCCGTCATTCAGCGTAACAAAAATGTAGCTTTTGTTTTTTTTCAGATCCTGAATGTCTTCCACGTATTTTCCGATGATGTAAGAACCATCCTTGAAAGGCGGCATCGAATCGCCCTGTGCCGGAAAAGCCCTGTACTTTCCGTTGGTCAGAAAAGGCAGTGAAATCCTCTGCAGACTCTCGATATATTCCGGGTCACTGTAACCGGAAAGATAGCCCATCGATGCTTTTTGCGGAACGATTTCGATGCTGTTATTTCCCGCCTCATCAATAACAATAGGCAGTAAGATCCGGTTATCAGGCAGATTCAGCATCTGTTCCAAAGGATATTTCCGGATATCTACCGAAACCATCAGATCTATGCTGATATTGAAAAACTTGGAAATTTTAACCAAAACTTCTATCGGTGGCTCCGAACGGCCATCTTCATAGGAAACATATCGGGATCTGGTGATAATCAACGTATCAGCCAGATCCTGCTGTGTGATTTCTTTCTTAGCTCTTAAAAACCTGATGTTATCTGAAAAAACGGACATTGTTATAATTTGTAACAACAAAAATACAAAATTTGTTTAAATATGTAACTAAATTTGCAATTAAAATCGATTATCAATTCTGATATGTATGCTCTTTTAGATTGTAATAACTTTTTTGTATCCTGCGAAAGAACATTAGACTCGAAGCTGGATAATCAGCCTGTTGTGGTACTGTCTAACAATGACGGATGTGTAGTTTCCAGGAGTAATGAAGCCAAAGCAATAGGAATCCCGATGGGTGCGCCGGCATTCAAATACAAAGATCTTTTTGCGGAGCATAATGTAAAGGTTTTTTCAGCCAAATTTGAACTTTATAATTTTTATAGTCAGCAGGTGATGAAAATCGCCAGTGAATACGTTATGAAGCACGAGGTCTATAGCATAGATGAATTGTTTCTTGATTTTCATGGCTTCCAATATTTTGACTTGGAACAATATTGTGTCAATATAAAAAATGAGATTAAAACTCAACTTAAAGGACTTCCCGTAAGCATTGGAATAGCTCCAACGAAAACACTTTGCAAGATTGCCAATCACATTGTAAAAAAAGAAACCGATAAATATGCCAGTGGTGTTTATTTGATGGATTCAAAAGAAAAAATAGAAGAAGCATTAAAAAATCTTGACATTGGTAACGTTTGGGGAATAGGCAGAAGACTTAGCGCCAAAATGAAAGATAATGGTGTTTACAAAGCCTGGGATCTGCTGCAAAAACCGGAAATGTGGGTTAGGAAAATTATGGGAATCCACGGCGTAAGAATGATTAACGAACTGAAGGGAATTCCTCAGCTGGAACTGGATTCTCCATCTTCTAAAAAATCGATTATGGTAAGCCGCAGCTTTATGAAAATGATTACCAACAAAGAGGAAATAGCCGAACGTATTGAAACATTTGCTATTTATTGTGCTGAGAAGCTTAGAAAGCAAAACTCCTGCTGCAAGGTCATCAGTGTTTTTATCCAGACCAATAGATTCCGGAAAGAACTCGGCGAATACAAGGACGGCTTTTCCATTGTTCTTCCGAATCCCAGCAGCTCTTCGATTGTTTTGGCCAAGTATGCGCATTCAATTTTTGAGGCTATTTATAAGGAAGGATTCTATTATAAAAAAGCAGGCGTTATGGTTTCGGATTTTGTTCCGGATAATGAGCGACTCATCAATCTGTTCGAAAAAGATGTCGATTCTAAGCATATTCCCATCATGAAAGCCATTGATCAACTGAATTCCAAATACGGGAAAGATAAAATCAGATTGGGTGGAATGTCCGGAAACAATACTTACGGGAGAGCTATACTTTCTCCGGAATATGAAGAATTTTTGAAGAATAATATATTGCCCGAAGCCAATTACAGATTTCATTAAAAACATCTGAGTTCGGGATAAAAAATTTATAATCGCAAAGCCAAGCAAAGGATTGATATTTGATTTTCAATATGTAAGATAAACAAAGCCGTAAAACTTATCAAAGTAATACAAAATTTTGTTTTACTCTGATAAACGAAGTGGCATTGTTTAACTTAAAATCGTTTTAGAAAGTATATTCCTTTGTTTTCTTTGCGATAAAAAACAATTGAGCATTGTAGAATCAATAGTTTAATAATTTACTTATCCCGAATTCAAGTTAAAAACAAAAACTACCACAAATGTGATAGTTTTTAATTTACACGATTTCGGAACTCAAACCTCTGTCCAGCAGAGCCTGATTCATTGGTTTAAGTTTTTCTAAAGCTCCGGTTTTCACAGTACATTTACCTTTATAATGAACCAGGATCGTACATTGCTCCGCCTGCTCCAAAGTGTGCTCACAAATCTCAATGAGACACATAATGACAAAATCAAATGTATTAACGTCATCATTATGAAGCACCAGTTTATATACTTCATCCTCTTCTTCCAGAACCAATACGTCTTCCTCATACTGGCGTTTTGGCTGGTCGTAAGACTTATTGTTATAAATTCTCATTTTAATTAGCCTTCTGTGATCTCGTCTGTGATATCTTCTACCAATGATTTGTTATAAAACAATTCTACCAGTTCTACACTCTTGTTCTGCATTTTAAGAATCTTAAAATGATAAGGTCCGTAATCGAATTCCTGATTTTCTTCCGGAATGTCCTGTAGTTCATTCAAAATGAATCCGGCCAGCGTGTTATATTCTCCTTCTTCGGAAGGCGGTATTTTTTTAGGAATACACTCATTGATCTCTTCCAACGGCTGCGTCGCTTTCACCCAATAGGTGTTATCGCCAACTTTGTCAACGATTTTCTCTTCTTCATCTTCTTCATCCTGGATTTCCCCTACCAATTCTTCCAAAATATCTTCAAGCGTAATGATTCCTTCGGTTCCTCCAAATTCATCAATAACAATGGCCATATGCTGCTTTTTGAACTGGAATACTTTCAGCAGATCCGATATTTTCTTGCTTCCTACTACAAAGAACGCTTCTCTCATCAATCCTCTCAGATCCTCGTGCGTCAGTTCTCCTTTACTTTTGATATATTCTCTGATGATTTCTTTCGTGTAGAAAATACCTATAATATTGTCAATAGAACCTTCATAAACCGGAATTCGGGAATAACCGCTATCCATAATCTGCGAAATGATTTCTTCCTTATCATCTTCAATATCGATGGAAGAGATATTTTGCCTGGTAATCATAATCTGCTTTGCGTTATGATCTGTGAAGTCGAAAGCATTTTTGATGATCTCGTAGTTTTCTTCCTCGATTTCGCCGCTGTCTGCAGATTGCTTTACCAACAGCTGCAGCTCTTCCGTAGAGTGAATATCGTGTTCCGAAACTGGATGAATTTTAATGATTTTCAAAAATCCGTTAGATAATGAATTCATCAGCCAAATGAATGGTCGGAAAATATTATAAAACAAATGCAACGGATAAGCAATGAACAAAGTTGTAGATTCTGACTTCCTGATCGCAATCGATTTTGGCACCAATTCTCCAAATACAATGTGCATCACGGTAATCAGCAAGAAACTGCAAACTACAGAAATAGTGGTAACAGTAGTCTGCGCCAGTTCGATATTAAGTGAATGGAAAATCCCTTCTATAATGTGGTGCAACGCACTTTCTCCAACCCAACCTAATGCAAGAGAGGCCAATGTAATTCCTAATTGGGTGGCGGAAAGATAGGCATCAAGGTTTTTGATGATGTTTTCGGCCTGCTTGGCCATTGTATTTCCTTCCGCAGCTTTGAGCTGAATCTGGGAATAACGTACTTTAACGATTGAGAATTCGGCGGCTACAAAAAAGCCATTCAGAAGAACTAAAAATAATGCAATGAGAAGTTTGACTAAACTATCGGGGTCCATTTAATGTTGTTATATACAATATATGCAAAGATAGATATTTTTTTTATATCAATTATAATGTGGCGCATGAGAACTGGAGCTATATAATTATTGACGATATTCATCTGAAAGTGTGTCGCTCCTCCGGAGCTCCGCATTCAATCCTTTGTTATTTACAAATATTTCGCTCCTATGGAGCTTTCATCTGCATAAACCTAATGAAAACATAAGTTTACATCAGGTTTAAAATAATAAAAAGCACTGAAGTTTGACCTCCAATGCCTTTTATAACTAACTACTAACTTTAACTTATAAATATATCAACTGTTTTTAAGAGCTTCTGCTCCGGAAACAATTTCTAAAATTTCGTTGGTGATGGCTGCCTGTCTCGCCTTGTTATAGAAAATGACTAAGTCATTCTTCAGCGCCTGGGCATTATCCGTGGCTTTGTGCATTGCTGTCATCCTTGCGCCATGTTCGGAAGCCACAGAATCCAAAACGGCTTTGAAGATCTGAGTTTTGATAGATTTTGGAATCAAAGTCTGCAAAATCTCCTGTCTTCCCGGCTCAAAAATGTAATCTACATTGACATCAGAATTGCTTTTCTCAGCAGAGACTGCGATAGGCAAAACCTGCTCGGTCACTACCTCCTGGGTGGCAGCATTGATAAACTTATTGTAAACGACATATACTTTATCAAATTTTCCCGCTTTGAAGTCCGACATTACCTTTTCCGTCATATTGGAAACGTGGTCAAAAGAAAGATTGTCGAATAAAGAACTGTGGTTTTCATAAACCGTTCTGTTCTTTCTCATCGCATCAAAAGCCTTCTTACCGATGGTCAAAACCTCTGTTTCCACATTGTTATTAGCAGAAAACTGTACGTTCATTTCCTTAATTACAGACGAGTTGAAAGCACCTGCCAATCCTCTGTTGGAAGTCACGGTAATGAAAAGCACTTTTTTGACTTCTCTTTCCACTGCAAATTCCGAGATGTTCTCTGCATCAGAAGCAGCACTTACATTCTCAATAATTTCCTGAAGTTTTTCGGAATAAGGTCTCAGCATTACGATTGCATCCTGTGCTTTTTTCAGTTTCGCTGCGGAAACCATTTTCATTGCACTGGTAATCTGCATCGTAGATGATATCGATGAAATCCTGCCTCGTATTTCTTTTAAGTTTGCCATATTTATTTAGTTGTTGGTTGTCGGTTGTTGGTTGTTAGTTTTAGAAAATTCTGTCAACTACCAACCAAAAACCATCAACTAATTTTTAATTATACTTCGATGCAAGCTCGGTTGCAACCTGCTTCAGAGTTCCTGTGATCGAGTCATCAATCTTACCAGCTTTAAGCGCTGACATTACTTCAGGATGTTTATTTTTCAAGAAATCCACATATTCTACCTGGAATTCTTTTACTTTTCTGATAGGAACATTTCTCAATAAGTTCTCAGTTCCGGCATAGATCATTGCTACCTGGTTTTCTACAGGAAGTGGTGAGTTTACCGGCTGCTTAAGAATTTCCACGTTTCTCTCTCCTTTTGAGATAACTGCTAAAGTAGCAGCATCAAGGTCTGAACCGAACTTAGCAAATGCTTCCAATTCTTTATATTGAGCCTGATCTAATTTGAGAGTACCAGACACTTTTTTCATTGATTTGATCTGAGCGTTACCACCTACTCTCGATACAGAGATACCCACGTTGATCGCCGGACGAACACCCGAGTTGAATAAATCAGACTCCAGGAAGATCTGCCCATCAGTAATAGAGATCACATTTGTAGGGATATATGCAGAAACGTCACCTGCCTGAGTCTCGATGATAGGAAGTGCTGTTAATGAACCACCACCTTTCACGATTGGTCTTAGAGATTCCGGAAGGTCATTCATTTGTGCTGCGATAGAATCATCAGCAATTACCTTTGCCGCTCTTTCCAACAATCTGGAGTGAAGGTAGAACACGTCACCCGGATAAGCCTCACGTCCCGGTGGTCTTCTCAATAGAAGAGAAAGCTCACGGTAAGCTACCGCTTGTTTTGACAGATCATCATAAACAATCAAAGCCGGTTTACCGCTGTCACGGAAAAACTCTCCGATCGCTGCACCGGCAAATGGCGCATAAACCTGCATTGGCGTTGGATCAGAAGCGTTTGCGGCAACTACAACTGTGTAAGCCATAGCACCTTTGTCTTCTAAAGTTTTAACGATCTGAGCTACTGTAGAACCTTTCTGTCCTACCGCTACATATATACAGAATACCGGTTGTCCAGCATCATAAAATTCTCTTTGGTTAAGAATTGTATCGATAGCAACAGTGGTTTTACCAGTCTGTCTGTCACCGATGATCAATTCTCTCTGGCCTCTTCCTACCGGAATCATAGAGTCGATGGCTACGATACCAGTCTGCAACGGCTCGTTTACCGGCTGACGGAAAATTACTCCAGGTGCTTTTCTTTCCAACGGCATCTCGTAAAGATCCCCTTCAATAGGTCCTTTTCCGTCGATCGGGTTTCCAAGCGTATCTACAACTCTACCAAGCATTCCGTTTCCTACTTTGATAGAAGAGATCCTGTTGGTTCTTTTTACAGTGTCTCCTTCTTTTACCAATTTGGACTCACCAAGAAGTGCAACCCCAACATTATCTTCCTCAAGGTTAAGAACGATACCTTCAACGCCAGCTTCGAATCTTACCAATTCTCCGTACTGAACATTTTCTAAACCGTAAACACGAGCAATACCGTCACCTATCGTAAGAACAGTACCAACTTCTTCTACGTTAGATTGGGTATCGAAATTTGCTAATTGCTGCTTCAGTATCGCTGATACTTCTGCCGGATTTATTTCTGCCATTATATGGTTGTTTTTCTTTAATTAAGTTGAAATTCTTTTTTGATATTGTTCAGTTTTGTTCTTACTGAAGCATCGATCTGCTGGTCGCCTACTCTCAGGATATAACCTCCGAGAATTTCCGGCTTGATAATCGTTTCCAGATCATAGTTAGAAACATCTACCATTTTGGAATCAGCAATGATCTTCTGAATATTTTGCTCCGATAATTTGGAAGCAGTTGTCAGAGAAATTCTCTGAGTTCCTTTGATATCTTCTACCTTATTGATGAATTCCTGAGCAATACCTTTGAGCTGAGATTCTCTTCCTTGCTTGATAACTAGTCTGATGATATTTTTCGAAACCGGAGAGAAATCCTTAAAAATCTCTAAAGCCACAGCATCCTTTTTTCTCGCATCAATAAAAGGCGTATTCAGAAACTGGTTGAGTTCTTTGGACTCAGACATTATTTTCACAACATCTTTCATCTCATTGAACACAGATTCCGTGTTACCGGATTCCTGTGTAAAATCCAATAAACCCTGCGCGTATCTTTTAGCTACTTTAGATGTCAGCATTCTGATTAGTTAAGGTTAGATTTATTTAAAATATTCTCAACCAAAGCGTTGTGAGCGCCATCGTTGTTCAATTTCTCTTTAAGAATATTTTCAGCGATGTTTACAGACAATGTCCCGATTTGGTTTTTGATGTCAGCCATAGCTGCATTTTTCTCAGCCTGGATAGACTGTCTTGCAGCAGCAATCATCTTCTCACCTTCTACTTTTGCATTGTCCTTAGCTTCGTTTACGATTTTATCCTTCATTTCTCTCGCTTCTTTCAAGATGCCGTCTCTTTCCGCTCTTGCTTCGCGTAGGATTCTTTCATTATCTTCTTTCAGTTGAGCCATTTCCTGCTTTGCCAGTTTTGCCTGATTCAGCGCATCGATGATAGAGGTTTCTCTCTCGTCGATAGATTTAAGAATTGGTTTCCATGCAAATTTTCCTAATACGAACAATAAGATTAAGAAAATGATGGACTGAATGATAAATAATCCTGATGAAAACTGATGAAGTAATTCCATTATATAGTTAGATTAATTTTTTAAAATTTTTTAATTTAAACATTGCTGCAGCCAACCGCTGCAACAATGTTTTGAATTTTTGTCTGGCTTATGATGCGAATAACGCAGCGAAAGCAACACCTTCTACTAGTGCAGCAGCAATAAGCATAGCCGTTTGGATTTTTCCAGATTGTTCTGGTTGTCTGGCGATTGCTTCAAGAGCAGCAGCACCAATTTTTCCAAGACCGATACCTACACCTAGTACAATAAGACCTGCACCAATAATTCTAGGGATTTCCATAATATATAATTTAAAAAATTGTTTTTATAATTTTAATTAATGAGCGTGTTCGTGCTCATGTTCTTCCACCGCCATTCCGATAAACAAAGCAGAAAGCATTGTAAAGATATAAGCCTGCAAGAACGCTACTAATACTTCCAACAAATAAATTACGAATGTCAAAAACGGAAAAGCAACTCCTGCAATCCAATTTTCGAAGATGTAAATTGAACCAATCAAAGTCATTACCACGATGTGACCTGCTGTCATATTCGCAAAAAGTCGAATCATCAATGCAAAAGGCTTAGTCAAAGTTCCCAACAATTCGATTGGCATCATAATAAACTTCATCGGAACAGGAACGCCCGGCATCCAGAAGATATGCTTCCAATAATCTTTTGAACCTGAGAAAGTCGTGATCAAATAAGTCATAATAGCTAAGAAGAATGTAATCGCAATGTTACCGGTTACATTGATTCCGAAAGGCATCAAACCTAAAACATTCAGGAACAAGATAAAGAAAAACACAGTTAACAGATAACCCATAAACCTCTTGTACTTGTGACCGATATTTGGAATTGCAATATCATCCCGTACGAAAATTACAATTGGCTCAAGGAATTTTGCAACTCCAGTAGGAACCAATGATTTCTTATAAGACCTCGCCATTCCTCCGAAAAGCACAATCATCAGAACCGCAACTAAAATAATCGTTAAAACACTTTTGGTAATTGATAAATCCAAAACCCTTTTTTCAGTTGGGTGATGATCTTTATCCAGTGTTATTGTTCCTTTAGAATCTGTTCTGTAGATTTTTTCGTGATGAAGCGTATAAAATTTACCATTATTCTCTACCGGAGACCCGTGGATGAACTCGTGCCCATCTACACCTTCAGTATTACTCATAAAGAAATGAAATCCTTCATCATAAATAATTACCGGCAAAGGAAAACCGATGTGATGACCGTCTTTGACCATCAAGGCAACATCGTGAGCATCCAGAATGTGATGGTCTACGAATTCCTTAACTTCCTTAGTCCTCTCTTCTTTTCCAGAAAGTTCCGGAGTTTCAGTTACAGTTTTATTGTGTTGATTTTCAACATTTTCGTGTTGAGCAAAAGCGGTTGCAAACATCAATAAACTGTAAAATAAAATTGCCGTTTTCTTTAGCATCGGTAGATTTTTTTTTCGTTTTGCAAAAATAGACTATTTTTTCTCTTTTGAAGAATATTTTTACTGTTTTTTGTCATAATTAATTAAGCGGATTGCATAGTAGGTAAGCAACGCTGTCAGAACAAAATACGGAATAATAAAATGGAATTTATAATTGGGAATCTCCTCAAAATGAAGTCTATTTTTGATAAGATACATCAGTCCAAATTTAATCAGAATAAGACCTATTACAGCTAATCCAAGGAACTGCGGAACTATTTTATTGATAAGAACAATAAGCGTAATCATCATCATAAAAATAATGCTCAGGAAGAGATAAAATTTGATGATAATCACTTCGTCCAGATGAAAAACGAATTTCCAGATTGCGAAATGTATAATGAATGTGAGAAAAAATATCACACTGATAATTAGGTTACTTTTGTTTTGCATCGTCCTGTTCTTCTTTATTTAAAATTTCTAGTCTCTTCAAGGTGGTGTATAATGAAAGGCAAAGTCCGCTGAGACCAATCACTAAAACCAAGACATTGGAACCTGTATCAAAATATAAATCCAACTGATGGCCGCCCCAGAAAGCAATTCCAATAATAAACAGCATCTGAAAAACGACAGATGAGTACTTGCCATATTTCCTGAGCGAAGATGAAGCGTTATTTTTTTTGTCTTCCAATTTTTGATTTTTGCAAAAGTAAACATTCTAAACAACTTGAAATTTTGGCAAATTCCACTTTGGATTTTAAACGCAAAGTGCGTAAAGTTTTTTTATAAGATTCTCTGTTTTTAAATTTCCCAAAGGCGCTTTGCTCAGCGAGGATTTTCATAGACTTTGTCAGTCTAAAAAGATCTAAACTCAGCTATCGAGATTCCTACGGAATGACAATATTGTATTTATTACCAAATGTTGTTTTACGTAGAATCTGCAGCCCGAATTATCTCCTATTTTTGTATAGTTTTTATTTGAGTCGATGAATCTCGTTCCTCGATTTGAGCGGAAATCCTTTTTGCGCAGCGCAGCGGAGTGAAAAGATTGGGAGCCCTTCGACAAGCTCAGGATAAACTACAAGCGGATTAAGCTGCCCAAAATCTAATATTTAATCTGACGATGATTGCTTAATTTTTCTTATTTTTGCAACCTTAAATATCTTATTAAAGTTATGTTTAACAGTTTACAAGACAAGCTAGATAAAGCGCTTCATAATATTTCCGGCCGTGGGAAAATCACGGAGATCAACGTTGCAGAAACGGTAAAGGAAATCCGAAGAGCATTGGTGGATGCCGACGTCAATTATAAAGTGGCTAAAGACCTCACGAAAAGAGTCCAGGATAAAGCAATTGGCGAAAATGTTTTGACATCGCTAACACCGGGACAATTGATGACGAAAATTGTTCACGATGAATTGGTGGATCTGATGGGTGGCTCACAAGAGGGAATCAATCTTTCCGGAAAGCCGACCGTGATTCTGATTGCCGGTCTTCAGGGTTCTGGTAAAACGACTTTCTCCGGAAAACTGGCCAATTATCTTAAACAAAAACGAAGCAAAAAACCACTTCTGGTAGCTTGTGACGTTTACAGACCTGCGGCGATTGACCAGCTGAAGGTTCTTGGTGGACAAATCAATATTGAAGTCTATACAGAGGTAGAAAATAAAAATCCTGTTGCAATTGCTGAGAATGCGATTAATTACGCAAAATCAAATGGATTCGATACGATAATCGTGGATACGGCCGGCCGTTTGGCGATTGATGAGCAGATGATGAACGAAATCAAGTCGGTTCATCAAACCATCAAACCGACTGAGACGCTTTTCGTAGTCGATTCTATGACAGGGCAAGATGCCGTGAATACAGCTAAGGCCTTCAATGATACTTTGAATTTTGATGGTGTTGTTCTGACCAAATTGGATGGTGACACCCGTGGTGGAGCGGCGTTAACGATTCGTTCCGTGGTAGAAAAGCCAATTAAATTTATCTCTACCGGAGAAAAAATGGAAGCCCTGGACCTTTTCTATCCGGAAAGGATGGCAGACAGAATCCTCGGAATGGGAGATGTTGTTTCCTTAGTAGAAAGAGCTCAGGAACAGTTTGATGAAGAGGAAGCTAAAAAACTTCATAAGAAGATTGCCAAGAATGAATTCGGTTTTGATGATTTTCTGAAGCAAATCAACCAGATCAAGAAAATGGGTAATATGAAGGACTTGATGGGAATGATTCCGGGTGTTGGAAAAGCGATTAAAGATGTGGATATCAACGATGATGCTTTCAAACACATTGAAGCAATTATCCACTCGATGACGCCTGACGAAAGGAGAAGACCATCAATTATCAATGTTTCGCGAAAGCAAAGAATTGCTAAAGGCTCGGGAAGAAAGCTGGAAGATGTGAATGCCTTGATGAAACAATTTGACCAAATGGGAAAAATGATGAAAATGATGCAAGGTCCTCAAGGCAAGCAAATGATGCAGATGATGAGCAAAATGCCAAATATACCAGGAATGGGAGGCGGATTGTTTGGGAAGTAGAAATTACTTTTATATAAAAAAGGCCGAAGTAAAAATTTTACTCCGGCCTTTTTTAATCTTTTACCCAAACTTCAATAGCATCATCATTACCTTCTATACCATCAATATTTTTATCTGTAACCTGAATTTTTAAGGTACTACTGGAGTATTCACTTAGGTTAATTGTCTTAGACTTTTCGGTATTATTTTCCTGATATTTTAATGTGAGTTTACCTGCCAGATAATCAAAATTCCAGGTTCCACTTATATTCTCTACAAAATCGCACACATTAGCAATGAGGGCACTGTTCTTATAAGACCCCTGCATATCTCTTTGGATAACAATTCTGTCATCTAAGTCACATCCTTTCACATTATAATCCTTTCCTCGAAATGAATAATGGCTAATCTTCCAAATTCCTGAGATATCTGTTGGCTGAGTATCATCTACCGTATCATCTTTACAAGAAAATGCTAAAGATGTGGTAAGTAGTAAAAAAACTATTTTTTTCATTTTACAAATATAATAATTAATCTTATCTGTTTTTCAGTAATAACCATTGGGATTTTTTGAGTATACTTCCCTTATTAATAAACGAGAATACAACCCAATAATTATCTGTAGGCATAGGATTTTTATTAAAATCCTTTCCATCCCACAGAAATGAATCCGTATGTCTGTAAACCTCTTTACCAAGTTTGTTGTATACACTCACTGTCACATCCTCGAAATCTTTCAGAACAGAATAATCCCAATTGTCATTAACACCGTCACCATTCGGAGAAAAAACATTAGGCAACAATATATCCTGAGTTTCTGGATCTACCGGTGGCCTTAGCAATTGTACTTCTTTAATAACAGAACACTTTCCATTATCTATTAACACGAATACTTTAGTCGGGGAAGTGAGATACTCTTCTCTATCTTTAATCTCGGCACTGGTTTGCCCCTCAGCATCACTCTTGGATGGATAAAACCTAAACATTTCTCCGTTATAATTATTAACAATTGCTGTCAGATCATAGTAGTAAGTATCATCTATCTGATGCTTGTAAGGTAAAATACTTTCTTTAATATCTGCAATAGGGTTCGGCAGAGGCTGAAAATTGACTTTAACAATTTCATAATATCCGTCGGTCGCCGTAAGCTTATAAACAAATCTGTCCTGAGATACAGAGTTATTTTTAATTATTGTTTCAACACTTTCATTAACCACCCTGCTCATTCCATTTAGTGGCTGAGTTATGACTTCCAACTTTGAAAAAAGGTGAGATCCAGATAAAAAGGATGCTTTTAGCGTAAATGGTGAGCAGACATTTCCGGCATCAATTTCAAAAATATTATATGGACAATCTACAACATTGACACTCGGAGTTGAAAATGTAAACCCCGGATAAGAAACTACACAATTATAAGTTCCTGGTTGAGTGGGTTGATAAACCGAACTCGTAGCTCCAATAATATCTACCCCATTTCTTTTCCATTGGAATCCCTCAAAATCAACATTGCTTAAACTTAGAAATACTCCTTCCTGTATACAAGCACCATTCACATTGATATAAGGATCATTAGAAAACCCAGTGTAACTACTTCCATAGCCTGAATATTTGAATCCGCCAAGAAGATCGACCATAATCGACTGATCAGAATTTACTTCGGCATTTCCTTTTATCAATGGGATGCTAAAATATTTCCAGTCTTCTTTACCCACAATTTCTGATTCACCGGAAAGTAAGGAACCATTCAGTTTAATTGTTGCCGTTTTAGGCGACTTTATAATAAGTTTCGTTTCCGTTGATTTGACACCTATTTTTTCTATATAAGGTATTACAATCGTATTACTATGAGACTGAGCGGATAATGAAGAATAATCTTTATCAATTGGATATGAAAAAGTCATTCCGCTAGAAGTATATGTCTGATTGAAACCGGGCCCTCTAACTAAATTTTGAAATCCACCGATCATCTGGTAAAGATATATAGGTTCTGAGGCTCTGATATACATTGCTGATGTTGGGATTACTTTGCTTTCAGAATTTGTAAATGACGGCTGACTGCTATTCACAAATTTATAAGTTCCATATGGACCAATAAAATATTCACCTTTATTAAGTGTGATGTAAGCATTGATTTCGTTATTAAAATATAGCTTTGTATTGTCTTTGGTAGCGACAACCAAAATCTTTTCCATAACCCCTTTTTCAGCTTTGGTCATTCCATTCACAATAAAATATTCTTTTCCCAATTTTTCGACAGGTACAGATTGATCAATATTTGCATTTCCTCCCCCCTCGCCTATATCCTGACTGGCTATGTTACCGTTATTGACTACAATGGGTTTATCAGAAGTAATTAACGCTCCAATCGGATTGGGATCATTATCATCTAATATTGGTGGATTACTAATATTATTTTCTTTTTTCAAAGCCAGAAAAATAAAGCTTTGTCCTTTGTTAAGTGTTACATTGATTTCATCGTCTGCTCTTCCATCTGAAAACTTCAATCGTTTATCATAATTACTGAATTTTATATGGGTATTATCTTGCGTTGCCATAACAGATGCTTGGTAGTTCTTCTCCTTTGCGGAATTACCATAAAGAACATTTTTGTCATTAACCAAAAAAAATTCTTTACCTAAGGCAGATTTTCCTTTAGAAGCAAATATTTCACTGATACAACCGGCACGCGCTGAACATCCTGCTATTCTGAGACTAGCAAAAAAACTGTATTGCCCGGATAGATGAAATCCCATATCTACGGGGGTCATTGTTCGCCTGACAACACCAGTGTCAATCATAGAATCATCATTGATAAAATATGACACCGGGCTGTTTTTAGAAACAATAACCTGATCAATTAAAATATTATTATTATAAATATTAACAGGGAAAGGATCGCTTCTATCTGTAGATATGTACAAATAGGTTTCTTCCATAACAATATCCTCACCTCTGTAATAAGGAGGAAACCAATGTTCCAAATCTAGCTGAGCTAAAATCAAAACATGACTCATAACAAAAAAAAATAGTAGAAAACGACTCTTCAAACTCATCAACAATAAAAAAGGACTACTAAAAGTAGTCCTTTTTTTTAAGATACACAAAATATTAATGAATATCCCAGAATAATTTTGTCACTGCCTTGTCGCCTCCAATTTTAGAAGCTGCGGCTCTAACATTTGTACCATTCAATACATATTCCTGATCAGAGTATGGCATTCTTACCGGTACACCTTCTATTTTAGAGTTTGGTGGATTCACAAAAGCAGGATAATCTAATCTTCTAGAGAAATTCCAAGCTGCAAAACCTCTATTGAATAATGCCACCCAAGCTTGCGTTCCAATAGACTTCTTCCAGTTGGTTGCATCAAAAGGGTTAGCAACAACATAAGTGTTAGCCTCTGTATCCAATACTCCATTTTCCTTTAAAGAAGCTTTAAGAGCTGCATTGTAAAAAGTGCTAACACCACCTCCGGCATTATAACCTCTGGCTGCAGCTTCAGCTCTCATAAACAAAACTTCTGTATAACCTAACAATACTGCAGGAGCATCTTTGGCCTTAGAATAATAGTTCATATGAGTTCTTGATCCAAATGGATTTTTAGATCCAAATGTTCCTCCTTTGTAATATTCGAAACCAACATAACTATTTTTGTCTGGCTTAACATTAGGATCGTTAAGTTGGATAGTAATATCATTTCCCGAAATTGCAGTAACTTTACCATAATAGAATTTAGATTCCTCAGTAGCTGGATCGTATGAATATACTCTCTTACCTACGCTTACAGTAGTAGGAACTTCATCTACAGATATTGTCTGCTCAGAAGAATTGGAAGGATTGGTATCTTGTTCTTCAACCAATGCATTAGAAAGGTTTTCTGCGAAATAAGCGTGTCTTCTAGGATCATTTGTTGCATCCATAGTAGTAACAGCCAGAACAGTAGGAACAAAGTCATTTCTTCCTGAAGCAACTAGATCATCAAATATTGGATTTGTAAATGTTCCCTTATCAAAAACAAATGTATATGATTCATTTTCTGAAGCCAATACACCGCTAGCTATTGCAGATTCAGCAGCAGCTTTGGAAACTGTAGGATCAACATCCGCCAAATTAAGAGCCAGTCTCAATTTAACCGAATTAGCAAAATGTTTCCATTTTGTCATATCTCCAGCATAAATAAGATCTCCATCTCCATAACCAGAGCTTGATACGTCAATCTTAGCAATTGCCGCATCTAATCTCTTTAATAAATCTGTATAAATTGTTTTAGCATCATCATATTTCGGAGCAAACTGTCCTTCATCAGCATTAAGCGCATTGAAGTAAGGTACATCACCATATGTGTCTACAATATTTTCCCAAACAAACAATTGAGATATCTCTAATGTTGCCCATTTGTTATTTTGCATTGCAGGTGTATTTGATTCTGTAGCAAGATTTTTCTTTGCCTGTTCAAAATTATTCAAAGAATAAACATACATCCTGTTCCAGTTATTACGAGGCTGGTTTCTTGTAACCAGGTCATAATTGGTTTCATCGATGTAAGTTGTTTCAGCCCATTGCTGTACAAAAAATCTGTAGTTATTAAAATTTACACTTCCTGTGTGCATATAATAAGAAGACTGATATTGTCCGGTAGCAAGTAAACTTTTTGACTGAAGCACACTTGGGTGCTTCGGGTCTTCATTTAATGAGGTCAAGTCACGCTCACATGATGTAAGGCTAAATGTTGCCAGAACCCCAGCGATTAATATATTTGAAAACTTTTTCATTTTTTTTGATTTTAGAATTTAAATGTTACATTAACACCTATATCACGTGTTGTTGGTAAAGAACCAATAGAATATCCATAAGAGTTAATTCCTCCTCCTACTTGAGCTTCCGGATCAGCAAAAGGTAAATTTTTATGAATGATCCATAAGTTTCTACCTACAATTGAAATTTTAGCATCGTGGATTGAAGTACCAGTCAATAATGACTTAGGTAAGGTATATCCGATACTTGCTTCTCTTAGTTTTACAAAAGACCCGTCATAAACAAATCTCTTTGCTGGCATATATTGGTATCCATCCAATGATCCAAAAGATTCTGGGTCAACAGTTACAGTTGTATTAACCTGACCATTAGGATTTACACCCGGCCAGATAGTACCACTTTCTCTATAGTTTTCAGTACCTTCATAAAGACCAGTTGCTAAACCATAATATTGGTCAAGAGAGAATACATCTCCTCCTTTTCTTACATCAATAAGGAAGCTAAGAGAGAATCCTTTATAATTTATTGTGTTTCTAACACCTCCGATCCAATCCGGAGTTGTATTACCAATTACCTGATTACCTTGTCTCAGATATCTACCAGTTGTTGGGTTAACAACAGGCTGTCCGTTAAGATATACATAATCTGATCCGATGATAGTACCCCAAGCTTCTCCTTCTCTAGCATTTAATGACACCCCACCTTGGAAACTGTTCAATAAGATATTACTTACATCACTAACATCGTTATGCAGCAAAGAAACTACCTGATTTTTATTCTTAGACCAGTTAGCATCTATATTCCAAGTGAAATCTGTTGTTTTGATTGGAACTAATCCTAATTGAACTTCATAACCTGTATTATCAATTCTTCCTGCATTGATTGACGCATTAATCAAACCAGCTGCTGTGGAAATAGGAAGGTTAATAATTTGGTTTGTTGTTTTGGTCTTATAATAAGCAAAATCTAAAGTAATCCTATCTTTCAAGAAATGAACTTCAGTACCAACTTCAAATTCTTTTGATTTCTGAGGCTTTAGGTCTGGATTCGGCAGAGTTGTCTGTGAACCATAAATCATCTCAAATCCATTATAATGCGCTACACTTTTGTAATATTGGTTAAGCATATACTGAGAAGCAGTACTACCAACTTCTGCATAGTTTGCTCTGATTTTCCAGAAATTCATCCAGTCAACCTTAAGCAATTCCGAAGCAATGAATGACCCTGTTACGGAAGGATAGTTATATACGTTGTTTGCTTTAGGCAAAGTTGAGCTTTGGTCAATTCTCCAGGTAGCATCTAAATAAAAAGTTTTATAAAAGTCAAATGATGCAGTTGCATATCCACTATTAGTCTGGGTAGTATAAACATTCTCATCTGACGTTAGCATTGGCAACGCAGAATTCCCCAATGCATATACGTGAGGAACAACTAAACCTCCTTCTGTAGAATTATAAATTGAATTATAATAGTTTCTTCTGATATTACCTCCCACTACACCACTTACATTGATATCTGAAGTGATATCGAATTTATAATTAGCATATAAATCATAATTGGTTTCGGTTTGAGTAATATCCTGTCTTGCGTAACCCGAACCAACATCTTTACCTGAATTTCCAAAAGCTTGTGCTAGTGAACCAACGGCAAGTCTGTTTTCAATCATCAGATTGATTCTGTCCTGTGATACTTTACCTGTAACTGAAAAATTCTTAGCAATATCATAGGTTAATTGTCCATAGCTAAAAGATCTTGTTCTTTTATCTGAAGAATAATTCTCGTAAGCTGCAAAATATGGGTTATTCCAGAAAATCGGTCTGTGATCACTTGAGTCAACCATATTCCAAGTTACGTTACCATAATTATTAAATGGTGTCGGATTTTTTACATTATTAAAATAAGCATCTCTTTGACCAATTAGATCAACGTTCGTCTGCCACCATTGTCTGAAACCTCCGATCGTATTGTCAGAATAACCAGTAATGTTACGACCTCTCGTATCTTGCAGTGTTAAAGTAGAGAAAAATGAACTATGCAATTTATCTGTAAGATCATAGTTGATTTTCAGAGAAAAATTGTTTTTATTAATGTGAGAATTCGGCATCAAACCATCTGACATCATATTCTCATATGTGAAAGCAATATTCTTACCTTTTTGACCTTTCTCTAAGCTGATGCTGTTAACATAAGTTACAGGATTATTAAAGAATTTGATTGGTCCATTTTTAGCAGCTACCCAAGGTGTTGCTTTTCCGTAGTTAGGAGAGGTAGGATCAAAGGCATCCCATTGATATACTAACAAGTTCGGATCAAACTGAGGCCCCCACGAAGCATCTTCTGCAAAGTTTGCGTAATAGTGACCATCTGGTGCAGGATCTTCTGTATAGAATGAAGGATCATAACCACCTCCATATTTGCTTTGATACTTAGGGAAAGTGCTTTTATCTATAAAACCACTTTGAATTGATGAAGATAAAGTAACGCCCCATGAACCATCATCTTTTCCTTTTCCATTCTTAGTTACAATAACAATAACGCCATTAAGACCTCTTTCTCCGTAAAGAGCAGAAGCAGCAGCGCCTTTCAATACGTTTATGGATTCAATATTATCCTGATTTATATCAGATAAAGCATTTCCATAATCAATGTTAGCTCCGAAAGTAGTGTTATTATTGACTGGTGATCCATCAATTACAATTAATGGATTCCCACCACCTAAAGTCTTAACACCTCTGATTAAAAGATTGGCTGACCCTCCAAAGTTATTAGTTGTAGTAACATTAAGACCGGCAATTTTACCGGACAACTGAGATGCAATATTCCCAGTATTTGTTGTACCATCTGATAAAGCACTTGCTTTAATTTCCTGAGAAGCATAACCTAAAGATTTCTTTTCTCTTTTGATACCCAAAGCCGTAACTACCACGCCTTCGATATCTTGCGTATTAGCAGTATCTTGTACCTTTTGTGCAGAAACCACTGCAAAAGATGACGAAAGAACTACTGCCAACACGCTTGTTGTTAATTTTTTCATATCAAATCAAATTTTTCAATAGACAAAAATGCAAAACTTTATTAACATAACACAATATAAATTGTTAAAAATTTTGATAAATAATCTAAAATTATCTATTTTCTGGTTTTTTACGTTTAGAATTCTCCAAAAAAAAAGCTTTGGAAAGATTCCAAAGCTTTTAAAATTAAGATTGATAATTATTTTTTATCCCAAAATATTTTAGTATAAAGATAATCTCCACCTATCGCAGCAGAACCTGCTGCATAATTTGTTGGATTTGTTGTTTGCTCCGAAACAGGATACTGTAATCTCACCGGAATTTTACCATTTGATTCTGGTACTGCTTGAACTGCAGGAGCTAAAACAGGATAATCTAATCTCCTCCAAAAATTCCAGGATTGCATTGGCTGATTATACATTGCTATCCATGCTTGAGTTCCTATTGATTTTTGCCAATTAGACGAATCATATGGATTTGCTAAAAGATAAGTCGATGCCTCTGCAGATGTCTTACCCCATTGTGAAAAGGATGCTGTTACTGCATTATTATATAATGTAGCTGCATTTCCTCCAATACCCCATCTTGCTGAAGCCTCTGCTAAATAAAATGCAACCTCGGTGTAATTCATCAAAATACCAGGAGTTGTTGTTGTATACGCAAAGTCACCTGGTGCTGAAAAATTGTCAAATGAAGTCATAACCCCAATGGTACCACCTATGTAGCTCCCATTTTTCAGTCTAAAGTAAGCACTTCTTCTTGGATCATTTGTAGAGTTCATTAGATCCACAATTGGTTTACCTGCGACAAAGTCATTTCTACCATTCGCAACCAAATTGGCGTACATTTGATTAAAATTAGGTGATGCTGATAAATATGCTAAATTACAATCATCTGTACTTGAAGCAAAAACTCCACCAGTAATGGCAGCCTGACAAGTCGCTTTAGCTAAATCAGGATCTGAGTCTGCTAGCGCAATACCTAACTTTAAAAGTAGTGAATTTCCAAATTTTTTCCATTTTGTCATATCACCATTATAAAATTTTTCACCGGTAGAAAAACTTTTCCCAGATGTATCTATTGATGCTAAATCAGCTTTAAGATTTGTAATGAGTTGAGAATAGATATCCTTAGCATTATCATACTTTGGTAATGGATATTTATCTACGTCCCCTGCCTGTGAGAAAGGAACATCTCCAAAAGTATCAACAGCTGTTTGATAAGTATATATTTGCAACATATCAAGGATAGCAAGCTGATTCTTCTTTACTGTTTCCCAAGTTGGAACTTCTGCAGCTGTAGGACTATAATCATTTACTAATTGCTTTGCCTGAATAATATTCTTATTTGACCTCACATATAGATATAAAAATACATTGTCTGCAACATTTCTAGTAACAAAATTATAGTTACTTTCATCGGAATAAGAAGTCTCATTCCAGTATTGCATGGTTAATCTGAGGTTGTTAATATTTACACTTGGTGTAGTTAAATAATCTACTAATTGCTTTTCGGCGTAAGTCAATACTGTAGATGGAACTGTAGTGTAATAACTGTTCGGGTCTTTATTTAATTCCGTGTAATCCCCATTACAAGCCTGCAGTAAGAAAACCGCAGTTAGAGATGCTAATATTTTTTTCATTTTTGATCAAATTAGAAGTTAAGTTTTGCATTAAAGGATATAGTTCTAGTAGTGGGAAGTGGACTGGTTTGATAACCTTGAACATTCCCTGCACTTAATCCGGACTCAGGATCTGCATAAGGTAGATTCTTTTTTATAATCCAAAGATTATTCCCAACTAAGCTTAAAGCTATACCTCTTACAAATGTAGAAGCAAAGAGTTTTTTAGGCAAAACATAAGTTAAAGCCACTTCTCTTAATTTAATATATGTTGCATCATATACAAATTGCTTTGCTGGATAAGCATCATATCCCATTGCTCCTTTACTGGACGCATCTATTCTGATATTGTTAGCTGTATAAACAGGTGCCGCCGCAGTTCCAGTATTTATAACACCTGGAAGTATTAATCCCCCTCCATTCGCTAAGGTATTACGCACAGGATTTCCTAAATCATTCAGGAATACAGTCTCCGGATACAGACCTGTTGCCTGTCCATAATATTGATCCAAAGAAAAGATTTCACCGCCTTGTTTCCAATCAATCTGGAAAGAAAGCTCAATATTTTTGTAACTGAATTTGTTTGTTAAGCTACCAAACCAATCTGCCTGCATATTACCAAGAACAGAGTTAGTGTTTGTCTTAACATATTTTCCAGTTTTAGCATCCACCACCTTATTACCATTGCCGTCATAGACAAAATCAGTACCTTTTATAGTTCCAAAGTCATCATTTAAGGAAGCATTTATTGTAACACCTCCCTGAAAAGAACCTAAAGTAATATTTTCAACCCCAGATGCTAATTCAGTCACTTTAGATTTTGGATTGGACCAGTTTGCATTTAGTTCCCAAGTGAAATCTTGCAATTTTATTGGAACTAAGTTTAATGCAATTTCAAATCCTTCTGATCTCATATTACCAACATTTTGAACTTTAAAGGCAACCCCTGTAGTATATGTAACTGGCAAAGCTAAAATCTGATCAAAAGTATCGTTTCTAAACCAACCAAAATCTAATCCAATTCTATTTTTGAAGAATTTCAATTCCGCTCCAGCTTCATAGGATTTTGTTTGTTCTGATTTTAAATTTGGATTTTTTGCTGTCGTATTATATGCATAGACAGGAGTTCCAAAAGCCGTAGCCACAGTATACTGATTAATCAACTGATCTGGGCCTGTATCATTCCCTACAACAGCATACGAAGCTCTTAACTTACCAAATGACAATACAGAGTCCTTTAAAAAGCTCCAATTAGAAATAACAGCACTTAGGGAGGTTGAGTAATACCAATATGCATTATTATCGGTTGGAAGAGCAGAAGATACATCCCTCCTTACTGTACCATCAATATAATAGGTTTTTAAAATGCCAAAATTAGCTTGTGCAAAAGTACCAAAAAGTTTCTTTCTTGTATCTGTGATCAAAGGAGCCTGAGGTGCTGCTGTTGTGTTTGTAACACTATAAATTCCTGGAATAAAAAGACCTCCTTGAGTTCCTTGAGCGTTAGAATAAAATTTTTGAATATTTACTGTGGATCCTAAAACACCAAAAAAGTCAACATTATTATTCAAAAAATTATCTTTGTAAGTCCCAATTAGATCAAAATTATCTTCACTTCTTCTATCATTTCTAACAGCATAACCAGAAGACTGGCTTCCAGAAGCTGGACCTATTGCCATCGCATCTGGTAATGAACCAACTGCCTTTCTTTCATCAACCATATAAGTATAGCCATCATGGGAAGCCCTTGCTAATACATTAATTTTTTTAGTCACATCCCAACTTAGGCTAGCATTACCTGCAAATCTTTGACGAGAATCTGTAATATAATTTTCATAAAGTTTGAAATATGGATTATCCCAATACTGTGGAGCCGTATTAGTCGGAGATAAGATATTCCAAGAATAATTTTTCTTGTAATTCATATACATATCTCTTTGATCTTTCATATCAACATTCACTGCCCACCATTGACGGAAATTCCCCGTTATACCATGATAACCAGTGGGGTTTTTTCCTGTCGTATTTTGAGTAACAAAAGTCGTATAGATATTTGCAGTCAGATTATCAGCCAGTTTATATGATGCCGTACCTGTTAATGCGTTTTTATTAAGATTAGTATTTGGCAAAATATCATTTCCATTAACATTTTGATAAGATAATCTCAAACTTGACACATCATTACCTTTTGCTATTGAAAACGAATTATTGTACATTGTTCCTGTTTGGAATATAAAAGATGGATCATGACTTGCAGCTACCCAAGGTGATGCTTTCCCAAAATTAGCAGTACCTGGTACAAATGATGTATATTGCCATACCATCAAACTTGGATTAAAGGCTGCACCATATGAAGCATCTATTGACATAGGAGCAAGAGGTTCTCCATTATAAACACCAAATTGCTGATTGCTGTTTGGACCATACAAATATCCCTCACCTTGACCATAAGAGTTCTGATACTTTATAAAAGTATCTTTGTTAATTGATGATACAGAGATTGAAGAATTGACATCTATAGAAAATTTAGAATTTGCTTTGCCCTTTTTGGTTGTAATAATGATTGCACCATTAGCAGCTCTTGCACCATATAAAGCAGTTGCAGCTGCACCTTTCAAAACATTCATTTCCGCAATATCATCAGGATTAATATCGGATATGGTGTTTCCGGTGTCAACTCTTAAAGCAGATGTATTGGTTGTTGGTGAGTTATTAAGCATTGGGGTTCCATCAATAACAAAAAGAGGTTGATTATTCCCTGTCATTGATCGATATCCTCTTAATGTGATATCAATTGATCCACCAACATTTCCACTTTGCTTAATATTCAGACCAGCAACCTTTCCTGATAAATTTGCAGTAAAATTGGAAGTAGGTGATTTTGTGAGATCTTCAGCACTAATACTCTGAGTAGAATAACCAAGTGCTTTCTTTTCTCTTTTAATACCTAAAGCAGTTACAACCACGCCCTCGATATCTTGTGTTTTAGCACTATCTTTCGTTGTCTGAGCAGAAACTACTGCAAAAGACGATGAAAGAACAACTGCTAACACGCTTGTTGTTAATTTTTTCATATCAAATCAAATTTTTCACTTCAGCAAATGTGCAAAACATTCTTAACATATGCAATAGAATTTGTTAAAATTTGTTAATTAATTGATAAGAAAAGTCATTATAAGATATTTTTGTCTTATTATTTTTTATTATGCAATTAATACAAAATTTTTCAGAAACCTTTATAGAAGCCGGATGTGATGAAGTCGGAAGAGGCTGTCTTGCAGGACCTGTGGTTGCCGCAGCTGTAATTGTGGATAAAAATTTTAAGCAAAATTTAGTTAACGATTCTAAAACGTTAAATTTTCAAATAAGACAAAATCTGGATGTTTATATCCGTGAAAATGCAGTGGATTTTGCAATTGCAGAACTCCCTCCTGAATTCATTGACCAGCATAATATATTGAATGCCAGTCTTCATGCTATGCATCTTGCATTGGATCAGCTGAAGACAAGACCGGAACTGATATTGGTAGACGGCAACCGATTTCATCCTTATAATTTTATCCCGCATCATTGCATCGTCAAAGGTGACAGCAAATATCTTTCAATTGCAGCAGCGTCTATTTTAGCCAAAAATTACCGTGATAATCTGATGATAAAACTACATGACGAATTTCCGGACTATGGCTGGAATACCAATTTCGGCTATTGTACAAAAACCCATCAGAAAGCTTTGAAAAAATTCGGGCCGAATATCCATCACAGAAAATCGTTCAGATTAGAGTATGATGTAGAACTTTGAATTTAATTATTTTAACCCAATCTTATATTTTAACTTGTAGTTTTAACACAATGTCTATTATTAATTAAAATCAATCGAATATACTTAGGACGAACATAGGATATACAAAGAACGAACAAGCACAGATTAAAATTTTTTCACATCAGTCCTTTAACTTATTTTTCAAAAACTCTCAAACTCTCAAACTCTAAAAACCATACCTTGCAACCTGTAACCAATTTTCTTACATTTGTTTACTATGCAAAACACCTACTCCGTCATCAACGCATCTGCCGGCTCCGGCAAGACCTACACACTTGTACAGCGTTTGCTGATGATCTGTCTCAGATTTCCGAATCAGCCGGATGCCATCAGGACGGTGATTGCATTGACCTTTACTAATAAAGCGGCTAATGAAATGAAAGAGAGAATTCTCTTTTATCTTGGCGAGTTTGTGAAAGAAAACTATTCCGAAAACAGGGATCTTAAAAATATTCAGAAAGCGTTATCAGAACAAGGTTACAGGGTGACGTTGGATGATTTGAAACAGCGCTCTCAGAATGTTCTGGATTATATTCTTCATCACTACTCTACTTTAAATATCGGAACCATTGACAAGTTCAATTCCCGCTTGGTCAAGAGTTTTTCCTACGAACTGGGACTGGCACAGAACTTCAACCTGGAAATCCAGCCGGAACCATACCTGATAGAAGCGGTGGACAAAATGCTGGACGACATTGGTGAGGAACAGACCGTTTCAGAAGCGTTTATGGATTTTGTCAATTATAATATGGATAATAATGAACGGGTAAATCTCAATCAGACACTTTACAGCTCGGCCAAGAAATTTGTTAATGATATCCATTACAAACCTTTGCAGGATAATAAAGATTTTGAGTGGAAGGCTTACGAGAATAAGAAAAATGAACTTAGAAAAACAATCAGCGACAATAAAGGTCAATCCATTCAGATCTCAGCAAAAGCTTTAAATTTAATCAAAGGCAAGGCTATTGACATCGAAGATTTTGCCCAGGGAAAAAATGGATTAGGCGGATTTTTCCAAAAAGTTCAGGATTTTTACACTAAAAAAAGAGATGGTTTCCCTTTTCCTTCCAACGAAGATTCTGCATTGACTAATTACCTGAAAGGAGCGGCTGCAAAATCAAAACACAAACAAAGTGACATCGAGGAAATATTGCCTCAATTGATTTCCTGGCGAAAAGACCTCATCGATATATATATTGATTCTCAGAAAAAAGAGAAAATCCTGGAAGCAATTTTGCCTTTGAAAGTGAATGCCGACATCCAGAAAAAATTATCGGAAATCGAGGAAGAGAACGATTTGGTTCTGCTTTCGAAATTCAATATTATTATCAATGAAAATCTTCGGAATGAGCCTTCTGCATTTATCTATGAAAAAGTCGGAACGCAGTTTCAGCACTACTTTTTTGATGAATTCCAGGATACTTCTGCCATGCAATGGCAGAATTTTTTACCACTGAGAGACAACAGCATTACTTCGGATAACACCAGTTTTACAATTGTCGGCGATCCGAAACAAAGCATTTACAGATTCCGCGGAGGTGAAAGTGAACTGATGCTGAATATCATCAACCAAAAAGAAATCACCCCAAAATTTGCAACAGCGGAACATCTCAGATTTAATTGGAGAAGTGCAAAAAACATTGTTGATTTTAATAACCGCCTGTATCAATTTATGTCTCAGCAGCTGAACAATGAGCATCAGCAGATTTTTGGTGAGAATGCCGTTCAGGAAGCTCAGTCTGACCTGGAAGGCCGTGTGAAAGTCCATCTTTTGGACAACACTGTCAAATCGGTTTTCTATGAAGAATCTGCTGATAAAATGCAAAGTGATATTCAGGAATGTCTCGATAATGGTTTTTCTTTTTCGGACATCACCATTCTTTGCCGGGGAAATAATGATATTTTCAATTATTCCCAACTGTTGGGAAACCTGAAGGTTAATTATAACGGAAAGGAAACCTATATCAAAACCATTTCAGAAAAAGGACTGACATTAGATTTATCTTATACAATCAAAGCTTTGATTGAGTTCCTGAAATGGGAGATCACACCAAAAAACCGTCAGTTCCTGGTGAAAATGATGTACTTCCTGCATGTTTCGGGAAGAATCATAATGAAGGATTTCACTTCCGAAGTCAGAACAATTCTGAATCTGGCGTCGAAAACTGAAATCGAAAATTATATTGATGCTCATTATCAGCTGAAGCTGGTTCAGAATGATGTTCCGCAACTGAATCTTTATAATTTTATCGAATATTACATCCAGGAATTTTCAGTTGAAGGCAAGGAAACGGACTTCCTCCTAAATTTTCTGGAAATGCTATTTAATTACACTCAGAATGCCAGTGCAACCTTGAAAGAGTTTGTGAAATTCTGGGATGATGAAGCTTCGAAAATCAGTATTCAGGCGAGTGAGAATATCGATGCCGTTCAGATCATGACGATTCACAAGGCAAAAGGGTTGGAATTCCCGGTGGTTTTTATCCCGATGCGCAATGAGAACAGCGATAAAAAATTCTCTGAATGGTATAACCTGAACAGTGAAGATGAATTGAAAACCGTGATTCTGACCCAATTTTCTTCGGAACTGGAAACTTACGACGAAGGTTTGGCACAATTCAATTCTGAAAATTCTTATCGTAATAAAATTGACCGTTTCTGTATCCAATATGTTGCAACTACACGTCCGGTAGAACAGCTTTTCCTCTACTTGGAAAAACCGAGCAAATCATCCAATCATCTGGAATTATTTGATTTTGTCTCAGAATTTCAGCCAACAGAAAATGGGGAAAAGCAAGATTCTTTTGATATATTCCCTGCGACGAATTTAAAAAAACAGAAAAAAAGAATAAAGAAAGACTATCTGTCAGAAAATATTACGAGCCTTTCTCAACAGAGTGAGAAAGCATCGAATATAGAAATTGCCACAGTTTCCAAAAATTACCAGAATCGTGTAGAACATGTTAGAATGGGAATTTTCACGCACGAGATTCTATCTAAAATCAAAACTAAAAAAGATGTTCTCAAAGTTCTCAATTCTTACCTTCTGGAAGGAACGATTACAAATGAAGAAAAAGCATCGATTCTTGAAAGGATTGATGGTGTTCTGAATAATGAGAATTATGCTGATTATTTTCAGGAAAATCTCAGGATCATCAATGAAAGAGAAATGCTCGCTGCGGAAAACGGCGAATTAAGAACATACCGCCCGGATCGACTGATCGAAACTCCGAACGGGTTTATTATTGTCGATTTCAAAACGGGAGAAGAAAAAGAGAAGGACCAGAAACAAGTGGAACTCTATAAAAATAAGCTGGAACAGTTTGGAAAAAAGGTCATTAAAACGGATGTCATTTACATCTAAAAATTCCCGGAGTATTTTCCGGGAATTTTTGTTACTTCTTAACAGCTGTTACAACCTGGCCTTCCAGTTTTGTAATATTATCAAAAATCTGCTTAAAAGCAGGATAATATTCCTTCGGATAAACCGGATCTTCAACTGTAGTTGTGGTTTCCACTGTGAGTTTATTGCCTTCCTGTGTTACTTTGTAAACATATTGGATTGCATTATCCTCAGTTCTGAATTTTTTAGACTTAGGCACATTCTCAAAGGCATAACCTTCGGGTAAAGTAATCGTGACTTTTTTGATTTTATCATAGCCGGTCATCAGCTCAATTGGCGAACGTCTCTCTTCTGCCTGGTCAAACTCGTGGGATTTATTATACAGAAACAATAACGGATTAAAAATGAGTTTGCCTCCAATTCCGTCTACAAAAGTATCGGCGTCAAAATCAAAACTCGTCTGGAATTCATTATTATCAAGAGACTCGGTTTTGATATTGGTAAATGGGAAAGTGTAACGATCTTTATAAGATTCCTTTTGATAAGCATCTTTATCCTCAGCATACCATTCGCTATTCAACAATGCAAAAAGCTTAGTATCTCTATCAGAGAACTTTCCTGAAAATGTTCCGTCTGCACTGAGATTGGCATCTACCGTAAGATAAGTTGTACTTTTCCCGGGAGGAAATATATTGATCTTCTTAGCTTCCTTTGCGGTCATTATGTATCCGTTATAATTGTAAGCAACAGGCCGAATCAGATTCGGGGTGGTCATCTTAGAAGTTCCGTCGTAAATAAATGGTTTTCCGCTTATGTCCAGATAAGCTAATGTGTAATTCAGCTGATTGTAAGAAGGCGAATGATCCATCAAAAGCCCGTTTCTGACTGTGGAAAGTACCACAGGTTCTGCTTCCAGACCTGCGCTTTTCATTAACATTATTAATAGTAAATTGATTTCGCCCGTATTTCCAACTTTAGTATTAAGAAGATTTTTAATTCCGTTTCCCTGTTCTATTCCTTCTCCGTAATTTTTATTCCATGTATAATTTTTTTGTACAAATTTCAGAATAGCAGCTGCACGTTCTTCAACGGAAGGTATACTTTTAATATCAGCCGGAAGCACATCTTTTACCAATGATTTTCTTTTCAGCTCTTCGCCAAAAAATTCTGAGTCATAGAGTTGTTTTCTGATATCGCTCCAAGTTACCGCATAGGATTTGAATCCTCCCAAATCTCCGCTTTCATAAGCCTGGGGCGCTCTTCTGATATCTGTAGAATTGAGTTCTGCTCGTACAGAAGTCATATAATTATTAATATTGTTGACAAACTTTTCTTTCCTGTACGGTGCAATATTATCATAGCCGAATCTGTAGGTGTAGTATTCTCCGCCATAAATATTTTTGTCCGCAACATCACGGTTAGTTGGTGTCAATGAGCCTTTGTAATCGATATTGAAGCCAAGAAATTTCGGAAAATCAAAAACATACTCGAATCTTCTGATCGGCACAATATCTTCCACGGTAACCCTTTCCGCAATCCAGTAAAAAGGTGATAAAACCGTATATTTAAATTCTACAACAGAGCCGTCTTTTACATTTTCAAAAGCAAATTTTGTGACGGTGTAATTTTTGGATTCCTTGGATTTGTATTTAGAACTTTTATCTACAGAAGTGGACACAATTTTCCCATTCTCAGCATTGTAAGTTGTTATTTTAAGCGAGGAAATCCTTTCGGAATTATTATTTTTTCCATCATAAGTATAGATTTCCTGGTTAAGAAATTTTTCTGCCTGATCTTTTTTATAAATCTTAACACGGCTGATGACATCTATGTTCATCTGTCCGTTATATTCTATCCAATAATGATAAGAGCGATATAAAACCTCAGCTGCCTCGGAAGGATTTTTATCGTATTGTGCTGAACTTACATCTTTAATATCGAGTTTCGGAACATCGAGAAATTTGTATTGTCCGAAAATAAATACACCCGAAATAATTAGGGCGAAAATAATTAGTCTGGTTTTCATAGTTTAGTTATAAGAATTTTTGTAGCGTCAGTTTTATTAATCTGTTTTCTGAAGCTGATATAATCTGCGATTTTTTCTAAAGGAATAATACCTTTATTGATTTTGAATGTCCTTTTGATTGTTATTTTATCATCTTTCTGAGAAAATGAAATGGTATAATTCCCGAATTCCGAATCTATTTTTTTATTAAGCGGAATCTCCGTGAATTTGTAATTTTTGGGAATGGTATATTCTATATCGTAATCATTATTATAGCCAAAAGAAACTTCCACCGGCAGTTTTCTCTGTTCCGAGCTATCCAGGTAAAACCCGAGATAAGACACAGGCAATGCCCGAAAATAAATATCGTTCCCTAAAGTTTTCGAAAAATTGGACGCCTCAAAACTGACATCATAAGTTAAAGTCGCATTGTCTCTGTCATTTTTCAGATTACTGTAATCTACTTTAGAAAAATTGAGGCTATTAAAATCGTCTTTCAGAGAATCTTTAAATTCCTGCGGACTCATTGTCACTTTGCCTAGTTGGGAATCATACATTCCACCTGTGTAAAGCAACTGAGAAGTCCCTTTGAGAGATGCGTCTTCAGAAATCTGAGCTTTCAGATGCAATTCTTCCTTGCTGTCTTCGGCTTTATAAACGGGTGTATTTACAATTTTTGCATCATCATCACTCACCATTATTACATTTCTGTCTCTTGTATTGTAGCTAAGATGGTTAAATGCAATATTCTGACTTGTGTTCTCTAACCAGATATCGCCATTTTCAGTCGGGACACATAATATAATATGATTTCCGTCCATTCTCGGAAATTTTTGATCAAACAATCTTGGCGTAAAATCACTGTAAATCACCGAATAGTAAGAAGGAATTCCGGCGGCTTTCAGCAAAACCCGCATATAATTGGTGAGCGCTTTGCAATCTCCATAAGCTTTTTTACGGACCTCATCCGCCACCATTGGCTGCCAGCCGCCAATGCCTATTCCAACAAAAACATAGCGGGTTTTACCCTGCATATACTGATAGATTTTTTTTACTTTTTCTGCTTTAGAACCCGTAAGATTAAGTGCATCTACTTCTCTCTGGATTTCCGGGGTAACCACCGAAACTTCACCCAAAAGATTATTATACCATTTTGCAAAATCTTTCCAGGTAGAAAAATCTCCGCATTTTCCTTTGAGGCATGCTTTGTCCAAGGCAAATTCTGCTTTTGAAAAGATCGTCTCCGGACTTGGTGCATACTTTTCAGCTTTTAAAGCCTGTATATTTCTGTAGGAAACACTGATGTGGTTTCCGTTTTCTCCTACTTCAGCTTTTCCAAACTGACCTTCGGTTATTTTTTTTCTGAGATTGATCCCGGATTCATTGATGAACTCTTCGCTCCAGGACTGGACGGATACATTAGCAGACCGGAAAGGTTGCAAAACCGGAAGAAAAGCGGTATCCGAAGTTTTTTGCGAATAGGCAATTTCTATTGTATAAGGATAAACAGGCTGAATAATCTTCATCGCAAAAGCCCGGTCATCCGTATAAAGATAAGAATCATTCGACTGCGCAATGTCATTCAGGTCACCTTTGGAATAGGTTTTTAGCGGCTTTCCAAATTCGTCCAGAACTCTAATTTTAACATCAGAAATTCTGGTATTTTTATCATAAGGAATATAAACGTAAGAAAAATTATCCGCCGCTTTATTGAGTATGGAAATGACACTAATGTTTTTAACTTCCATATTATCTGCAGCTTTGATGAGATGCTGGGCGCTGTAATTTCTCACCACTGCATTGGCATCCTTTTTCAGATCTTCCGGAATGTCTGAGATAGCATAATTTTGTGACAGCATCTTTGCAGATACCATCACGATAATGGTCATTAGTTTTTTCATGGTAATAAAAAGTTTAAGCGGTAGGATTAAAAACCCTTTGCGCCAGCTCCTGATCAAAGAGATATAATGCGGACGGATTATCTTTTACCATTTTGATCTTCGTAACCAAAAGCGATGCGCTTGATTCTTCTTCCACCTGCTCATTGATGAACCATTGCAGGAAGCTTGTGGTTGCAAAATCACCTTCATCATTAGCCGCCTTCACAATATTGAAAATGCTCTTGGTTACAAGTCTTTCGTGATCAAGCGCTTTCTCAAAAATTTCCTGCGCGCTGGAAAATTCGTGTGGTGGTTTGGGAATATCATTTAATATAATAGTTCCGCCGATATCGTGAACATAGTCAAACATTTTATCTGCGTGCATCAACTCCTCTTTAGACTGAACACGGAAATAATTGGCAATACCTTCCAGATCCTTAGTATAGAACCAGGCACTCATAGAAAGATACAGCTGGGCTGCATACTGCTCCTTCGTAATCTGTTCATTGATGAGATTTATAATTTTTTCACTTACCATAAATGTTAATTTTTCCCAAATATAAAAAAAGAGCGGATAAAAATCCACTCTTTCACAAAATTAACCACTAAAAAATAACTTACTTCACTACGGCTGGGCTTGCAGCACTTCTTTTTTGAAAATGATCTCTCTTTTCTGCCATTCTTTTTGCCTTCATTTCCTGGAACTTTTTGAACTGATCAGGAGTGAGGATTTTTTGCATTTCCGCTTCATTATCTTTCATCATTTTCATCCGGTCTTCTCTTTTTGCTGCCATATCCTGCTTTCTCTCTGCAGCTTTCTGTTCGTGTAATGCTTTTATCTGGGCTACCTGAGCATCAGTAAGATTAAGCTCCTGTTTCATTTTCTGCATACGCTCTGCTTTTTTCTGTTCAAAGTCGGCTTTTCTGTCCGGAGTGGTCTGAGCAAATCCAAAAACACCTAATCCTAAAAATGCTGCTGTCAAAAATAATTTTTTCATTCTTTTAAAATTTAATATTAATATTTTTTATTTGTTAGTTTGATTACTTTCCAATTACAAGGTTAAGACTCATAATTATAATATTTTGTTAAATTATTACCTGGAAACAAATCTGTTTCCTGAGCCTCTGCTTCCTCTCTCGGAAGATGAGGGGTTTCTTTGTTCGGAACGTCCGTTTCCTCTGTTCTCAATCCTTCTTTCAGGCGACTGGCTTCGGAAGCCGCTGTTTCCTCTGGTATTCTCCTGGCTTCTTATATTGGCATCATTACCACTGCGGAACCCTCCATTTCTGATACCTGAATTACCTTCGTTATTTGGCTGGACTCTGACATTATCATTTCCTCTTATATTTCCTGAATTCCTGATATTATCATTCTGATTTCTGATCCCACTGTTTTCGGAATTTCTGATATTTCCAAGGTTATTACCATTAGCTCCACTTCTTGGTGACTGAGGATTTCTGATCCCATTATTCCGGTCAGGTTGTATCATTCCCATATTTCTCCCCGGATTTCTGAATCCTTCGCGGAAATTATTTCTGTCAATCCTGTAGATATTTATATTTACATTTCTGTAAACCGGCCTCACAGGATAGCGGACTGCATAGAAGTTGGCAAATCGGTTTCTGTAAAAAACAATGGGACTTCTCCCCCGGAAATAAACATTCTGATAAACTACGAAAACCCTTGGGCCAAGAATATTCTGTAAAGCGTAGAATCTGTCATAGTACCATCTGTCGGGATTCCATCTGTAATAGGCATTCCAGGCAGCGTAGTTGGCAAAACGGTTGTTGAGCGCTATCACCTGATTTATCTGCCAGGGTGATAGATTATACTGGATGAAAAAACGATCCCAATTGATTGAAAACACAGCATTCCTGTAGTCATTGTAATAGCCCTGATAATACTGATCCGGGTAATAATCCGCCGGATAGTTATAATAATACTCATCAGGATAATCGTAAGACTGGTCATAATATTCGTAACCATTATAATCCTGAGGATAAGTGTCGTAATAATCCTGGGCAGAAACCAATCCTCCAAAAATTATTGCTATTGTAAAAATTATCTTTTTCATTTCCTTTTATTTATTGTTTTAATAAAGAAGTCTAATTTATCGGAATCAAACTTTCTGTCTTTTGGATATTAATGAAGAAAAAAAGTTAAACCGAAATCAGATCTCGATATAAAATTCAGTTTAAAAAGCACATTTAACACTGATAATCAAGCTGATAATTTTCAACAAAAAAAGCCTTTCAAAATTTTGAAAGGCTTATATAATTATAATATGGTTGATTAATATCTGTCACTATTTTCTATCCAGCTAGCAATTTTCTGGTTGAACTGATCCTTTGTTTTAAGATCTTCCAACTTGATATGCATTCTGTATCGCCAATAATGCGGGAATACTGCAGGGTTGTTGATTCTTTCCTCATCCATATTCGGATTCATCAGTTCCTCATCCGTTGCAAGAAATTCCTGAATCGGAAAAATAGCCAGCATAGCATCTGTATAAAGATGTTGTTTCATTATCATCTCAGACAGTTCCGGAGACAGATCCCAAGGTGCTGTTCCATATTGCCCTAACTGATTATTGAAATAATTCTGGGTAAGATTTCGGTCTTCGTGCCACCATTGTCTCAGTGTAGAACTGTCGTGTGAAGATGCAGTAACCACATTCAGATAGCTTGCGTTTTTCGGGTCATACCAAGCTATATTTTCCGATGGCATTCTCTGAACTTTGAGAGCGGTAATTGCCAATTTATCCATCACTACTGGAACCGAATCAGGTACTAATCCTAAATCTTCGCCGCAAATCAGCATCGATGTAGAATTGAGCAAAGCCGGTAATTTTTCCATCGCTTTCTGATACCAAAGTCCGTCCTGACGCCTGAAGAAATAATCATTGTAAACATCATTCAATTTAGCCTTTTCCCAATCCGGAAGATATTTGTAAGATGTGGTTTTAGCAATATTAAATCTCGGATGATAAACGATTCCGTTATCCGTTTCTTCAGTTAAGAACAGAACATTTCCGGCTAATGAAATCAGCTTATCTTCTGCCCAATCCCAGGAATGTTTCCTGAAATAATCTGTTAATTTCCTCTGCGTATCAAATTCCCGCTTGAAAGTGTAAGTTCCGTTATGATGATTATCAAAGAAATGATTCTGGATTTTTTCTTTAAAATCTCCAAAATTCTCCCAAAGAATCGGATCATTAACGAATGGTTTTACGTAACGGTCATAGCTGAAGGGAATCTGCCTGTCAGTAAATTCCTTTTCTGTAACAGGAAGAGCCGGATAAAAATAACCCAATAAACCTTGCGTTGCAGAAACCGGCATTCTCCAGATCCTGAAAAATCCGAGAATATGGTCGATTCTCATCGCATCAAAATATTGCTCCAGAACTTTGAAACGTTTTTTCCACCATTGGTAGCCGTCAGCTTTCATCACTTCCCAATTATAAGTCGGGAATTCCCAGTTCTGACCCAGATCCGAGAATTGATCCGGCGGTGCGCCGGCCTGAAAATCCATTCCGAAAAGTTCCGGTTCCGTCCAGGCTTCTACAGAATGACGGTAAATCCCGATCGGCAAATCTCCTTTTACAGAAATGCCCAGATGATGAAGATATTCTATGGATTCCTGCAACTGCAGATGTAACTGATACTGGATCCAGGCGTGAAGCATTATTTTAAAATACTCCTTATGTTTTGGAGAATAGAGCGTTGCTACTTTCCCTGCCACATATTTCTTATGCGTCTTCCACTCATTGAAGTTAGGCGTTTTGTATTTGTCTCTCAGCACACAAAAAGCGGCGTAAGGCATCAGCCATCCTTCATTATCTTTAATGAATTTTTTGAAATTTTTATCTTTCAGAATTTCTTCCTGATTTTCTTCAAAAACAGCCGTTGCATATTTCCACTTTCCGGTAATCATCTGCTCGTAATCTACAAGTGACAATGCATTCAGCTCCGCTTTTTTTGCAAAATAGTCCTCTTTCAGTTCTTTTGGTAATTCATATTGCAATTTCTCGATTGAAAGATATTGCGGATGCAGTGCATAAACGGAAATCGCGGCGTAAGGATAAGAATCTGTCCAGGTATAATTTGCGGTCGTATCATTAATCGGTAAAATCTGGATCACAGACAATTTGGTTTCATTAGCCCAATCTCCCAGCTTTTTGATATCTGAAAATTCTCCAACGCCAAAACCGTCATCCGTTCTCAAAGAAAATACCGGAACGGCAACACCGGCTGAATGCCAAAGTGTATGATTGTCAAATTTAAAATAATGATCCGCTTTCACATACAGAATGTCCTTGTTCGGATTTCCAAAAACCCAACGGTTATCGCCCGGTTCTATGTAGAAAACTTTATTCGTATTCCTGTCTTTTATAGCATATTTGTAAAGAATTGTCTGATGGGATTTGATATCTACACCGGTTTCCCAAACGCCGTAATCTGTTTCGGACAGCTCAATTGCTTTTTCATAATTCCAGTTTCCGAGTGCATCCACATTTCCCACTAAAACCAGCTGCCAGTTCGGATGGTAAAGCGGTGCTTCTATCCGGAAAAGGTGCGTATGCTTTTTAACAACAGGTTGTTTTTTGGGCTGAAAATCCTGCAGACGGTTATGAAGAATTTTGTTCGTGAGATAGTTTTCCGGGAAATTCTTGAGATTCCACTGATCAAAAATCACAAATTCTTTGAAGCTGTTAGGAAGGCTGAGCCGGTGAAAAGGAATTTCCTCATCCAGCACATCGCCATTTTCATTCACTAAAAGATATTTGTAAAGAATCGATTTGGAAAAATAATCCAATTCAGTTGTCCAGTTGTTATTCTCGGAGTAGCTCAGATCGTAGTCACGATGCTCATTTTTGCCGTCAAACAGGCGCAAAATGAGACGCTGGCCAACTTTTGTCCCGAAGTTAACACTAAAGTATAGTTTCATTATTAAGGTCTATTAATATGGACGCAATTTAATGATTTATTGAAAGATATAAAATTTTTATTTTTTTCTTGAAATAACCTCAAGATACGGTGCAATCTGATTATCCAGGGAGACTGTAATGCCTCCGATATTTTTAGCTTTCATATACATCAGGACACGCTCATCACGCAGTGCATACATCAGGAAATCGTTCATATTTTCCGGCTTTATCCCCGCATCCCGGAAATATTCCCAATCTACATTCTGCTTAATCCAGGTGAGTCCTTCCTGCAGGTCCTCATACTTGTAAAGTCTTCGCAACCTTCTTGATTTCCCGCTTACAACATCATAGATCGCCTGGAAATTGAGGGTCGGCGGAATCCCGATAAGTGGTTTTACAATATCATCCACTGCATCTGCCGGCTTTTCACGAGGTTTATCCGGACCTTTTGGCAAACCGATCGATTTACGCAATTCTTCTTCCTGAGAATCCGCAAGTTTTTTATTAATGATTTTGACTTCTTCTATTTCCTGCGGTATTTTTTCTAGGTTGATATTTACTTCATTATTAGCGGCAATAGCTTTATCACCTTTATAATTTTCTTTGGCAAACCGCAGCTCGTCTCCCGGTTTTCCGAAAATTGAAAAAGAACCGAAAACATCAGTATAAACTTTCTGATTGGAAGTCATATTCACCACCAGAACTTTGGACAGGGCCAAACCCTCTTCTGATAAAACTCTTCCCGAAATGATCTGGGAAAAAGAAAAAGCAGATACAGAAAGAAAAATAAATTGTAAAAGTCTTTTCAATCGCCAATAATTTGCCCAAAAGTAATCTTCCTGATTCAAATAAAAATACGGTTTAACTTTCATTAACCGTATTTTTAAATTTTTATGATATGTGTGATTATTGTACTATGATCTTCTTTGATATAATAACCTTACCCTTTTCCGATTCTACATTAACAACATATATACCTGAGATCAACTTTCCTAACTCAATTCTGTTATCTGAATTAGAAATATTAGTAACCGACTGATCTAAGACCAGATTTCCTGCAGTATTATAAACCCTGATTGTCGCATTTCCCTTTTGATTACTGGCAATTCTTACATTGACATAACCTTCTAAAACTCTGGTTGGATAGATGTCGCTTTTGTTAATCGCAGCCAAAGGCTTGTTAGACTTATGAATGTAGGAACTTCCTAGATCATAAACCGGCATCGCCAGATTGGTGTTCATTTTTTCGGCCTGCAATGTTTCCAGGTTTAATGTATGGAATGCTCCGCCTTTTGCACTGGCTAAAACGATTTTCCCATCCGCATTAACCGCAACGCCATTAATGGAAAAATTATCAGGCAAAGATCTTATTTTTCCGATGAATTTGGCTTTCATCTCATTTAAAGACACTTTGAAAACATTACCAGTTGCAGAGAAAATGTAGAAATTACCTGCTTCATCAGCAATCATATCGCCTCCGAAACCTGTCTGCATTCTGCTTAATAGATTTTCTCCATTTCCGGAATCATCTTTCACGATTCCCAAATCTGTGACCGAATATTTTCCGTCTTTATAAAAAATCTTCAAAAGTTGACCACCGGAATTAGAAAGTGCATAAATGTTTCCGTCATTCCCGATTGTCATTCTGGAAAACTGTGAGCCAGTGTCGCAAGATGTTGGATTAGAAAGGTTATTTTCCACCAAAGTCACATTTTTCGTCTTGGAATCCAGAACATAAATATTGGAAGAAAACAACGGCATATAAACCAAATTCCCTCTGGAATCTACAGCCAACGTTGCCATTTGACCAGCAACGGCATTTGCGTTTGATTTTTTATCTTCAGTAATTTCCCGGTTTTGTTTTAAAGAAAATACAGTAGGCTGATCTGCGGAAGATAAAATAATATTGCGGGTTAGTCCTGCTTTAGAATCCAGAGCTCTGAAATCCTTAAAAACAATATTTGCAGTCTCCCTGCCCGTAAGCGCAAAAAGATCCTGTTGCCCGAATGTCAGTGTGCTGATGGATAACATAAATAAAGAAAAGAGAGTTTTTTTCATAATAATAGGTTTTTGATTACCACTAATTTAGTTATTTTTAGAATATAATGTTAAATTCCACAAAAAAACCTTCCATTTTTATGAAAGGTTTATAATATTAGGTTTTCCTCTGTTAATTCAGAATGTAAGTTGTTCCATCTCGTCCGTCCTTCAGCTCTATTCCTTTTTCCAGAAGCTGGTCACGGATCTGGTCAGACAATTCCCAGTTTTTAGATTTTCTGGCCTGATTTCTCAAATCAATCAAAACCTGCAAAGTCTGGTCAAGCTTATCATTATTAGACTCTTCAATCATTTGCAATCCCAGAACGTCAAAAACTATTGCATTCAGGAATTGCTTCAAATCTTCATAATCTTCAGTCGAAATACTTTCTTTGCCCAATTTTGAAGCCGAAATGAATTTCACCGCCTCGAATAAATAAGAAATCAAAATCGGGCTGTTGAAATCGTCTGTAAGTGCTTCCAGGACTTTTTCTTTCCAGTTTTTATAATCGAAAGAAGAATTTTCTACACCTTCAACCTGAGTTTGAGTATTCAAGATTTTCACAGCTTCCATCAACCTGTTGAAACCTTTTTCACTTGCCAACATCGCATCATTGGAAATATCCAGAACACTTCTGTAATGTGCCTGTAGAAAGCAAAATCTCAACACGCTCGGATGAAATGCTTTTTCAAAGAAATCATTATTCCCGGTAATCAGTTCCATTGGAAGGATGTAATTTCCGGTAGATTTGCTCATTCTTTGTCCGTTCATCGTCAGCATATTAGCGTGCATCCAGTATTTCACAGGTTCTACTCCATTGCAAGCTTTTCCCTGAGCAATTTCACATTCGTGATGCGGGAATTTCAGATCCATTCCACCACCGTGAATATCGAACTGGTCGCCAAGATATTTGGTGCTCATCGCTGTACATTCCAGATGCCAGCCTGGGAAACCTTCGCCCCAAGGTGACGGCCATTTCATAATATGTTCCGGCGACGCTTTTTTCCAAAGCGCAAAATCCTGAGGATTTTTTTTCTCGTCTTGTCCATCCAGATCTCTTGTATTGGCAAATAATTCTTCGATATTTCTTCGGGAAAGCTCGCCGTAATTAAGACCTCTCGCATTGTATTCCAACACATCGAAATAGACGGAACCGTTACTTTCATAAGCAAACCCTTTTTCTACCAAAAGTTTTGTGAGTTCCAATTGCTCGATGATATGACCGGTGGCTGTCGGTTCAATGGTTGGCGGAAGCAGATTGAATTTCTTCAAAACCTCGTGGAAATCAACTGTATATTTTTGGACGATTTCCATCGGCTCCAGTTTTTCCAGCCTGGATTGCTTAATGAACCGGTCATTATTGATATCGCCATCGTCCGTCAAATGTCCCGCATCAGTAATATTTCTAACGTATCTGACTTTATAGCCCAGAAACTGAAGACTTCTGTAAATGAAATCGAAAGACAAAAATGTTCTTACGTTTCCCAAATGCACATTGCTGTAAACCGTTGGTCCGCAAACGTACATCCCGATATTACCCTCTAATATTGGTTTGAAAACTTCTTTTTCGCCTGAAAGCGAGTTGTATATTTTTAGTTGCATCTTTTATAAATGATGAATGATAGTTGATAATGATTTTAAAATACGAACACAGAAAATCAACAACAGATAATTGTTGCAATGAAAATTTGATGTATCAGTTTTTTATATTTTATCATTATTAATAACTTTTAGATGATGATTTAAATGATTAATATAATCCTCAATAATAAACCTTAAGGTAAAAGATTGTTTTTCAGATTTTGTTGTGTCGCAAATATTGTCCAGTAGTTCATCAGGAATATTTTCAATTATATTGACAATTTGAAGATTCAGATATTTCCATAAATTGATAATATCCAAAATTGGCGTGTTTTGATAGTTTTGAGCTTTTACCCAATGATTTTGGTCATAGACAATATTTTCGTTTTCTTTATATTGAGTTATGATGAATCTCCTAATGTTGGTAAATGCACTATCACAAAGATGTCCCAGAATTTCTTTTTTTGACCATTTTTCATCAGATAATTTTTTTTTCCATTGGTTTTCTGAAATTGATTCAAATTTTGCAACCTGATTTTCCACAATTCGTTTTAAAATTTGATAATTCATTTCCAAAAAATATCTGGTTTTATATAAAAAACAGTGTCAATAAAAAATAGAACTCCACTTTGCGTGAGCACATTTTCGTCGTGTAAATCTTCCAAAATAATTCCTAAATCTTCATTGTAATAATCATTATTTCGAGTATTTTGGAACCCATTATTCGTTAAAAACTCTTTCACTTTTTCAAGATCAGTTGCTTCATCTGATTTCACAAATTTTTGACGAACCACTGCATACAAAACTTCATCAGCCGAATAAAAACCTAGAAGTTCATAAGCAGTATCTGGAAAGAAATAATTATTTAACAAAAGATTCTGAAGATATTCTTTCCAAGAAGAATAATAGATTCCATCATTTAGCTTTAGAACTTCGAAATCATTATTCAAAAAAACTTTCTGTTCTGCACCTTCCGAAACGAAAGAATTAAAATCAATGTTGTGATATCAGAAACTCTCTTGTTCTAACCAAGAAATTAATCTCTTTGTTTCTTCTCTTTTGAAGTGCTTGTTTTACTGAGTCGCTTCGCTTGATTCTTCGCTTCCTGTAAGGTAACCGATGATTGTTTGGATAACAGTTCCAAACTTAACTTCGCTCTGTCCTGAAAAGATATGTTGTAATTCATTTTTTATCATTAAGATTAAAATTAATCAAATTTTGCGTGACTTCCTACATAATGCAGAAACTCCTGCCTTGTAATAGGATTGGTTCTGAAAATACCGCTTAATTCAGCTGTAATCGTAGAACTTGCCGTATCTTTTATGCCTCTGCAATTCACACAGAGATGTTTTGCATCAATGATACAAGCTACATTATTTGTACCCAAAGCATCCTTCAGGGCATCTACTATCTGCATCGTAAGTCTTTCCTGCACCTGCGGACGTTTGGCATAATAATCTACAATCCTGTTGATCTTTGACAGACCGATTACCTCTCCATTGGAGATGTAAGCAACATGTGCTTTCCCTATGATTGGTAAAAAGTGATGTTCGCAGAAAGAGTAAACCGTAATATCCTTTTCCACCAGCATCTGCCTGTATTTATACTGATTTTTAAAAGTAGAGACTGTTGGCTTATTTTCAGGAAGCAGACCTCCGAAAATCTCATTAACATACATCTTGGCCACCCTCTTCGGAGAATCCTTCAGAGAATCATCTGTCATATCAAGTCCCAAGGTATGCATTATTTCGGCAAAAAGCCCTTCAATCTTCTCGATCTTCTCTTCAGGCTCAAGCTCAAAAGCATCTTTTCTCAGAGGTGTATGTTCCTTACCTGTGAAAACATCGTCATCATTATCCGGAAAATGTTCCATAAATATCATTATAATAAGAGGCAAAAATAAGCAAATTTTCAGACCTTAAGTATTGTAATTTTAAAGATTTGATTATAAAAAAGATAGAATACTGCAAAGGCTAAAAAACTAAAAAAAAATTGAAATGATTTGAAATTTTATATATTTGCACCAAATTAACATTAATTAAAAATAAATATTATGTCAGACATTGCATCAAGAGTAAAAGCTATCATCGCTGATAAGCTTGACGTTGAAGAAACAGAAGTAACTCCAGAAGCTAGCTTCACTAATGATTTAGGAGCTGATTCATTGGATACTGTAGAATTGATCATGGAATTCGAAAAAGAATTCAATATTCAGATTCCTGATGATCAAGCAGAAAAAATTACAACTGTAGGTCACGCTATTGCTTACATCGAAGAAGTTGTAAATAAATAATATTTTATCTATACCAAGAAATTTATGGAATTAAAAAGAGTAGTTGTAACCGGCTTCGGCGCTATTACACCGATCGGAAATAATGCTAAAGAATACTGGGAAAACCTTATCAAAGGAGAGAGCGGCGCTGCTCCTATTACTCTTTTTGATTCCACTAATTTTAAAACTAAGTTTGCCTGCGAAGTAAAAAATTTCGATGCACTTAATTATTTCGATAAGAAAGAGGCCAAGAAAATGGACAGAAATTCTCAGTTCGGACAGATTGCCGCAAGAGAAGCCATTGCGCACAGCAGACTTATTGAAGATGAAGTGAATAAGGATCGTGTTGGGGTGATCTGGGGTTCCGGAATCGGCGGACTGGAAACTTTCGAAACGGAAGTTCTCGGCTGGGCTGCTTCCAATAATATCCCGAGATTCAATCCGTTCTTTATTCCAAAGATGATTGCGGACATCACGCCGGGGAATATCTCTATTGAGTATGGATTCCACGGACCAAACTACACCACGGTTTCGGCCTGTGCATCATCTGCCAATGCGTTGATTGATGCAAAGATGCTTATCAATCTTGGTAAAGCAGACGTTATCGTCTGTGGTGGCTCCGAAGCAGCTGTTACAGCAAGCGGAATGGGCGGATTCAACGCAATGCATGCACTTTCTACAAGAAATGATGATCCTAAAACAGCTTCAAGACCTTTTGACAAAGACCGAGATGGCTTTGTTTTAGGCGAAGGCGCAGGATGTATCATACTTGAAGAATATGAGCATGCAAAAAAACGAGGAGCAACAATCTATGCAGAGTTAGCTGGCGGCGGTATGAGTGCAGATGCACATCACATGACAGCACCACATCCTGAAGGTCTTGGCGCTTATCTGGTAATGAAAAATTGTTTAGAGGACGCAGGTGTAACTGCTGACGAAGTAGATCATATCAATATGCACGGTACATCTACTCCATTAGGAGACATCGCAGAATCTAATGCCATTGCAAGATTATTCGGAGAGCACGCCTTTGATATTCAGATCAATTCTACAAAATCAATGACAGGCCATCTTTTGGGTGCTGCCGGCGTTATTGAAGCCATTGCTGCATTACATACCATAATTCATGGCATTGTTCCGCCAACCATTAATCATTTTACTGATGATGAAAATATTGACAGCAGACTCAATTTTACCTTTAATAATGCGGTAGAAAAAAATGTTGAAATTGCAATGAGCAATACTTTCGGCTTTGGAGGCCACAATGCATGCGTTCTTTTCAAAAAAATATAATCTGACGTTTTTATGGAGTTGAAAAATTATTTTTTCAAATTTCTTCCTAAAAACAGAACACAAAAACTTTCGGAAAAAGATCTTCTTTTTCGCAAAAAAATTTCTGACATTGTAGGATATAATATCCACAACCTGGAAATCTTTAAGGAGGCATTCTCTCTGAAGTCCTCTACAAAAAGTACGAATAAAAAAAATTACGAACGCCTTGAGTTTTTAGGGGATTCTGTTTTAGGAACCATTATTTCTTGCCATCTTTTTCAAACGTATCCGAATGAAAACGAAGGATTCCTCACGCAGATGAAATCCAAGATTGTCAACCGGAAGAATCTTAATAAACTTGGTGAGGATCTGAAGCTTAGCAGCCTTTTGCAGGTAGACACCTCTCAGACTATATTGAGTGAAAATATTTCCGGGAATCTGCTGGAAGCGCTGATTGGGGCTATTTACCTGGATATTGACTACGAATTCTGCAAAAAGATAGTTCTGGACAGAATACTAACACCATCCACCATCAATAAGCTTGAAAATAAAATAATCAGCTATAAAGGTCTTTTATTAGAATGGAGCCAGAAAAAGAAAGTTCCTATCAGATATGAAACCTGTGAGGAGTTCCAGCCTAATAAAATTGTATTGTTCAGATGTCATGTCTGGCTACATAATGAACGCATCTCCAATGCTGTAGAAGCTTCAAAAAAGAAAGCCGAAGAAAAAGCAGCTCAAAGGGCGTTCTACGTTCTTAGTAAAAAAGAAAATATTATTGAAAATCAAAAAACAATTTCTTAAGCTAGAAGAAGATCATACAGAGATCACCATAGGATTGGTAAGACTTATAAAAACAATCCCTGAGCACGAATTGTTTTTTATCCTGAATAAGATCAATGATTTTAAATTTAAAAGAATTAATGATATCAAAATCAAAGGAGAATATTTTGATTATTATTTTTCCAGATATCAGGCGTATGATAAATATTCTAAGAACTGTTACAGCTTTATCTCCAATAAATCGATCCGTTCTGATCAGAAAAAAGTACAAAATCAGCTTTTTTCTGATGAATCGAATATTAAATTTTTACTAAATCTGCATCAGGATGCCGATTACATTTTAACTAATTCTGATATGTTTGCGGATTTTTCATTAATTTTGCTCCCTGAAAATTTTGTATTTCAAATTCAGGAATATCTATTGAGTTCTGAAGAAGAACTTTATCAATTAATTCAATATTATGAATAAGAACCTTAAAAAAACAAAAATAATTGCAACACTAGGCCCTGCGACTTCCAGCAAGGAAACAATGATCCAGATGATCCAGGCAGGTGTGGATGTGTTCAGAATCAATTTTTCCCACGCCGATTATGAATTGGTAAAAAGAAATGTTGATATCATCCGTGAGATCAATAAAGAATATGGCTACTCCGTTTCGATTTTAGGCGATTTGCAAGGTCCAAAGTTGAGAGTTGGTGTTGTAAAAGAAGGATCCTTCCTTAATCCGGGAGATGTTCTGACCTTTACCAATGAAAAAATGGAGGGTGATTCTACAAAAGTTTATATGACTTATGAAAAATTCCCTCAGGATGTAAAAGTCGGAGAAAGAATTCTTATTGATGACGGGAAATTGGTTCTTGAGGTTATTGAAACCAACAATATAGACACTGTACGCGCAAAAACGATACAAGGCGGGCCGCTGAGCTCTAAAAAGGGAGTTAATCTTCCGAATACCAATGTCTCACTTCCGGCTTTGACAGAAAAGGATATCGAAGATGCCAATTTTATGCTGGACAATGAGTTCGACTGGATCGCACTTTCATTCGTCCGTCATGCACAGGACATCATTGATCTGAAGGAATTGATGGCAAAACATCCTACCAATAAATCGAAAACTCCGATTATTGCCAAGATTGAAAAACCAGAAGGCGTAAAGAATATAGATCAGATTCTTATGGAATGTGATTGTTTGATGGTAGCCAGAGGTGATCTTGGAGTAGAAGTTCCGATGGAGCAGGTGCCGGTAATTCAGAAGAACCTTGTTAACAAAGCGAGACTGTATGCAAAACCTGTTATCATTGCAACCCAAATGATGGAAACAATGATCAATAGCTTGACACCAACAAGAGCTGAAGTAAATGACGTTGCCAACTCAGTTTTGGATGGTGCTGATGCGGTGATGCTTTCCGGAGAAACTTCCGTTGGAAAATATCCTGTAGATGTGGTTAGAAATATGGCTAAGATTGTTAAAAATATTGAAAAAACAGCTTTATATTCAAAACTGAACCACGTTATAGAAGAAAAGATCAACTGTGTAGATGAGAGATTTATTACTGATAAAATATGCCGTTCAGCGGTTGATATTGCAAAATCTACCGGTGCAGAAGCTATTGTAACGCTTACGGCTTCCGGCTATACGGCATTCCAGATCTCAGCGCACAGACCATCATCTCACATTATTGTTTTCAGTTCAAACAGACGTGTTATCACTATGCTGAATCTGCTTTGGGGTGTGAGAGCATTTTATTATGATATGCAAAAATCTACCGATGAAACAGTGATCCAGGTTAATATGCTGACTCATAATTACGGTTTTGTAGAGCAGGGCGATTTTGTTGTAAACCTGAACGCAATGCCTGTTCATAATGGAGGTAAAACCAATACGTTGAGATTATCAACGATTTAATATAATTCAACCAAAAATATCATAAATCCGGAGCTTGAGGCTTCGGATTTTTTTATTTCATTAATGAATACTATTATGTGGATAAATAACTTTTTTTAACTTTCTCTTACAATAAAAAATTAGCTATTAAGAATTAAAATGATTATTTTTGAGAATAATTTTATTTAACAAATGAGCAATACTGACGATAAGAAAAAAGCACTTCAGCTGGTGCTTGAAAAACTAGATAAAACCTACGGAAAAGGAACTGTAATGACTCTGGGTGAGGATTCTGTAGACACTACAATAGAAGTTATCCCTTCCGGTTCATTAGGAATTGATCTTGCTTTGGGTGTTGGCGGATATCCGAGAGGAAGAATTATAGAGATCTACGGACCTGAATCTTCCGGTAAAACCACATTAACGCTTCATGCTATTGCAGAAGCTCAGAAAGCAGGCGGAATTGCTGCTTTTATAGATGCAGAGCACGCTTTCGACAGAAGCTATGCCGCAAAGTTGGGAATCGATCTGGAAAACCTGATTATTTCCCAGCCGGACAACGGTGAACAGGCTTTAGAAATTGCAGACAATCTGATCCGTTCCGGTGCCATTGATATTGTTGTGATAGACTCTGTGGCAGCACTGACACCAAAAGCTGAAATCGAAGGTGAAATGGGTGATTCCAAAATGGGATTACATGCAAGACTTATGTCACAGGCACTTAGAAAACTTACAGCTACCATTTCCAGAACAAAATGTACTGTTATTTTCATTAATCAGCTTCGTGAGAAAATTGGGGTGATGTTTGGAAACCCGGAAACCACTACCGGAGGAAATGCCCTTAAATTTTATGCATCCGTAAGAATCGATATCAGAAAAGCCAGCGCACCAATCAAGAACGGTGATGAAGCGATCGGAAGCCGAGTTAAGGTAAAAGTCGTGAAAAATAAGGTCGCACCACCTTTTAAACAGGCAGAATTTGACATTATGTACGGTGAAGGTGTTTCTAAAGTCGGTGAGATTCTTGATACAGCTGTAGACCTTGGTGTTGTTAAAAAAAGCGGATCCTGGTTTAGCTATGATGATACTAAACTCGGACAAGGCAGAGACGCCGTGAAAGATGTATTGAAGGATAATCCGGATCTTTCGGAAGATATCGAAAACAAGATTAAGGAATTGATCAAGCAAAAATAAAAACAAAGGCTGTGATATTTCACAGCCTTTTAATATTACTTAAAGAAATAGGTCAATCCAAGACTTATAACTTGTTCTGATTTTTTCTTAGCTACATTAGCATCCAGGGTTGCAAGTTCTTCAGGTGAATTTTTCAGGTCTGGATATGCATCAGACAGTCCGATGTCATATTTTAGCGCAATTTCCAATTGTCTTTTATAGCTGAAACCAACACCTGCACCTAAACCAAAATTGAAGGAATTAGCTTTTCCGTAAGTGTCTTCCCTGTAAGATTCCCTGGCAGGATTTTTCACCTTTTGATCAATCAGAAAATTGAATCTTGGTCCAATTAATCCAAAAAATTCGGATTCAGCTTCGGAAAAATAGGCTTTAAAATTCAGCGGAACACTTAAGTAGTTATTAGCATAGACAGCATGTTCCCAACCTTTGGCTTTTTCATACTTCCTATCTCCGCCCTCGCCTGCACCAAAATATAATACTTCTGCCTGCAAGTAAAACTGCTGATTATCATCCATCGGAACCTGTGCAGTAACTCCGGCTAACACAGAATATCTCGGCCCTGAAGGATTATGGGCATTCTTTACTCTGGAATAGGTTCCGCCTGCAACTACTCCGAATTCCGTTGATCTGAAATCAATCTGAGCCTGCGAAAATAAGGATAACATTAAGAGAGATCCAAAAAGGATTTTTTTCATATGAGTGTCTTTATAAATTTCTGGCTCAAATTTAGACAAAAAAAATGAGAAGCTCTGGCAGAGCTTCTCAAAATATATTATTAGTGAAAATCAGCTTATGATAAAACAGCAGCAACCGTTTTACCGATCTCAGCCGGAGAATCTACCACGTGAATTCCGTTTTCTTTCATAATTGCCATTTTAGCCTGAGCCGTATCATCCGCACCACCTACAATAGCACCGGCGTGTCCCATTGTTCTTCCTTTAGGGGCAGTCTGTCCTGCGATGAAACCTACAACCGGTTTAGTAGATCCGCTTGCTTTATACCATCTTGCCGCTTCTGCCTCTAAAGAACCACCAATCTCTCCGATCATCACTACAGCTTCCGTTTCAGGATCGTTAATAAACAATTCTAAAGCTTCTTTTGTAGTTGTTCCGATGATTGGGTCACCACCAATACCGATAGCGGTAGAAACGCCATATCCAGCTTTTACAACCTGGTCAGCCGCTTCGTAAGTCAGAGTTCCGGATTTTGAAACGATACCAACTTTTCCTTTTTTGAAAACGAAACCTGGCATAATTCCGATTTTTGCTTCATCCGAAGTGATAATTCCCGGGCAGTTAGGACCAATCAAACGAACATCTCTGTCCTGGATATAATCTTTTACTTTTACCATATCAGCAACAGGAATTCCTTCCGTAATACATACAATCACTTTGATTCCTGCTTCAGCAGCTTCCATCACAGCATCTGCAGCAAATGCCGGCGGTACAAAAATGATGCTCACGTTAGCACCTGCTTTTTCCACAGCTTCTGCAACAGAATTGAAAACAGGCTTACCAAGATGCTCAGTTCCTCCTTTTCCGGGAGTAACACCTCCGACTACATTGGTTCCGTAATCAATCATCTGACCTGCGTGAAAAGTACCCTCGTTACCAGTGAATCCTTGTACGATAACTTTAGAATCTTTGTTTACTAATACTGACATTTTTTATTATAATTTATTGATTTTATAAAAGTTTTGTTATTCGCAAAAATAACGATAATAATTCAAAACTTTCCAGCAATTCCAGATTTTTTGAATAATTAAAATATGATTTACTTCAGATTTTTGACTTTGACTTCTTTTCTGAGATAATCCCTGAATTCTTCCGCAATGGGTCCGAAATAAGTTCCTTTTTTCAGGTTTCTGTTCACACCAACCTGCGCCAGTAAAACAGTTCCTTTTTCAATGGTTAACCCCGATGCGATGCCTACTTGTCCCCACATCGTCACTTCATCTTCAATAATACAACAGCCTGCGATTCCAGTTTGGGAAGCTATTAAACATTTCTTTCCAATCACCGTGTCATGACCAATCTGAATTTGATTATCAAGAATACTGCCTTCCCCGATAATTGTAGAGGCCGTTACACCACGGTCAATCGTACAGCTATTGCCAATTTCCACATTATTTTCGATAACAACATTTCCTACAGAAATCAGTCTGTCAAAGTTGCCATTCAGTTTTCTGTAATAAAAAGCATCGCCTCCGATAACTGTATTAGCCTGAATCACAACATTATCACCGATTACAGTTCTGTCGCCCAAAACAACATTTGGAAAAATGTGAGTGTTTTTCCCTATTTTCACATCATTCCCAATCACTACGGATGGGTGAATAAACGTTCCGTCACCAACTTCCAAATTGTGAAGTTCCTCCTTAAAATTGGAAATCTTTGTAAAATGGGTATTGATTTTGTTGAAATCCCGAAAAGGGTCATCCGAAACTAAAAGTGCTTTTCCGGTAGGGCAGTCTACTTCTTTGTCAATCAGAATAATGGTAGCTGCGGAATTGAGAGCCTTGTCATAATATTTTGGATGATTAACAAAAACAATATCACCTGGCCGAACCATATGGATTTCGTTGGTTCCGAAAACCGGGAACCTTTCGTCTCCGATATATTTTGCACCGATAATTTCGGCAATGGTTTTTAAAGTCTGAGGTTGATTAAAAGTCATTTTGATAAATGATTTTAAATTTGATGTTAAAAAAAGAAAAAGCTGGAAGATATAACCTCCAGCTTTTAACTGTACAATATTCTTACTTCACTCTTTCAAGGTAAGAGCCGTCTTCAGTATTCACTTTGATTTTATCGCCAGGTTCAATAAAAAGCGGAACCATCACCCTTGCACCAGTTTCTACAATTGCATTTTTAAGAGCATTGGTTGCCGTATTTCCTTTTACACCCGGGTCAGCTTCTACTACCTCCAGATATACTGTTGGCGGGATCTCTGCAGAAAGTGGCACTTCATCCGCTTCTTTCAGAATGATGGTTACTTCTTCGCCAGCTTTCATAAACTGAGAATTTTCGATCATTTCTTTGTCAAGATAGATTTGAGAAAAATCGTCATTGTTCATAAAATGGAATCCATTATCATCTTCATAAAGATATTGGAATTTTCTGGTAATAACCTTTACCTCATCGATTTTGTGACCTGCGGAAAACGTATTGTCCACTACTTTCCCGTTGGTTACGGATTTCAATTTAGTTCTTACGAACGCAGGACCTTTTCCTGGTTTTACGTGCAAAAATTCGATGACTTTGTAGATGTCATTGCTAAATTCTATACAAAGTCCTTTTTTGATATCGTTGCTTGTTGCCATTAAGTTTTATATTCGCTTTATTGTTATTTTTTAAATCTTTAAATCATTAAACTGTTGAATTGTGATATTGCTAAATCGTTAAAATGAAAATTATATACGATAGTCTTACTATTATGGAGTTTTACAATTCTTCGGTTTTACAGTTTAATCTTATTCTTTTGTAGATCCGTAGCCTTTTACGATTCCTCTTGGTGAGTTTTGGATAAACGTAATGATCTCGTCTCTTTCCACAGTTGGAAGCATTTCTTTTTCGATGTATTCTATTGCCTGGGTAGTATTCATCTTCATCTGAAAAATAGCTCTGTAGATTTTCTGGATTTCAAAGATTTTATCATTGGTAAATCCTCTTCTTCTGAGCCCTACAGAATTGATTCCTGCGTAAGATATCGGTTCTCTTGCAACCTTTACATAAGGCGGAATATCTTTTCTGATGAGTGAACCTCCGGAAATCATCACGTGCTTACCGATTTTTCCAAACTGCTGAACTGCGGACAAGCCGCCCATCACCACAAAATCACCAATTTCCACATGACCGGCGATCCCGCATCCGTTAGCTATAATTACATTGTCACCAATAATACAGTCGTGTGCGACGTGAGAAGTTGCCATAATCAGGCAATCATTCCCAACTTTGGTATAGCCCAGTGCTTTTGTCCCACGGTTGATGGTAACGCATTCCCTAAGCGTTGTGTTATCACCAATAATGGTCTGCGTATCTTCCCCATCGAATTTCAGATCCTGCGGAATAGCTGAAATCACTGTTCCGGGAAAAATTTTGCAGTTCTTCCCTATCCTTGCGCCATCCATTATCGTAACATTGGAGCCAATCCAGGTTCCTGCTCCGATTACCACATCCGATGCGATAGTAGTGAATGGTTCCACGGTCACATTCTTACCGATTTTTGCGCGAGGATCTACTGCTGTAAGCTGGTGAATCATAAATTACATTTTATTTTTTGCAACCTGAGCCATCAGCTCACCTTCTACAACTACGCTGTCACCAACATATCCGTAGCCTTGCATATGAACAATTCCCCTTCTGATAGGCTCCATAAGTTCGATTTTGAAGATCACCTGATCACCGGGAACTACTTTTTTCTTAAATTTTACATTATCCATCTTCACAAAGTAAGTGGAATAATTTTCAGGGTCAGGAACATTGGCCAAAACCAGAATCCCACCTACCTGTGCCATTGCTTCAATCTGAAGAACACCTGGCATTACCGGTTCTTTTGGAAAGTGTCCTACGAAAAACGGCTCGTTCATCGTCACATTTTTCAGTCCCACAACATGCGTATCAGACAGTTCCAGAATTTTATCTACCAGTAAGAACGGCGGTCTGTGCGGCAATAGTTTCATGATTCCATTGATATCGAAAACTGGCTCAGCCTTTAAGTCGAAATCAGGAACGTTTTTCCTTTTTTGCAATTTATATTGTCTGTTTAGTTTTTTTGCAAACTGCGTGTTCACAAAGTGTCCAGGTTTATTGGCAATGACTCTACCTTTGATTCTTACACCAACAAGGGCCAAGTCTCCGATAACATCCAGCAATTTATGTCTTGCTGCTTCGTTTGGAAAGTTAAGGTTCAGATTATCCAGAATACCGTTCGGGCGGATAGAAACTTCATCTTTCCCGAAAGCAACTTTCAGTTTTTCAGTTGTTTCCTGCGTCAATTCTTTATCAACATACACAATGGCATTGCTGATGTCGCCTCCTTTTATCAGGTTGGCGTCCAATAGCTGCTCTAGTTCGTGAAGAAAGCTGAAAGTCCGGGCTGGCGCAATCTCATCCCTGAACTCGGAAAGGTTTTTCATACTGGCATTCTGGGTTCCCAAAACTTTGGTTCCAAAATCCACCATCGTAGTAATTTCGTAATCATCTGCAGGTATCACAGTAAGCTCAGAACCAGTTGACGGATCAATATAATTCATCACTTCCTTGATCACAAGATATTCTCTTGGTAAATCCTGCTCCACAATGCCTACCTTTTCAATAGCCTCTACAAAGAATTTGGAAGAACCATCTAAAATTGGTGGTTCCGCACTGTTCATTTCCAGGATTGCATTATCAATATTCATCCCAACAAGAGCGGCCAAAAGATGTTCGCAAGTATGGATCTTAACTCCCAGCTTCTCCAGAGTAGTTCCTCTTTCTGTGGTTGTTACGTAGTTCACATCCGCTTCTACCTGCGGACGTCCTTCCAGGTCAGTCCTTACGAACACAAATCCGGTGTTTTCCTTTGCCGGTTTGATGGTCAGATTAACTTCTCTTCCTGTGTGAAGACCAATTCCGGAAAGCTGGATGTCTTCTTTGATGGTTTTTTGTTTATCACTCATTGTATTAGTTTTGAGGCGGGAAGAATGACTTCTTTCTCCTGAGACTTTTACTCTGATTTTTTATTTTCTAAATCGTTTATTCTTTTGACAATCTCCGTAAAATTTCGGAAATGAACATAGTTTCTTCTATAATCTCCATAGTTGATAGCAGGTGATCCGTATAGTATTTCTCCATCTTTAGCTGATGAATTGACACCACTCTGAGCCTGTATCTTGACCTGATTTCCTATTTTGATATGACCGACAATACCAACCTGTCCGCCAATCTGATTCCAGTCACCAATAACAGTAGAACCGGCAATTCCGGCCTGAGCTGCAATCACATTATTTTGCCCGATCTTCACATTGTGAGCAATCTGGATCAGATTATCGATCTTAGTTCCTTTGCCAATAATGGTTGAACCAATCGTTGCACGGTCTATACTGCAGTTGGAACCGATTTCCACATCATCCTCGATGATGACATTCCCAAGCTGAGGAATCTTTTTGAACCCTTCTGATGTTGGCTGGAATCCGAATCCATCGCCTCCGACAACCGTATTGGAATGAATGACACAATTATCTCCAACAATGCAGTAATCATAGATTCTTGCGCCACTGTCAATCTTGCAATTTTTTCCAATCTTTACACCTTTTCCGATGTAAACGTGAGGAAAAATCTGGGTATTATCACCAATTTTAGCCTTTTCAGAAACGTAGGTGAATGCGCCAATGTAAACACCCTCGCCAACTTTTGCCGTTTCATGGAAGAAAGAACCTTCCTCTATTCCTGTTTTTCTGCCCTGCATTTCCTGATAGAGGTTCATCAGAATCTGGAAAGAAAGGTAGGCATCTTCTACAGCAATGATAACGGGATTATAAGTTTTATCCTGCAACAGATTTTCAGAAACGATCAGAACAGCACAGTCGGTATCATCCATATAATGAGCGAAGCGACTTTGTCCCACAAAAGATAAGTGGCCCTTCTGGCCATTTTCTATCGGAGAAACACCTGTAATAACCGTGTTCCCGTCTCCGATGATTCTTCCGTTTATTAAACCGGCAATCTGTTCTGCACTGAATTCCATAGTTTGCAAAGATAAATATTTTATTAATTATCTCTTAAATTTTTATAACGATTCAAAATTACTTTTACTTCAAATCCCAAATTTCTCTAGGACAGTAAAAAATATACTTTTGCGTGGCATTCTCCATACAGCCGAAGAGAATCTGGTTTTCCGATTCTTCCAGCTTCAGTTTGTTTCCATTTTTATCCATAAGATAAATCGGTTGCTTTTCTGTATCATAAGGCAATAACGACCGGGAAATCTGCCCCACTAATTCTACTCCGTTGTCAATCCTGAAATATTGGTTGACTTTTTCTATGTTTTGTTTCAAAAAGTCATCAGAAAAGGGTTTTGATGAAATGATACTTTTCGGAAATTCCCTGTAAATAACTGTTCTGCATAATTTTGCCAGTATAAAATCTTCGTTTTCCGTCCAGACTTTTATTGCCTGGAAGACATCCATATCATCCAGCATTGTAAATCTCCTGATATCTTCTTCTGTAGCTTCATCAAATTGATTCTTGACTAAAAAATATTTCAGATTAGAAGGTGCTTCCAGATCGACATTTTGCGAAACAAGAAATTTTGCCCTGTTAAGGATCTGAACCAGAATATGCTCTGCCAAAGCTGCTGTCTTATGGTAATAAACCTGCCAGTACATAAACATCCTGGCCGTGAGATAATTTTCAATTGAATAAATACCCTTCGTGTCTATCACCAGCTGCTCCTCGCTCACATTCATCATAGAGATGATGCGCTCCACATTCACGCTGCCTTCGGAAACGCCTGTATAGAAGCTGTCCCGTTTCAGGTAATCCATCCTGTCCACATCCAGCTGAGAGGAAATCAGCTGATTAAAAAACATCCGATGGTATTTCCCCTGAAACATTTCAATCGCCAGATCCAGCTTTCCTTTGAATTCTTTATTCAGTCGGTTCATCAGTAAAATCGAGATTTTCTCGTGATGCCAGTCGTCCATCAGCATGTTTTCCAGGGCGTGCGAAAACGGTCCGTGACCAATGTCGTGCATCAGAATGGCAAGCATTGCCGCTTTTTCCTCTTCTTTTGAAATCTTCACACCTTTCAACTTCAATGTCTCCAATGCTTTGAACATCAGGTTCATTGCTCCTAAAGCATGATGAAACCTGGTATGTTTTGCGCCAGGAAAAATGAGAGAAAGCAGTCCGGTCTGGGAAATTCTCCTCAATCTTTGAAAATAAGGATGCTCGATAATATCAAATAAAATCTCGTGAGGAATTTTGATAAATCCGTGAACCGGATCATTGATGATTTTCAGTTTGTTTTGCACAATTGATTAGTGATGATTGATACAAAAATAGGGAAATTTTTAGTGGTTTTCCGAAAATCAACAATTTGGATTTTATTCTTATGTCTATCTTTACTAAAATTATATCAGAAATAAATTATGGAAATCTTTCCTTCACAAGTTTATGAATTCGGACTTATCAACGGACAGAATGAGACTTTAGAAAGACTAAAGCGAAGAACAGAAGAATCAGATAGCTTGACATCTAAATTGACCGAAAAATCATTTATAGGAAAAGTAAGCAAAAACAGATTTAGAATTATTTCTTCAACAATTGGAAAAGGCACGTTTTGTACTATGACCGGGTTTGTTAGTTACGAGAAAGGAGAAGTAAAACTGGAAATCAGTAAACCTTTTAAAATACTTCTCTCCATTTTAATGATCTTACCGTTTATTGCATTTCTAGCACAAGTATTTTCTACATCAGAAGAATTTAATCCAGTATTTATTATGGTTTTTTTAGGCCAAGTATTGATAATAAGGTTTTTATTTATCGGATTATTTTTTAAGATTTTATCAAAACAAAGTTTAAACAGATTATCTGATGTATTAGATACAGAATGGGTAAAAAAGAAAATATAAATATCTAATAAAAACTATATAATTTTACAGTCAAACCTAAATCCTCAAACTCTTCGGCAGCACTTTAATATGAACCGGCGATTTGATTTTCTTTAAACCTGTAATTATAAGCAAATTAATATTTTCTTATATTTGATAAAAATACAGAAATGACATACGCAGAAAAAAATATCATTGAAACTTATTCTAACCTGATAGATAATCTAAGTTCTATCGGAAAAATGGAATTATTAGAAAAATTAACCAAATCTCTTAAAAAAGAAAAAAAAGCTAAAGAAGTTGACTTTTTCAATTCTTTTGGTGCATTTTCTGATGAAAAGTCAGCAGAGGATATCGTTTTAGAAATCAAAGAAAGCAGAAAATTCAGAGATAAGGATTTGAATTTCTAATTCATTATGCAATATCTTCTCGACACCAATATTTGTATTTTCTTTCTGCGCGGAAAACTCAAACTTGACAAAATGATCCGAGAAAAAGGAATCTCAAATTGTTTCATATCCGAAATGACTGTCTTTGAACTTAAATTCGGCGCTGAAAACAGTACCAATCCAAAGCAATCTCACAAAGCAGTTGATAGATTTGTCGGAGGGCTTTCTATTATTCCAATTATTGGTTCCGTTGACAAATACGTTGAAATCAAAGTCAAATTAAGAAAAAACGGAACACCTTTGCACGATGAATTTGATTTAATTCTAGCTGCAACTGCTCTGACTCACAAATTAACTTTGGTTACAGATAATATAAAAGATTTCAAAAACATAGAAAATCTTAAAACGGAAAATTGGTTCCAGAGAAATTAATCACACCAAAATCCTCAAACTCTTCGGCAGCACTTTAATATGAACCGGCGATTTTATTTTCTTAAATTCGCCGTCAATGTGCCAGGTTTTGGTATTAACCTTAAACTCAATTTCTGAAACGGGCAGATAAGTCACATATTCATCATCCTTCAGCCGTTTTGTAAACATCCGGAACGCAAAAAATGCGGAATATGTCAGAGGAAATTTCTTCACCAAAACCAAATCCACAAGACCGTCACTTTTGCTGGCCATCGGTGCAATGTAAGCATTATTGCCGAACTGTCTCGTATTGGCAATATTCAGCATCAGGTATTTTCCGTTGTACTGTTTGTAGTTTTCATCAAAAAATTTGATTTTTATAGGTTTGTAGTTAAAAAAAGTTTTGATGGAAACTTTGATATAATTTTTAAAACCTCGACTTGTTTTTTCGAATTCCTTCACGACTTTCCCGTCGAAACCCGTTCCTGAAACGTTAATGGAAAAGTGATCATTCACCATAAAAGTGTCGATTTCCTTGAATTTTTCATTCCTGATTTTCGAGAGCAGAACGTCCAGATTCTTATTAAAATTATTTTCGTTGGAAAATCCGTTGCCAGAGCCAGCCGGGAAAACAGCCAGAATTTTATCCGTATTAATCAGCTGTTGCGCAACCACTGAAATAGTTCCGTCTCCGCCTACCGCTACAAAAATGTCCACATTCTGCCAATTATTCTCTATAAAATCACTTGTTTCCTGCAAAGATTTTGAAACAAGAAATAACGGATTATCAACCTTTTTTCTGAGGCTGTCCAAAAATGGCTGATAATTTTTCTTAGCCGAATAAGGATTGATGATGAAAGCAAATTGCATTGTCCAAAAATAAAAATACTCAGAGAATTACAGCATATTTTTATGCAATCTTTTTTTATTTGACTTAGAAAATCTTAGGATGAGAATATTTTTCTATTCCGAATTGTTGTTAGGCAGTCAGTTTTACACCCTACTGTTATCCGCTTTCCAATTTTTGATATTCCGTTTGATCTGGGAAGGAGACCAGTCATTTTGCGCCGTCTGATGCATTAGTTCCATCAGCTCATCATCTTCGGCAAATCTTAGTGCAAAAACCTGAGCATCGGAAAAATGATAAGTCGAATTTTCTAAACGATTTCCGGTCAAAGTGAAATATCTCAGCTTAAATTCATTAACAATGATTCTATCCTGAAGCCCTAATGCGTAATGCTGACGAAGCATTAATGACAAAACCATAATCAAAACAATTATAGCCGAAATAACTGCCCAAATGGTTACAAATTCCGGACTGACATCCATATTATTCCATAATTTTACAACTGAAAAAGCAAGCAAAACCAGTGTAACAGGATAGAATATAAAATGATGAGGCGGATAAAACTTGCGATGGTTTTTTAATTTCTGGCTCATTTTACTGTATTTTATATTGGCTAATAAACTCTGGTTTCAGCTGATCTTTGATATCCTTAAAATTCATAGTTATATAAACAACACCTGCAGCATAAGCTGTAATCTCGTACTGATTATACACAAATGTGATTTTCTGACTATCAAAATAAAAATTATTGTTCAGCTGGATTTTATCTGCGATCATCATCTCCTTTTGATCTTTATCTTTGAAATTATTTTTGAGGATCTTGTCCCAATTCGCATCCGAAGGATTTCTGAAAATATCATTCTGAGAAATCACTTTATTATTTTTTAAATCAAATGTTTTGTAATTTTCAAAATAATAGCCGTGTGCGCCTCCTGAGTAACCACTTCCTGAATATTTCAGTGTCAGTAGATCATCAGTTTTAGAAACCATTTTCATCTCAGACACTTCATCCCAAGTCTGTTTGAAGTCCGGCATGTAATCCTGGGAATCATCTTTTTTCAAAGACTCTTTTTTAAATTTCTCCAGGATATCCGTCAACGATTTTTTAGAATAATCTTCTGCAACAATATTTGCAGGTTTATAAATGCTATCCAGAAGTGTCTGATTACTGATATCAGGGAATACCAAAACCTGTTTTTCAAAAGATAATGTTAGCGTTTTTGCAACCTGGAGAGAATCCTGCACACGGACGGAATCTATAACAAATGCTTTTTCAGTTTTCAGACTGTCATTCCTGGAATTACTGGTGTTGATTTCTTTATTCTCAGTTTTAGAACACGAAGCCAGCAAAGCACCAATGGAAAGAATTGCGAATAGTTTTTTCATAGCTTTCTTTTTATTTAGAATGATGATTAGAAAAACATTTTATAACAAAAAACCTTCCAAAACTGGAAGGTTTGATTTATAATTCAGATTATGCATCAATTCTTGCATAAACCGCATTTTTCTCGATAAACTCTCTTCTTGGCGGCACTTCATCACCCATCAGCATAGAGAATGTTGAATCTGCTTCAACAGCGTTGTCAATTGTTACCTGTTTAAGAATTCTGTGTTCCGGATTAAGAGTTGTTTCCCAAAGCTGTTCAGGATTCATCTCTCCAAGACCTTTGTAACGTTGCACTTCCACACCTTTTCCGTCCGGTGACATTTCCAGCGTAAATTGCTCCCGTTCTTTTTCATTGTAAGCATATACTTTTTTGTTTCCTTTTTTCAGGAGATACAAAGGTGGCTGAGCGATGTAGATGTAACCGTTCTCTATCAGCTCTTTCATATAACGGAAGAAGAACGTCAGAATCAAAGTCGAGATGTGGGAACCATCGATATCGGCATCGGTCATAATCACGATTTTGTGATATCTCAATTTCGCCATATTCAACGCTTTGGAATCTTCCTCTGTTCCTACAGAAACGCCAAGCGCTGTATAGATATTCTTTATTTCTTCATTATCATAAACCTTATGAAGCATTGATTTCTCAACATTCAGAATTTTACCTCTCAATGGAAGAATTGCCTGGAAATGACGATCACGGCCTTGTTTTGCCGTTCCACCTGCAGAATCTCCCTCAACTAAGAAAATCTCGGATTCGGCAGGATCTTTGGAAGAACAGTCCGATAATTTTCCCGGCAATCCGGAACCCCCCATCGGCGATTTTCTCTGAACCATCTCGCGGGCTTTCTTCGCTGCCTGTCTTGCTTTCGCTGCCAAAACGACTTTCTGTACGATTTGCTTCGCTTCCAAAGGATTTTCTTCCAGGAAGTTGGTCAGCATCTCTCCCACGATTTTATCAACCGCTCCGGAAACTTCTGAGTTACCTAATTTCGTCTTTGTCTGCCCTTCGAACTGAGGTTCCATTACTTTTACAGAAACCACAGCCGTCAAACCTTCACGGAAATCATCTCCGGTAACTTCTACTTTTTCTTTTGCCGGAAGTCCTAATTCATCGGCATATTTTTTAAGAGTCCTTGTTAAAGCTCTTCTGAAACCTGCCAAATGCGTTCCTCCTTCGTGTGTATTGATATTATTAACGTAAGAATGCAGATTCTCGTTGAAAGATGTGTTGTAGCGCATCGCAACCTCAACAGGAATATCATCACGCTCGCCTTCCATAAAGATCACGTGTTCCATAATAGACTCGCGGTTGCCGTCAATATAAGCAACAAACTCCTTCAAACCGCCTTCGGAATGGAAGACTTCGGTTTTGAATGTTCCGTCTTCCAGTTTTTCTCTTTCGTCCGTTAAGGTTATTGTAATCCCTTTATTAAGGTAAGACAATTCTCTCAATCGATTGGCTAATGTATCGTAATTGTAAACCAATTCTGTAAAAATAGAATCATCCGGCTGGAAAAACTGTTTGGTTCCTCTCTTATCACTGTGACCTATTTCTTCAACGCCTGTCTGAGCTTTTCCTCTGGAATAGACCTGCTGGTAAACATTTCCGTCTCTGTAAACGGTTGTAACCATTTCGTTGGAAAGTGCATTAACACAGGAAACCCCAACTCCGTGAAGACCTCCTGAAACTTTGTAAGAATCTTTATCGAACTTACCTCCGGCTCCGATTTTGGTCATTACAACTTCCAGCGCAGACTTCTGTTCTTTCTCGTGAAAATCGACAGGAATACCTCGGCCATTGTCCATCACCTCGATTGCATTGCCTTCTTTGATCGCCACTGATATGGTATCACAATATCCGGCCAAAGCCTCATCGATAGAGTTATCCACTACTTCATAAACCAAATGGTGGAGACCTCTCACACCCACATCACCAATGTACATCGACGGACGCATACGAACGTGCTCCATTCCTTCCAATGCCTGAATACTGCTTGCTGTATATTGTTTTTGACTCATATATATTTTTTAGACTTTTAGAAAAAAGAAGTAAGACCAAAGACCTTTTTTATTCATCTTTTTTCTTGCTTCTTTATTCTTTTTTCTTTTAAAAGAATGCTCACAAATATCGTGATTTTTTTCGAGATGTGAAAGAGCAAAATCAGGTTAGTTTTCAACAGGAATGCAAATAAAAAAGCGAACCTATATCGTTCGCTTTCAAATTATATTTCAATCGGTAATTAAACCAACTTCATTAATAAAACCTCATCAATTTTCTCCACTTTCACCAGATTATTCTTAGTTAAAGTTTTGGAAGCTTTGTCCCATTTTTTACCGGAAAGCTGGGAACGGGTTTTTACTTCGCTCAGTTCCATTGCTTCTTCCTGAGAATTAAGAATTTCAAGAATTACTTTTTCATCTTCTCCTAATTCAACGGTTGGTGCTTTTTTCTCAGGTCTCATTTGCGGAAAGAAAAGAACCTCCTGAATGGATGGATTGTTAGTTAAGAACATAATCAACCGGTCCATTCCGATTCCTAACCCAGAAGTTGGCGGCATTCCGTATTCCAAAGCTCTAAGGAAGTCTTCGTCAATGAATCCAGTTGCTTCATCATCACCTTTTTCGGACAATAATAACTGATGCTCAAAACGCTGTCTTTGGTCAATCGGGTCATTCAGCTCAGAATAAGCATTGGCGATTTCTTTTCCACAAACCATTAATTCAAAACGCTCTGTCAAACCTTCCTGACTTCTGTGTTTTTTAGTAAGAGGCGACATTTCCACAGGATAATCTGTGATGAAAGTCGGCTGAATGAAGTTTCCTTCACATTTTTCACCGAAAATCTCATCAATGAGTTTTCCTTTTCCCATAGTTTCATCCACTTCGATTCCGATAGATTTTGCAAAGTCAAATAATTCCTGTTCTGTTTTTCCAGTGATGTCAAAACCTGTATATTTAAGAATCGCTTCTGTCATAGAAACTCTTGGATAAGGCGCTTTCCAGCTGATTTTGTGTTCTCCGAAAGTTGATTCAGCAGAACCGTTAACCGAAGTAGCACAGAATTCCAGCAATTTTTCTGTGAAGTCCATCATCCAGTTGTAATCTTTGTAAGCGACATAGATTTCCATTGCCGTAAATTCCGGGTTGTGCGTTCTGTCCATTCCTTCATTTCTGAAGTTTTTCGAGAATTCATAAACACCGTCAAATCCACCAACAATCAATCTTTTCAGATACAACTCATTGGCAATTCTCATATACAAAGGGATGTCCAGGGCGTTGTGATGTGTGATAAATGGTCTTGCTGCCGCTCCGCCAGGAATGGCCTGCAAAATAGGCGTTTCTACTTCAAAATAGCCGGCATCATTAAAGAACGTTCTCATTGCATTGAACAATTTTGTTCTTTTTACGAAGATTTCTTTCACGTGAGGATTCACGACCAAATCTGCATAACGCTGTCTGTAACGCAATTCTGCATCTGTGAAACCGTCATAAACATTGCCTTCCGCATCTACTTTTGGAAGCGGAAGCGGACGAAGAGATTTTGTCAGCAAAGTGAAATTTTTCACCATCACAGTCATCTCTCCCACCTGGGTTTTGAACAATTCTCCTTCGATTCCGATGATATCACCGATGTCTAAAAGATGCTTATAAACCTCATTATATAAAGTTTTGTCTTCACCAGTACAAATCTCGTCACGGTTAAAATAAACCTGAATTCTACCTTCGGAATCCTGCAATTCTGCAAAACTCGCCTTTCCCTGAATTCTTCTGGACATCAAACGTCCGGCAATCACGACCTTCTTCCCTTCTTCGAAATCCTGTTTTATAGATTTTGTGGAATCGGTGATTTTGTATTCAGCAGCCGGGAACGCATCGATTCCCAAGTCGGTCAGTTTCTGCAATTTTTCTCGACGGATAATTTCCTGTTCTGATAATGACATTTTAATTCAATTTTTTCGAACTGCAAAAATAGTGATTTTTAAATGGTTGTGGAAGTTAAATTTTGACACAACCACAAAAGACACAAAAGAATATTCTTAGGATTTATTTTAACGCAAAGGGTGCAAAGTTTTTTTATTCATTGAACACATTTTAAGGTTTGCAAAGGCATAAAACTCATCAAAGTTTTTTTAACAGAAATTTTTGAATCTCTGCTGTTTAAATTCCTCCTGAATGACAAAATGATGTTTTAGGACAAATATTGTATTGATGCCGAATCCGCAGCCCGGCTTATCTCAACTTTTTTTATTGATTTCATCTGAATCGATGAACCACTTCGTTAGGTTTGAGCGGAGCTCCTTTTACACAACGCAGTGAAGTGAAAAGAGCGGGAGCGGAAGACGGAAAAAGCTGCCCAAAAGTTACTTCTCTTTATTCAATTTTTCGATGCCGGCTTTCACATCAGGATGACTCATAAAAAGATGCCAGATTAAACCTGTCCGGTAATTTTCAATCATTACGGTCATCGGCGCCTGATTGAGCCCCATAAAAATCGGAGAACACCAGTTATTATTCAAATCAAATGAATCCCGGAAGCCATATTCTCCCCAAAGAAAATCACCATAATTGAGGTAGAAATTTTTCAAAACCGCCATCGATTCCGTTGGTGTGTACGGAAAAGAAGCAATCGCACCGGTTGGTGTCAATTTTCCTGTATCTTCTCTTTCCACAGGCTCATCCGGATTGTAGCCATTTGGTCCGTCCGAAGCGGTTAATCCCCAACCGTCTTTGCCGTAACCATTTTGTTTTTTCGGATTTTCGACACAATACAGGTAATTGATTTTGGCAATATTCTGATTGTTTTTGAAATAATTCGTGTATCGATCTGTTAAACCGTGCGGGTCATAACCCATAAAAGAATAATGCGCAAAAAACAGCGGACCGCCTTTGTTGACCCCAACATCCAGTTTGATTCCGTAATAAGTATTTCCGTTGGTGTACATTGAACCTTCATCAGATTTTCCCCAATCTTTCCGGTAATTCTGAGCAATCTTATCCTGACTTGCCCAACCCGAATAATACATACTCGCCGGAACGGAATGTGTTGGTGAAGCAATTGCCATTAGATAAGTAACCATCGTCTCGTTCCAGCCAATCAGACGGTGATTGATGGTCCAAGCCTGGTCTGGCGACCAATGCCAGTAAAGAAATTTGCTGTCGGGTGTTTGTTTGAACCAGTCCCACTCGATTCCTTTCCAGAACTTGTCGATTTTTTGTCTGATATTTTTCTCTTCCGCATTATCTTTATTAAAATATTGATGAGCCGCCAATAATCCCTGAACGAAAAACGAAGTTTCGACCAAATCGGCTCCGTTATCTCTTTTGCCAAAAAACGGTTCGGTTTTTCCGGTTTTTCCGTCGATGAAATGCGCTACTGCGCCGTGGTATTTGTCGGCTTTTTCGATAAAATTAACAATTTTAGTAAATCTTTCGACAGATTCTTTTCTTGAGATAAAACCTCTTTCAGTTCCTGCAATCAGAGCCATAATCCCGAAACCAGAAGCGCCTGTTGCAATCATATTTTGTCTTCCGTTGGTATTTTCTTTTGACAAACCGCTTTCCGGTTCTGCGCCGTCCCAATAATAATTGAAAGACGCTTCCTGAACCATTGTCATCAACTCTTCATCCGACATATTTTTAGTTTCAGCGGAAGCAATTTCTGATAATTTTGATTCGCTGAAAAGCTTATCTAGGAAACTGATTTTATAGGAATATTTCTTTCCGGTTTCATTTGTGAAATCAGCAAATCTATCAATATAAGCATCCTGAATACCGACCGGTTTGAAATCTTTTCCATTGTCGGAGCGGTAAATTTTGACGTATCTAATGTTATTGTCAGAGATTGGATTCCATTTCAAATCCACGTGTTTCATATAACCTTTCGCAAAAGAAATTTTTGGAATTGAAGAAATTATTTTCTTTTCTTTTGAATTGATAAAAGCAATATCATCCAACCAAATTCTGTTATTGGAATCAGAATTTTCCGGTTGAGAAAAGACAATCGCCTTGACCGATTTCGGATTATCTTTAACCGAAGCATCCAAACTTGACATATCAATCAGAACATTTTCCCATTGATTTTTTTTCGTCAGTTTAAGTGTTACTGTTTTTGAAAAACTTCCGTCCGTTTTCTGAAGCTTTACAGTTGGCAAAACATCAGCATCATTCTTTTCAGATTTGATCCAGAAGCTCAGAAAATTGGACTTGGTAAAAAAATCTTTTCCTCTCACATCCTCATATTCTATCGAAGCTTCCCATTTTCCGTCTTTGGCATTTTTGTAATCCAGCAAAAGGGAATTTCCGGGAGAATGAAATTCATTTTTATCAACCAATAACTTATTATTCTGATTTTTCACGAAAGTATTTCCTGATGATTTTACATTTCCGTAGAAGAAATTATCTTTCATCAAACTGTTTGTGAAAAAAGTATAATCATATTGATATTCCTGAGCAAAAACAGAAGCCGAGGCAAACAGGAGCGATTTTAAAAGTAATTTCATAATGATTTATTTTTGAAAAGATAACAAAATTCTCCAAAAGAGACAAAATAAAAAGGCAGTTAAAAACTGCCTTTTTATTCTTATTTTAAAGATGACTAATTCTATTTAGAGGATAAAATATACTGCGCCATAAATTTCGCATTTTCTTTGTTCAATCCGTTGTGAGCCGGCATTGGAACATCACCCCAGATCCCGGAACTTCCTTTGATGATTTTTTCGGCGAGCATTTCTACATTTTCAGGTGTGTTTTCATATTTTGCCGCTACTTCTTTGTATGAAGGGCCAATCATCCGTTCATCCATTTTATGACAGCCTAAACAATCCGCACCTTCTACTAAAGATCGTCCTTCGGCAATTGGGTCAGTAATAACTTTTGGTGCAACTTCGGATTCTTCCTTCAGAACATCCTTGTTGCCGGAATTGTCATTTTTCGAACAGGAAAAAATTGCAAATAAAAAAAACACTGTTAAAATAAAATTTCTCATTATTCAGAATTTAGGACAAACATAAGAACAGATTATTTATACCACAAATTTGTTATAGAAAAAAAAGCAGAAATCAGGACATCCATATTTTATAATCAATTTACGAAGGCAAAAAAATCCGCTTCCAAAATGAAAACGGACTTTCTGATACTATTGTAAAAAATTTAGAATAAAAATTTAAACCCAAATGACAGCGGAGTCACCGCATTACTCATACTGCCGGCTAATGTAGAATTATACTCTGAGCCAACCGATGCAACGTGCGCTAATGACAAATCTGTAACTGTCGTTTTCTCACCCACTGAAGGTTTGATTGTGGTTTGCGAAAAATTAATCAGATTATAAGAAAATTCAACCGAAAAATGTTTCGTAACCAGATAATCAAACCCACCAGCAAAAGTAAGCCCGAACTGATTGATTTTTGTATCAGATATTTTCTCTTTCCCTGTAATAATAGGGGCGGCAACTTGTCCGAAGAAAAATAAACCTCCTGCAACATTCCAGTATTTTCTGGCCAGTGGCTGGATAACCAATAACTGAGAATTGGCAAGCGTTTTTGTAGCATCTTGCGCCTTGATTCCGACATTACCTGCAGCTATTCCAACTGCGGTAGTTGGTGCCACAAAATATCCAACTATTGGGAGAATAGTCGTGTTTGTAGATTTCACATCGCCCGTTTTTGTTTGCTGATAACCCAATTGTGATGTCACAAACCAAGTTCCCTGCAGTCCTTTTGATTCCTGACCAAATGCTAAGGCCATTGTAAATAAAGCCGAAGCAGCCAATAATAGTTTTTTCATTTTCAATTTTTTGAATTAATAAAAATTAATACCACAAATATATAATTGATAAAAATAAAACCAAATATGAATTATTTCATATAAAAATATAAACTGTAAATTATTAAATTAATAAAATTATAAATTTAATCTCTCGAATCTATAAATGCGATAGACAAAAGCAATATACTTTGAGATTTTGGAATTTTTTTATGATGATTATCAGTTATTTGGCCCTTGACAGCTTATGTCTTAAAAACTTGTAAAATGTCTATCTTTGCGGAATGGTAAAAATTGGCAACATAGAACTTCCTGATTTTCCGCTTTTGCTGGCACCAATGGAAGATGTAAGTGACCCACCTTTTAGAAAACTATGCAAAATGCATGGCGCAGATTTGATGTATTCGGAGTTTATTTCTTCGGAAGGCTTGATTCGTGATGCTATTAAGAGCCGTAAAAAACTGGATATTTTTGATTACGAAAGACCTGTCGGCATCCAGATTTTTGGTGGCGATGAGGAAGCAATGGCGATGTCTGCCAGAATTGTGGAAACTGTTGAGCCTGATTTGGTGGATATCAATTTCGGTTGTCCGGTGAAAAAAGTCGTTTGTAAAGGTGCTGGTGCGGGCGTTTTGAAAGATATTGATCTAATGGTTCGATTGACGAAAGCCGTTGTGAGCTCTACACATTTGCCGGTTACCGTAAAAACCAGATTGGGCTGGGATGATAGCAGCATCAATATTGATGAAGTGGCCGAAAGATTACAGGATGTCGGAATCAAAGCCCTAACCATCCACGCCAGAACACGTGCGCAAATGTACAAAGGTGAAGCCGATTGGGAACATATCTCCAGGATCAAAAACAATCCGAATATTGAAATTCCAGTTTTTGGAAACGGCGATGTTGATTCTCCCGAAAAAGCTTTGGAGTATAAAAACAAATACAACTGCGACGGAATAATGATTGGTCGTGGAGCGATTGGTTATCCCTGGATTTTCAATGAAATCAAGCATTTTTTCGAGACCGGAGAAATTCTTCCAGAGCCAACGATAGCAGAAAGATTAGACGCCGTAAAAAACCACGCTCTTTGGTCCGTAGAATGGAAAGGCGAACGCCCTGGTATTGTGGAAATGAGACAGCATTACAGCAATTATTTCCGAGGTATTCCACATTTTAAAGAATTTAAAACCAAGTTTCTGCAGGCTTTGACGCTAAGTGAAATTGATGAAATCATAGAAGAAACGAAACATTTTTATCAGGAAAATGTTATATGAATTTTTTAAACCACAAAGGTCTCTAAGCTTTCACAAAGACCATTTATTATAGTGAACTTTGTGAACATCTTTGTGTCCGTTGTGGTAAATATTATTCAATCACTGTAACTTTTAACATTTAGATTCCAACTTATCAGACCTCAAATAATTAAAAATGAAAAAATTATTACTTCTCTCCATATTGCTTTCCGGAGTTTCACAAGCTCAGTTTTTTGAGGATGCAAAGCCCACCAAAATTGACACACTAAAAGGTTCTAATACGGAATTCAGGAATTTCTGGGATGTTAAAAAATATGATATTGCTCTGGAGCCGAACTTCGAAACAAAAAGTATCAAAGGAAGTAATAAAATCAGCCTGACAATTGAAAAAGATGTAAAAAACCCAACGTTTCAGATCGATTTGCAACAACCAATGAAGACTGATAAAATCTCAGCGAGTTTTCCAATTTCTGAGAAAAAAATTGACGGCGATTTTATTTTCTTAACAACGAAAAAGAATTTCAAAAAAGGCGAAAAATATACTATTGAGATTGATTATTCCGGAAATCCGCAGATCGCAAAACACGCACCTTGGGACGGCGGATGGATTTTTACTAAAGACAAAAACGGAAATCCGTGGATGACCGCTGCTGACGAAGGAATAGGTGCGAGTATCTGGCTGCCTGTAAAAGATATTTGGAGCGATGAGCCTGATAATGGCATCACGTTCAGAATTATTACACCAAAGGATTTGGTAGGCGTTGGAAACGGAAGATTAATCAAAGAAGAAAATCTGGGCGATAAAAAAGCCTGGCTTTGGGAAGTGAAAAATCCGATTAATGATTATTCCATTATTCCATCCATCGGGAAATATGTGAATTTTAAAGACACTTTTAACGGCGAAAAAGGAAAACTGGACCTGGATTATTGGGTTTTGGATTACAATCTTGACAAAGCCAAAAAACAATTTGAGCAGGTAAAACCGATGTTAAGCGCTTTTGAATATTGGTTCGGACCCTATCCTTTCTATGAAGATTCTTACAAAATTGTGGAATCTCCGCATCTTGGAATGGAACACCAAAGTAATGTTGCCTACGGAAACAATTACGGCAACGGCTATTTGGGCAGAGATCTTTCGGGAACAGGAATTGGACTGAAATGGGACTACATCATCATCCACGAGTCCGGACACGAATGGTTTGCCAATAATATCACGGCAAAAGATCAGGCGGATATGTGGATTCACGAAAGCTTTACAATGTATTCTGAGCCATTATTCGTGGAAAAATATATGGACAAAACTTCTGCTGAAAAATATGTGCAAGGTGTTCGCCAGATGATTACCAATGACAAGCCAATTATCGGAAGCTATGGCATCCGGAATGAAGGCAGCGGCGATATGTATCCGAAAGGTGCCAATATGATCCACACCATTCGCCAAGTCATTAACAATGATGAGAAATTCCGCCAGATTCTGAGAGGTCTGAATAAGGACTTTTATCATCAAACGGTCACAACCCAACAAATCGAAAAATATTTCATTGATAAATCCGGCATCGATTTGCAATCCATTTTTGACCAATATCTGAGAACGGTGAAAATCCCGACTTTAGAATACAAACAAAACGGCAATCAGCTGACTTACAGATGGACGAATGTTGTTCCGAACTTCAAGCTGCCAATCCGCCTTACAGGTGGGCAGGAACTGAGACCAACAGAAGAATGGCAAACTGCAACACTCAAATCTTCTGATGAGCTGAAAGTGGATCCGAATTATTACATTTTTACTAAGAAATCTTAACCATCATCAATGTCCAGGCTGAAAGAAATCAGGGAACAAAAAAATCTGACGCAGGAAGAATTATCGGAAAAATCCAACATTTCGGTAAGAACCATTCAGCGGATCGAAGCAGGAACCGAACCGAAAGGTCACACCCTGAAAGTCCTGGCAAGGTCGCTGGACATTTCCGAAAGTGAATTGCTAAATCTACAACAAATTGATGAGTCAGAAGAAGTCATTGAATCTGCTGTAGAAAATGAAGCACAAATTGATGAAGATATTTCCAAGCTGAAGCTCATCAACCTTTCTTCTGTTTTATTCACCGTTTTCCCACCGCTGAATATTATTGCGCCATTGGTTGTAGCTTATTTTATGAAGCAGAAAAATCCGATCATCGGTCAAATTGTTTCCGTTCAGATTTTATGGACCATTTTAGCTCCCGCCGCTTTCTTTCTCGGCATCTCGCTGAAGCTCGGAAAACAATTCACCCTGATATTAATGGTAGCTATTATTCTATCCAATGTTTTTATCATTTTAAGAAACACAGCAGAAATCGAAAAAAACAAAAAACTACATTACAGACTGAAATTCAATATTTTATAAAAGCCGACAGGTGATTGTCGGGTGATTGTCGGGCTGATTTTTAGCAATGGATCGGATAAAATTCAATCTTTGCTGAAAAATTAGTCAATGAAAAAATCATTATCTAAAATTGTAATCATCACATCAGTTATCTTCGGCAACATAAAAGCTCAGATCTCAAAAACCTCGGATCTGTTTATCGAACTAAAAAAACAGGACAGTATTTTTTTCGAACTTGGGTTCAATAATTGCGATTGGGTTTATCTGGACAGGCATACAGATGACAACCTGAAATTCTATCACGACAATGGCGGTTTCCAGGACAAGAAATTATTCTTAGAAAGGACAAAACAAAATATCTGCGGCAATCCAAACCAAAAACCAATCAGAAAATTAGTTGAAAACAGTCTGGAGGTATTTCCTTTATATAATAACGGGGAGCTTTACGGGGCGATACAATCGGGAGAACATCAGTTTTTTATCCGTGAGAAAAACAAGGAAGACGTTTTAGGCGGACAGGCTAAGTTCACAACCGTTTGGACAAAAAAGGAAGGAAACTGGATTATGAGTGACATCCTGAGCTATGATCATGGCGCACCGAAAGCAACCAAAACTGGGAATTCGATATTTGAAAATGATGCCGCCATAGAACAATGGCTGAAAGACAACAAAATCCCGGCACTCGGACTTGGAATCATTGAAGGCGGAACATTGAAGCAAGTTAAAGTTTTCGGAGAAATCAAACCCGGCGTTTCAGCACCTTACAATACAATATTTAATGTTGCTTCTCTTACAAAACCAATAACAGCACTGGTTGCGCTGCAACTTGCCAGCCAAGGAAAATGGAATCTGGATGAACCTGTTTATCATTACTGGACAGATCCTGATGTTGCAGATGATCCAAGAAATAAAAAACTGACTACCAGAATCATTCTCAGCCATCAGACCGGATTCCCGAACTGGCGGTGGATGAATAAAAACAATAAACTAAGCTTCGATTTCGAGCCTGGAACAAAATACCATTATTCTGGCGAAGGAATGGAATATCTGCGGAAAGCCATTGAGAAAAAATTCAAAAAACCACTTCAGGAAATTGCCGATGAATTGATTTTTAAACCCATAAAAATGACCGACACGGATTATATTTGGACCAAAAATACAGACGAATCCCGATTTGCCATAGGTTATGATGCGAATGGAAAAGCTTATGAAACCGTAAAAAACGAGACCGCCAATGCTGCGGATGATCTGCACACCACAATTGAGGATTACGGTAATTTCCTAGCTAATGTCATGAACGGTGGCAATCTGAAACCTGAAATTTTTAGGGAAATGATGAAACCTCAGGTAAAAACAAAAGAAAATAAATACTTTGGGTTAGGTTTCGAAATCTATGATTTGGGAAATGGCGAAACAGCCTTATCTCACGGTGGTTCTGACAAAGGATCCCAGTGTATTGCATTTATTCTTCCAAAGACCAAGCAAGGAATCCTGATTTTCACTAATGTTGATAACGGCTATAAAGTTTTTGAGAAATTACTCGTAAATTATCTTGGCGACAAAGGCCGGAAAATAGTTGATATTGAGACAAAATAATCCTTAAATTAAAATATACAGAAAAAGCCAGCAAAAATTGCTGGCTTTTGATTATTTATTCCCACTCAATCGTTGCTGGTGGTTTGGAACTGATATCATAAGCAACTCTGTTGATACCTCGCACTTCATTGATAATCCTGCTGGAAACGGTGTCCAAAAATTCATACGGAAGTCGGCTCCAGGTTGCCGTCATAAAATCGATCGTGTTGGCAGAACGGACAACTGCCGTATATTCATACGTTCTTTCATCGCCCATCACACCGACTGATTTCACGGGAAGAAGTACTACAAAAGCCTGAGATACTTTCTCATACAGATCATTTTTATACAATTCTTCAATGAAGATATCATCTGCTTCCTGCAGGATTCTCACTTTTTCCGCATCAACTTCACCTAAAATCCTGATGCCTAATCCGGGACCTGGAAACGGATGTCTGTAAACCAAATGATGGGGAATCCCAAGTTCCTCGCCTACTTTTCTCACTTCGTCTTTGAATAATTCCCTAAGTGGTTCCAACAGTTCAAATTCCATTTCTTCCGGCAGGCCGCCAACGTTATGATGGGATTTAATGACAGCCGATGGCCCGTTAACCGACTGAGATTCGATAACGTCCGGGTAAATAGTTCCCTGAGCGAGGAATTTTGCACCTTCTATCTGATGAGATTCTTCGTCGAATACATGAACGAACTCGTTACCAATGATCTTTCTTTTTTCTTCCGGATCACCGATTCCTGAAAGCTTTGATAAAAATCTTTCGGAAGCATCAATTAATTTGATATTGAGATTAAAATGCTCGCCGTAGTTTTCCATTACTTTCTTAGCTTCATCTTTTCTAAGAAGTCCTGTATCCACAAAAATACACGTTAGCTGATCGCCGATAGCTTTATGAATCAAAACTGCAGCAACAGAAGAATCGACACCCCCCGACAAACCAAGAATCACTTTCTGATCACCCACTTTTTCCTTGATTTCAGCACCGGTTTTCTCAATATAATTGGTAAGTTTCCAGTTTTTATCGGCTTTACAGATTCCGAAAACAAAATTTTCCAGCATCTTTCCGCCTTCTTCCGTGTGTGAGACTTCGGGATGAAACTGGACGCAATATATTTTTTTATCAGAATTTGAAATGGAAGCGATCACTCCGGATTTTGCATTAAGCTCGAAACCTTGCGGCAATTCCGCAACCTCATCGAAATGGCTCATCCAAACGACTGAATTGTTATATACCCCTTTCAGCAATTCGTTTTCTTTGGTGATTTCCAGGTGTGCTTTTCCATATTCGCCTTTGTGGCCTTTGGTTACTTTTCCACCCAATAGATGTGCGGTCAATTGCATTCCGTAGCAGATTCCCAAGACTGGAATTCCCTGGTCGTATAATTCTTTTTCTACAAGGTGTGCATTTTCAGCATTCACTGAGCTTGGACCTCCTGAAAGGATGATGCCTTTTGGTTTTTTCGCTAGGATTTCTGATAAAGGTGTGTTGAATGGTACTATTTCCGAATAGACTTCCATCTCACGGATTCTTCTTCCGATGAGTTGGTTATACTGTGAACCGAAGTCTAAAATAATAATTCCGTTTTGCATAATTTCATTTACTTTTTACCTGTTTATTTCAAGACACAAAATTACTCATAAATTATCATTTTATAGTACTCGTATTTACCTATTGTGAGGCATCAATAAAAAAGGAAGATAAAAATATCTTCCCTCAATTATTTTAAATTTTATACTTCTCATTATCTTTCTCCGCTTTTTTCTCTTCCTGCTTTCTATCCATCTCTTCCAGAATTCGTTTTTGCTCGTCTATACTTTTAGTATCTTTCGCTTTGTGTCCAAAATCATATCCAATTTGTAACCCTACAAACGAGATACCTTTATCATATTTAGAATAAAATCCCGCAATACTAATATCAGAAAAATTAATTCCGACTGTTGGTTTATAAAAAAGTCCAAATGAAGGTGATAAATCATTGTTACCAAATGAAGTGAATGCCCCGCCAAATCCAAATGTCACAAAAGGCATTACTTTCCCAACCCCCAGATTATATCTTGGATTAATGAAAGCCGCTAAAGTAAATTTTGGAATATTCGTATCAAAATCGTCATCTTTTTCAGTAAAAACGAATGATGTCTCTAAATCAAACCCTAAACCCAAATTTTTAAAAATTTCGATTCCATATTCAGCATTAAGACCAATTTGAAACTTAGCCTGTACATTTTTTTCTGTTGGGAAAGCCAACATTAAACTACCCGAAGAATATTGCGCATAACTGAATAAAGCAAAAATGCTAAACAGAAATAGTAAGATTTTTTTCATCATTATAAAACTCCTTTTTCTGTCAAATCTTTGATAATTGCTTCTGCCATTCCAGTGCCTGTCACATAAAATGGAGTGAAACCTTTCCAAGCCTCCGAATCCTTTTCAACATTAACTAATCTCCATAATAAACTATAAGAACTGTATTGGCTGACTTCCAATATGTATTTTGGATTAACTTCCTGAATTTTATTTTTAAGAGACTGAGTATGATTCATAATAGTTGCGGAATCCATATAAAAAGTATTGTCAATATTCTTGTTTGTAAGAGCCTGACGCAAGCCAATTATCAAATCATTTTTTTCTTTCTCATTCATTGGTATATCATTTGTCAAAATCAAAACACTATTGAGGTCAGATTTGTTATACCACCCGGCGACAGAAGAAGATGCTACTTTTGTATGTTTTGCCGGAGACATCGCACAGCCATTAAGGATAAAAATGGCAGATATTAAAAATAAGATTACTTTCATCATTTTTTTGTTTTTATTTTTTTTGTAATTAATCCATCCTTCTCCAATTTTTTGAGTATTTTATTTGCCAAAGCACTACTACCATTAATACCACTGGTAAGATTAGAAGTACTGCTCCATATTACGGCATCATTTTTCTTATCGTAACACTTGATTTCAAAATAGTAAACACTATAACTTCCACCTTTGTTAGAAGTATATACCATTGTTTGTGTATGTTTGATTTCTAAGAGATAATCCGGGTTAAAATTCGCAATCTTCGCTTCCAAATTTTTAGAAGCATCCAACTCTTTCTCATTATAGATGAATCCGGTATTTTGTAGTCCTCTTAAATTTAAATTTTCTCTAAGTTCTAACATTAGACTTGTAGCAAACTTATCACTAATATCTATGGATTCAAAAATGAAAATATTGTTGAGTTTTTGACTTGTAGCCCAATTAGACTTCATAGACTTTATACTGACTGAAGGAATAATACCCGCACAAGACTGCAAGGTTACCAAAGAAATGGTAATGCTAATAATAATTTTTTTCATCGATTGTATTTATGCTTTTAATTTCTCCAAAAATATAAAAAAATCAATAAAATCGATCATTCATGTGTAAAATATAGCAAAAATACACCTAACTAATTAATTGCTAATATTTTATTTTCAATAAAATATCAAGATTAAAGTGTATAAAAGTTGGGAAAAGCTCCCTAAAAAACAAAGAGACATTGGTCTCCCAACATCTCTTCTATTTTTAGAATTTTGCAATATCTTCCCGGTAAAATCCGTAGTCGAAATCTACCGGAACTGCGTCTTCATATACTTTTTTACGTGCCTCTTCAAAAGTGTCTGCCAATGCAACAAGATTCAGCACCCGCCCACCTGTTGAGACAATTCTGTTTCCTCTGTAATCTGCGCCTGCGTAAAGCAGCTTGCTGTTTTTTACTTTTTCCGCACCAGTTATTTCGTAACCTGTTTCATGATTTTTTGGATAGCCGCCGGAACATACTACCAAACAAACGGCTTTTTTATCTTTGAACCTTAACTCCAGTTCTTTTCCGTGCAGGCAATCTTCGATTACGTCTACAAGATTGTTTTCCAACAGTGGCAAAAGAACCTGGGTTTCAGGATCTCCAAGTCTCATATTATATTCCAGAAGGTAGGTCCCGTTTTTAGTAACCATCAAGCCAAAGAAAATAAATCCTTTGAAGCTGAGACCTTCTTTTTTAAGACCATCCACAGTCGGATTCATAATATGCTGAACGAAATCCTGGAAATGTTCATCCGTAAACTCAGGACTTGGCGCCGCAGAGCCCATTCCACCAGTATTTGGGCCTGTATCTCCGTTTCCTGCTTTTTTATAATCTTTTACGGGAACGCAAGGAAATAATTTTTCTCCATTGGAAAAAGCAATTATTGACGCTTCGAAACCCTGCAAATATTCTTCGATAACAATCTGGATTCCTGCATCTCCGAAGATTCTCTTGATCATAAAATCGTGAATGGTTCCTTCTGCTTCTTCAAGATTATCCGCAATGACAACTCCTTTCCCACCAGCAAGTCCGCTCGCTTTGATCACCACCGGGAATTTCTGCTTCTGAAGGTATTCTTTAGCTTCTACATAAGAATCGAAAACCATTGCATTAGCTGTTTTAATGCCATAGTTTTGCATAAACTTTTTGGAGAATGACTTACTTCCCTCTAAAGAAGCTGCTTTTTTTGTAGGACCAAAAACTTTGAGATCCACTTTTTTGAACTCGTCTACAATACCTTCTACAAGCGGTGCTTCCGGGCCAACGATTGTCAAATCTACCTTATTTTTGATTGCAAAATCTCTTAATGCAATGATATCAGTCTCGTGGATATTTTCTCCAAGCTGTTCAGTAGTAGCATTGCCGGGCGCAAAGAACATTTTTGTAATTCTGCTGTCCTCACTCAGCTTAAGAGCCAGAGCCGAAGCACGTCCACCGTTTCCTACAATAAGTAATCTCATTATGTTTTCAGTTTAACTTTTTAAAGTGCCAAATTTAAGATTTTTTGAGGACAAATGTTGTACCGTTGCAATGGTATTTTTCTTAAAAATTTATTAAAATAAACCCAAATCTAGAAAAGTCACAAAAGAAATAACTACAGGTTTGCCATTGCTATTAAGTTATTTCTTCTGTGAGCTGTAGATTATTTTGGTAGTTCCATCGGGACTTCCATCAGCAAAATTTCTGCATCATCTTCCGCTTGCAAAACAAAACTTTCGGTGTCCCAAATTCCCAAACCGTCTCTCTGTTCCAGGATCTGATCACCAATTTTAGCTTTTCCTCTGATAACGAAAATATAAACGCCATTCCCCTGCTGATGAATTTTATATTCTTTGGAGAACCCTTTGTCAAAGTTGGCAAGATTGAACCATGCATCCTGATGGATCCAAACACCGGCGTCATCCGGATCAGGTGACAAGATCTGCTGGAAGTCATTCTTAACAGAATATTCTTCAATATTAATCTGATCATATCTTGGTGTCACATCGGTTTTATTAGGAATCACCCAGATCTGTAAAAACTTTACGGGCTGCTCGGTGGCGTTCTCCTCACTGTGCATAATTCCGGTACCGGCAGACATTACCTGGATATCACCTTTTTTAATGATGCCGGAATTGCCCATATTATCGCCGTGTCTCAAATCACCTTCCAAAGGAATAGAGATGATTTCCATATCGCGGTGCGGATGTCTCCCGAATCCCATTCCGCCTTCTACAAAATCGTCATTTAAAACACGAAGCACGCCAAAATGAATTCTTTCCGGATTATGATAATTGGCAAAGCTGAATGTATGATGGCTTTTTAGCCAACCGTGGTTGGCATAGCCTCTGCTGTCTGATTTATGATATACTGTTTTCATAATTGATAATTGATTTTTTATTGATACAAATTTCCAATTTTGAAAACTGCTGCACATTGACGTAGGATAAGAACGAAAAAACCCCGGCGATTGTCGGAGTTTTTTAATATAATGTAAACAATCTCATTAAAAATGAACCTGCTGAATTTCTTCTTCTATTTCTTTTGGTGTTTCGTCCTCGGATTTAATAAAAATCATTGTTACAACAGCACCAATCAGCATGCACACTCCGCCGACAACAATGTAATCTATCGCCATTTTTCCAAATAAATTAGATACAATCGGGCCACCAAAAACACCATTGATTATCTGAGGAATTACAATGAAGAAATTAAAAATACCCATATAAACACCCATTTTTCTCTGTGGAATCACTTCAATCAACATCGCATAAGGCATTGCTAAAATACTAGCCCAAGCGAATCCTAATCCTATCATCGAAATCCAGAGTAACGAGGTGTCTTTGATAAAATACATCGATATTAATCCCAAGCCACCTGATAGTAAAGCTAAAGCGTGCGTCTGCTTTTTGCCAAGAAATTTCGCAATGGGCGTCAATAAAAATGCAAATGGAATGGCCCAAAGGTTATACATCCCGAATAGCTTACCCGTAAGATCTCCTGCATTATTAAATGCTTCCGAATGCGTATCTTCCGGCGACAACCCGAAATGATGCGTTGCCAAAGCGCTGGTGGTGAAAACCCACATTGTAAACAAAGCAAACCAAGAGAAAAACTGAACAATGCCCAATTTCTTCATCTGAGTCGGAATGTTTGCAAAATCCCTGAAGATATCCGAGAATTTAGAATGCTCTTCAACAATTTCTTTTCCATCTTCAAAGGAAGCAAACTCTTCCGGCGAGTATTCCCTGGTCGTAAAAATGGTATATAAAATAGTTACCAGTAAAAAACCGGCTCCTACATAAAAAGAAAAAATCACATTATCTGCCACAAAACCTTCCGGCGCTACATTTGAAATGCCTAATTTGGTTAACCAATCCGGAAGATATGAGCCAATTACCGCTCCGATTCCTATCAGAATAGTCTGAACAGAAAATCCTATTGTTCCCTGATGTTTCGGTAACATATCGCCCACCAAAGCGCGAAAAGGCTCCATTGCCACATTAATAGACGCATCCATCATTGCAAGGAAAATCACGGCAAGCAATAATACATTGGCTGCAATAAGATGCGTAACAGATGCGGCATTAGGAAGCAAAACCAAACCGATTGCGCACAAGACTGCTCCAATCAGAAAATATGGTTTTCTCCGGCCAAGCGGACTCCAGGTATTATCACCCATATGTCCGATAATCGGCTGAACGATTAATCCTGTAACCGGTGCAACAAGCCAGAACCAGGATAACTCGTGTACATCTGCACCAAGATTCGCTAAAATCCTGCTGGCATTTCCGTTTTGTAAACCAAACGCCATCTGAATCCCTAAGAAACCCATACTCATATTGATAATCTGAGCCATAGAGAGATTCGGTTTTTTGCGTTTTGTAAAAATTGTATTACTTTGTTTTGATATCATTATTGTGATTTTAATTTTTGAATTAACATATCTTCTATTGGTGCTTTGATTTTGGTCACCTCATCTACCACTTCATTTGGAACCGTAACTGATAGAACGTATTGCTTCACTTTCCATTTTCCACCGATTTTTTCAAGAACACCCGAACCTCTGCAGATTTTCATCTGTGTATCCAAAATCTCATCAAACCAGGCATAACTGCCATCCTTACTGAAGTAAATATTTCTTTTGAGCGATTTAAAATTCCAGGTTTTGCCTTTATCAAAGAAAGGTTTTGCCCATTCCATAAACTCTTTTTTGTTCCAGACTTCGGTAGCATCTGTCCCAATAAAAGTGGATTCTTCTGCAAAACAATCAAAATAATTTTTATAATCTGCATTGGCAGCAAATGTATTGAAATCGTCCAGCAATTGATTGACATTTTTTTTCTGAACATTCTCATAAAAGCCTTTTTTTTGTGCAGAAACAGACATAGAAAATATCAAAAAAGATAATATTAAAATGGAAATTATTCTTCTCATTACAATCTTATTTAAGTTCTATAATCAATGAAGATTTTGCAGGAACAGACAAATTTGTTTTCAGATCAAAATCTTTATCAGAAATGATATCTTTTCCTTTTGTGAAATTCTTCAGGCCTTCAGAAAAACGTTTCAGATCCAGGTTTTGATTGTTTCTGTTATTGTTGATAACAACCATAACCCTTTTGTTATCAGTATATCTGAAATAAACATAAACATTATCATTTGGGATGTAGTGTAATGTTTTCCCATTATGTACCGCTTCATTGGTTTTTCTCCAATTCAGCAGTTTCCTGGTAAAATCAAAATAATCATTCTGAGAGGATGTTCTGCCGGATTTTGTAAAGGCGTTGTTCTTATCACCGGCCCAGCCACCAGGAAAATCCTGTCGGATATCACCATCGCCTTTGCCTTTATCGCCAGCCATTCCAATTTCGGAACCGTAATACAATTGCGGAATTCCGCGGACAGTAAGGATCAGGCTCATCACTAATTTATAATCTTCAATTTTTGGAAAGATCTGATTGAATCGGCTGGTATCATGATTTTCTGCAAAGACCAAAAGATTGTTGATATCAGGATAAAGAAAATCATTCGCAAAATTGTCATAAACTCTTTGCATCCCGGAATCCCAGCCTGCATCTTCCCGGAAGATCTGACCAATCGCATCATGCAGTGTAAAATCCATCACAGACGGCAAATAGGAATTAAACCCTTCTATCGCTGCAATCTTAGAATCTTTTTGCCAATAAGACATCTGCGCCTGATCGTGCATCCAGACTTCACCTACAATATTGAATTTCGGATACTCATCTGTAATCCTTTTAGTCCAGTCTGCGATTCCTTTTTTATCATTGTAAGAATAAGTATCTACACGGAACCCGTCTAAACCTGCATATTCTATCCACCAGATGGCATTCTGCGCCATATAGGTCACAACCATCGGATTACTCTGGTTCATATCCGGCATTGTAGTATCAAACCAGCCGTCCATACAAGCTGCTTCATCTACTTTTGCAGCATTGGTATCGAACTGCGTTGTCATCCTGTAATTACTTCTCTGGAAACCATTCTCACCATTGTTCCAGTAATGAATCCAGTCTTTTGAAGGCAAATCTTTGATAATCCAGCTTTTTGAACCCCAGTGATTGGTCACATAATCCATCACGAGTTTCATTTTTCTTTTATGAAGCTCATCTGCCAGGTTTTTGTAATCTTCATTGGTTCCGTAACGCGGATCGATTTTGTAATAATCGCTTTGAGCATAGCCGTGGTAAGAATAAGCCGGTTCATTATCTTCCAGCAATGGTGTGTTCCAAATGGTAGTAACGCCTAAATCCTGGAGATAGTCCAGGTTTTTCACAATTCCGGCAATATCGCCACCGTGACGACCACCATTTTTCGTTCGGTCTGCTTTTTCAGCTGTGTCCGGAGTATTATCATTATTTGGATTTGCATTAGCAAAACGATCCGGCATGATCAGATACATCACATCCGATGATGAGTAAGAATCTCTGTTAGCCGAATTCTGTTGTCTTTGTCTGAACTCGTAATCAATCGTTTTAACGGTTTTGTTTCCGTTTTTGAAATTGAGTTTTGCCTTTCCGGGCTGAACACCGTTTGTATCGATCGTTACGAAAAGATAATTCGGGTTTTCAACTTTTCTGACTTCTTTGATTTTGATTCCGCCAGAGAATTCGGGTTGAAGATTTTGGATATCTTTTCCGTAAACTAATAATTGAAGTTCAGGATTTTTCATTCCGCTCCACCAGAATGCAGGTTCAACTTTCTGAACCTGAGAATAGAAAACGGCGGAGAATATAATGGAAGAAAATGTGATTATTTTTTTCATAGTATTGAAATTTTGGAAAGACTTTGTCAAAGATTTAAACTTTGACAAAGTCCTGATTGGTGTTGAAAGCCATAGCCCCGATAGTAGCGGCATCCTTTTTCTTTTTTTTGTAAAAAAGAAAAAGATATAGCGGATAGCGGGATTAAGCTCCTAAAAAATTATTTAACAGGCTTCACAGAAATGGCATAGCCACCGCTTCTTACCAAGTGAATGGGAAGTTTGGTTTTGCTGTCTACTGTTTTCTTATAGATCTGATAACTTTGCGGATTATTGATATAATCGGCGTCTTTTCCATCGGCATAGATAGTGGCTTCATATTTCCTGCCTTTGTCCAGGAATGAAAAATCTACCGTGAAATCTCTGGCGTTTTCATCGGTAATCCCACCTACAAACCAGTTGTCCGTACCTTTGGCTTTTCTGGCTGTGTGAATAAAATCACCTGGTTCAGCTGACAGAATCTTAGTATCATCCCAGTCTGCAGCCACATCTTTGATAAACTGAAAAGCATCCATATGTCTGGCATAATTTTCCGGCAAGTCGGCAGCCATCTGTAACGGCTGATACATCACCACATACAAGCCTAACTGCTTGGCTAAAGTAGTTTTTACATAACGTTTATCTCCTGGGAAATAGTAATCCAACTTGGTTTGGAAAATCCCTGGTGTGTAATCCATTGGTCCGCCCATCCATCTTGTGAACGGCAGAATGGTCTGATGATCCGGGTTGTTACCTCCAAAAGCTTCGAACTCCGTTCCCCGCGCCGCTTCCGCAGCGATCCAGTTAGGATAGGTTCTGCTTTCTCCGGTTGGTCTTACCGATTCGTGGGAATTGACCATAATTTTATATTCGTTCGCTTTTTCTATAATTCTACGGTAATGGTTGATTGTCCACTGAGAATAATGATGCTCACCTCTGGGAATGATGTTTCCTACATAGCCGGTCTTTGTAGCGTCATAACCATATTTATTCATCAGCTGAAACGCTTTGTCTGCCCATCTCTCGTAGTTGGTGGCAGAGCCAGATGTTTCGTGGTGCATAATAAGTTTGATCCCTTTATAATGTGCATAGTCATTCAGCATTTTGATGTCAAAATCGGGATAAGGTGTGATAAAATCGAACACAAATTCCTTAGAATGCCCGAACCAATCTTCCCAGCCAACATTCCAACCTTCTATTAATAAACCCTGGAAACCGTTGGCAGCGGCAAAATCAATATATTCTTTTACTTTGGTGTTATTCGCAGCGTGATTTCCGTTGGGTGTCAATTTTGTAAAATCGGTTTCGCCAATATGCACATTATTGGCTGTAGAATAAGCCCATTGTGATTTCCCGATGATCATTTCCCACCAAACACCCATATATTTTGTAGGGTGAATGTAAGATGTATCGGTATATTTTGTAGGTTCATTGAGGTTAAAGAGCATTTTAGAGTCCAAAACCACTTCCGCTTTAGGCGACACGATGATGGTTCTCCAAGGCGTAGTGGAAGGTGTCTGCATGTAACCTTTAGCACCTTGCGCATCTGGCGTGAGGTGTGTTTTGAACTTATAATTGGTTGCGTCTAATTCCAGATTGGCAGCAGGGTAATTGATAACGGCCGCTTCAGCAAGGTTGATGTAAAGCGGATTTGCACCCTCTTTTTTCATCATCAAAGGAATCTGAACGCCATTTTTCACTAAATTTTGGGAAGCATTTCCGTCAAAAGATTTAGGCCAAATTGCAGGAATTTGGGATAATTTGGAAGTTTGAGTCTGGTATTCTTCGGTGTCATAATCTCCGGCCAACCACCAGGCTTTTGTATCCCAAGGTAAATCTATTTCTGAATCTTCTTCTTTGATAATGAAATAATTAAGGTTTTTTTGCTGAGGAAACTCATATCTGAAACCCAAACCATCATTGAACAATCTGAACTTGATAATGATATGTCTGTCATTTTCAGTTTGATTCAGCGTGACAGCTAGTTCATTATAATTATTGAAATAATTTTTCTTTTCGCCAAGAACAGGTTGCCACGTTTCATTTTTGGAATCGAACTTTTCGGCTGTTTTTACGAATCCTGCATTAAGATTTTTACCCTGATTATTTTTATTTTCTATTTCCGAAGCGAACTGTATATCACCGTCTTTCAATAATCTTAATCCAAGTTTGGAATCTTCTACCACAACATTTCCGTCATATTTAAGATTGTAATACGGAACGCCTGATTTCAGCTGAAAATTCATCTCGAATTTCCCGTCGGGAGATTTTAGAGTTTGCGCCTGGACTCCTGTAAACATCAAAGAGAACAAAGCTGCTCCAATGGTGATCTTTTTCATTTTTCTTAAGGTTTATATATTGGTTACAATATAAAAAAAGTGCTGCGGTTTCGCAACACTTTTAGTTGTTTTTATTAATTTTTAAAAAGGGATTAACTGATAAGTACCTCTTTTTAAATCAACTCTAATTGTGTAAAAATTAGTAGCAGAAGTACTACTGCTTAAAACGATATTATTGTTGTCTCCGTTAGGACCAAGATAGCCTGTGTTTCCTGTAGAATGAATATTACCCCATTCTTTACCACTCCAATCCTGTTGGGCCAAAAACTTAAACTCAGATCCAACCGGAAGTTCCTTGATAATTTCAAAAACACCATTGCCAACTGGGTTGAATTGTTCTGCACTTGCTGCCTGCCATCCATTTGTAGTTCCTACCAAATATAGATTAGGAATATCCCAAACACCGGCACTAGGCTCAACAGTAAGTGATTTTACTCCAAAATCTGCATTAATTGTGATATGATAAATCCCTGCCGTTCCAGTAAATTTCATATTTTCATGATCTCCGAATTCTACATTAGAGGACACTGTTTTAAAATACCTATTTCCTGAATCTGTTCTTGGATCATCAATACTATAGTTTAGAGGATTCCAATCTTTCTGCCCTAAAAATCTAAATTGATCAGGCGACAAATATGTATAAATTTCCGAAGTATTTTCCTTTTTGTATAGCATTTGAGAATTTGGAGCATCCCATCCAATTGCTGTTGCACCCCCAACAAGATAAAAATCCGGATAATCTACCTGATAAGGCTTCATCTTAGCAGTTACCACTGAAGATTTCAGTTCAATAGCCGGAGTTGAAAAACTTGTTTTAGCAGTAACCCTGAAATCAAATTCCCCTTCTGTATTGGCAACTCCACCAACAGTTAAAGCTGCATTATTAAGATCTTTATTAGAAATTGCTAAGGACTTAGAACCTGTAACAACACCAAGTTGAGAGAAAGTTGCAGAACCTTTTTTCGCAATTTCTACTGTATAAGTCACTGGCGAACCATAATTAGAATAATCATTCCAGGTAATGGTTGTAGCTATTGCGGCTTGGTCTGCAGAATTAAGCGTTATTGTACTTCCATTAGCAGGAGCTGTGATTACGGGACCAGAAACAGGATAAGCTGTCACTCCAAAACTGATCACGTTTGAAACTTCTGATCCTTTTTCAATTCTTACATATAGCTTTTGAGAAACAAAGGGAGAGAATCCTAACTCTAATAGTTTTGCATTTAAGCTTCCTATTGTAGTTGTCAGACTATTTTCTGTGGAAGTACCTAATTGAGTCTTTGTTGAGAAATCTTCCTTGGAAGATAAAGTCACTGAATATTCTCCACTTCCTATAGATTCCCATACGATAGTAAAAGGATTACCTTTCATTGTCTCATATAATACATTATTAACTCCTAAAGATGTATCATATAGCTTAAAACTGGCTTCAGGCGTCGTCCAATCTCTGTCGGCATCATTATTACATGCAACAAGCAGTATAGAAACGAAAAGCGAAGCAACTATTAATTTGAATATATTTTTCATAATAATTTTAAAAATTAAAGATTACTTTACTGGTATCAGAGTATAATTTCCTGTTGCGTCATTGAAATATACATTATAATTCCACTCTGATTTCAGAGGAATATTATCCCCTCCTTGAGTTGCAACACCAAAATACTCATTATTATTACCCCAGTTTACATCCCAACTTTTATTAGCTCTGAACTTAAATTCTCCTGAATTTAACTTTACATTGTAAAGTGTCCATAAATGAGAATCAAAAGTTGATTTTGTCAATTCAGTATCTGTATCAAAATTTCCATTTACTGTACCAATAATAGAAATTTTGTCGTAAGTTTTTGTTGGACCAGCAACAGGTTCAAGTGTATAAGTTAAAGCAGTTGTATCAATAGTAAATTTATAATACCCATCGGAAGGCACTGTGATATTTCCAGATCCACCACCAGTATCTAAAGTACCCGGTGTTGCACCAAGCCCAAATTGAGCATCCCAAGAACCTTTTTGCTTAATTACCTTAAATCCGTCTGCCTTGAAAAAGCCTGTAAATGTATATATATTTGTTTTTGACGTTTTTAATAATGGTAATAGATTCATATTTGACACTGAATTATCCCAACCACCAGCAGTTGCAGCTCCAATAAGATAAAGATCTGTATAGTTATAAGTTGGGCTTGCTAAGTAAGGTGTTAAAGTTAAACTTGAAACATTGGATTGCTGCGGAAGATTATTCAAACCCGTTGTTGAGGTAACTCGAAAATACATTTTCTGAGCTTGATATGGAACCAATCCTATTTTCTTTGCTGCTTCATTTATTTGCACTGTATTAAATGAAAGATAATTTTGAGGCGGAGTCGCTATTCCTAATATAAAAAAAGTTTTAAATGTCTGATCTGCGCTTATCTCAAGCTGATAACTCATCTGGACCGGCACGTTAAATGAAGCCGGTTTCCAGCTAATAGTAAGAACTTGGTTATCTGGGAAATTAGAATCAAGTATTAAACTTTGAGTAGACAAATCCATTACTACTGGAGCCGTTTGGCTATCAATTGTAATAATTTCACGATCTTCACAAGAAATAATAACCAAGATTAGGGAAATTATCAGGAAAAATTTATTTTGTAATGCTTTTTGTATCATGTTCTTAATCTTTAAAAATTAATATCCTGGGTTTTGCTTCAAATTAGGATTTGCCTGAAGCGCAGTAGAAGGAATTGGAAAAAGATTATAGGTAGACGGAATTGAAGTTCCAGCAGCGATACCACCTTTCCAAGGCCAAATATAACTCCCACCAGTGAATTTTCCGAACCTAATTAAATCAGACCTTCTATGTCCTTCTAAATTTAGTTCACGTCCTCTTTCATTTAAAATAAAATCTAAAGTTAATTGATTTGACGTAATTGCAGAAGCACCAGCCCTTGTCCTAACTTTATTTACAAATTCCAAAGCATCACCCGCAATTGGCGATGCTCCCCTGAGAACGCATTCAGCATACATTAGATAAGCATCAGCTAATCTGAACATTGGAAAGTCCGTAGGCGAGAAGGAAACATTTATTCCCGATCCATCACTCGCTTTATTACTATATTTTATGCTTGGGTATCCATCTGTCCACTCTTTATAATCGTTCATTTCCCAATTATGTCCTGTTGTCCAAAAATCTTTTGCACGAACGTCAGCAGAAGCTTGTAATGCGGTGGCATTAGTAGCAAATAGACCGTACCAAGCTTTTGTAGCTCTATGCCCAGTCCATCCTTCTGCAGCTGCATAGTCAGATAAAACCATTGTAGCAGTACTCAAACTTCCATTAATAATATAGGTTGTATTACCATAACTTTGACTAACATTAGAGTCTGCAATCAGAGGAAATATAATTTCTTTTGAAGTATTATTATCTGCACGGAAGTTTTTATGAAAATTACTTTCTAACTGATATCCTGCACCAAATATTTTATTAAGGAATATTGCACAATCATTATATCTTGGAGTTCCAGTGTAAACTTCTGCATTCAGATAAAGTTTAGCCAAAAGCATTCTTGCAACAGACTTATTAGCCCTTCCATAACTATTTGTGTCAGGCAACTTAGCCTCTATATCAAGAAGCTCTGCCTCTACATAATTAAATAATTCTTTTCTTGAAGATTCTGGTAAAGGTGTTGTTGTACCATAATTTTCTGTGGTTACCAGAGCTCCTTTACCAAAAAAATCAATTTGGTAATAATAGGCTAATGCCCGTAAAAATCTTAATTCACTTGTAACTTGTTCCTTATTTGCAACATTAACATTATCTGAATTAACAATCTTTATCAGATTAGTAGTTTGAGGAATAACATAATAAATCCTGTCATAAACATATTTGAAAAATTTATTAGAATCTGTCCAACCAGAAGCAGTTGTAAGTGGATCTAACCCTCCATCTCCCCATCTATTCTTCATATCATCGGCAGTAAAGTCATTAAGATTTATTAATCCTCTAATAAAAGGGGATTCTCCGGCATTTGCACCATCAATATCAGAATCTCCAGGACCTTTTGTACTTGACAAAGCAAAATTAGAATACATCTTAGACAGTAGTCCTTCAATAGCATTTGGATCTTTTGCCAACAAATTTTCCAGAGTTATCTCATATTTTGGTTCTGTTTCCAAATCATTTAAACAAGAAACTGACAACAAAGAAATGCCAGAAATTAAAGCGAATTTTATTATATTTTTTTTCATTTTCTTAAAAATTTAGATTTAATCCAAATGTGTAAATTCTAGGTCTAGGATAAATATTATTATCAAAAGTAGAAGGAGATTCAGGATCTTGACCAGTATATTTTGTAATGATAAAAGCATTGTTTAATGTTCCGTATAATCTCACGTTATTAAATCCAAGAAGTTTCGTAAATCTATAACCCAATGTAATATTATCACATCGAAGAAAAGAAGCATCTTCGTAAAAATAATCGGAAAGCTGCATTTGGTCGTTTGGCCTGTTAGTGAAATTAAAACTTGATATTCCATCATAAAAATTCACAACATTATTTAGTGCCAGACCATCTGATGTTGCAGCCTGTTCCACAAATCCTTGAGACAGTTTTCTTGAATTGTGAACCATACCACCTATTTGTCCATGGAAACTGGCTGATAGATCCCAGTTTTTATAGTTAAAATTCGTCCCAAAGCCAAAAGTCGTTTTAGGAACTATCTCAAGAATATATTTATCCGAATCATTGATAATACCATCGCCATTTCTATCTACAAAAACGTTTTGTAAAGGATTACCATTTTGATCATAGACTTGCTGAAAAACAAACGCTGCAGCAGGCTGATAACCTACAAAATGTTGTCTTACAACAGCTCCGGTGCCACTAGGAAGATTTGCATCAGTTAAGGCAGCTACAAATGTTTGTCCATCAAGGCTCTCAATTTTATTGTCGTTATAAGCAATGTTAGCATTTACATCCCAAGTAAAATCCATTGTTTTAACTGGCGTTACAGTTAAAGATGCCTCAACACCTTTAGATAGCATTTCACCAGCATTTTTAACAAATGTATTAGTTAAAAATTGACCTGCCGGATAATTAACTCTTGATAGCAAATCCGTCATTCTTCTATTGTAATATTCCACAGATCCAGAAATTCTCCTATTTTTAGAACTAAAATCAATTCCTATGTTATAGGTTTCTGCTTTTTCCCAAGTCAATTCATTATTAAATGGTGCTGCTGTATAGGTATTCAACCCCCCTAAGTATTGTCCAACAGATGAGCCAACAATAAATAATGGTCTTGAAGGATAATAACCGACAACACCCTGAATATTCTGCTGTCCAGTTAATCCCCATCCCGCTCTTAGTTTTAATTCAGAAAAAATATTTAAATTTTTAATCCATTCTTCGCTTGTAGCTTTCCAGGCGAAACCAACTGCAGGGAAATACCCCCACGTTTTATCCAAACCTTGAAATAGAGAGGAAGCATCAGCCCTAAAGGTTAATGTAAACAAATATTTATCTAAAATATCAATATTAGATCTTCCAAAAAAAGATTGTAAATTATATCTGTTATAGTATAATGATTCAGAATCAGTAAAATATTCAAGTTCCTGAGTTCCGGCTTTTAATCTGGTTCTAATCTTACTCCCATCATTTACAAAGTCTTGATATGAGTATCCTCCCTGAATGAGAAAATTAGAAATAAAAGAATCTTTGTTAGCTTTATTATATACTAAATAAGCATCCATTAACTTATTCTTCATTGTTTGATCTTCTCCTGTTTCAAAACCGTTATAAAAGAAATAATCATTTGGATACTTTACCAAAGGAGAATATGTATTATATTGAGATATACTATTATTATCAAAACTTTCCCTAAGTTTTGTAACGGAATAATCATAGCCTAGATTTACTACAGCCCTTAATTCTGGCAAGAAATGGGTTTTATAATCGAACTCGATATTATTCAGATATCTAGAAGTAGATTGCGGTTTATGCCTTTGATAAAGATCAGCAACTGGATTACTTGATCCAGCTTTTATATATCTTAGAATCTCACCTGTAGCCTGGACTTTTTCAGGACTTAGATACTGATAATATTCTCCAAATCTTGTAGATGATGGCGAGTTATCTACTGCGTAAACAGGCTTAGTAGGATCCATTGCTATAGCCGCTCCTAAAACACTGCCTTCATCAATAGCATTTTGTGTAACCCAAATACTTTTTGAATTAATATCAATTTTTAAATGTTTATCAAAAAAAGTTGGAGTAATTTTAATTGACGCAGTATAGCGATCTAGATTATTCATTTTTACAACTCCTTCTGTTCTATTATATCCGAGAGAGGCTCTAATCGGAGTTCCATCTGGTAATGCTGCTGAAGCACTAAAAGTATGATCTGTTGAAATAGAATTTCTCAAAACTTCTTTTTGCCAGTCAGTTGCATAAATTTTCCCTGGAGTAGTTGGATTATCAGAACTTCCGCCAACTCCTAGTTTCCAAGCATCATTCGGTCGGTTTTCAGTTACAAATCTTACAAATTCATCAGAATTCATAACATTCATATATTTGTAAACTTGGCCTAAAGAGATATTAGCATTATAGCTGAATTTTGGTTTACCAGTAGTTCCTTTCTTAGTTGTAATAATGATAACTCCAGCAGAAGCTCTTGAACCATAAATTGCTGTTGCAGAAGCGTCTTTTAAAATTGAAAAAGATTCAATATCATTAGGATTAACTAATAAAAATGGATTGTTAATTCCTGCAGGATTGTCAATCGCTATAGGAACTCCGTCAATTACTATAAGTGGCTGATTACTTGCGGATAAAGATCCTCCTCCTCTTATTACAATGTTTGGAGATGCGTTTGGAGATCCGCCTGTATTCGTAATTCTTACACCAGCTGCTTTACCCATAATAAGCTGGTCGGCTGAAACCATCGCTCCTTTGTTAAAATCCTTTTCAGACACCGAAGTTATTGACCCCGTAAGATCGGTTTTCTTCTGCTTACCATAACCAATCAGCACAACCTGTTCGATTTCGGTTTCTTTTTTCACCGAATCACTTTGCTGTGCATGTAACATTGTTCCGAGCAAAAGAAATGCTGGAGCAATTTTTAGTACATTATAGTTTCTCACAAAAAATAAATTTTTAAGGTTTATATTATTATTTTCAAATCATGGAGATATACACTATCTCTTGTTCCGCAATTTATAAAAAATTCGATATTCTGTTAAAATAATTTTAAAACTCATCTAATTTTAACATAAAAAAGATAAAATAAATCAAAACCAGTAGTTCATATATATGATTTTCAGCTACTTATGCTAATGTTAATTTTTTTAACAAAGGGTAGCAAACAGCAATTTTTCTCTAAAAATCAACCGTTTTTCTTCTTCTAAATTAACCAATATTAATCCTATATTAATCAAAAATGAAATTTTTTAAAATTTACCTACAAATGATTTTGTATAAAATCTCTCAAAAAGATAGAAATTTGGCAGAATTAAAATTAAACATTAAAAAGTATGACATCATAAATTTTTTTAATTTATTTTAAAAAAACAGATTAAACTGCCAGTATTATATTTTATTAAATGAATGGGCAATAAGAAATCATATTATAATATTCAGATTTACGGATAAACATAGATTTCTGAGGTCTTTATCAAACTTCTAAAATGAAAATCGTAATTTCGCAATTCAAATTTTTATTATAAATGTCAAACAAAAAGATGATTACGGCTGCATTGCCTTATGCAAACGGGCCGGTTCATATAGGACATTTGGCAGGAGTTTATATCCCTGCTGATGTATATGCCAGATTCCAGAGAAGATTAGGGAAAGATGTTGCGTTTATCTGCGGTAGCGATGAACACGGAATTCCTATTACCATAAGAGCTAAAAAAGAAGGGGTTACACCACAGGATATTGTGGACAAATACCACGAAATCATCAAAAAATCGTTTTCAGATCTAGGGATTTCTTTTGATGAATATTCCAGAACAACTTCTGCAAATCATCGTACAACAAGTCAGGATTTCTTTAAAGTTTTGTATGAAAAAGGAAAATTTACCGAAGAACTATCTGAGCAGTATTTTGACGAGCAGGCGAATGAATTCCTTGCTGACAGATACATCGTGGGAACCTGCCCAAACTGTGGTAATGAAAATGCGTACGGAGATCAGTGCGAGAAATGTGGGTCTACCCTTTCGCCATCGGAATTGATTAATCCAAAATCTATGTTGAGCGGAAATGTCCCGATTTTAAAAGAAACAAAAAACTGGTATTTACCATTAAATGAATACGAAGATTTCCTGAACGAATGGATCATCGAAGGTCACAAAGACGACTGGAAACCGAACGTTTACGGACAAGTAAAATCCTGGTTGAATGACGGACTTAAACCTCGTGCAATGACCAGAGATCTGAACTGGGGCGTTCCCGTTCCGCTTCCGAATGCAGAAGGAAAAGTGCTTTATGTATGGTTTGATGCGCCGATTGGCTACATTTCTTTCACCAAAGAATGGGCAGAGAAAAACGGAAAAGACTGGAAAGATTACTGGCAAAGCGAAGAATCTGATTTGGTTCACTTTATCGGAAAGGATAATATCGTGTTCCATTGTATCATTTTCCCTGCAATGATGAAGGCTCACGGCGATTTTATTATGCCGAAAAATGTCCCTGCTTTTGAATTTTTGAATCTTGAAAATGATAAGATTTCCACTTCAAGGAACTGGGCAGTCTGGGCACACGAATATGTTGAAGATTTCCCTGGTCAGCAGGATGTTTTGCGTTATGCGCTTCTTTCATCAGCTCCGGAAACCAAGGACAACAACTTTACCTGGAAAGATTTCCAGACGAAGAACAATTCGGAGTTAGTAGGGATTTTTGGGAACTTTATTAACAGAGTTGCTGTATTGATTCATAAATATTATGACGGAATTGTTCCAAAAGGCGATGTAAATGCTCCTGAATTAACTGAAATCAGTAAATCGGCGAAAGAAATTTCGGGTTTCCTGGAAAGCTATGAATTCAGAAATTCTTTAACAGCATTAATGAATTTAGCCCGTTTCGGAAACCAATATCTTCAGACAGAAGAGCCTTGGAAAACCATTAAAGACAATCCTGAAAAAGCAGCACATTCTTTATTTGTAGGCGCTCAGATTGCGGTTGCTTTGGCGCAGTTGTGTGAACCGTTTATGCCTTTCAGTTCTGAGAAATTATTAAATATGTTTAATGTTGAAAAATCCGTTTGGGACGATGTTGAAACAAAATCTGTTCTTATTGAAACAGGTCATCAAATCAACGAAGCCTCTCTTCTTTTCTCAAAAATCGAAGACGATGTGATTGAGGCACAAATCCAAAAACTGGAAGACACCAAACAAAACAATAAAAAAACAAACCCTAACGCAAATCCTATGAAAGACGAAATCACTTTTGATGATTTTACAAAAATCGACTTAAGAACAGCTACTATTCTTGAAGCTGAAAAAGTTGAAAAAGCAGATAAATTATTAAAACTAACTGTTGACACAGGTGTAGATGTAAGAACTGTGGTTTCAGGAATTGCAGAAAGTTTCACTCCGGAAGAAGTAATTGGAAAGCAGGTAATGATTTTACTGAATCTTGCGCCAAGAAAAATCAGAGGAATCGAATCTCAGGGAATGCTATTGTTAACCACAAAACCGGACGGAAAATTGTCTTTCGTAACGCCGGACGAAACGGTGGAAAACGGGATTGAGATCGGATAAACAAATAAAAACGTCATTAATACAAAAATCTTTTAGAAATCATCTAGAAGATTTTTTTGCGCATAATTTTTGATGCTGCTTAAAAAACTTAACTTATTTATGAGAAAAACATATTTTTTATTTCTGTTTATTACAATTATCTCATGCGGAAAAAATAATAACAACGAAATGATATCTGCCGATCTGGCTTTAGTAGATAATGTAAGCGCCAAGAGTGAGACTAGCGATAAATTACTTCCTCCGCCCTATCCAATTGAGGAAAAAACAGCGCCAGATAATGCTCAAAAGATTTCCCAGAAAATCATTAAAACCGGTAGTATGGAAATAGAAGTTGGCAATATCAGCAAAGCACAACAAATCATTAATGGTCATCTGAAAAAGCTGGACGCTTACAAGCAAGGAGAATCTTTCAATAACAGTGACAACAAGGAAACACTTAGGATGACCATCAGAGTTCCCAACCAGAATTTTGACAATCTGCTGCAATCATTCAGTTCAGAATTAGGAAATGTGGTTTCTAAAAATGTAGGCATAGATGATGTTACAGAAGAATATACGGATGTTTCCATAAGACTTGAGAACAAATTGGTTTATCTGGAAAAATACCGGGACCTTCTGAAAAGAAGTAATAATACAAAGGACATGTTAGAAATTCAGGAAAAAATCCGCAATCTGGAAGAAGAAATAGAATCATCGAAAGGGAGACTGAAATTCATAGATGATAAAGTAAAATACAGTACGCTTGAATTAACTTTAATTAAAAATAACCCAAGAAATGCAGTCACCTCAAACATTGGTTTTGGCAGCCAGTTTGCGGACTCTCTGGCAGAAGGGTGGAATAACTTTGTAGGATTTATATTGGGACTGATTTCATTTTGGCCGTTCTTATTAATCCTTCCGGCGCTTATCATACTATTCAGAAAATGGAGGAATCGAATAAAAAGACGAAACAATAAAAATTAATAAAAAAAAGATTTTGAAAAATTTTCAAAATGTTTTTTTATTTTGGTTATATTCATCAAAACAATTCTTATGAGAAAAATAGATCGTTTATTCGCAGAATATTCGGAAAGTCACAGAAATTCTACGAACAAACTGATTCACTGGATTTGTGTTCCTTTTATTTTCTGGAGCATTATCGGATTTGTTTCGCTCATTCCGTCACAGCAGTTTTGTATGCTGTATTTTGGATGTATCAGTTTGGTAAGTCTTATTGCAGTTATTTTAGTCTCGGTTTATTATTTCAGTCTGTCTTGGCGCATTGCCACGGTTATGATCATCATAATGCTGCTGATGGAGCATTTTGTTTTTGCCATCAGCCATCATTTTCCACAGAAGGCATGGTTGTTTTTTGCTGCAGTCTTTGTTTTAGCTTGGATAGGACAATTCTACGGACATAAAATAGAAGGCAAAAAACCAAGCTTTTTGAAAGACTTACAGTTTCTTCTCATTGGTCCTGCCTGGCTTCTGCATTTTATTGTTAAAAAATCAGGAGTAAAATACTAAAACGTTTTTATCAGTTTTTAATCAATCTCGCCAGGTAAGAATCCTCATCCTGTAAAATTTTTTCAATCTTAAAAGCATTATGTTCTGCGGCATTCTTCAAAGTATTGAAATCGAGATATAACCATTTTATCGGTTCTTCCGATTCGCCTTTATAGTGAACGATATAATCCAGCTCACCATAGTAGCCATCCGCAGGAATTAAAATCCCGCCATCTTCGTCTTCGTCAAACATATACAGTATATCCGTGCTGTCTATAAGAATCTGCCCTTTTGGATTCAGCAATGAATGAAGCTTTTTGAGATAAATATCAATGACATTTAAACTTTGAAAAATGCCGGTTCCGTTCATTAACAACAGAATCGTGTCGAATGTTCCGTCTGAAAATTGCAGCATATTTTGCGTAGCAACATTCCTGATGCCTCTAAGCCGGCAAACTTCAATTGATTTTGGCGAAATATCCAATGCTGTAACTTCAAGATTTCTTTCATTCTGAAGATAAAGAGAATGTGAACCAGCTCCTGCGCCGATATCCAGAACTTTTCCGTGAGCCAATTTCAAAGCTTTCTGTTCGATTTTATTCATCCCGTCAAAATCTCGGAAAAGATAATCCACAGGAAGTTCGTCCAGTTCGGAAATAGAAGTTTCGGTTTGCAGATCTTCAGGATTATCATTGTGATAATAATCCCAGATTGCACGTCCCATAAGGTCTTTCATAGCGGTTATTGTAAGTGCAAAGATAAAGCTTAAAATTTTTATTAATAACTATGAATTAACAAAATCATCTGATCCTGCTCAAGATGACACTAAATGTTTAATCTACCATTGTCAAGCTGAGCGGAGTCGAAGCTCTGTCAAAAAAAATATTACCCGCCAATTTTTGTTTAATTTAATAATCATAACCATTACTTTTTTCTATTTACTGGCGGTTCAGATTTTGCTAATAATGCCTAAATTGTATTTCCAATTTTGAAATCAATCTATGACAGATAAAAATAAAAACTATCAGAAGGGATTCACGTTCAGCAAGCACGTTCCGGAAGAGGTTTCAGATTTTGACAGGGTTTTCGGGATTTTCAAGGATCTGCTCATCCACACTTCGGGAGATCTGGATGAAGCCTTTGACTGGCTGGATATGCTGGATAAAGAATACGATATTTTCAATGAAAACTATACGTTGGAGAATTTTATCGAAGACCTGAAAAAACGGGGCTACATCCGGGAAGAGATCGATACCGAAGATGGCAACACCGGACCAGGGGAAGGTAAAAATGTCCTGACTGCCAAGCTGGAAGCTGCCTTACGCGAGTATGCACTTGACCAGATTTTCGGCAAGCTCAGGAAAAGCGGCGTCGGCAATCACAGAACCAACAAGACCGGCACAGGCGATGAAAAAGACGGCGAGAATCGTAATTTCCAGTTCGGCGATGACCTTGCTCTTGTGAATCTGACAGAAAGCATTAAAAATGCTCAGATCAATAACGGAATTGCTGATCTCAGGTTAACGGAAAATGACCTCATCGTAGAAGAAACCAAGCATAAGGCGCAAATGAGCACGGTTCTGATGATTGACATCAGCCACTCGATGATCTTATATGGCGAAGACAGAATCACGCCTGCCAAAAAAGTAGCGATGGCTTTGGTAGAACTCATCAAAAGAAAATATCCGAAAGATTCCATCGACATCATTGTTTTTGGGAATGATGCGTGGCCGATCCAAATTAAAGATTTGCCTTATCTGCAAGTCGGGCCTTACCATACCAACACGGTTGCCGGATTGGAATTAGCAATGGATATTCTCCGAAGAAAAAGAAATACCAATAAGCAAATCTTTATGATTACGGATGGAAAACCAAGCTGTCTCAAACTCCCAAACGGCGAATATTATATGAACAGTGTTGGACTTGATGAAAAAATCGTCTCCGAATGTCTCAATAGAGCGGCACAAGCTAGAAAACTGAAAATCCCGATCACCACTTTTATGATTGCACAAGACCCTTATCTGAGACAATTTGTGAAAGCCTTCACGGCTCAGAATAAAGGAAAAGCTTTCCTAACCGGACTTTCTGGTTTAGGACAAATGATTTTTGAGGATTACGAGAAAAACAGGATTAAAAGGATTTAAAAGAAGATTCAAGAATCAAGGCAAAAGTAAAAAGATAAAATAACTTTGCTGAGCGAAGCGCCTTTGCGAATCCAAAATATAACAGTTAGTAATAAAAACCTTTGCGGACTTTGCGTTAAAAATCTGCACACATAAAAATAATTATTATTATAAAAATGAAAAACGATACAACATTCAAAGAATTAAAACAATCAGGTTATACCGATAAAACCGTCAATCAGGAAATCCAGGCGAACCTGATTGCTAAAATCAAAGCTAAAGAACCGGTTTTCGAAGGTCTTTACGGTTACGAGGATACTGTGATTCCACAATTGAAGAAAGCGATTTTGGCGGGTCATCACATCAATCTTTTAGGGTTGCGTGGACAGGCAAAAACCAGAATTGCCAGAAGTATGATCCATCTTCTGGATGAGTATATGCCGATTGTCAAAGGTTCGGAAATCAATGACAGCCCGTTTCACCCGATTTCAAAATTCGCCAGAGATCTGATTGCAGAGCTGGGAGATGAAACGCCTATTTCCTGGGTTCACCGCTCCGACAGATTCTTTGAAAAACTGGCAACACCGGATGTAAATGTGGCAGATTTAATTGGCGATATTGACCCGATCAAAGCGGCGACTTTGAAGCTGCCATATTCCGATGAGCGTGTTTTACATTACGGGATGATTCCGAGAGCGAACCGTTCTATTTTTGTATTGAATGAATTGCCGGATTTGCAGGCGAGAATTCAGGTTTCTTTGTTTAATATTTTGCAGGAAGGCGATGTTCAAATCAGAGGTTTCCAGTTGAGAATGCCTTTGGATATTCAGTTTGTGTTTACGGCGAATCCCGAAGATTATACCAACCGTGGAAGCATTGTGACACCTTTGAAGGACAGAATCGGTTCTCAGATCTTTACACACTATCCGAAAACCATTGAGCTGGCGAGACAAATTACCGAACAGGAAGCTTTGATTTCCGAGGATGACAAAGCCAAAATCCAGGTTCCGGATTTAGCAAGAAATCTTCTGGAAGAAGTCGCTTTTGCCGCCCGGGAAAGCGAATATGTTGATGCGAAAAGCGGAGTGAGTGCACGTCTCACCATCAGCGCAATGGAAAACCTGATTGCCGCCGCAAAACTCCGGCTATTAGAATCCGGTTCAGAAAAAACCAACATTCGTCTGATAGATTTTATGTCGATTATTCCATCGATTACGGGTAAAATCGAATTGGTTTATGAAGGCGAGCAGGAAGGTGCAGATTTTGTGGCAAAAATTTTAATTGATGATGCCGTGATGACCCAGTTCGAAAGCTTGTTTCCGAGGATTCCGAAGCTGGAAAAAGAAGGTCTTAAAAATGCTTACACAGATTTGATTCAATGGTTCAATAAAAACCAGCTGGAGCTATACTATGCGGATACGGATGAGGAATTTTATCAAAAACTAAACAGCATCAAACCACTAACAACATTAATTGAAGATAATGTTCCGGAATTGGATGAAGCCGATAAAAACTTTTGTAAAGAGTTGGTGCTTTGGGCTCTGACGATTAATAAAAAACTGGATAAGTCTGAGAATGCTTCGGCATTTAGTTTTGAGTCTACGGGAATAGGCCAGTTTTTCAGAAATTAAAATTATCTGATTATAATGATATTAATGTAACGTGAGTAACGTGAGTTCGAGATACAAAATTTATAAATTAATTGATAATTAATTTATTGCGTTTTATCAATAGCTTCAGGCCTTAGCCCGATGTAACGATTGAAGTTCAAAATGGGCTTTAGCCAAAAATTAAAAATATGTTTTGGCTAAAGCCTATTTTTCTATCCACTATCAAAAATGGGCTAAAGCCCATTCCTATTGATATTTTTGCATCAATTTTAAATCGAACTCACTATTAATCAAAGAACCTCAGCCGACAGGTCTGAGGTTCTTATTTTTAATAGCCCCGATTGCAGTGGAAATCCTTTTTGCGAGAGGCTATGCCGAGCAAAAAGATTGACTTTGTCGAACCACTTCGCTAGGTTTGTAACGGAAAGCGGGATTAAGCTCCTAAAAAATATTTAAAACTGTCCGCCTCCGAGTGCTCTGTAAAATTCGGTCACCGCTTGCAACTGTTGAAGCTTGTCATTGACTCCAGCTAATTTTGCCGCTAACAATGATTGTTCAGAAGTCAGAACATTGACATAATTGGTATTAGATGAATAAGTCAGCAATTCTTTGTTGAACTCCACCGCCTTTTCCAAAGACTGAATCTGGAGCTGCCTTGTCGCTTCTTTTTCCCTGGCTTTTTGATAAGATAATAAAGAATTGGACACCTCGGACCCAGCAGTTAACAATGTTTTTTCAAAGGTGTAATACGCCTGCATTTTTCTGGCTTCCATTATTTTCACCTGCGCTTTTCTGTTACCCATCTGGAAAATATTCTGCGTCAGTGTTCCGCCTGCTGTGTAAAACAGGGAATTGGTGAAAAAGTCTTGCAAAGTTCTGGAAGACAGCCCTAAAGTGCCTGTAATATTGAGCGCAGGATAAACCTGGGCCATTGCTATATTTTTATTTTCAAATGCCTGACGGAAGGATAATTCTGCAGCCTGAACATCCGGACGATTTTTCAGCAATGATGCCGGAATGCCTGTTTTAAGATCCGTATAAACCAGTTGAGAATCAATAGAATTTCTATCGATGGATTGCGGATTATCATTCATAAGAATACTCAATGCGTTTTCCGTCTGCTGGATTTGCAATTCCAAATCCGGAACCGTCAACTGCGCTGAGTAGAGATTGGCCCGGCTCTGCTCCACATCGGCTCCTGTAAGATAAGCAGCTTCCATCAAAGCTTCCACTGTTTCCACGTCTTTTTTCCTAAGCTCGATGGTTTGTTTCGTGATTTCCAATTGCTTGTCCAAAGAAATCAGCTGATAATAGAGATTTGCTGCCTGCGCAACCAATTGTGTCTGCACCGCACGTTTGGCCGCATCGGTCTGAAGAAATCCTGCGTAAGCTGATCTTTTCAGGGATTTGATCCTTCCCCAGATATCAACCTCCCAACCGGTAGAAATCCCTAATCTGTAAACCAGAAGATCTGGCATTATAAAATTTCCGCCTTGCGCCGCCGCACTGTTTTTAGTTTCTGTGACAGAAGCTGTAGCGTCTAAACTGGGAAGATTCTGTAACCTGGATTGTTTGAAAACCGCATCGGCTTCCTGAATCCTGGCAACAGCAACTTTCAGGTCAAGGTTATTATCAATTGTTTTTTTAATTATCGCTTGAAGTTTGGCATCTGTAAAAATATGATTCCATGCAACATTAGCTGTAGAAACACTGTCATTGCTGGTTTTCTGGCGGAACAGATTATCCTGCCTGCTTTTTTCAATCTGCGGATCCTGATAGGTGTCGGTTACTTTACAAGAATAAAATAAACCCGCGATACCAGCCAACAGAACTAAATTTATGATTTTAATTTTCATTGTTTTTACGTTGATTTAAATTACTCGCTTAGTTGCCCTTCGTATTTTTCAAGGTCTTTCTTACCGCTTACTTTTTCCTGAAGGTACATAAATACCGCAAATAAGATCGGGATAAAGAACACTCCGAAAATAGTTCCGAACAACATTCCGCCGATGGCACCAATTCCAATCGATTGATTACCTACTGCTCCGGCTCCAGTTGAAATTGCCAAAGGAATCAAACCAAAGATAAAGGCAAATGACGTCATCAAAATCGGACGGATTCTTTGCTTTGCTCCACTAATAGCGGCGTGACCAATGGTATAACCTTTCTTCCTGGCATCGAGAGCAAATTCTACAATCAGAATTGCATTTTTCGCCAATAGTCCAATCAGCATAATGAGTGAAATCTGGGTGTAAATGTTATTGGAACCACCAATCCAGGCACTGAACATCATCACTCCGGCTAAACCGACAGGTAATGACAACATTACCGCAAATGGAAGCAGATAACTCTCATACTGAGCAGCTAAAAGAAAATAGACGAAGACGCAACATAAAATGAAGATATAAATTGTCTGGCTGCTGGAATTGACCTCTTCCCTGGTCAGTCCGGAATACTCGAAACCATAACCCTGAGGTAAAGTCTGCTTAGCCACTTCTTCCACAGCGTTGATGGCATCACCGGAAGAGAATCCGGGATTCGGTGTTCCGTTTATTGAAATTGCCGTAAACAAATTGAATCGCCCGATCGCCTGAGGGCCGTAAACTCTTTTTGCCGTAATGAATCTGCCAAGCGGTGCCATTTCACCATTTTTATTTCTGACCTGAACCTGGTTAAAACTTTCGACATTTTCCCTGTTTTCAAACGGCGCCTGGTAAATTACTCTGTATTGCTTACCGAATAAATTGACATTGGAAGAGTAAATACCACCATAATAACCCTGCATTGTTCCCAATATATCCGAGACTGTAAATCCGGCAGCTTTAGTGGCAGCCACATCAATATCTATCATATACTGCGGATAATTCGGGTTAAAAGAGGTAAATGTTCTCTGGATCTCCGGACGCTGGTTCATCTTGTCAATAAAATCATTGGTCACTTTGGTAAGATCGCTTATGCTTCCGCCTTTCTGATCCTGAATCTGCAATTCAAAACCTGCAGCATTACCAAATCCTTGAAGCGTAGGTCTTCCGAAGAAAGTCATTTTTGCATCTTTGATTCCGGCTGTTTCCTTATATAATTTTGCTATGAAAGACTGGATATCCGATCCTTTCGCCGCCCTGTCTTTCCAGTCCTTCAGCTTTACAATCAGCATCCCGTTATTAGACCCGCTACCGCTGATCATCCCTCTTCCCGAAACCTTGAATATGTGAAGCACTTCCGGCTGTTTTTCCACAATTTTTTCAACCTTTGCCATCACTTCTTTGGTTCGGTTTTCATTGGACCCGATCGGTAATGAAATATCCATAAAAACACCGCCCATATCTTCACTCGGAACAAAGGACTTCGGCGTTGTATTCATCAGCCAGGCAAAAATCCCTACAAAAACCACTAATCCTGCAAAAGCCATCCATTTTTTTCTAAGAAGAAAAAGAACACCTCTTGAATACCGTTTTACAAAAGCATCAAAAATGATATTAAAATTGGTAAAAAACCGTTGAATAAAATTCTGCTTCTTCTCTTCGTGGGAATGAGGCTTTAAAAAAATAGCACAGAGCGCAGGACTTAATGTCAAAGCATTAACAGCAGAAAGAACGATTGAAATTGCTAATGTTAATCCAAATTGTTTATAAAAAACACCAGCCGAACCCGTGATGAAGCTTACCGGGATAAATACTGCTGCCATTACCAACGTTATACTGATAATCGCACCGCTGATCTCATTCATTGCATTGACAGAAGCTTTCAGCGGAGATTTTTCTCCCTGTTCAAGCTTACTGTGAACTGCTTCTACCACAACAATGGCATCATCCACCACAATTCCTACTGCTAAGATTAATGCGAATAGTGTTAATAAATTGATGGTAAATCCAAAAATATCAAGAAAGAAAAACGTTCCCACAATAGCTACCGGAACTGAAATGGCAGGAATCAATGTTGAACGCCAGTCCTGAAGAAACAAGAATACAACGATAAATACAAGAATAAATGCTTCAAACAATGTATGAATTACCTTCTCAATAGAAGCATCCAAAAAGTCATTGGCATTAACCAACGCTACATATTTCACCCCTTTCGGAAATGATTCCTGGGCTTTATCTAAAACCGCTATCGACTGATTAATAACATCCTGCGCATTGGAACCCGCAGTCTGCGCAACTGCCATACCAATAGCCGGATGACCGTCCGTAACGCTGCTTCCGGTGTAATCCTGAGCGCCGAGCTCAATTCTTGCAACATCTTTCAGCTTAAGGATCTGACCGTTTTCAGTCGCTTTGATAATGATATTATCAAATTCAGGAATCTCCGTTAACCTACCTTTATACTTGAGCGTATAGCGGAAGCTCTGGTCACTTTCATCACCCAAACTTCCTGGCGCTGCCTCAATATTCTGCTCTGCAAGAACGGTATTAATATCAGACGGAACCAATCCGTAAGCCGCCATTTTATTCGGATCAAGCCAGATTCTGACGGAATAATCCTTATTACCAAAAACCGTCACATCACCAACGCCGGTTACCCGTTTGATCTGAGGTATGATATTAATGCTTGCATAATTCTGAAGAAAGGTCATATCATACGCTGGATTTTCGCTGTATAGTGAAAAAATCAAAACGTTGGAACTCTGTCTTTTGGTAGTTGTAACTCCGGCTCTTGTCACTTCTGCCGGTAATAAAGGTGTAGCCCTGGAAACCCTGTTCTGTACATTGACCGCAGCAATATCAGGATTGACGCCCTGTTTGAAATAAACGGTAACGGAACCGGAACCATCATTGGTCGCAGAAGATGTCATATAAGTCATTCCTTCCACACCATTGATCTGCTCTTCTAGCGGAACAATGACACTTTTCAGGATAACATCCGCATTGGCACCCTGATAACTCGCACTGACAACCACCGTGGGCGGTGCAATGTCCGGATATTGTGAGACCGGCAGCGACACAATTCCCAAAACACCAAGAATAACAATGATGATGGAAATTACAGTGGATAAAACCGGACGTTCTATAAATTTTTTAAACATAATTTTTAGACTGGAAGAAAAAGATGAGAGAGGAAAGATTAAAATCCAATCTTCTATCTTTCAAATTAAACTAAGACTACTTTTTGCTGATAGCGCTTTGTAAGGTTACCTCTTTCGGAACCACCTGAGTGTCATCTTTCAGAAGACCCACACCTTCCACTACCACTTTGTCACCTTGCTTAAGGCCGGAAGTTACAGCATAAGTCAGTCCGTCCGGAAGTTCTTCGGTTTTGATTTCAACAGATTTGACTTTATTATCCTTACCGATAATATAGGTAAACACTTTCCCCTGCAATTCGTAGGTTGCAGATTGTGGAATAATGATAACATTCTCCAGGCTGTTCGGTAATTGTATCGTTGCGCTGTAGCCGCTTCTCAGCAATCCGTTCGGATTCGGGAAAGTGGCCCGCATTGAAAATGATCCCGTATTAGGATCTACCAAACCACTTATCGATTCTATTTTTCCTTTCTGGTCATACTTGCTGCCGTCTGACAGAACCAAATCTACCAAAGGAGAATTTTTGATTTTGTCCTGAATCGTAGCACCTGTAGAGTGTTTGAAGAATTCCAGCTGCTGTTTTTCATTAATTGAAAAATAAGCGAATATTTTTGAAACGTTTGAAACTGTTGTAAGAGGTTGCGATGTGGCACTGCTGATGTAACTTCCTGCTTTGAAGGGAAGCGTTCCGACAACGCCGCTAACCGGACTGAAAATCTTAGTATAACCCTGGTTTACCTGCGCATTAGTTAGTTGAGCCTGAGTTTCTGCCAAAGCGGCCTTTGCAGATTTGAGCGCTAATTCCGCGGCCTGCAGCTCGTAAGCGGAGATGATTTTTTTATCTACCAAAGGTTTTGTTTTGGTGACCTGCATCTGTGCCGTTGCTACCTGAGCTCTTGCACTATTGACGCTGGCTTGTGCTGCCAGAACCGACTGTTCATACTGCGGGTTTCTTATCAGGAAGAGAAGTTGTCCCTTATTCACCTGACTGCCTTCGTCCACGAAAATCTTTTCCACAAAACCATCAATTTTTGGCCGAATCTCAACATTCTGAATCCCTTCCAGTCTGGCCGGATATTGCGTCATATTTTCAGCGGGGCCGCTTTTAGCAACGATATATTGGTATGGCTGTGGCGGTAGTTCTTTTTTGTCATCTTTCTTCTCAGCCTTGGAACAAGCCGTCAAAATACCTAAAACAACAAAAAAGCTAAGCGCGATATTCCTCATAAATACTTATTTTTTAGATCTATTTTCAAACAAACGTTCAAATTTATATATTATAAATAAAATAGACCTTATGTTATTAATAATAAAATCTATCAAATATAATTAACAAAAACTATTATTATTGAAATTCAGAGAATTAAAAAATAATTTTAAAGAATATTTAACACATATTTATCAAACATTTGTTTGAACGGAATGTTAAAAATTAATTTGAAATAATTAATATCTGAAAGTAGTTCTTAGTTGATGTATTAATAATTTAATTTTGAAAATGTAACATTTTTCAATGTAAAATTGTCATTAATAAAATGAAAATATGAAATCAAGACTTATTTTTTTCTGCATATTAATTTATATCTCATCAAGTGCGCAATCCAATAAAAAGTATCAAAGTTTAATCGCTCAAGCCGGTTTATTACATCTTCAAAAAAATCCTGAAAAAGCAGTTCAACTCTACGAAAAGGCTTTCGAAATACAACAACCTGATGCGCTTACAGCCTATAAAGCAGCTGGAATATATTCTTTAAATCACGATTCGGAACAAGCTTTCCAATATTTGAGAACATCTTTATGTTCCGGCTGGACTGAAGCCGATTGGTTGTTATTCGACCCTTATTTTGATTATTTGAGAACTAACAATCCAGAAAAATGGAAAGAAATAGAATCGATTGCTATTGCTCAGGAAAAGCAATATGAAAAGAAATTAAAGCTTCCTGCATTGAGAAAAGAAATCAATCTAATGTGCTTGAATGACCAAAAACTCAGATATAAAAAATCACAAAATAAAGACGAAAGCTTAGACAACACAATCGACCAACAAATCAATGAAGCAGATTCATTCAATTTAATTCAGGTAAAAAAAATCGTCACGCAAAATGGCTGGCCAAAAATATCGGATATTGGAAAAGAGGGACAAAATAATCTTTGGCTGATTGTTCAGCACGCTGACCAAGATGTTCTATTTCAAAAAGAAGCTTTGTCAGAAATGGAAAAATTAATCGGAACAAAAGAGCTTAATATGGAAAATTACGCATTTCTATATGATAGGGTTCAATGCAACTTGAATTATAAACAATTGTACGGGACGCAGGTAATTTGGTCAAAAAATGGAGAAGCATCTGGTTTCAGACCAATGACGCGAGAGGATTTAGCGAATGAAAGAAGAGAAAAAATGGGACTTGAACCTTTAGAAATCTATTCTTTGATTTATGGATTTTCTTATCAACCTATCGACGCAAGAGAATCTGCAAAAAGAGATTCAGCTTACAATTCACAAGTTAAAAAATTGCTTAATAATGCCAAGAAAGCTTACAAAGCAAAAGATTTTCAAAAGACTTATGATGATTACAACACCGCTTCTACTTTCCTTGGCGGAATGAGTAACAATGACAACTTCGAAGCTTCGATTTTGTTTTCCAAAATCGCGGAAATTGACAAAGATGAAAAGTATAAAGGTATTGCTTTGGACTTTTTAGATTTACTATATCTCCGAGGAAAATTAAGCAAAACTCAGCTTCTAAAACAATCAGATTTCAAGATATTACATCAGGAACATAGGTGGATTGATTTGGTGAAGAAATTAGATTAAGTCGAAAATTTACCTTTTTCTCACCACAGGAAGAATCTCATTTTTATTAAGCCCAAATCTTTTGATATCAGCTTCAGAGAATTTTTGAGAATAGAAATTGATATCAGCTTCAAAACCAACGCTTCTCAGACGGTCAAAATAGTCCATTCCGTACCAGCGAACGTGGTCGTACTGCCCGAAATGTTTCTGACGTTCTTTCGGGTCTGTGATAGTAAAATCTTCGTAAGTTTCTTGCAGTGAATTTTTCATCGGAACCTGAACGATGCCCCAACCACCGGATTTCATCACACGATAAAGCTCGGACATTGCCTTTCTGTCATCAACAATATGTTCCAGAACGTGATTACAGATGATTACATCAAAACTATTTTCTTCAAATGGTAAATCCAGAATATCTGCTTTCACATCCACAATCGGTGAAAACAAATCGGCAGATGTGTAATCCAGATTTTTCATCTTCTTGAACCTGCGAAGAAACTCCTGCTCCGGCGCAATATGAAGAACTTTTAAATGGTCTTTAAAAAAACTGGTCTCGTTCTGAAGATAAAGCCACATTTGGCGGTGTCTTTCCAAAGACAAAGTTCCAGGCGATAACGCATTCGCACGCTGTTTCCCATAGCCATAAGGCAGAAATTTGCGGTAAGATTTCCCGTCAATCGGGTCGGTGAAATTATTTCCTTTGAAAAACAGAACAATCAGCGGACGCAAAAATAAGCTCAGATTAATAAGCATTGGTCTCGGAATAGCGTTCAGCAGAAATTTTGCAATTTTTTTCAAAGTAGGAATTTGAAATTAGTTCAATTAAAAATCAACCTGAAAAGCTTTTTCCTCATCAGATTTAATTCCTAAAGCTTCGTAAATATAATCGTAAGTCGAAAGCAAAACGGGTTTTCCATTATAAATGCAAACATCGTGTTCAAAGTGTGCAGACGGTTGATTATCCAAAGTTGTAACTGTCCAGCCGTCATTATGGAACTTTACTTTCTCTGTCCCCAGATTAATCATCGGTTCAATAGCCAGGCAGATTCCATCTTTCAATACTTTTCCGCTTCCGGTTTTTCCGTAATTAGGAACCTGCGGATCCTCGTGCATTTGCCTTCCGACACCGTGCCCAACCAGTTCTCTCACCACACCATAACCTTCTTTTTCGCAATGCTTTTGGATCGCGCTGGAAATATCACCAACCCGTTTTCCTCTGACACATTGCTCGATGCCTTTATACAAAGATTCTTTGGTAACTCTCAATAATTTCTTGACCTCATCAGAAACCTCTCCCACCTCAAAAGTGTAAGCGTGATCACCAACGAAACCGTTCCAGAAAACACCGCAGTCTACAGAAAGAATCGTTCCTTCTTCAATTGGACTAGCGTTCGGAATACCGTGGACAACCTGTTCGTTTGGAGAAATACAAAGCGAAGCCGGAAAACCGCCATATCCAAGAAACGCCGGTTCTGCGTCGTGATCTTTTATAAAATCGTAAGCTAATTTATCCAGATAAAGTGTCGTAACACCCGGCTTGATTTCTTTTGCCAACATACCCAAAGTCTGGGACACCAATCTTGCACTTTGCTTCATCAGCCGAAGCTCGTCTATATTTTTGAGTTGAATCATTTTTATTTAGATATTCAGATAATAGACGAATAGAAAATAGACACCAAAGTCTATCATCTATTCGTCTATTATCTATTTGTCTTCTTTATTACCAGAATAATCCTTTTTTCTTTTCTTTTTTCATTTTGGAGTAAGCGAGCACTTCCCCGCCTGCAACCTGAAACTCTATTCTTTCATTGATAATCTGGTAGATCTCTCCCCAGCCAGGGAATCCTCCCAGGTTTCTGTCATCAATAAAAAGATCTGCATCGATTTTTCTGGATTGGGTTTCCGAATCAAAAATCTCACCCTCAAAACTCGAATTGACTGCATAAAACTCCAGTCCATTTTTTCTACAGAATTCTACAGCGTCTTCTAGAGATTTTCCGTGACGGTACGTCCAGAGAATCAGTCTGTAACCTTCGCCCTGAAGTTTTTTTAAAGTTTCAAAAGCAAATGTTTTTGCTTTTCCAATTCCCGGATATGCATCTTCTACGATGGTTCCGTCAAAATCGATTGCCAGTTTTTTGTTGCTTTTTATCATTTGATTTTTAAATAAACATTAAAACGTGCAAATATACGAAATAATAAAAAGTGAGTTTGGAATATTTTATAATAAAAAAGTGCACCGTTTTTGGTACACTTTGGTATTGATTTAGCTTTTAACCCATTTGAAACTATAAGGCAACTGCGGTGTTGCAATCCTGTCGGATATTCTCTGTAACCTGTCAGGGAGTTTCATCAGATAATCTCTTGCACGTTCCGCTTTGTCACTCAGGTTTTTGATGCCTTCTATCTTCCACTCATCCAAAAGATCTTTAAGAATATTGATATAATCCTGCCCTGTATAAACCATAGCACGTTGGGCAGCATCAGAAAAATGCTCCCAAAGCTCGCCGGCTTTTTGCCCGGATTCTCTCAGAAGATGTGCCGGCATTACAATTTTTCTTCGCATCATATCTTCAAAAGCAAGCATCATTCCGCTGGCATCCATTTCAAAAATCCTAGCTGAGAAATCTTTGTAAGCTTTGGCGTGTCTGGCTTCATCGGCAGCAATCACACCGCACATCTGCGCCAGTTTTTTATTGCCGGACTGTTTTGCCAACGTCCCTACTCTTCTGTGAGAGATATTGGTTGCTGTTTCCTGAAAACTGGTATAAACGAAATTTTTATATGGATCTGAGCTGGTGCCGATATCAAAGCCATCATTGATCAAATGATGAGTTGTGATTTCCATCTCGCGCATATTGACTCGTCCGCACAGATAAAGGTATTTTCCTAAAAGATCACCGTGACGGTTTTCTTCAGCAGTCCACGCTCTCACCCACTGTGTCCAGCCTGTTTTCTTTTCCTGATCCACGCCTTCCAGGCCCATCAGCCAGGACTCGTAAGTTGGCAATGCTTCTTCTGTAATGCAATCACCAATCAGTGTTACAAAAAGATCATACGGCATTTCTCTGGCAAATGTCTGCAGTTCCTCGATTTCTTCCTTGAAATTTTCCCCTGAACTGTCCGGAAGAAAATCCGAAGGTTGCCAAATTTTTTCTATCGGAGTAAGATATGAGCTGATAAACTCGTCCATATTCTGCTCCAAAGTTTTCATCACTTCTAACTGTAACTCTTTCTCGTGCATCAACAAATAATAATTTTAAGTCCGTAAAGATACGACAAAATAATATTATTCATTGCATAACGACCTGAAATTTAACATAAAATAAGACCTGAACATCATTATTCAGGCCTTATAAAAAAATCTGTATGATTATTTTTTGATAACCTTAAATGTTTTTGATCCGCCGTTTTCCATGATGGCATTCACAAAATAAACGCCTTTTGCAAGACCCGACATATCAACTTTGTGATCCTGCAACTCTGTTATCGTCTTTACAGCCTGGCCTGCAGGATTGTAGATGATCACTCTATGAATGGATTTTTCTGTATTGACATTCAAAATATCCGAAACAGGGTTTGGAAAAACAGAAACCGGATTCTTATTCACATCACTAACGCCTAAAATAGAATTGGTAAATCCTGAAATTTCAAAAACGTAATTGAATCCGGGATTTGATTCCCAGGTTTCGCCGCCATCAAATGAAATCACTGAATCCAGGTCGGCCCCTGAGTTAGGCGTCACTTCCCAGCGCTGATAATCCGTGAACGGAAAAGGTGCGGCAATAATTTCGATAAAATACCGTCCCGGCAGCAATTCCACAGGCTGGCTCCAGTCGAACTCAACATCCGCCGCAACAACATCTAACGGGAAGCCTGCAACAGGATGATATCCAAAAAAATTCTCTGTTGTAGGTCCAACATTCTCAAACGTATGAAGAATCTCTCCTGGCAAATCATTCTCGGATCTGCGGATATTAATTGTTGCATATTTGATGTTGCCTAATTGCAGCGTTGATATTTTGAATTTGGTAAATGTCAGCTTTTGTCCGTCCGGAACCACAAAATCGTCTGCCAGAGAAGTCCAGATCATATGAACCCCACCTTCGTGAGCATTGCCCGGATTTCCGGTTGTAAAAGACGATCCGGCCGGCTGCTCCTCGCCTGTATCGTTACAATTCCCGATGAGCTCAAAAACATGATCGTAGTAAGAAAATCCGCCAAACCAAGGATCACTGTCAAATTTGGTAAAATCAAATCTTCCCAGCTTTCTCGTAGTTTCTTTATTAATTTCCCAGAATACGGATGTACCGTCCGCCAACGCAGCTTTCAGTTGAATGTAATATTTTCCTTTCGGCAGGTCAAAGCTGGCCGGAAAGTCCAGGCTGATCTTGTAGACATCCGAATCTTCTACTGTGGAAGTATAGCTTAACTCCTGAGCCACAGGGACAAGATTTGTAAAAGTCTGAATTACATCTCCCGGCATTCCCTGAGTTTCCTTCAGAATATTAACATCAACATAGCTAACCGGCGAAGTTCCTTTCAGAACATTAAATGTCAGCTTTTTAGCGGTAAAAATTTTTCCGGGAGCTACATCAAAATCTGTTGCCGCACTGTAATCGAAACTGCCGCCTGTTGTGATATTTTCTCCGTTGGAAGTCCGGTCTGAGCTGACACTGTAATTGCAATCTGCACCGGTCTGGGCAAATCCTAAAAATCCGGATAAAGCCAAGACAAAAAGTAAGTTTCTTTTCATTTTAATCTTTCAAATAATTGATGATGCTAAACTATTGCAGAACATACTATTATCAAAACAAATGTCTTTCAAAATCCTCAATTTCGAAACTAAAAAAACATTTCAAAATAATGATTATCAAACCATTAAAAAAAAATCACCTTTCTTTTGAATGAGATTTTTTGGAAGCTTCGCGCAGGAAGACTGAGGGCGATATACCCGTAATATTTTTAAAAACAGTGGTGAAAGAACTGTGTGAAGTAAAGCCCGCTTCCTGTGCCAGATAGCTGATCTTGTAATTCTGATAAGCTTTGTTATTATAAATTTTATCGCAGATGTAAGCAACTCTGAGCTCATTGATATAAGCATTAAAATTTTTGCCTTTTTGGCTGTTGATCACTTCGGACAGGTAACTTGTATTAGTTTTTAACGAAACAGCAAGATTGGAAATATTAAGTTTTGGATTAGTAAATTTCCCCGATTCTTCAAATCTGGACAATTTATCCAGCAAATCCTTTTCCACTAGCTCCGGAATAGTAACTTTTTCCGGCTTAACCTCATTCTGCAATGTTTGAGGTTCAGAAACCAACTGATTATTTTTCAGATTTTTGATGAGTAATTCGAACGCTATCTTTTCTTTTTTACGTTTTTGAATAAGAAATATAATCAGCAGTAGCATCAAAATCAAAAATACTGTACTGATTACTGCTAATGTCCTGGTGTTGTGATCTGCATTGGAAATGGCGTTCCGGTAATCTTTCTGCTCTTCCGAAATGGCAGAATTGATGGCTTTATACTCTTTTTCCTTATTGGAATTGTTCAGTGCGACATATTTTTCATTATAAAAAACCGATTTTTCATTATCGTCAATAAGTCTGTAGTTCTCGGCAAGGCTCTGATAAACATCCGATTTCAATCTCGTGTTTTCCAAATCTTTACTATTAATAATGGCCAGTAAAATGCCGATAGCCCGGTGATAATCTTTTTTCCCGGAATAAATGGATGCGAGCGCCTTTCTGATAAAAAGATCCAGCTCTTTGTTTTGATCATCTTTAACAGCCAGAGACCGATTGAGATAGACTTCCGCCGAATCATTTTTATCAATAAAAATATACGAATTCCCGATATTATAAAGCGAACGCCTGTAATGATAAATAGGAATCGCGGAAACTGATGCAGCAGACTGAAACTCCTTCAGTGACTTTTTATAATACATGTTGGATTCCGGAAATTTTTTCTCATCAAAAGCAATATTTCCCAGTTCTATGAAAGACAATCCCTTATATAGCTTCTTTGCGTCGCCTTCAGGCATTTTGTTGATCTGAATAATAGCCTTGTCCAAATATTCCTTTGCCTTGTCATTAAGATTGAGCTGGGTATATTGGTGAGACAGCGAGCCATAGATCTTTGCCGTGAGTTCATAATTATTTGTTTCCTCGGCCAGTTCTTTAGCCTGAAACAGCAGTTGTGTTGATTTATTAAAATCATTCTTTTTAAAGTAATCCACAGCAAGCTCCATCAGCTTCCTGCTTTTCTCATCTCTTGGATCAACCTGCTCAGCAATGGTGTTTTGCGCAAAACAATTGACGTTAAATAATAGTAATATAATTAGAAAAAAAATGCGCATTTCCGTGAACTGATAATTGAATCAATAGTCAAAATTAGGGATTATTTCAACAACACATCTCACAAAAAAAACCGGTTAAAAAAAACCGGCTTTATTTTTTACTTCTGTTAATTGGCCAGGATATCGCCTGTCATTTCTTCAGGAATACCAACACCCATCACTTTCAGGATTGTAGGTGCAACATCACCCAGTTTGCCGGGTTTGAGATTCCAGGTGTGGTCTTTATCCATTACGATAAACGGAACCAGGTTTGTAGAGTGTTGTGTATTCGGGCTTCCGTCCGGATTTATCATCACATCAGAATTACCGTGGTCTGCCAAGATGAAAACAGCATAACCGTGTTCATAAGCTGTAGTTGCTACTTTCTGGATGCATTCATCCACCACTTCAGCCGCCTTTACCGCTGCCGAGAAAACTCCGGTGTGACCAACCATATCCGTATTGGCAAAATTGAGGCAAATGAAATCTGCTGTTTCCTTTTCCAGCTCCGGAACAATTGTATTGGTGATATCATAAGCAGACATTTCGGGCTTCAGATCATAAGTTGCCACATCTTTCGGGCTTGGGCAAAGCAAACGTCTTTCCTGGACGAATTCTGCTTCTCTTCCTCCTGAAAAAAAGAATGTTACGTGCGGATATTTCTCTGTTTCCGCAATTCTGATCTGGGATTTCCCTGCACTTTCCAGAACCTCACCCATTGTTTTCTGTAGGACATTCTCATCAAAAACAACTTTTACATTCTGGAAGGTTTTATCATAATTGGTCAATGTTACATAATACAGATCAAGATTCTTCATTCCGTATTCCGGGAAATCTTTTTGTGAAAGCACTTCGGTAATCTCACGGCCCCTGTCCGTCCGGAAGTTGAAACAGATCACAACATCGTGATCTTCAATCTTCGCAATAGGAAAATGATTCTGAACGTTAACAATCGGTTTGATGAACTCGTCCGTGACATCCTCATTGTAAGATTCCTGAATCGCCTGCACCAGATCTTTGCACTCTTTCCCGACACCATTTACCAGAAGATCATAAGCCAGCTTCACGCGCTCCCAGCGCTTGTCTCTGTCCATCGCATAGTAACGTCCTATAACGGATGCCAGCTTGCCCGTTGTGGACTTCATGTGATTCAGCAAATCTTCAATGAAACCTTTTCCTGATTTGGGATCACAGTCACGGCCATCCGTAAAAGCATGCACAAAAACATTTTCGGTAAATCCAAATTCGTGGGCAGCCGTAAGAAGACCTTTCAGGTGATTGATATGCGAATGCACGCCACCATCTGAAACCAGACCAATGAAGTGCACTTTCTTATTATTAGCTTTGGCATATTCGAAAGCGTGCTGGATCACCGGCTCTTTTCCAAGACTTCCGTTTTCCACCGCCATATTAAGCTTTACAAGATTCTGATAGACCACACGGCCGGCGCCCAGATTCATATGTCCTACTTCCGAGTTTCCCATTTGCCCGGCCGGCAATCCAACGGCGAGTCCGCTAGCTTCCAGCGTTGTATTCGGGAATGTTTTTAAGGCATAGTCCATAAAAGGTGTGTTGGCCTGGGCAATGGCGGAAACAGCGGGATTTGGCCCGATTCCCCAGCCATCTAATATTGCAAGAATTGCTTTTTTTGACATTGTTGATTTTGTTTTGTTATCACAAATTTACGAAATGGATTGGGGAAAGGAGGAATTAGAGGTTTGTTTTTTAAGTTTATAACTAATTTTTTATTGATTGTCCGTTTGTTAACCTAAAACTTCGAAAGGCTCAGCTTGACATCTCTGGAAATCAAGCGTTTAGTATTAGAGATATCACACTGAGCTTGTCGAAGTATCTTTATGTAAGTAATTGGTTTTTAAGTCAATACATAATAATAGGTTGTTTAACGGATATTCATAAATTTTCTATTAATTAAGTTGAAATAAAATCTTTTTATGTTTGTTTGTTTGTTTAAAATCCATTATCTAAACGCATTTCTAAATTTTGAACAAATTCAAAATATTTATAACTTTCGTCTGATAATTCCACAAATTTATTTTCTTGTTGTTCATTCATCAATCCATTAATTCTTTTTTGACGTAAATCTTTCATTACTATATCAATTTCATTTATGTTATTTTTCAATTCAAAAATTGAAAGAGTTTTATTTTTGTTTAACAAACTTAAAATATAAAAAAAAGCATAATCAATATTACTATCATCCATTCTATATGCTTGTTTTGCAAAAGCTTTAGCCTTTTTTAAATCACTAGACATAAAGCTTTCCACCGCTTTTTCCATCCAAAATTCCGGCATATTCTCGTTAAAATTATTCATCATATTTTTTTCGTTATTATTTCTTAGATTAATACTTTTCAGTGTTCTTGCAATACTATCTTCAATTAAATGAGCATCAGAAATAAAATTAATTATTTCTAATCCATTTAGTGTTTTTTGGGAATTTATGAACTTAGAATAAAGTATAGGCCTGTTTGAAAAATCTAACTTAATTCCAATATTTACAATACCTATTTGAAAATCATCATTAGTAACTTCTTTTTGGTAACAAAGATTACGACCATCATCAAATTTTAAATCATAATTGTATTTGAATTCCATTACATTTGAAAACGTTCTAAATTTAGACCTGAGACCACCTGAATTTAAATTATAATTTCTGATTTTTTCATTATCACTATTATTACCTGTAATTGCCCAAATAATTATTACTGTAACAACAATTATAATCAGAATCCACATATTTCGCTTTTATTTTTAAAATATCACTTAATTTATCCAAATATAAGATTATTATTAAACAGTATTATGTTTTCCATAAAAACTCACCAAAAACAATTTTCAAACTTATATTTTGCCAATTGACAAATATTCTTACCTTTAAAAACCCTTTTTTAAAAAATTAAAATGGACTTGAGAGATCAACTGAAAAACCTTTTCTCCTTTGAAGAGAATTTTCAGACATCTGTCAAAACATAAAATTAAACATCAATCGAAATCCTAACTTTTCCTCCCAAACCTTTTTCAACAATATCGAATAAAGTTTTAAGTGTCAGATTACTCCCGTTATTTTCAATTTTGGAAATATATTCACGTTTTTTATCTACCAAATTTGCCAATTCAGATTGTGTCAAATTCTTTTCTTCTCTAGCTTTTCTTAACTGAAGTCCGATGGCGAAGGATTCAAAATCTCTTTCCAATTCATCTCTTCTTTCTGTTCCGGCTTTTCCGTAAACATTATCTTTTATTTCTTTCCAAGTTTTAGTTTCCATTTTCTTTTGATTTTTGTTCGTAATATTCAGCCATTATTTTCAAAGCTTTTTCAATTTCATTTTTCGGCGTTTTCTGTGTTTTTTTCTGAAATCCATTCATTAGAACCACCAACTTTTCACCATCAAAGAAGCAGAAAACCCTCCATATATTAGAACCTAACTGTATTCTTGCTTCATATAAGCCTGCTGTTCCTACAATATGCTTCAAATAATTGGATGGAACACGTTCTAAAGTTTCAATCGCCTGGATTATTTTGAATATTTTGTCTTGAACTTTCTTCGGTTGCTCCAAAAGAAACTTCTCAAAATAATCTTTAAAAGATATTACTTCCCTGACTTTCATAACACAAATGTAATTTAAAAATTACATTAATGCAAATTGTGCTTTAGAAATCCAGCTTAATGACTTTAAAACTATAATTACACATCTTCTGTTTTGCCAATTGACAAATATTCTTACCTTTAAGACCCTTTTTTAAAAAAATAAAATGGACTTGAGAGACCAACTGAAAAACCTTTTCCCAGACCACGAAGAGCAGGATTTTGAAATGCCGAAAGAAACCTTCAAACAGAAAGAACCTTTGGTATGCAAATTCGAAAAGAAAGGCCGGAACGGAAAACCGGTAACTTTAATCGAAGGCTGGGAAGGCGATGATAATGGTCTGAAAGAACTTTCTAAAAAGATCAAAACCACACTTGGCATTGGCGGCTCAGAAAAAGACGGTATCATCATTATACAGGGGGACAATCGGGATAAAATCATGAATATCCTGAAAGATATGGGCTACAAAACAAAACGTGTAGGAGGATAATAACAATATAATTGATAATTGATAATTGATAATTGATAATTGATAATTGATAATTGATAATTGATAAATCTATTATCTCAAATAAAAATTTAAAATCTTAAAACAATATATATGATTAACAAACTAGCAGCTTCCGAATTGGTACTGAATGACGACGGAAGTGTTTACCACCTTAATCTTCTTCCGGAAGATCTTGCAGAAAAAGTAATTCTGGTGGGCGATCCGGACAGGGTTCCTAAAGTTTCCAAATATTTCGACAATATTGAGGTAAAGAAAAACAAGAGAGAATTCTACACGCACACCGGAACTTTGCGGGGCGAGCGAATTACGGTAATGTCTACAGGAATCGGGACAGAGAACATTGATATTGTGATGAACGAGCTGGACGCGCTGGTTAATATCGACCTGAAAGAAAAAGAATTCAAAAAGGATCACAAGGCTTTACAGCTTTTCCGAATGGGAACCTGTGGCAGCGTGAATCCTGACATCGAGGTCAATAATATGCTGGTTACTGAGAATGTGGTTGGATTGGACGGACTGATGCATTTCTATCAGGATTATCAGTTCGAGAATGAATTCAGCAAAAATTTCCTTGAGAAGTTTCCTTACGACAGAATCAAGCCAATGCTTTACTTTGCAGACTGGGCAGAAGAGCTTGGAACATTATATTCCGATGCCAAATACAGGGGAAATACGGCAACCTTCCCGGGATTTTATGCCCCGCAAGGCCGTCAGCTAAGGCTGAAAGCGCTGGATGACCAGTTCCTGGAAACGCTTAATGATCTTGGGGTTTCTAACTTTGAGATGGAAACTTCTGCCATCTACGGCTTGTCAAAATTATTAGGACATAAAGCCATTACGGTAAACTGTGTCATCGCCAACCGAAGACGCGGCGAATTTGCAAGCGACCACCACGCATCCGAAAAAATGATGATCGAATGGGTGCTGGACAGAATTATTAAGTAGAGACAATCTTTAAATGTAACAGTTTACCAATCTAACAATTATTATGCATTGGTAAATTGTTACATCTTTTCATTGTTAAATGGTATTCCGTACAAAACAGCTCTCAATGTGATCATCCACAACGCCGGTTGCCTGCAAGTGTGAATAGACAACTGTTGATCCCAGAAATTTAAACCCCCTTTTCTTAAGATCCTTACTGATCGCATCAGACAGTTCCGTAGTTGCAGGTGCTTCCGTGTGATGATTCCAGTGATGTACAATTCTGTTTCCGCCGGTAAAAGTGGAAATATAGTCATAGAAACTCCCGAATTCTTTCTGAAGCTCCATAAACTTTTGCGCATTGGAAATGGCAGCAAGAACTTTCAGACGGTTTCTGATGATTCCTGTATCCTGCATCAGCGCCTCAATTTTATCATCCCCATATTTTGCGATCTTTTTGTAACTGAAATTATCAAAAGCTTTTCTGAAGTTTTCTCTTTTTCTGAGAATTGTAATCCAGCTTAAGCCCGCCTGGAAACTTTCCAGGATCAGAAACTCAAACATTGTGGCATCATCTGTAACCGGTCTTCCCCATTCTTCATCATGATATTTTTGATAGAGCTCATCCGTCCCGCACCAGGCACATCTTACTTTTTCCATAGTTAATTATTTTAAAGTGTCAATTTAGCAAAGATTATAAATTGAAAACAAAACATTAACGTTCATTAAGACTTTGCGGCACCGTAATTGGATAAATGATGATATCAAATCAAATTTTTCAATTTTATTAACCCAAAAAATAAAATATTATGAGTACGCCAAATGAAAATTACAATGATGCAGAAAGAGCTGTAAACAGAACTGAAAACTCATTAGAAAATGCAGCTGATACAGCAAAAAATAAAGTTAATGAATATGCTGACAGAGCCAGAAATTATATTGACGAGCAAAAAAGAAAAAATGAAGAACCTACCAGAGAAGGATTCTTTGATAATCTAAAATCTAACCTGGCTGATGCCTGGGAAGACACAAAAGATTTTGCAGACAAGGCCTGGGAAAGCACAAAAGATACGGCTAATGATGCCTGGGAAAAAACAAAAGATACAGCAGAAGATGTAAAGGCAGAAGTGAGAAAAGCAACCAATTAGTTTTTAAGTTAGTAATAGTTTTTCACAACGAAAGGAGAAGATTTTTAGAAGTCTTCTCCTTTTTATTTTATATTTGCTGATTATTTTCCAGCAATGAAAAAGCGTTTTGTATTTAGTTTATTTTTACTCGGTTTTTTAGCAAATTCCCAAACATTTACTCAGGAGTATGCGAATGTGAGCAATCTTGTTTCACAAAGCAACATCAATACTTACCTCCAGGAGTTTGAAGCACTTGGTGTTAAGACGACGGGATCTACAGCTAATAACAATGCTTATACATGGCTTAAAAACAAATACCTGTCTTTTGGCTACACAGAAAATGACATTAGTAAAGATAGTTTCACTTACAACGGGCAAACCACATCCAATATAATTGTTACCAAACAAGGTACAAAATACCCAAATATCTATGTCATTGTCTGTGGTCATTATGATACCATCGTAGGAACCGGAACCAATGATAACGGCAGCGGTGTATCCGTGATCCTGGAAACAGCAAGGCTCTTAAAAAATATACCCACGGAATATTCTATAAAGTTCATCAATTTTTCCGGTGAGGAACAGGGACTTTTGGGCTCTGCTCACTATGTCAGCAGCGTGGTAAACGCCACCAGCCCAAAAATGAATATCCGGCTGGTTCTGAATATTGATGAAGTAGGCGGCATAAAAGGTCAGACGAATGATACCGTAACCTGCGAAAGGGATGAATCCAATTCTCCGAGCGCCAATAATACCGCTTCCAACACCTTCACGCAACAGCTGATTAATTGCATCAAACTATATTCGCCGCTTAAAACCAATCTGAGCTATGCTTACGCTTCGGATTATATGCCTTTTCAATCCAACGGAGAAATCATAACCGGCCTTTTTGAATATAACGAAACTCCATACGCCCACACAGCGAATGATAAATATTCCAATCTGGATCCTGTCTATATCTACAATATAGCAAAGGGAACCGCAGGAGCGGTACAGCATTTTGCCGTTGCATCCACTGCTCAGACTCTGGACACTTGTACGCCGAAACAAATTGCCGGAAGTTTCAGATTCTACCCAAATCCTGCAAAGGATTTTATCCAGCTCGAATTTCTCAACAGTAAAACCCAGCGCTTCAGCTTTGTAATTACTGATTATGAAGGCAGAGTTCTCAGCAAAACCGAAAACCAGACCAGAGTTGATATTTCCGGTCTTCCAAAAGGAATTTATCTGGGGACTTTCTATGTAGAAGATCAGCAGATCAGCAAAAAAATCATTGTAGAATAAATCTTTAGCTATTATATAAAAATTTAGGGCAATCCCCTCGCCTTCGCTTTTCCCTCGGCTCGGGTCGTGCTATCCGCTCATATCTTTTTTGCCAAAGCTTTTTCCAAAGCAAAAAAAGGATAACCGCTGCTATCACTATTGCAGCATCTGTTGTTATATTTATTCTTTTTACTTGCAAAATTGCTTTGAAAATAAAACAATCGTAATAATATAGTTTTACGAAATCAAAAATTCTTATCTTTGCACCCTATGCAGAAAATCTTAATCGTAGAAGACGAAAAAGCAATATCGGGAGTTCTACACAGTATTTTATCAGACGAGTTACCAGATTACCATTTCGAGATCGCAGAAGACGGTCTGGAAGGTTATAAATATATCGAAAAAGAAGATTTTTCTTTGGTAATCTCCGATATCAAAATGCCTAAACTTTCCGGGACAGAACTGCTGAAACAAACTTTGCAGCTAAAGCCTGACACCACATTTGTCATGATTTCCGGACACGCCGATATCGATACAGCCGTGAGCTGTCTGAAAGAAGGCGCCTATGATTTCATATCGAAGCCAATTGACATCAACAGGCTGATTACAAGTGTGAAAAATGCTTTAGATAAAGGTAATCTTCAGAAAGACAACAAGCATCTTAAGCAGGAAAACAATCAGCTTAAGAAAAAAGTCAATAAGAAATACCAGATGGTTGGTGAGTCTGCAGCACTGAAAAGAATTCAGGAAATCATAGACAAAGTAGCGCCTTCCGACGCCAGGGTTATGATTACCGGGCCAAACGGAGCGGGTAAAGAGTTGGTTGCCCACGCCATCCATTCACAAAGCGAGCGATCCAGAGGACCTATGGTTGAGGTAAACTGTGCAGCCATCCCTTCAGAACTGATAGAAAGTGAGTTATTCGGACATGTAAAAGGGTCATTTACAGGCGCCATAAAAGATAAATCGGGTAAATTCGAGCAAGCCAATGGCGGAACTATTTTCCTGGATGAAATTGGAGATATGAGCTTGGTTGCCCAGGCAAAAGTTTTGAGAGCACTGCAGGAAAGCAAAGTTTCCCCGGTCGGAAGCGACAAGGAAATCAAAGTGGATGTCCGTGTGATTGCAGCTACAAACAAGAATCTCACTAAGGAAATCGAAGCGGGAAAATTCCGTGAAGACTTGTTCCACAGGCTTTCTGTGATTGAAATCAATGTTCCGTCGCTCAATGACAGAAGAGAAGATATTCCTTTGCTGGTAGAATATTTTACACAGGTTATTGCGAATGAAAACGGAAGCTCACCTAAAAAATTTGATGATAAATCCATCAAAGCGCTGCAGCAATTTGACTGGACCGGAAACATCAGGGAGCTTAGAAACGTAGTGGAAAGATTGATTATCTTAGGTGCAGATCCTGTGACTGCCGATGACGTTGCGAATTTTGTAAAGAAATGAGATTAAATAGATAAAATATTTAACCGTCTCGTTCTTTTCAGCGAGGCGGTTTTTTTTGATTAAAAGTGAAAAATCTGCGATTATGATTTTTCACTGACTAAAATAAAATAAGTTATGATACGATTTTTAAATAAACAATATACGCAGGAATCCCTGAAACTGGCTCTTCCTGTCATGCTGACACAAGTGGGACAAGTTTCTGTAAACCTGTTCGATAATATTATTGTTGGAAAACTTTTGGGAGCGCAGGCGCTGGCATCGGTTTCACTAGGCAACGCTTTGTTTTTCTCGATTTTTGTTTTGGCATTGGGTTTTTCTTTTGCAATTCCGCCTTTGGTTTCCGAAGCCAATTCCCAGCAGAAACACAATGTAATTAATTCGGTTTTCCGACACGGATTTGTAATTAATTTAGGCATCGGAATTTTTCTGATGATCCTTTTACTTGCCGCATTGCCATTGATTTATCACCTGGATCAGCCTGCAGAAATTATTCCTAATACGATTAATTTCCTGAGCATAATGGCGTTCACAATGATTCCGTTTATGATGTTCCAGACCTTGAGAGAAGTTTCTGAAGGACTAGGATTTACAATTGGCGTTACCAAAGCGACAATTATTGCAAACATCATTAACATAGCATTGAACTATGTTTTTATCAAAGGACTTTTTGGATTACCGGCAATGGGCGTTCAGGGTTCCGCTCTGGCAACGCTTCTGGCAAGAATTTTTATGGTGGGATTTCTTTATTATGTTTTGGTAAAAGAACCTAAAACAAGACGATATATCAAAGAATTTTCTCTTAAAGCCAATCTTTTTGCCAAAGAAATGTTTGCCAAAATGATAAAGCTCGGTTTCCCTACCGCATTGCAAATGTTTTTTGAAGTCACTGCTTTTGCTGCCGCTGCATTCATTTGTGGGCTAATAAGTTCCACTGATATAGCGTCTCATCAGATTGCGTTATCTATGGCTAGTTTTACATTCAACCTCTGCATCGGTTTTAGTGTAGCTTCTACAGTAATGGTGGGCAACAGAATGGGTCTGAAAGATTTTGAAGGATTAAGAAAAATCGGGATCAATAATTTCAAATTAACCTTGATCTATATGGGATTTTGTGGGCTGATGTTTGTACTTTTCAGAAATATTCTGCCTCATTTTTTCACGAAAGAAAGCGATGTTCTGGTAATCAACCTCGCATCTAAATTAATGATAATTGCAGCACTTTTCCAGTTATCAGACGGAATTCAGGTGACTGCTTTGGGTTGTCTCAGAGGGATTCAGGATGTGAAAATCCCTAGTATTATTACGTTCATTGCGTACTGGATTTTCACGATTCCGATGGGTTATTTTCTATGTGTCACAATGAAAATGGGTGCATTCGGAATGTGGATTGCACTGGGCGTTGGTCTTACAATTTCAGCCGTTCTTTTGGTAATTAGGTTTTTGAGACTGAGCAAGAGAAAAGCATTAGCCGGAGCTAATTAATAATGAAGAAGTAATAACGAATTAAATTACTCATAATCTCTCGCAGATTTTGCTGATTTGCCGATTAAATAGCATAAAATCTGTATAATTTGCCCAATCTGCGAGAATACTTTCAACAAATTCAAGTTATTAAGCAGATTATAATTTGTGACTTTAGATAAAAACCTATTTTAAATTTTTAAATTTGCAACACAAAATTTCGAAATGAATATTAAACAAAATATACAGTCAAAAATAACAGAAATTATTGCTCAACTCTACGGAATCGAAGGTGTGACGCTGGAAGTTCAGAAAAACAAAACTGAGTTTGAAGGTGATTTCACTATCGTCATTTTCCCTTTGGTGAAACAGGCGAAAAAAAGTCCTGATGTTATCGGAACCGAATTGGGCGGAGAAATGAAAAATCAAATTGACTTTGTTGAGAATTTTAATGTGGTAAAAGGTTTTCTTAACCTGAAAATCAAAGACCGGTTGTTCGCCGAGCAATTATCCGAAATCAGCAATGATTTTGATAATGTAACGCCAAAAAATCAAACGGTAATGGTGGAATATTCTTCGCCAAACACCAATAAGCCGCTTCACTTGGGACACATCAGAAATAATCTTTTGGGTTTTTCTGTGGCAGAAATACTGAAAGCAGACGGCTACAATGTCATCAAAACTCAAATCATTAACGATCGAGGGATTCATATCTGCAAATCGATGCTGGCCTGGGAGAAATTCGGAAATGGTGAAACGCCGGAATCCACTGGCTTGAAAGGCGATAAGCTGGTCGGTAACTATTATGTAGAATTCGATAAACTTTATAAATCTGAAATTAAAGCACAAATGGCTGACGGAATAGATGAAGAAACTGCAAAAAAGCAGGCGCCGTCTATCATCGAAGCTCAGGAAATGCTTTTGAAATGGGAACAAAACGACCCTGAAGTGCGACAACTTTGGAACTTGATGAACGAATGGGTTTATGCAGGATTTAATCAAACCTACTCCAGACTGGGTGTTAATTTTGACCAGGTTCAGTATGAGAGCAATACTTATATTCTGGGGAAAGATCTGATTCAGAAAGGTCTGGAAAACGGAATTCTTTACAGAAAAGATGACGGTTCAGTCTGGTGTGATTTGACAGACGAAGGTCTTGACCAAAAACTCCTTTTACGTTCGGACGGAACTTCGGTTTATATGACTCAGGATCTTGGAACGGCTGTGGAACGTTTCAAAGACAATGATATTCAAAAACTGATTTATACCGTTGGAAATGAGCAGGATTATCACTTTCAGGTTCTTTTCAAAATCCTGAAAAAATTAGGTTATGAGTGGGCAGACCAGCTTTATCATTTGTCTTACGGAATGGTAGAATTGCCGGAAGGCAAAATGAAATCGCGTGAAGGAACCGTGGTTGATGCCGATGATCTGGTGGAAGAAATGTATAAAACTGCGAAAGAAAAATCTCAGGAGTTAGGTAAATTGGAAAATCTGAGTGATGAAGAAAAAGAGCGTTCTTATGAAACAGTAGGTTTGGGTGCTCTGAAGTATTTCATCCTGAAAGTGGACCCAAAGAAAAAGATGCTTTTCAACCCTGCGGAGAGTATTGATTTCAATGGAAATACTGGTCCGTTTATTCAATATACTTATGCCAGAATCCAGTCGCTATTGGATAAAGCTGGCTTTGAAACAAAAGAATTTTCTGATTCTTATCTTCCAAACGACAGTGAAAAGGATCTGATTATGCTTTTATCCGAATTCAAAGATGTAGTAAATAAAGCTGCGGAATCACTTAGTCCGGCTCTGGTTGCGAATTATGTCTATGAACTGGTAAAAAGTTATAATTCTTTCTATCAAAATAATCCGATCCTGAATCAGGAAAATGAAACGGCGAAACAATTCCGTCTTCAGTTGTCTGACTTGACAGGAAAAACCATAAAAAAAGGATTATCATTACTTGGAATTGGTACTGTAAACAGAATGTAAGCGTATTATTCAATAAAAATAATATAGCCTCGAAATTGTTTTCGAGGCTATTTTTATTTATAAAATTCCGGCTGGATTATTCCTTGATAACTTTCTTAGCTATAATTCCGGATTTTGTTTTAACTGTCACTATGTAAAGACCTTTTGGATATTGAGCAAGACTTAATGTCTGAGATTTGGAATTATTCAAACTTTCGAAAATCATTTTACCATTCATATCAAACACCGCAATTCTTTCCGGATTATCCTCAAGATTCACATTAACAATATCCTTCGTTTTTGTAGGGAAAACTTTTACTTCATCTTTTGTGATGTCAGCAGAAGCCATTGTTATTTTTTTGGTTCCTGTAGCAACCAAAGCAAAATCCTGTGCTGCAGCATTTCCGTCCTGGTTTACCAGCGGATTCTTATTGGTAACCTCTATTCTGTAGAATCCGTTTGCGGTTGGATTATCAATAACAATCTGTTCTATATTATCTACCGAATTATCACCTTTTGTGGCGTTGGCATTAGGATTTGTAATATCAAGTTTCCAGGGATAATAAACGATACCGTTTCCTTCATCAATTACTCTCACATCCAGGTCATTTACCAATCGGGAGGTGTTGTTTTGCTGAAGATCTGTATCATTGGTAAAATAGGCAATCGCAGGATCTACCCAGGAAATACTGACTTTCAGAGGTTCGCTTCCGGTAGCTTTGATCTGTTTTGTAAATTTAACACCGGACTGCAGATTATTTTTTTCCAGGTAAGCATCTTCATTCAGCCTGTTGACCAAAACCTGAGCTGCTTTTTTGGCGTCTACCAATCCCCAGCCATACCATACATCAGGACCTGGTCTTCCCGCTTCATTAGCAGTATGCGTTAATAAAGCCTTCATCTCATCTGCTTTAAAAATAAAAGAACTGTTGCCGGATATATTTCTTTGGATCTGAGTCAATGCACCTGCAATTCCGGTTACGATTGGCGCTGCATAAGATGTCCCATAATTTACTACATACAGATTGGTAGCATTCGGGCTGGATGTAACGTAGTTTGCCATTATCATATCTACACCAACGGCTGTGAGATCCGGTTTCACGGCACCGTCTTTCCTCGGACCGGCACTGCTGAAGCTTCCTTTTACGACATCAGAAGCCTGAGTATACTTGTGATTGGCCGTCGTCAGCTGATTAACTGCACCAACTGTAATAATATTTTTGGCTAATGACCCGAAATAGATACAATTATTACCCTGGCTGCAGTTTGCCGGCGGCACTTCATCATTGGCTCCAAAGAGTACCCACGCACTAGTAGTGGTATCATATCTGTACTTTACAGAATTAGCATCCGGGCCTACACCATAATAATTCCCTGTAGATTTTACAATAATCTGTTGTGGCTGCGAATAAACGATTTTGTCAAAATTATAATCCTGCACGCCATAAGCTCCGGCATAAGTATCCTGGTGATTAAGATCATAATTGCCGTACCAGTAATAAGTATTAGCTGTTCCCGGTTTATTCCACCCGGAATTGATTCCGTAAGAATGGTTGGAGATATTAAGATCCGGAAGGCTTGCCAGCTTTTCATAATTGTTCTGAACTGTCCCGTTGATGGTAGTTGCAGCAAACATATAATTGTCTGTTGTAGCCTGCGGAAGTATCCCTTTTGCATTGGCTTTAGGATATGAGACGCTGCTTTGGGTAAAATTCCCTGTTGCCAAACCGTTTCCTATCAGCAAACTGTTAACATTAGTTCCGTGGTAATGTTTCGCTTCTGTAGAAGCTTCTTTGTTTACAGCTCTGTTTGTTGTAAACTGTTCGTGGGTGTCCTGGATGCGGCCTGCATCGAAAATAGTTATCTTGATACCGTTTCCTGTTACAGCAGGCACTCCTGCGACTGTCCCGGCCTGCAATTCATCCACATTAGCGGTAGCATTGGCACTGGTCTCTTCAACGGAATAAAAAAGCGGAATCTGTCCTGCAAATCCGGCCAGATTTTTCTTAAGATTTTCAGCTGATTTATCAGAATACTGATTGGCATTCTTCTGAAGGAATTGATCTAACTTTTTTTCATTTTCAACACGCTGCAACGCAAACTCATTTTTCAGTTTACGATCCTGGCCACTGACATAATATAATGAAAATAAAAAACTTACACTGAATAAAATTTTTTTCATTGGAGCTGTTTTGTGCAAAGATAATCATTCATTCAGCAACTTATTACCTTTTTAACACTATTAATATCAATAATAATTATATACTTTTTTTGTGTCTTTCAAAACTGTAACTTTACACAAATTTCTAATGCAGATGTATTTAGTTTTCGATACTGAAACCACAGGTTTACCAAAAAATTTCAACGCTCCGCTTTCCGATTCCGATAACTGGCCCAGAATGGTTCAGATTGCGTGGCAATTGCACGATGATGATGGGAATTTAATTGAAAATCAGGATTATATCATCAAACCGGAAGGTTATGATATCCCTTTCAACGCTGCGAGAATCCACGGAATCACTACCAAAATTGCTAACGAAGAAGGCCGGGATCTTCAGGAAGTTCTGGAAGAATTTGCGCAGACTCTTGAGAAAGTCAGAGTCGTTTCCGGACACAATGTGGAATTTGATTACAATATTGTAGGCGCCGAGTTTCATCGGAAAAACATCAAAGACAATCTCCAGGAAAAGCCGAAAGCCGACACAATGATTCTGGGAACTGATTATTGTAAGCTGGAAGGTGGCCGTGGCGGAAAATATAAATCGCCGAAGCTGGAAGAACTTTACGAGAAATTATACGGTCACAAATTCGATGAAGCGCACAATGCGGCAGCCGACGTTAATGCAACTGCTCAGGTCTTCTTCGAGATGATGAGAATCGGTGTGATTCCTGCGGATGTCCTGAAAATCCCGGAAGCGAAATTAAAAGAATATCAGGCTGCCAATCCGAATCCGATCAGGCCTTTCGGAATTGTGATCAGAAGACAGGTTGCCAGCTTCAACAACAAGAAAAAACAAACCGATTTCGGAAGTGTGGATGAAATCGATCTGGGGAAATATTTCCATTTCGACAACCACAGTGTTTTCTCTACACTCACAGCCACCACCAACATCAGTGACCTTATCAGTAAAGCCAAGCAGGATAATTTCCCTGCCGTCGGAATGGTAGATCTGGGCAATATGATGGGCGCATTCAAATTTGTGTCTGCAGTGGAAGGCGCCAATTCCGACATCAGTAAAAAACATAAAGAATATCTTGCCAAAAAGCAGGAAGCTGAAGAAAAAGGAGAAACCTTCAATGAAGAAGAACCCAATACCACTCCACTGATTCCAATCGTTGGCTGCGAATTTTATATTTCCGACCGCTACGAACAGAAACAATTTACCAAAGATGACCCGGACAGGAGAACACAGGTGGTTCTTTTAGCCAAAGATTTCAACGGTTATAAAAATCTTGTCAAATTATCAAGTATTGGCTTTCAGAAAGGATTTTATTTCGGCGTTCCAAGGATCAGCCGGGAACTGATTGCCCAATATAAAGAAGGCATAATTGCCCTGACTTCAGGAATCTATGGTGACATTCCCAGCACAATTCTGAACATTGGTGAACAGCGCGGGGAAGAACTGTTCCAGTGGTGGAAAAATACTTTTGGAGACGATTTCTATGTTCAGATCCAGAATCATAAATTGCCTGAAGAAGAACATTTGAATGAAGTTTTACTGCAATTCGCAGATAAATATAATGTCAAAATCCTCGCGCAAAACGAAACTTTTTACACCAATAAAAGCGATGCCAACATTCAGGATATTTTGAGCTGTATCAAAGACGGCGAAAAATTATCGACTCCGATTGGAAAAGGATTCGGAAAAAGAAAAGGATTGACAACAGACGAATATTACATCAAAAACGCGGATGAGTTAAAGGAAACTTTCCTTGCTTATCCCGATGCTTTCGAGGCATATGAAGAATTCCTGGCCAAATTCACGCCTTACACTTTGAAGCGTGATGTTTTGTTGCCGAAATTTGATATCCCACAGGAGTTCATTAATCCCGAAGATGATATCGATGGCGGAAAACGTGGTGAAATGGCATATCTTACTTATCTTACTTACGAAGGCGCCAAAAAACGTTACAATGAAATTACTGATGAAATCAAAGAGCGACTTGATTTTGAGCTGGATGTTATCGCCAACACCGGTTATCCCGGCTACTTTCTGATCGTTCAGGATTTCTGTAACGAGGCCAGAAATATGGGCGTTTGGGTTGGTCCCGGCCGTGGATCTGCAGCTGGTTCGGCAGTAGCCTATTGCATCGGAATTACCAATGTTGACCCGATTAAGTATGATTTACTTTTCGAGAGATTCCTGAATCCGGAAAGGGTTTCGATGCCCGATATTGATATCGACTTTGATGATGAAGGCCGTGATAAGATCATTAAATGGGTGGTGGACAAATATGGTCAGGACCAGGTGGCACAAATTATCACTTATTCTGTTCTTGGCGGAAAATCTGCGATCAAAGATGCCGGAAGAGTTCTGGATGTTTCGATCCCGGAAACCAATATGATCGCCAAGCTGATTCCATCCACACCCGGAATGAACATTGCAAAAGCCTTATCAAAATATGATAAACTGAAGCCGGAAGAACAGCAATTGGTGGATGAGATGAAAGCGGTACTCAACAACCCGAATGATTCCAGATTTTCGGTTCTGGAAAGCGCCAAAAAAATGGAAGGCTGCATCAGGAATACCGGGATTCACGCCTGTGGTGTCATCATCACACCGGAACCTGTAAGTAATCTGGTTCCAATTACTATTGCTGCGAAAGATGCGGACATTTTGGTTTCCCAGTTCGACAACTCTGTTGCGGAAAGTGCAGGTCTTCTGAAAATGGACTTTCTGGGTCTGAGGACATTAACCATTATCAAAGATGCTGTTAAACTGGTCAAAGAGCGTCACGGCATTGACATTGACCCGGATGCGATTCCACTGGATGATGCTAAAACGTATCAATTATTCAAGGAAGGACGGACAATCGGGATTTTCCAGTACGAAAGCCCTGGAATGCAAAAATATATGCGTGAGCTGAAGCCTACTGTCTTTGCGGATCTGATTGCAATGAACGCACTATATCGTCCCGGTCCGATCAAATATATCCCGAACTTCATCAATAGAAAACACGGGACTGAGGAAATCATCTATGATTTACCGGAAACCCAGGAATATCTGGAGGAAACTTATGGCATCACTGTTTATCAGGAGCAGGTAATGCTTCTATCCCAGAAACTCGCCAACTTTACCAAAGGCGAAGCCGATACGCTGAGAAAAGCGATGGGTAAAAAGCAGATCGATGTTCTTAATAAAATGTATCCGAAATTCATTGAAGGCGGCAGAAAAAATAACCTTGATGAAGAACGTCTTGAAAAAATCTGGAACGACTGGAAAGCGTTTGCGGAATATGCCTTTAACAAATCCCACTCAACCTGTTATGCGTTTGTGGCGTATCAGACCGCTTTTCTGAAAGCCAATTATCCTGCGGAATATATGGCGAGTGTGATGAGCAATAACATCAACAACACCGAATCCATCACCATGTTCATGGAAGACTGTAAAAGTATGGGTGTTGATGTATTAGGCCCGGATGTTAACGAATCGCAGTATAAATTCTCGGTAAACGAAAAAGGGCAGATCAGATTCGGGCTGGGTGCCATCAAAGGAATCGGGGAGGGCCCTAGTGAAGCCATTACAAGAGAAAGACAGAACGGAAGATTTAAAAATATTTATGATTTCTTTGAAAGGATCCTGCCTTCCCAGATGAACAAGCGGGTGGCGGAAAGCCTGGTGCTTGCAGGAGCTTTTGATGAACTCGATACCTTCCACCGGGGACAGTATTTCGACATCGATATGGCAGGAAAAACCAATCTGGAAAGACTGATCCGGTACGGACAGAGTTTCCAGGAAAGCAAAAATGAAATGGAACATTCCCTTTTTGCTGATTTTGCGGAGGAGGTCCAGATCGAACAGCCGAAGCTCGCCCCATGTCCGGAATGGCCAAATATGCACAAGCTGAACAAAGAAAAAGAAACCATCGGATTTTATCTGTCTGCACATCCGCTGGACGAATTTAAGTTTCAGTTCCAGTTTATGCAGGGGCAGCTTTCCAAAAAGGCAGTCCTTGAAAAAGATGAAGAAGTGAAACTGGTTGTGGATGAGGTTCCTATCCTCGAGCAGGATGTTCCTGAAGATGTTGCGGACCTTGTGGAAATTGTATCTGATGAATTGCTCACAGGCGAGGAGGAAATCATAGAAGAGGTTACTAAAAAAGCTGAGCCGAAAGGGGTTTTCCATTTTTTGAATCTGGACGAGGTGGATGCTTATAAAGAGCAGGCTTTTGCCAATAAGCAGGAAGAGCTGTTTGAAGAAAAAAAGAAAGACTGGAAAACGTTACAGAAAGAAAGGGAAAATGGCGGCGCCGGCAAAGAGTATACGGTAGCCGGTCTTATTACGGAATACCGAGTGCAGGACGGTTTCAGAAGCGGTGAAAAAGTGGCTTTTGTGACACTGGAGGATTATTCGGGATCCTATTCTTTCCGTTTGGGAGACCGCGATTATATGAAACTGAAAGAAAAGCTGGAAGTTCAGCGGTTTGTGATTTTTAAAATTAAATTTGCCCAGGTAAAAGATGGTCGGGTTTTCGTGAACGTAAATGAAGTTATTGAGCTGCAGGAAGCCTTTGAGCGTTTTGCCAAAAGCATTTCGCTGGTGATGGATGTTATGGATTTCCGGCCGGAAGACCTCAATTTTTTCAGAAGTGTGCTGGAAAAGAATCAGGGAAGCCAGAAATTGAAATTCTACATTAAAAGTGTTGAGGAAGATGCCAAAGCAGAGCATCTTGAAGTACAGTCTATGAAACATTCGGTAAATCTCAGCGGTGAACTGATTAAGGAAATTCAGTTGCTGAATAAGTA
>CAJYLO010000032.1 GCA_913776245.1 uncultured Chryseobacterium sp.
AGATCTGAAGTGCAATTGAACATCAAGCGATTGATGGACATAGGATGCCAACGAGGAATACGTCACAGACTGGGATTACCTTTAAGAGGCCAAAGAACGAAAAACAATTCTAGAACCCGTAAAGGAAAGAGAAAAACTGTTGCTAATAAGAAAAAGGCAAGTAAATAATCGTTAGAATTAATTATGGCAAAACAAACTAAAGTTGTTAAAAAAAGAAAAGTAAAGGTTGAGGCTATTGGTGAAGCTCATATTCAGGCTTCTTTCAATAACATCATCATTTCTTTAACAAATAAAAACGGAGAGGTTATCTCTTGGGCATCTGCCGGTAAAATGGGTTTCAGAGGTTCTAAAAAGAATACTCCATTCGCAGCTCAGATGGCTGCTGAAAACTGTTCTCAGGTCGCTTTCGAAGCCGGTCTTAGAAGAGTTAAGGTGTTTGTAAAAGGTCCGGGTGCCGGTAGAGAATCTGCAATCAGAACACTACACAACTCAGGGATCGAAGTAAGTGAAATCGTTGACGTGACACCTATGCCACACAACGGATGCAGACCACCTAAAAGAAGAAGAGTATAATCTTTTAATCCTCAAATCTTAATACAATGGCAAGATATATTGGACCTAAAACAAAAATTGCTAGAAAATTTGGTCAGGCAATTTACGGAGACGATAAAAACTTCGAGAAAAGAAAAAATCAACCACCAGGACAACACGGTCCTAACAAAAGAAGAGGTGCTAAGAAATCCGAATACGCTACCCAGCTTGCTGAAAAGCAAAAAGCTAAGTACACCTACGGTATCTTAGAAAGACAATTTGCGAACCTTTTCGATAAAGCACACAGAAGCAAAGGCGTAACAGGTGAAGTTCTTCTTCAGCTTTGCGAATCAAGATTGGATAATGTAGTTTACAGATTAGGCTTTGCTAAAACAAGAGCTGCTGCTAGACAATTGGTTTCTCACAGACACATCACTGTGAACGGAGAGCTGGTAAACATTCCTTCTTATCTGCTGAAAGCTGGTGACGAAATTGCTGTAAGAGAAAAATCCAAATCTCTTGAAGTAATCTCCGACGCTTTGGCTTCTAAAGCAAATTATGAGTGGTTACAATTCAATGACGAGAAAAAAACTGGTACTTTCACAAGTGCACCTGAGAGAATTCAGATCCCTGAAGATATCAAGGAACAGTTGATCGTCGAATTATACTCTAAATAATAATTTTTTCAAATTTTTGCTCAACCAGACTATGGCAATTTTAACATTTATAAAACCCGATAAAGTAATCCTGTTAAACTCAACTGATTTTAAAGGACAATTCGAATTCAGACCTTTGGAACCAGGTTTCGGGCTTACAATCGGTAATGCATTGAGAAGAGTTTTACTTTCTTCTCTGGAAGGATATGCTATTTCATCTATCAAAATAGAAGGCGTAGAGCACGAATTTTCAACTATACCGGGAGTGATTGAAGATGTTACTGAAATCATTCTTAATCTTAAACAATTGCGTCTTAAAGCTAAAACCGAAAATCCGGGAAATGAGCAGGTCACTGCAAAGATCTCCGGAAAAGATGTAGTTACTGCGGGTGATCTTGGGGATTCTATCGTGAATTTCGAGATCCTTAACCCGGATTTGGTAATTGCAACTTTAGCGAAAGATGTAACGTTTGAAATTACTTTCAATATCGAAAAAGGCAGAGGATATGTTCCTTCTGATCAGAATAAATCCAACAATGCTCCTGTAGGAACTATTGCGATTGATTCCATCTTTACCCCGATCAAAAAAGTACAGTACAGTATAGAAAATTATCGTGTAGAGCAAAAAACAGACTACGAAAAACTGATTTTGGATATCGAAACTGACGGATCAATCACGCCTCAGAATGCTTTGACAGAAGCTTCTAAGATCCTGATCTATCATTTCATGCTTTTCTCTGATGAAAGAATCACTCTTGAAACAGAAGCGGTAAAAGCATCGATCCAATACGATGAAGAAACCCTACACACAAGACAATTACTTAAGTCTAAATTAGCAGATATGGATCTTTCCGTAAGAGCCCTAAACTGTCTGAAAGCGGCTGAAGTTGAAACGCTTGGTGAGCTGGTTTCTTTCAGTAAGTCTGATTTGATGAAATTCAGAAATTTTGGTAAAAAATCTTTAACAGAACTTGAAGAATTGGTTCACTCAAAAGGACTAAATTTCGGGTTTGATGTTGCAAAATATAAGTTAGACGCTGATAAATAATCCTCAAAATGAGACACGGAAAAAAGATAAATCACTTGGGTAGAACTGCGCCTCACAGAAAGGCAATGCTTTCTAATATGGCTTGTTCCCTGATTGAACATAAAAGAATCAACACTACTGTTGCTAAAGCGAAAGCTTTAAGAGTTTACGTGGAACCAATCCTTACTAAGGCTAAAGAAGATACAACTCACAATAGAAGAATCGTTTTCTCTTACCTGCAAAGTAAAGAAGCGGTTACAGAATTGTTCAGAACTGTAGCTCCTAAAATCGCTGAAAGAAACGGTGGTTACACAAGAATCATCAAGACTGGTTTCAGACCTGGTGATGCTGCTGATACTGCATTAATCGAGTTGGTAGATTTCAACGAGATCTATAATCCAAACGAAGCCGAAAAGAAAACAACAAGAAGAAGCAGAAGATCTACTGCAAAGAAAGAAACTGCTCCTGTTGCTGAAACTGCTGAAGCTAAAGTGGAAGAAACTCCTGCTGCAGAAACTTCTACAGAAGAAAAAACTGAAGAATAATTTTTCCCAGTTTTTAAATATAAAACCATCTCGAAAGAGGTGGTTTTTTTGTTTGTTCTTTGCCTGAGAATTATTGGTAACGTATCAAACTTAGTGATAAACCACTTTTAAATTATCAACTTGTTGATAATCAATTAAAATAATAATAGTAGATTTAAAAAACGAGAGCAGGAATTACCTGCTCTCGGTTATTTTTGTAGAAAAATGATAGCTTAAATGATTGAGACTCACAATAGGTGTAGCAGAGTTAGTGATATCCCATTATTAAATAAAACAATTAATTTAGCGTTCTAAAACTGTATCAAAAACATTTATGAAGATTTATAGAAAAACACAGGCTTTATTTTTTTTACTATGCAGCCTGTTCATCTTTTCCCAATCCGGGACTTCGGTTTATACATTACCCAAAATCAAGTCCAACATTACACTTCCTGTGTCGCTTCCGGTCTCTGAGATCAATAATCTCATCAATCAATCGGTGAAAGGCGTTTTGTATGAGGACCAATCTTATACGGATAATAATAATGACCAGTTTAAAGTGAAGGTTGAAAAACAAGGAAATATTGCCATAAAAGCTCTGACGAACAACAGGCTGATGATTTCCGTACCGCTAAAGATCTGGGCAGAGAAAGGCTACGGAACGCTGGGTTATTATATGTATCAGGATACTAATTTTAATCTGATCATGAATTTTATCACCAGTCTCGCGGCAACACCGGACTGGAAACTGAGCACTAAAACAACGACTGCCGGGTTTGTATGGACACAGAAGCCTGTCCTGGACTATGGAAAAGTCAAAATCCCGATTGCCTCTTTTATAGAATCCGTACTGAAGGAGCAGCAAAGTAAATTCACAACTGTCATAGATCGACAAATCAAATCTCAGTTTAACCTGCAGCCCTATCTGGTGATGGCGTGGAATCAGTTTTCCAAACCTATCAACGTTTCTCAGGAATATAACACGTGGCTGAAAATATCGCCACAAAATACCTATATGGCGCCGCTTCAGGTGTTTCAGGATAAAATCAAAACAACAGTCGGGATAGATTTGTTTTCGGAAACTTTTGTAGGCCAGGTGCCTTTGGCAACTAAAGATGTGAATTCGGTTCCTAATTTTGTCGTCAAACCAGACCTCCCAAATATATTTAACCTGCAGACGACCGCCAACATCAGCTTTGATGAGGCTACAAAAATTGCAAGGCAGCAATTCCTTAACAAAGAATTTCCTCTGAACAGTGAAAAAAACAAGGTAAAGGTGGATGATATCAAAGTCTATGCTGAAAAAGAAAATATTGTGATTGAAGTAAAAACGGAAGGCGGTGTAAACGGGACGGCCTTTATAAAAGGGAAACCTGCATATGATGCACTGAGCCATAAAATAGTGCTGACACAGACAGATTTTAACCTGAAAACCAAAAACTTTTTTCAAAAAGCACTTACGGTGTTATTTGAAGGCAAGATCCGCAAGATGATCGAGAAAGATTATGGTATTCCTCTGCTGGATATCGAAAATTCTTCCAAGAAAAGTCTGATGGAAAGTTTTAATAAAGAATATTACAAAGGGATACGGCTACAAGGTAATGTTATCGAACTGAAACCAACACAGTTTCTGCTTTCGGAAAATTACATCACCGTCGTAATTGATACCAAAGCACAGCTCCAGATGAATGTGTCAGGTCTAAGCTTTTGATAATAAATTAAGTTTCTTTCATTTTCGGGGATATTATTGCATAGAATATTTATATTTGTTAGCAATTAAATATTAAAATGAAAAAAACTCTATCTTTTGCCATTGTTTTAGCTTATGCTTGCGGATTTGCACAGGAATCCAAAGAACTTTCCAGGCTGAAAAATGAATTGAAAGCCAATGTTACCATCAGTAACAGTACATCTAATCCTAATTTTATTTATTTTTCGCAATCCGTTAAGCTGAAATCTTCAGATACAAGAGCTAAAGCCTCTGAATTTCTATCCGAAAACTTCAAAGCATTCAACCTGAGATCTGTCAATGATCTTGTTTTCCTGGAAGAAACAACGGATAATTATGGTCTGAAAAACGTGACCTACAGACAACAATATCAGGGTGTGCCGGTTTATGACGGTTTACTGAAATTTCATTTTAATGCTAAAGAGGAATTATCATCCATCAACGGCAATAGTATTTCGATAGCCAAACTGAATACTGTTCCGGATATTTCTGCTGCAGATGCAGAAATCATTGCTAAAGATATTGTCTCAAGACAGGATTTGAATAAATCCAATACACCGCTCCAAACCGCAAAGACGAATCTCCTCATCTTTCCAAAAAACCTGATGCAAGGCGGGATTGTTACGCCTTACTTAGCCTACCAGATAGAAGTGACCAACAAAAAAGATGTGAGAGAATATGTTTTCATCAATGCGCATACGGGTGAACTGGTAGAACAGTTTACAGGAATACACCCTATCGACCGAAGGCTTTACGAAACTAATACTAATGCTACAAACCTGAAGTGGAAAGAAGGCGATGTTTTTCCGGGGACGCTTAGCAGCTGGCAGCAGAACGAAGTCGTGACTTCCGAACACGTTTATAATTTCTTTAAGAATGCATTCGGGCACGTGTCTTATGATGCTGCAGATCATACAATGATTACGGTTAATAATGACCCCACCATTTCCTGTCCCAATGCGAGATGGAACGGAACCTATGCCGGCTACTGTGACGGGACTGCAACAGATGATGTCATCGCGCACGAATGGGGACACGCCTACACAGAGTACACAAGCGGTTTAATTTATCAATACCAATCAGGAGCCCTGAATGAATCTTATTCCGATGTTTGGGGTGAAACGATTGACCTTATTAACAATTATATGGACGAAGGTGAAAACCTGTCCGTAAGAACAACTACAGCCTGCTCAGGATCTTTAAGATGGAAAATGGGAGAAGATGCCACCGCTTTCGGAGGTGCAATCCGGGATATGTGGAATCCGAACTGTAACGGCGATCCGGCAAAAGTTTTGGATGCTGCCAATTATTACTGCGGTACTGCCGATGCGGGAGGCGTGCATACCAACTCAGGTGTTACCAACCACTTATATGCACTGCTGGTAGATGGCGGTACTTACAATGGCTACACAATGACCGGGATGGGTTTTGTAAAGGCTGCACATCTCTGGTGGAGAGCACAGAAAAATTACCTTACAGCAACCAGTGATTTTGCAAATTTTGCCGATGCGCTGGAAGCGTCTGCCAATGATTTAATCGGCGTCAATCTTCAGGGATTGTCTACCACCACTACACCAGCAGGTTTAACCGGGCAATCTATCACTTCAGCGGATGTACAAAATGTAAAAAACGGTATTCTTGCCGTACAGCTCAGAACTTCTCCTGCTACTCAGTGTAATTATACGCCATTGCTAGCACAGAATGCTCCAAGCTTATGTGCCAGTGCAACCAACAATCCGCTTTTTAAAGAAGATTGGGAAAATGGCTTGGGTAGCTGGACTGTAACCAACGTTCCTACCAAACCAGCCACCTGGGAAGCAAGAGACTGGACTATAAAATCCAATTTGCCGAAAAGCAGACCCGGAAAAGCAATCTTTGCTATAGATCCTATTAACGGCGATTGCGCCAGCAACCTCCAAAACGGAATCCTAAGACTGGAAAGCCCGACAATCACGATGCCGACTTTTACAAGCGGTAAGTATGAAATGGCTTTTAACCACTATGTTGCAACAGAATCAACCTGGGATGGTGGCAATATAAAATACAGCCTGAATGGAGGAAGCTGGACACTGGTTCCGGTAACGGCATTTACTTATAATGGCTACAACAGTACTTTGGACGGTACAACAAGCAGTGATAATCCGCTGAAAGGACAACGAGCCTTCACAGGTACGGATGGAGGTTCTCTTGGTGGAAGCTGGGGTCAAAGTGTTATTGACCTGTCAAAATTAGGCGTGACTTCCGGCTCTAAAATAAAATTCAGATTTGAAATGGGAACCGATGGCTGTAATGGTGTAGAAGGCTGGTATCTGGATGAGCTTTACGTTTATAACTGCAGCACGCTTGCTGTGGAGGATGTACAGAAGCAAAACGGAATCAGTGTTTTCCCGAATCCTACTTCTGGTTTTGTTACCATTCAAAATACGAAAAATTCTGACCTGAAGAGTGTGGAGATTTATAATACGGCCGGACAACTGATTAAGAATTTTAACCTGAACAGCGGAACCAGCAAAGCATCGCTGGATATGAGCCAGTTGATCAACGGGACTTATATTTTAAAAGTAAAATCAGAATCTGAGAATAATACGGTAAAGGTTATCAAAAAGTAATCGTTTTACCATCTATGAAAAAAGCTTCCAATTCGGAAGCTTTTTTTTGTTATAATCATCTTAGAATTTTAATGCCGTTTCCAGTGAAAGTTCCATCATAGTTCTAAGAGCCTGTTCTCTTTGGTCGGCAGAGATCTGCTCGTGGGTTGGGATAATGTCAGAGACAGTTAAGATTGTTGCGGCATTTTTACCAAGATGCTGGGCATTAGCAAAAAGCGCAAAAGCTTCCATTTCCACAGCCGGACAGTTATGTCTCACGGCAATCTCAGGGACAGCCGGATCTTTTCTATAGAAGATATCGCTGGAATGGATATTCACAGGTTTAGCATTCAATCCGAGTTCGGCAGCAGTTTCATTGATCTTGTCAAAAGCTGTACCTTGATTGGAAATGGCGTCATCCTCTATTCCCCAGGCAAATTTTGCATAAGTGCTTTCACTTGCTGCTTTTTGTACATTCAGAATGTCAAATAGTTTTAAGTCAGTAGAATAAGCACCGCAAGTCCCGATTCTGATGATGGTCTCCACTTCATATTCAGTAAATAGCTCATACGAATAGATGCCGATACTTGGAAAGCCCATCCCGCTTGCGCCCACCGTTATTTCCTTGCCCTTATACTTTCCTGTGAAGAAAAAAATATTTCTGGTTTTGCTCACTAATTCTACATCCGTCAAAAAGTTATCAGCAATATATTTGGCTCTCAGCGGGTCACCCGGCATCAGAACTGTTTTTGCAATTTCACCTTTTTTTGCACTGATATGTACGCTCATTGTATTAAAAAATTTAGGGATGTGAAGATAAAATTAAAAAATGAATTATAAAAAGGGTTTTTAATGACATTTTATGCTTGGATTACTAAAGCTGGTTTTTCTTAACATAGAGTATAGATTATTTGAAAAATCTTGTTCCATTTTTACTGAATCGCCAATTATTCCAATTTATTGATAAGAAGATTAAAAAGGCGATCAATTACATTTAACAACTACTAGAAATATAGTTGTATTAGTATAGATTCTGGTCAACTTAGAAAACCTAATTCAATGATTTTTTTCAGTATATAGCATTTTCAAAGATATCCTTCTATTGTAAAACGTTTTTTTTTAATTTAATGATTTTCAATATAATACAGTTAAACGTTAAATAATTTTAGATAAATATTATCAAATAATAATATATTATTTTTAGGTATTTTTAACTAATATTTAATTATAATAACAATTTATTCAAATATTTGCAAAAAAAATGTAAATTTGCGCAAACAACAATTTATGATGATAAAAAATAACAGGATAGCTCATCTGTTATCTTTTTTTCTCTTATTTTTTTTCAATTGTATCTGCTCTCAGATTTATATTTCTGAAGGTGCAGGTGTATATATAGAAGAAAATACTGTTGTTACTAAGAATCTGGAAGAGGTAGCATCCAGATCTGATCTTGTTACTCATAAAGATTTATCAATCGGGAAAGCCGCTAAGGATAAAAAGATTCTCAGCGAAAGAAAAATAAAATTAGATCAGCAAAAAAAACTTGTTTCAGCGGATAATGGCAAAAAGAAAAGAGCTTCTTCAGAAGATATTGCCAAAACACTTAACAATCGTTATACTGACAGCGATAATCACCGCATTACACTTTCGGATTCTACTAAAAAGCCTATAATATCGCCAGATCAGCACTTGAAGTGGGATCTGTCTTCGTCTGACTTTATATTTGTATATAACAGTTTAGATAAAAGGGAGCGGATATTATATACAAGCCAATATTTATCCAGCCGCCATAATCAGGCTTTTCGGACTCGGCCTCCTCCTGTGTTATTCTCATAGGATATAAACGGATCTCATTCGTTTATAAATAACTTAAATTTTTGATTCATCGGTAGTTATATCTTCAAGAGATATAACCTTAACTATTTTGTGAATAATGAAAAAAAATACTCTTTATCCTGCATTTCAATATGCAGCTGAAAAGCTACGGCTTTTAATATTATTAATCGTGATGATCTTCGGCTACCAGCCGCTTTCAGCACAGCAGCCCAATTCTTTTGTTCTTGCGATTCCCGGGCAGAATCTTAATTTCCTGAACTCTAATCGTACTCTTATTACCAATGCAGGAAATAACGGTTTATCTGCCGGCTCTGTTTGGCGCTATGACAATCTTATCACAACCAATGGAATTACAATCTACGGATTGCTTACCATTAAAGAAATTAATGGTACCGGAACAGTACTAACGCAGCTGGATGATGAAACTGCCGGAACAGGACTTCCGGGAAGATTACAACCCAGGATAACCACTACCGGAAATGGTAACGTTCTTTTTGAACTGGAGTTTTATGAGGTTGTTACCAACAACAGGGCCTACATTTCGGAATACTATTTTACCGCAGTGGATATCGACGGAAGTGAACTTGTGGAGATTGGAGGGTATTCTACCTATCAGGTTGACGCCACCAGTGCACTGACCATCAGTCAGCAGCCATCCGGAAGAACAAGATTTGGTGGGACTACTGCAGAGCTTAATGGGATCAACTTCGAAAATACAGCAGCTTTTATTGCGCAGTACAAATTCCCATATACAAGAGTTACTTTCGCATTGGGTAAAAGTAATGCAGGAACAAACAGGCAGTATTCCGTTCAGTTCGGAACCGCTGGTGGAACCTTTACAAATCCGACGACTGTAAGAAACCCGGTGAAACTGATGTATATCACCAAAACAGCAGATACCAGTCATTTTATCGCAGGCACTAAAAGAAAATATACCGTAGTTCTGGATAATCTTGGTAGTACGGCAGAAAATGTTACCCTTAGTGATCCGCTTCCGGCGGGACTTTCATATGCTCCTAACTCTACGAGTATATCCGTACCTGCAATGAGTGTCAGTGAATATGTGGCGGATAATTTTAACTCTGTTTCCTATGCCCGGAACAATGGTACCGCTTTATGGAAAAATGAATGGGCAGAAATTGGCGAAACAACAAATCCCGCAACAGGTGCTATTACAGTAACCACTAACCGGTTAAATTTTGCAAACTTGCCGAATGGAATCGGGATCGAAAGAACTGCCAATCTTACCAAGGCGTCCAGTGCTACCGTATCATTTGCCTACACACAGAGTTCTGCAAATGCAGGGACTTTAGATGTTCAGGTTTCTCCCAATGGTTCAACATATTATTCTATTGGTACAGTAAGCGGATCCGGAAGCGGTACCTTTAACGGAACTATCAGTTCGTTATATATGACAGCAGATACCCGCATCCGTCTTGTTAATTCAAGTGGCAGTGCCTGGGGAACAAAAACAACCACTGTTGATGACTTAACCATACAATATACACTTTCCCAGGCAGCTCAGAATAAAACCAATGCGGCCGGAGGAACTTTATTAAATGGTGCTGCACCGGATATATTAGTCAGTGGAGATAATATAACACTATTACCTGGTGCTAAGGCCACTATAAGTTTTGATGTTAACGTAGACTGTAATGCGCAGGGAACTATTGTTAATACGGCAACGGCTTCTGCTCCGGAACTTTATGAGAATACCATTTCAGCTTCTCATACGGCCTATGTCAATCCGGTAAATGTAACAGGATCGGGACGTTGTAACGCCGGTACAGTCACACTTAGCGCAAGTGGTGCGGAAGGCGATCAGGACTACCGTTGGTATGCCGCTTCTACAGGAGGATCACCTCTTGGGACTGGTGCAACTTTTACAACACCAAGCATTACTACCACTACAACCTATTATGTGTCTTTTTATAATCCTTCTACAGGATGTGAGTCCGGGCGCACACCAGTGATAGCAACAGTGTCTTCTGCATCAAGTATTACCGGGACAGGTGTTATCTCTAGTCCAACAGGGGCTAATGGTACTTCAGGAAATACGGGGGCAGTAGCAGCACCAACTTCGGGTGTGGTAAGTAATAATGCAGCCGGAACAACAGCCTGGACGGGATTAGCTAACTTGGGTAGCAGTAATAATTCTAATGCCTCAGCAGCCAATATTCCTGTCAGTGGTGGTACTTCACAGTACCTTGAAATCCCTTTGCCGACTTTTACAATACCGGCAGGTAATTCCATAATGGGAATAAGTGTTAATATTGAAAGAAATGCATCCAGCGCAAATAGCATCAGAGATAATGTTGTACAGCTTCTGAAGAACAATGTTGCTGTTGGAAATAACAAGGCTGTTACGGGAACATCCTGGCCAACAACTGATGCTGTTGTTCAGTATGGTGATGCATCGGATCTTTGGGGTACTACTTGGGATGCATCGGATTTTTCAAATACTAAATTGAGAATTCAGGCATTAAATAATGCAACAAGCCTTGCAACAGCGAATATCGATTTTGTGTCGTTTACAGTTTATTATGCTGCATTTGGAGATGATCAAAGCAGTGTAAACTTTAAAATTGCCGGCATCTCTGGTGCTACTGGCTATACATGGACGGTTCCAACCGGAGCAATCATTACATCGGGACAAGGAACGGAGTCTATTCTTGTTAATTTTAACAATGCGGCACAAAGTGGTACGTACAGTGTATGTGCTACTCCTACCAATGGCTGCGGAAACGGAACTCAGGTGTGCCGTACGATTGCCATCTCCAATAATGTTAATAATGAAATATCAGGAACTGTTTATAATGACCAGGATGGATCAGTTGCTCCCCAAAAAGTAGACGGTACACCAATATCTCAGATTGGAGGGCAGCAATTGTACGCAATCCTTACATCGAATACTTCTCCTTATAACGCGATTTCTTCCATTACGGTGGCACCAGACGGGACATATAAATTCAGCTATCTGCCACTTACAACTTCACTGGCATACAGGGTTTTCATTAAGACTACTCCATATGGTGACGGAATTGCAGTGCCTACGACTTCTGATTTACCTGCAGGGGCAGCTTTTAACGGATCAATTGATAATAATGATGCCAACTCGCTTACAGGCGGAAGCTCAACCAACAGCTTTATTGCTGTAACGGCCGGAAATAACACTAACAATACCAATGTAAACTTTGGTATCGCAGTAAGTAACCCTGTTGCAGCTGCTGATGTTACCACTACTTTGGAAGATACGGCCAAGACTTTCAATATTTTAACGAATGATACGGCTACTTCCGGTACGCTGAATACGGCTACTGTGGATCTGGATCCTGTAACAGCCGGCAGGCAAACCAGCATTACAACTATTAACGGAACCTGGACTGTTGATAACAGCGGTAATGTAACTTTCAATCCGGTACAGGATTATTATGGTGACGATTCTATTAATTATACAGTAGATAATTCATTAGGATATAAATCTAATCCGACCAGTATTACAATTACAGTAAATCCGGTAAATGATGCTCCTTCATTTACAAAAGGTGCGGATCAGGTACAGACTCAGACGGCTGTTGCTACTGCTTATGTGGTAAACGGCTGGGCCACGAATATTAGCAAAGGTCCTTCTAATGAATCTTTACAAAACATTTTGGCATTCTTGGTTACCAATGATAATAATGCGTTATTTTCAGTTCAGCCTACTGTCAGCACTAGTGGACAACTACAATATACTGTTGCGGCTAATGCCATAGGAACTGCTGTCGTAAGTGTACGCATTCAGGATGACGGGGGCACGGCAAACGGCGGAATTGACACATCTCCTGTGCAGACATTTTCAATCACCATAAACGGCGCATATTGTTATAAACCGGCTGTAACTAATGGTGGAAGCAATATTCCTTCTCAACATGGTATCACGGCATTGCAAAGAGCTGGGGCAAATAACGGAAACTGGCCAATGGTAAGACAAAGTGCCTGGACTGTTCTGGAATCTAAAGAAAAAGGATTTGTTATTAACAGGGTTCTTACAACAGCATCTCTTACTAACATCACCAATCCTGTGGTTGGAATGATGGTTTATGATGCAGAGGCAAAATGTCTTAAAATATATGCTGTGAAATCTGGTGATACAAACCCTGCTTGGCATTGCTTCCAGACACAAGCTTGCCCTGATTAGTAACAAGCTTTTAAATTCAATAACAATCAGCCTTAATTTTTAGGGTATAAAGATTACTAAAATGAAAAATATCATAAATATCATTGCTGTAGCTGCATTAATATTATCTTTCCCGGCGAAAGCCCAAGTAGCTATAGGAAAAAACGAACTTTCCAGAATACAGCCTGCAAATACCGTAACTAATCCAAGTATTTCTTTGGAATTTTATGATGCGGCGGATAATAAAAAAGGGATTGTATTACCATGGACTTCTACAGTCAGCAATCAGCCGGTAGTCTACAATTCTACTACTGGAGCCGGATACAGAGGTATGCAAGGAGTAATAGAGAATGGAACTCTGATCTTCGATATATCTGATAAGAATGTAAAGTACAGGAGGGACGGTGCTTGGTTTGATCTTACCAATGTCACTTATCCTGTTACTGTACAAAGAGCCGATAATTCGACAGAGGTGATTAGCTCCAACAATCCTGTTGATAGTTCTTTACAGGATAATGCAAAGGAAAATACAACCGCAAAAATTGCAATTGGCACCAATTCCAATAGCGATACAACATCCGGGATTTTGGTGCTTACAGATAGCAATCGGGCAATGGTTCTCCCAAAGGTAGCCAGCCCGCACCTGAATGTTGTAAATCCTACTCCCGGCATGATGGTGTTTGATACTGTAAAACAACAGTTGGCAGTATTTAACGGAACTGTTTGGAGTTTCTGGAAGCCTTAACTGCTTTATTTACAAAGCTGCCTCAATTTGAGGCAGCTTTTTTTGGTTAAAATTATAAGTGTTTGTTATTGAGTAGTATTCTTAGTATGAATTTTTTAGCAGACTAATACACTTATTAAAGAAATAAAATTCCTGAAATGATGAAAAACCCTGTAAATCAATACTTTACAGGGTTTTGAGTGGAGTTGGAGGGATTCGAACCCTCGTCCAAACAAGCAATACGCAAGCTTTCTACATGCTTATTTTGCTATTGATTTTCGAACCCGGGCAGAGAGCAAACACCCAACCCAAGCCTTAGCTTCTAAAATTTTCGAGTCTTGGCCGAAGCTTCCAAAACCTTATTTCCGCATTCCTATGCCCCAGAATCAAATGCCGCAGAACAAAGCATTTGTGAGACATCTTGCTTCCTTACTAAAATCTTCGGGAAACGCTTGAATCTACTAAACTTCGATTATTAAGCTGCAAGAGCGAACTCTTCGTTGCCAGTTAAAATGTTGTAGCAAGGGATTTAAGAGATCGCGCTACGGTTCTCTGCATGCTT